>NZ_JAIQDF010000012.1:0-388892 GCF_020037055.1 Myxococcus sp. AS-1-15 | reverse complement strand
GCTCGGACCGTCGTGGTTCACCGCCGTCCCGCGAATCACCGCCAGCACTTCGTTCCCGTCCGCCACCGCGTCCGACAACCGCTTCAGCACCAGCACGCCGCAACCCTCGCCGCGCGCGAACCCGTCGGCCGAGGCGTCGAACGTCTTGCACCGACCCTCCGGCGAGAGCATGTGCGCCTTGCAGATGGACAGCGTGGCCTCGGGCGTGAGGATGAGATTCACGCCGCCCGACAGCGCGAGCGTGGACTCACCGTTGCGCAGGCTCTGGCAGGCCAGGTGCAGCGCCACCAGTGACGACGAGCACGCCGTGTCCACCGCCATGCTCGGACCGTGCAGCCCGAGCGCGAACGACAGGCGACCGGCGACCACGTTCAGCGAGGTGCCCGAGGCGAAGTACGCATCCACCGCCGCCGCATCCTGGTTGAGGATGACGCGCGAGTAGTCCGACGCGGTGACGCCCACGAAGACGCCCGTGTTCGTCTCTCGCAGCGAGTCCGCGTTGATTCCCGAGCGCTCCAACGCCTCCCAGCCGACCTCCAGCAACAGCCGCTGCTGCGGGTCCATGCTCTCGGCCTCGCGCGGGGAGATGCCGAAGAACTGCGGCTCGAAGCCCGCCACGTCGCGCAGGAAGCCGCCCTTGCGCATGTACATCTTTCCCGGCGCCTCCGGGTCCGAGTCGAACAGCGCATCCACATCCCAGCGGTCCGCCGGCACCTCCGAGGTGGCATCCACGCCGTCGCGCAACAGGCGCCAGTACGCCTCGGGCGTGTTCGCGTCCCCCGGGAAGCGGCAAGCCATGCCGATGATGGCGATGGGCTCGTCCGTGCGAGCGACGGCCTTGGGGGCCTCCGCGCGAGGCTTCTTCTCCTCCACGAGGCTCAGCAGGTGCTCGGTGAGCGCCTGCACATTGGGATGATTGAAGGCCAGCGTCGCCGGCAACGACTGCCCCACCACGCGCTGGAGCCGCTCCTTCAGCTCCACCGCCATCAGCGAGTCCATCCCCAGGTCCGCGAAGCCGCGTCCCGCGGGAATCGGCCGCTTCGGGTCCAGCCCGAGCACCCCCGCCACCTGCTGACGCACCGCCGCCTCCAACTCGTCCCGCCCCAGCATGGGCGCGGTGCGCGCCATCGGCGCGGCGGCGGTCTCCACGGCCTTCGTCCCCAGCGCCGCCAGGAACGGCCGAGGACCACGGGCTTCATAGATGGGCTTGAAGCGCTCCCACCGCACGCGCGCCACCGTGGCCTGCGTGACGTCCGCGCCGAGCAGTCGCTCGAACCACGCGACCCCCTCCTGGGTCTCCAGGGAGTCCACGCCCATGTTCACGAGCCACCGCTGCGCATCCGGCGAGGCCATGCCCCGGCCCGCCCACGGGCCCCAGTTGATGCTCGTCGCGACAAGCCCCTGTGCGCGCCGGTGCTGCGCGAGCGCATCCAGGAACGCATTGCCCGCCGCGTAGTGTCCGGAGCCCACCGAGCCCCAGACCGCCGAGATGGACGAGAAGAGGACGAAGAAGTCCAGCGAGTCCCCTTGCGTCAGCGCATGCAGGTGCCACGCGCCCTCGACCTTCGGCGCCAGCACGGCATCCAGCGCGGAGGCATCCAGCTCCCGCAGCCGCGCGTGCGTGGAGACACCCGCCGCGTGGACCACGCCCTTGAGCGCGGGCATCGTCGCGCGCACGTTCTCCAGCAGCGCCACCATCTGCTCACGACGGGAGACGTCCGCGCGCGCGAGCACCACCGTCGCTCCCGCGGCCTCCATCTCCCTCACCGCCGCGATGCGCACGGCCACGTCACCACCACGAGCCTCCAGGGCCTCCCACTCGGAGCGCTCGGGGAAGGCGCTGCGCGCCGTGAGCACCAGGTGCCGCGCACCCTGCTTCACCATCCAGCGCGCCACCTGCAGCCCGAGCTCTCCCTGGCCGCCCGTGACGAGGTACGTCGCCGCCGAGGCCAGCGTCGTGGCCTTCGCCGCGGGGAGCGGCTTCGACTCCAGCCGGGGGACGAACCGACGCCCGTTCCGGAGCGCGACCTGCTCCTCGCCCTCACCCGCACCGCGCATGAGGACGTCCGCCAGCGGCTCGCCCTCCGCCTTCTCCACGTCCACCAGCCCGCCCCAGCGCTCCGGATGCTCCAGCGCCGCCACGCGGCCCAGCCCCCACAAGAGCGCCTGCGACGGGTCGACCTCCGAGGACTCCACCGCGCAGGCCCCGCGCGTCACCACCCACAGTCGGCCGGTCAGCTCCGACGAGGACTCGAGCGCCCGCAGCGCGGAGACCACGCTGATGCAGCGCTCCCGGGTGCTGGTCCTCAGCGCGCCCGGCGACTCCACGCCCGACGCATCCAGGCCCCACAGGTGCACCACGCCCGCGCGCGGCAGGTTCGCCGGGAAGGCATCCTTCCACAGCTTCGCCAGCGCCACGCCGTCCGCGGGGTCCACGGCCAGGGCCCCCGGAGCGGAGGCGGCCCCCGCGTAGACCTTCACGTGCGGAACGCCCTGCTGCTCGAAGCGCGCGGCCAGCGCCTCACCCACGCCGCCCTGGTCGCACAGCAGCATCCAGGCACCCGGGACGCCCTGCCCGCTCGCCGTCGACTCCTCCCAACGCACCTGGAAGAGCGAGCCCGCGTCCAGCTCCGTCACCGCGCCGTGCACCGTGGCGCTTTCGGAGCGCCCCGTCGCGAGGCGAGGCGCCTCCGACGGCCAGTGACGCTGACGACGCCACGGGTAGGTGGGCAGGGCCACCTTCTGTCGCGAGGGCTCCGCGTCCACCGCGCGCCAGTTCACATCCTGGCCCCGGAGGAACAGCCGTCCCAGCGCGCCGAGCAGCTGCTCCGCGTCGGGACGCCCCTTGCGCAGCGAGGCAATCCACGCCGGCTGCTCTCCCAGACACGCGCGTCCCAGGCCCAGCAGCGTGGCCGTGGGCCCCACCTCGACGAACACGTCGATGCCCAGCTCGCGCAGCGACTCCATGCCCTCCTGGAAGCGCACGGCCTCACGCGCATGACGACGCCAGTACCCCGGCGCCCCCAGCTCGCCAGCGCCCACGGGCCGGCCCGTCACGTTCGACACGAGGGGAATCGTCCCCGGCAGCACCTTGACGCGAGCCGCCTGGGACTCCAGCGCCTCCAGCATCGGGTCCATCAGCGGCGAGTGGAACGCGTGCGAGACGACGAGCGCCTTGGTGCGCACGCCCTTCGCCTGGAGCTCCTGGTCCAGCCGCGCAATCACCTCTCCCGCGCCGGACAACACCACCTGGCCAGGAGCGTTCAGGCAGGCCAGCGACACCTGGCCCCGGTGCGGCTCCAGCAGCGGCTGCACCTGGGCCTCGGTGGCGAAGACGCTGAGCATCGCGCCTCCCGAGGGCAGCGCCTGCATCAGCCGGCCGCGCTCCGCGATGAGCGCGAGGCCATCCTCCAGGGACAGGTGGCCCGCGACGACGGCGGCGGCGAACTCGCCCACGCTGTGGCCCATCACCGCGTGCGGCACCACGCCCCAGCTCTTCCACACCTGCGCCAGCGCGTACTCCAGCGCGAACAGCGCCGGCTGGCTGTACTCCGTCTGGTCGATGGGCGACGTCGCGCCCTCCGCCGGGAAGAGCACCGACAGCAGCTCCATGCGGGGCTTCAGCAGCGCGGCGCACCGGTCCAGCGCCTCACGGAACACGGGCGACGTCGCGTACAGCTCGCGGCCCATGCCCACGTACTGGCTGCCCTGCCCCGTGAACAGGAAGGCCACCCGCGGGGCCTGGGACGCGGCCTCCGCCGAGGCCACGGCGTCCGAGACGTCCCCCTTCGCGAAGCCCTGCAGCGCCTCCGCCAGCGCCTGCGTCGAGCCGCCCACCACCGCCAGACGGTGAGCAAAGCGTGCTCGCGTGGTGTTCGCGGTGAAGCACACGTCCGCCGCGTCCAGCTCCGGGTGCGCGGACAGGTGGCTCGCGTACTGACGGACCTGCTCGGCGAGCGCGTCCTCCGACTTCGCCGTCAGGAGCAGCAGGTTCGAGGGGGGCCGGCTCGGCGCCGCCGAAGGCACCGCGCGCACGGGAGCCTCCTCCAGCACGACGTGCGCGTTGGTCCCGCTCATGCCGAACGAGCTGACGCCCGCGAGCCTCGGCTTCTGCGAGCGGGCCCACGGCAGCGCGCTCTCCGCCGGGATGACGAAGGCCGTGCCGTCCATGCGGATGCGCGGGTTGAGCCGGGTGAAGTTCAGGTGCTTGGGGATGCGCTCGTTGCGCATCGACAGCACCACCTTCATCAGGCCCGCGATGCCCGCCGCGGACTCCAGGTGGCCCATGTTCGTCTTCACGGACGCCAGCGCGCACTGGCTCCCATCCGCCCTCGGCGCGCCCACCACGTCGGCCAGGGCCTCCACCTCGATGGGGTCACCCAGCGACGTGCCCGTGCCGTGCGCCTCGATGTAGCCGATGGCCGAGGGCTCCACGCGCGCGTTCGCCAGCGCCTGGCGCAGGAGCGCCTGCTGCGCGAGCACGTTCGGCGCCGTCAGCCCCGTCGAGCGGCCATCCTGGTTGATGGCCGAGCCCCGCACCACGGCGAGGATGGTGTCCCCGTCCGCCTGCGCGTCCGACAGGCGCTTGAGCACGATGACGCCGCAGCCCTCACCGCGCACGAAGCCGTTGGCCCACGCATCGAAGGTGCTGCACCGCCCGTTCGGAGACAGCGACTGCGTGCGGGCAATCATCTCCGTGCTGAGCGAGTCCAGGATGAGGTTGACGCCGCCCGCGAGCGCCAGGTTGCACTCGCCCAGCCGCAGGCTCTGACAGGCCAGATGCACCGCGACGAGCGACGACGAGCACGCGGTGTCCACCGCGAGGCTCGGCCCCTGGAGGCCCAGCACGTAGGAGATGCGACCGGGCGGGAAGCAGTGCCCGTTGCCCGTGATGTAGTACGCGTCGAGCTGGTCCGCGCCCATGGGCAGCACGCGCTCGTAGTCGTTGCCGGTGATGCCCACGAAGACGCCCGTGGACGAGCCCAGGAGCTTCTCCGGGTTCTGCCCCGCGTCCTCCAGCGCCTCCCAGCTCACCTCCAGCAGGAGCCGCTGCTGCGGGTCCAGGCTCGCCGCCTCGCGCGGGGAGATGCCGAAGAAGTCCGCGTCGAAGCCGTCCACCTCGTCCAGGTACCCGCCCCAGCGCGGCGTGCCCGTGTCGGCGCCCGTGCGGCGCGACGCCGGCTCACGGCGCACGGCGTCCCGGCCCTCGTCGAGCAGCTTCCAGTAGGCCTCGGGCGAGTCCGCGCCCCCCGGGAAGCGGCACCCCATGCCGACGATGGCGATGGGCTCGGTGCGCGCCTTCTCGAGCGTGTCGAGCTTCGCCTGCACCTTCTGCATCGCGAGCACGGCGCGAGCCATGCGCTGCTTCAGTTCGTTCTCCTTGGTCGCGTCACTCACGATTCGTTCTCCAGCGCGGTCAGCGCATCGTCGAAGAGGTCCAGCAGGTGCTCATCCGAGAGGGCCGCGAGCTCCGCGGCGGACTCGTCGGATGGACGCTCCTGGTTCGCCTTCGACGGCGAAGGGGTTGAGGGCTCGCACACCGGCGCGAGCTCGAGTCTTTCGAGCAGGTGGACGCTCAGCGCGCCGAGCGTGGAGTGCGTCCACAGGAGCGTCGCGGAGAGCTTGAGCCCCAGGGACGCCTCGACACGGTTGCGAAGCTCCAGGCTCATCAGCGAGTCCAGGCCCAGCGCCCGGAACGGGTCCGCCCGGCCCACGCGCGAGGGCTCCAGTCGCAGAACCTGGGCAATCCGCTCGCGCAGGTGTGATTCCAACAGCTCCAGGCGCGCGCCCGGCTCCGCCTGCTTCAGCGTGCCCAGGAAGTCCGAGCCGGGACGGGCCACCTCACCGCGTCCCTCCGCGCTCAGATCGGACCAGACGCGCAGCGGCGCCACGGACGGGAAGAACTCCAGCCACTGGCGCACGTCCAGGCGTACCGCGGCGGCCTGCGTGGCGCCCTCGTCGAGCAGCCGCTGGAGCAGCTCCTCTCCTTCACGTGCGATGAAGCTCGCCATGCCCTGGTACGCCAGGCGCTCGCCGCGGTTGGACTGCGCGGCGGCCAGGCCCACATCGGAGAACGGACCCCAGTTGACGCTCGTCGCGGGCAGCCCCACCGCGCGCCGGTGATGCGCCAGCGAGTCCATCGCCGCGTTCGCCGCCGCGTAGTTGCCCTGGCCCGGCAGGCCCAGCAGCGACGCCACGGACGAATAGAGGACGAAGAAGTCCAGGACCTCGCCTCGCGTCAGCTCGTGCAGGTTCCACGCGCCGCGCACCTTGGGCGCCATCACCGTGCGCAGGTGCGACGGCGTCAGTCGCGCCAGGGTGGCGTCCTCCAGCACGCCCGCGCAGTGCAGCACGCCGCGCAGGGGCGGCAGCGCTCCGTCACGCGTCCTGGCCAGCGCGTCGCGCAGCTGCTCCGCGTCCGCGACGTCGGCCTGGGCCACGACGACTCGCGCGCCCTGCGTCTCCAGCTCCGTCAGCGTCTTGCGCGCGGTCTCCGACGGAGACGAGCGACCCATCAGGAGCAGGCTCCGCGCGCCGTGCTCCACCAGCCACTTCGCCGCGGAGAGGCCCAGTCCGCCCAGACCACCCGTCACCAGATACGTGCCGTCCGCTCGCACGCGGAAGCCCGAGCGCGCGGGGGCCACCTTCAGCGTGGGGTCCTCCATGCCGATGACGAGCTTGCCGGTGTGCCGACCCTGCGCCATCTCGCGGAAGGCGTCCGCCACCCGCGAGACGGGGAAGCGCTGGTACGGCAGCGGCCGCAGCGCGCCCGACTCCACCTGCTCCATCACCTCCTGGAGCAGCCGCGCGAACAACACGGGCTTGCGCTCCTGGAGTCCCGCCAGGTCGATGGCCGTGTACGAGATGCTCTTGCGGAACGGCGTGAGCTCCAGCGCCCGGCCGTCGTAGATGTCGCGCTTGCCGACCTCCAGGAAGCGCCCCTCCGGACCGAGCAGCTCCAGGCCGCGCGGAATCGCGTCACCGGAGAGCGAGTTGAGCACCACGTCCACGCCCTCGCCGTTCGTCAGGCGCTTCACCTCGTCGGCGAAGGCCAGCGTGCGCGAGTCCATGACATGGGCGATGCCGAGGGTGCGCAGGAACTCGCGCTTCTCGGGCGTGCCCGCGGTGGCGAAGATTTCAGCGCCCCGGGCCTGGGCCACCTGCACCGCCGCGAGTCCCAGTCCGCCCGCCGCGGAGTGGATGAGGACTCGCTCCCCCTTCTGGAGCCGCCCCAGGTGCTCCAGCGCGTACCACGCCGTCATGAAGACGAGCGGCACGGTGGACACGTCCTCGGCGCTCATGCCCTCGGGGCACGGGCGCACGAAGCGCGCGTCCGCGATGACGTGCGAGCCCAGGCTGCCTCCGGCCACCGCCACCACGCGCTGTCCGACAGAGAGCCCCGTGACGCCCTCACCCACGGACACCACGCGGCCCGCGCACTCACCGCCCAGCGAGACGGGCCCGGGAGGCAGGCCCGGATAGATGCCCATCGCCTTCATCACGTCGATGAAGTTGAGGGCCGCCGCCTCCACCTGGACCTCCACCTCGCCCTGGCCAGGACGACGTCGCTCGGCCACCCGCGCCACCAGCCGGTCCAGCACACCGGGCGTGGGAATCTCCACGCGGAAGGCACGTCCCTCGACGGGGAGCCTCGGCTCGGCGGACTCGCGCGACGCATCCACCGGGAGACGCCGCGCCAGTCGCGCCGCGTGCCGTCCCTGGGTGCGCAGCGCGACCTGCTCGTCCTTCGCGCCCGCGAGCACCTCCTCCGCCAGCAGCGAGGCCGCCGCGTCCGAGGACAGCGCCTCGACATCGACACAGGTGCACCGCAGCTCCGGGTGCTCGTGCGACACCACGCGGCCCAGGCCCCACAGCGAGCCCTGCACCGCGTTCACCCGGGGCTCTCCGCCCACGGCCTGCGCGCCCTTCGTCACGAGCCACAGCCGGGGCGCGGTCCGCCACCCCGCGCGGGTCAACTCCTGCACCAGATGCAGCGCGCCGCCGCACAGCCGCTCGGCCTCGTCGCTCGCGCGGGCTCCGGACACCTCCACCTCGGAGGCCTCGAGCGCCCACAGGTACACCACGCCTCCGCACGACTCGCCCTCGGAGAAGGCCTCGGTCAGCAGTCGTTGGAAGTGCTCGCGCGAACCGGGGGCCACCGCGAAGTGCCGGGCGCCGAGCTTGCGGAACTCCGCCCCCGCCTCGACCTTCACGCACGTGCCGCCCCGTGCCTCGAGCTGGCTCACGAGCGCGGCGCCATGCCCCTGGCCATCCATCAGCACGAGCCACGGCGCCTCGGCGGACGGCGACGTCGCGGGCGCGTCCACGCGGTGCCACGCCATCTCGAACAGCGCCCGGTCCTGGGCCACCAGACGCGCGTCCCGCTGTCCCGCCAGGGGCGCCAGCACCATGCCGCGCACCTCGGCGACCGGCAAGCCCTCCGCATCGAGGAGCCACACGTCTCCCTGCCGAGTCGTCTCCCCTGCCGCGGGCTCCGACAGGCGAGCGTGTGCCCAACGCACCGGCGTGCCCGCGCGACTCACCGCGAAGCGGCGCACGCGCACCGGGACGTGGGTGCCACCGCCCGACGGGAACGCCTCCAGGAGCACCTGCAGGCTCGCGTCGAGCATCGCCGGGTGCAGCCCTCGCACGGCGCCCAGCGCCTCGGGCACCTCCAGCCGCCCCAGCGCCTCACCGTCGCGACGCCACACCTCGCGCAGCCCCTGGAACGTCGGGCCGTAGCTCAGACCGCGCTCCTCCATCTCGCCGTAGTGCGCGGAGCCCTCGCGGACCTGCGTGCACCGACGTCGCACCTCGTCCAGCGACACAGCGGACGGCGTGGCCTCCATGGCCAGCGGTCTCACGGTGCCGGACGCATGCACCGTCCACACCTCCGCGCTCTCGCCCGACACGGGCACGAAGCTGGAGACCTTGAACGACGCGCCCTGCGCCGACTCCGACGTCAGCACGAGCTGGGTCGGCCGCGAGCCCTCCTCGGGCAGCGCCAGCGCCTCGTCGATGCGCACGTCCTCCAGGGCCCACGTCCCCTCGCCCAGTCCCTCGCGCGCCGCGGCCAGCGCCCAGTCCAGATAGGCCGCCGCCGGGAGCACCACGGTGCCCTGCACGCGGTGGTCCTTCAGGTACGGCAGCTTCTCCACCGCCACATCCACATCCCAGAACCGCGCCCCCGGCCGGAGCGAGGAGCGCCGCGACACCCCTAGCACCGCGTGGCCCTGACCCGCGCTCCTCGAAGCCCCCGCCGCGCCCGGCTGGAACCAGTACCGCTCTCTCTGCCACGGGTACGTGGGCAGCGACACCTGACGGCCCTCCGCGGGTGTCACCGCGCGCCAGGAGACCTCGCGCCCCTCGGTGTAGAGGCGGCCGAGCGACTCCAGCATCACCACCCGCTCGGGCTGCTCGCGCCGCAAGGACGGCAGCACCGTGCCCGGCTTGCCCAGGTGCGCGAGCGTCTGCTCGATGGAGGGCAGCAGCACCGGGTGCGCGCTCACCTCGACGAACAGCCCGTGGCCCGCGGCCACCAGGGACTCCACCACCTGCGACAGCAGCACCGGCTCTCTCAGGTTGCGCACCCAGTACGCGGGCGTCAGCTCCGTCCCCTCCGCCACGCGCCCGAGCACCGTCGAGTGCAGCGCCACCTCGCTCGCGCGCGGGGAGAGCCCGTCGAGCAGCTCCAACAACTCCGCGCGCAGCGGCTCCATCTGCGGGCTGTGCGAGGCCACGTTGACCTTCACCGGCCGGCAGAAGACCTGACGCTGCGTCAGCGTCTCCAACACCTGCTGGAGCGCCTGGGGATCTCCGGAGAGCACCGTGGAGCGAGGGCTGTTGCTCGCGGCCACCGAGAGCCGGTCCTCCACGCCGCGCAGCACCTCGCGCGCCTCGTCGAGCGACAGCTCCGTCACCGCCATGGCGCCCTGGCCGCTGGTGCGAAGGAGCAGCCGGCTGCGGCGGCAGATGATGCGCGCCGCGTCCTCCAGCGTCAGGGCGCCGGCCACGTGCGCCGCGGCCACCTCGCCCATGCTGTGCCCCACCACCGCGTCCGGGGTGATGCCCCACGAGCGCCACAGCCGCGCGAGCCCCACCTGCATGGAGAAGAGCGCTGGCTGCACCACGTCGATGCGCTCCAGCCAGCCCGCATCACTCGACGCCAGCACCTCGAGCAGCGACCAGTCCACGAAGGCCTTCAGCGCCGCGTCGCAGTCCTCCATCGCCGCGCGGAAGACGGGCTCGCTCCGGAGCAGCTCACGCCCCATGCCCACCCACTGGGAGCCCTGGCCGGGGAACACGAACACCACGGGCGTCCGCGAGGACGCGGGCCCCTGTCCCACCACGAGCCCCGGACGCGGCTCCTGCCGCAGGAAGGCCTCCAGTCCCTCGCGCGCGCCCGCCAGGTCCCTCGCCACGAGCGCCAGTCGCTGGTCCAGCGAGGAGCGGTGCAGCGCCAGCGTCGCGGCGATATCCGCGAGCGACGTCGACGACGCGGGGTCGCAATGCGGCACTAGCGAGCGCGCCAGGTCCGTCAGCGCCCGCGGCGTCCGGGCGGACAACGGCAGCAGCACCGCGCCGTCCACCGTCGGCGTCCCCGGCCAGCAGACCGACACGCCCCAGGCGTACAGCGCGCCCAGCGCATCCAGCAGGCCCCCGCGCGCGTCGTCGCGCCGCATCGAGGCCACCGTCAGCGCCTTCCGCTCCGTCCGGGCCAGCGCCTGCTCGAGCGAGCGACGCATCACCGGGTGCGCGCTCAGCTCCACGAAGGTGTCGATGCCCTCCGCCGCCAGCTTCTCCACCGCCTGCGTGAAGCGCACCGGCTGACGGAGGTTGCGGCTCCAGTAGGACGCCTCCAGCGACGCGCCCTCCAGGTCCTCTCCCGTCACCGTGGACACCCAGCGCGGAGCGCTCATCCGGGGCTTCATCCGCGCGAAGGCCGCGTCCAGGTCCTCGCGGATGGCGTCCATCTCCGGGCTGTGCGCAGCCACGTTGACGGGGATGCGCGAGCAGAACACGCCGTGCGAGGACAGGTCCGCGAGCAGCGCGTCGAGCGCCCCCGCCTCACCGGACACCACCGTCGTCGACGGGTCGTTGAAGCCCGCCACCACCACCCGCCCCTCCAGGGGCGTCAGCAGCACCTCCACCTCGACGCCCGGCAGGCCCACCAGCGCCATGCCGCTGCGGCCCGCGGTGCGCTGCTGCAACCGGCTGTAGTGGTGCACCAGCCAGACGGAGTCCTCGGTGCCGAGCGCGCCGGTGATGCAGGCGGCCACCACCTCGCCCAGGCTGTGGCCCACCACCACCTCCGGCTCCACGCCCCACGAGCGCCACAAGGCCGCGAGCCCCACCTGCACCGCGAAGAGCAGCGGCTGCACCACGTCCGCGTCCTCGGCGCGCGGATGCGGCGTCACCAGCGCCTCCACCAGCGACCAGCCCGCCAGGGGCCGGAAGGCCGCGTCCAGCGCCTCCACCTTCGCGCGGAACACCGGCTCGCGGTGCAGCAGTTCGCGTCCCATGCCGTCCCACTGGGAGCCCTGGGGCGTGCACACGAAGGCGATGCGCGGCGAAGGCCGCTCCCCCCTGCCCACCACCAGCCCGACGCGCTCCTGTCCCGCCAGGAAGGCCCGGGCCTCTTCCACGAGCTCGGCGCGCGAGCGGGCCATGAAGGCCACCCGGTGCGAGCCCTCGCCCACGTCGCGCGCCCACGGCTGGCACAGCTCCGCCAGCGTCTCGAGGGACGCGGCGTCAGACGCGCGGGCCGCCACCCTCTCGACCTCGGCGCGCAGGCTCGCCGCATCCGACGCCGCCAGCGGCAGGAGCTCCGCGCGCGAGCCCGGGGCCTCCTCCAGCACCAGGTGACAGTTCGTCCCGCCCCACCCGAAGGCGCTCACGCCCGCGAGCGCCTTCTCGTCCTCCGCGGGCCAGGGCGACAGCCGCTCGGGGACCTTCAGGCGCAGCGTCCCGAAGTCGATGAGCGGATTGGGCGCGTCGAAGTGCAGGTTGGGCGGCACGCGGCGGTGCGACAGCGCCAGCACCACCTTGAGCAGACCGGCGATGCCCGCCGCGCCCTCCAGGTGACCGATGTTCGTCTTCACCGAGCCGATGAGCAGCGCGCGCTCCGCGTCCCGCCCCTCGCCCAGCACCGTGCCCAGGGCCCCCGCCTCGATGGGGTCGCCCAGGGCCGTGCCGGGGCCGTGCGTCTCCACGTAGTGCACGCGGCTGGGCGTCACCCCGGCGCGCGCGTACGCGTCACGCAGCAGCGACTCCTGGGCCGCCGCGCTGGGCGCCGTCAGGCCGTTGCCGAAGCCGTTGTTGTTCACCGCGCCACCGCGGATGACGCAGTAGATGGGAACACCGGCCGCCTGCGCCGTCGACAGCGGCATCAGCGCCACCATGCCCGCGCCCTCGCCGCGCGCGAAGCCGTTGGCGTCCGCGGCGAAGGCCTTGCTCGCGCCATCCGGCGACAGCCCACCGAACTTGGTGAGCGCCACGCTGGTCTCCGGCGCGAGCAGCAGGTTGACGCCGCCCACCAGCGCCAGCCGGCACTCCCCCGCACGCAGGCTCTGACAGGCCAGGTGCGCGGCCACCAGCGACGACGAGCACGCCGTGTCCAGCGTGACGCTCGGCCCGCGCAGGCCCAGCGCGTAGGAGATGCGGTTGGCCACGATGTTGAGCGCCTGTCCCGTCGCGGTGTGCGGCGTGACGGCCGCGCACGCGTTCTGGTGCAGCACCGCGTAGTCGTGCCAGATGGCGCCCACGAAGACGCCGGTGCTCGAGTCACGCAGCCCCGTCGCCGGCACGCCCGCGTCCTCCAGCACCTCCCACGCCAGCTCCAGCATCAGCCGCTGCTGCGGGTCCATCTCCGCCGCCTCGCGCGGGGAGATGCCGAAGAAGAGCGGGTCGAAGCCCTGCACGCCGTCCACGAAGGACGCCCGGCGCGCCACCATCTTCCCCGGGGCCTGGAGCTCGGTGTCGTGGTACGCGTCGATGTCCCAGCGCTCCGCCGGCACCTCGCGCATGGCGTCGTAGCCCTCGCACAGCCGTCGCCAGAACGAGGCCACGTCCGGCGCACCCGGCATGCGGCACGCAAGGCCCACCACCGCGATGGGCTCATCCACCGGACGCGAGGCCGACGTCGTCGCCACCGGCCGGGCCTCCGGCTCCGCGCGGCCCGACAGCGCCGCCGCCAGCGCGTGAATCGACGGGTGCCGCCAGAACAGCAGGGGCGACACGGGGCGGCCCAGCACGCCGGACAGCTCCGTCATCAAGGCCACGACCTTCACGGAGTCCAGCCCGTAGCGGCTCAGCCGCTCCTGGGGGTCCAGCGTCTCCAGGCCCAACAGCGCGGTGATTCGCGCGACGAGCCACGCCTGGATGGCCTGCTCCGACATCGAACTTTCAGCCGTCATCTCCACGCCTCTTCCGCCCACGCCGGGGCCATGAACCTTCACGTCGGGCCTCGTCGGCCCGTGCCTCGGGGTGACTCAGCTCCGACGCGCCTTGCGCGCCCGGAAGAACTGCTCCTGCTTGCGCAGGCGCTCGGCCCGCTCGTCGTTCGACGGCTCGGCCTGCTTCTCGGGACCCCGGTCCAGGTACTCGGCCAGCGCGCGGATGGTCGGAAAGCGGTACAGCTCCGTCATCGGCATCTTCCGGCCCAGCCGCCGCTGCAACGACATGTGGATCTGCGTCAGGTGCAGCGAGCTGCCGCCCACGTCGAAGAAGTTGTCGTCGATGCCGAAGTGCGCGCCGCGCAGCGCGTGACCCCACAGCTCGTGCAGCGCGCGCTCCAGCTCGCTGCGAGGCGCGACGGGAGGCATCGCGCTCCGGGAGGCCGCGGCCACCGGCGCCGCCAGCGCCTTCTTGTCGATCTTCCCGTTCGGCGTGAGCGGGAACGCGTCCAGGAACACGAAGTGCCCCGGCACCATGAAGCGCGGCAGGCGCTGCTCCAGGAACGCCCGCAGCTCGCGCGGCTCCACCTTCTCGGAGCACACCAGCCAGGCCACCAGCTCCATGTCCCGCGAGGGCCCGGGCCTGGCCAGCACCAGCACCTCGCGCGTGGCGGGGTGCTTCGACAGCGCCACCTCGATTTCACCCAGCTCGATGCGGTAGCCGTTGAGCTTCACCTGGTCATCGCGCCGGCCCAGGTAGTCGAGGTTCCCATCCGCGCGCCACTGCGCGACGTCACCCGTGCGGTACATGCGCCGACCGGGCATGAACGGGTCCGGCACGAAGCGCTCGGCCGTCAGGTCCGGCCGGTCCAGGTACCCACGCGCCAGGCCGTCCCCCGACAGGCACAGCTCGCCGGGCACGCCCCGGGGCACCAGCCGCAGGTCCTTGTCGAGGATGTAGACGCGCGTGTTCGCCAGCGGCTTGCCGATGAGCACCTTCGGGTCGTCGCCCGGGAAGCGGTAGCAGGTGCTGTACGTCGTGTCCTCGCTGGGGCCGTACAGGTTGCGCACCTGGATGGGCAGGCCCTCCAGCTGGGACATCACGCTCTGCGGGATGGGCTCGCCCGCCATGTTCAGCACGGTGACGTTGCCCAGGTCCGCGCCCGCCGCGAGCAGCTCCTTCACCACGGAGGGCACCGTGTTCACGAGGATGCGCGACTCGCTGTCCAGGTACTCGGAGATCTGCAGGCTGTTGCGCAGCAGGCGGACCCGCCGCCCCACCGACAGCGTGTAGAACATCTCGAAGATGGACAGGTCGAAGCAGTACGACGTGCCGAAGAAGGTGACGTCGAAGTCCGTCGCGCGGAACTCCGTCTGGCACCAGCGCAGGAAGGACACCGCGCTGTGGTGCTCGATGAGCGTCCCCTTGGGCCGGCCCGTGGAGCCGGACGTGTAGATGACGTACGCCAGGTCCTCGCAGCCGGGACGGTGCGCCACGTCCTCGTCCGAGTCCCCCCGCGCGGTGGTGATGTCCACGCACCCCGCGGGCGAGCCCTGGCGCGCCGTCTCCAGGAGCTGCGGCTCGGTGAGCAGGACGCGGCTGCTGCTGTCCTGCAGCAGGTAGCGCACGCGCTCGGCCGGGTACGCCGGGTCGATGGGCACGTAGGCCGCGCCGGACTTGAGGATGCCGAGCGTGCCGATGAGCAGCCACTCGGTGCGGTCCACCATCAGCCCCACCAGCACGTCCGGGCCGGCCCCATGGTGCGCGCGCAGGTAGTGCGCCAGCCGGTTGGCCCGCGCGTTCAGCTCGCGGTACGTCAGGTGCGTGTCCCCCACCGACAGCGCCACGGCGTCCGGCGTGCGGCGCACCTGGTCCTCCACCAGGTCCACCATGGAAGGCCCGTCCACCCAGTCCATCGGCCGGGGGTTCAAGCCCAGCAGCAGCTCCTCGCGCTCGGACGCGGACACCACCTCCAGCGCGTCACACGTGGCCGACGGGCGCTCCACCGCGTCCGCCAGCAGGCACTCGAAGCGCTCCAGCAGCCGGCGCGCGGTCCGCGCCAGGAAGAGGTCCGCGTTGTAGTGCAGCGCCAGCACCAGCCGCTCGCCCAGCTTCAGGCACTCCATGCCCACGTCGAACTGGGCCTCCTGCTGCGGCAGCACGTACGGCGACAGCGTCAGCCCGTGCACCTGGAACGTGCGGCCCTCGTCCACGGACAGGCCGAGCATCGCCAGCGGGTCGCGGTCGCTGACCGGCAGGTAGTTGAACATCACCTGGAAGACCGGCGGGCGCGACGCGTCCCGGGGCCCGCCCAGCTTCGCCACCAGCTGCGGGAACGGGTACGCCTGGTGCTCCAGCGCCTCCAGCACCCGCTTCTGCAGCTCGCGCGCGAAGGCGCCGAAGCCCAGCCCCTCGTCCACCGAGGAGCGCACCACCACGGGGTTGACGGCGTAGCCGACGACCTCCTGCAGCGCCGCGTCCTCCGCGGACATGAGCGTGTTGGTGGGCGTCCCCACCAGCACGTCGCGCTGGCCGGTGTGCCGCGACAGCAGCACGTGGAAGCACGCGAGCAGGAAGGTGTACAGCGTCACGCCCTGCTCACGCGCCCGGGCCTCCGCGCGGCGCACCAGCCCCCGGTCCAGCTCGTGGATGACGGTGTCACCGTGGCAGCCCTGCTCCGCGGGCCGGGGCTTGTCCGTGGGCAGCTCCAGCGCGGGAGGCGCTCCCGCGAGGCGCTCCTTCCAGTAGCGCTCCAGCACCTCGCCACGAGGACCGCCGAGCAGCGCCTGCTCCCACTCCACGAACTGGCGGTACTGCGTGCGAGGCGCCGGCAGGCTCGCCGTGCCCCCGGTGACGAGCTGACCGTAGAGCTCGAGCAGCTCCCGCTGGAGCACCTGCAGCGCCCGCGCGTCGTTGGAGACGTGGTGCTGGGTGAAGACCACCAGGTGCTCGCCGCCGTCCACGCGGGTGACGCTCAGCCGGGCCACCGGCCCCGTCGTCAAGTCGAAGGGCTTGCGCACCTCCTCGATGAGGCGGCGGCGCACCTCCGCCGGGGACACGCCGCGCGAGTCATTCAGGGTGAAGGGGAGCGTGCCCTTCTCCTGGACGCGCTGGAGCAGCCGCCCGTCATCGCTGACGCCGTAGGTGGTGCGCAGCACCTCGTGCCGCTCCACCAGCGCCTCGGCCGCGCGGCGCAGGGCCTCCACGTCCAGCGGGCCGTGCACGCGGAAGGAGAACAGCGTGTGGTACGCGTGGTTGTCCGGGTCGGACTGGTGCAGGTGGAACAGCGCGGCCTGGCCGTAGGAGAGGGCGAAGGGCTCCTGCACCGCCGCCACCCGCGGGGCCGCGTCCTGTCGCGCCAAGAGGCGCTTCAGGAGCTGCTTCTTCTCCTCCAGGGACATCGATTCGGTGTCTCGAGACATGACTCGGCTCTCCTCGCCGACGGCGAGCAATGGATTCGGGAGGCTGTGGACGCTCAGGACGCGAGGCGCTCGCGAAGCAGCGAGGCGAGTCTCGCGACGTGAGGCTCCAGACTCATGGTGAGGTGATTGCCTTCCACCTCGTGGATTTCGATGCCGCCTCGGGCCTTCCCAATCCAGCCGTACTCCGGATGGTGGGGGATGAGGTGGTCCCGGACACTGGCCCGGAAGTAGAGGATGCGGGTGTCGACCGGCTGGGCCGCGTAGCGCAGCAAGGCCTCGTTGTGCGCGCGCCACAGGCGCAGGAAGCTGCCGCCGTTCTCCTGGTTCATCCGGACGAAGGCGTCGGACATCTCCGGCGAGAGCTTCTTCACGTAGTCGAGGACGAAGTCGTCCGTCACCGGCTCCGAGTGGCGCACCGTGCCCCCGTCATCCGAGGGCGTGTCGAGCATCGCCAGGAGGTCCACGCGCTGGCCCAGCGCCGTCAGCCTGCGGGCCATGTCGAAGGCCACGGTGCCGCCCATGGAGGAGCCGCAGAACAGGTAGGGGCCCTCGGGCTGGAGGCCCCGCACCAGCTCCAGGTAGTGCAGCGCCATGTCCTCGATGCGGGTGTCGGGCGGCACCTCGCCCTCCACGCCGCGCGCCTGGATGCCGTACACCGGCTGCTCCTTGTCCAGGTGCCGCACCAGGGGCAGGAAGCCGAACACCGAGCCGCCCGCGGGGTGGATGCAGAACAGCGGCGTGCGTCCGGGCACGCCCCGCTGCAAGCGCACCACGCCAGCGGGCAGCGCGGGCTCGCTCGGCGCCGCCGGAGCGGAGGTCGACGAGGGCCGGGTGGCGGACACCTGCGCGCCAATCTGCGCCGCGGAGGAGTGCTCCAACAGCGCGTTGAGCGACAGCTGCACGTCGAGCCGCTCCCGCAGCCGCGCGCTCAGCTGCACCATCAGGAGCGAGTTGAGGCCCAGGTCGTAGAAGTTGTCGTGGATGCCCACGGCCTCCACGCCCAACAGCTCCGCCAGCGCCTCGCACACCTGCGTCTCCACCTCGTCGCGCGGCGCCACGTAGGCCGTGCGCTGCGCGGGACGCGGCGCCTTCGCGCCCTGCTTCCGGGAGGCGGTGCTCTCGGGGCGCTGGGCGGCGCGGGCCTGGAGGGGCGCGCGGGACACGTAGACGTGCGCGCCCTCGAAGCCCGCGAGGATGCGCGTGAGGGCCTCCACGCCCTCCTGGTTGCTCAGCGCGCCGGGCAGCGTGAGGCGCCCGGGCGTAGCGACACCCGGAGTCCCCTCCGCCGTCGGCGCGGAGAACGTCTGGTGCATGTCGTCGAGCCGCTTGAGGGTGAAGCCCTCCACGTCCACCACCACCCCGCCCTGCTCGTCCATCAGGGTGATGTCGAACACGCGCAGCGACGCCGCGTCCTCGGTGTCATGCCGCCACCGCGTGTGCACCCGCACGCGCGCGGGGACGGGCCCGTGCACGGTCAGCCGACGGTAGGTCAGCGGCAGGAAGAGCCCCTGGGCCGCCGCGCCCGCCGTGCCCTTCTCGCGCAGCTCCAGGAGCCGCGAGTACCCCGTCACCACGTCGAGCAGCGCGGGGTGGAACCGGTAGACGCCCAGCTCCTCCCGGTACGCCTCCGACAGGGAGAAGGTCGCCAGCAGCTCCCGCCCGCCGAAGAACAGCCGCGAGTCCACCGTCGTCCAGCGCGGGCCGAAGAAGATGTGGTGCTCGTCGGCGTCCCCCATCAGCGACTGCGCGGACTCCAGGGCATCGGTGCACCGAGACTCCGCCTGCGCCAGCGGGTGGGCCCGAGCGGCGCCCTCCGTCCAGCGCGCGGTGCCCAGCACGTGCTCCTGCCACACGTCCTCGCGCGAAGAGGCGGGGCGGCTCTGGACGCGGAAGCGAAGGCGCTCGCCCGAAGGACTCAGCACCAGCCGCACCTCGCGGCGCTCTCCC
Source organism: Myxococcus sp. AS-1-15 (assembly GCF_020037055.1). Taxonomy (NCBI): domain Bacteria; kingdom Pseudomonadati; phylum Myxococcota; class Myxococcia; order Myxococcales; family Myxococcaceae; genus Myxococcus; species Myxococcus sp. AS-1-15. The sequence continues at coordinate 370,128 of NZ_JAIQDF010000012.1, read as the reverse complement.
GGCATCACCGTGAGCGGCGTCACGAAGACGACGTCGCTCAGCTCCACCGCCATGCCCGGCCGCTCCGCCGTCAGCGCGGAGACGACCATCTCCAGGTAGCCCGTGCCGGGCATCAACGGCTGACCGAGCACCCGGTGCTCATCGAGCACCCACTGCAGCTCGGGCGCCATCACCTGCGTGTAGACGAGGTCCTCGCCCTCCACGCGGCGCATGCCCAGCAGCGGGTGCCCCGGCAGCAGGCCCCGCGTCGAACGGGCGCCCGCGCCGCGCAGCGCCGCCACGGCCATGCCCGCCTCGCCCCACGTGTCCCAGCCGACGGACACGGCGCGCAGCCCTGTCGAGCGCAGCAGGTGGGCGTAGCCGTCCAGGAAGGCGTTCGCGGCCGCGTAGGCCACCTGCCCCGGCTCGCCGCGCAGGCTCGTCACGGAGGAGCACAGGACGAAGGTGTCCGGAGGGTCGGCCGCCAACAGCCGCCCCAGGTGCAGCGCCCCGAGCACCTTCGGCCGGAACACGGCCTCCACCTGCTCGCGCGTCTGGAGCTGGAGCGCGCCGCCCCCCGGCACGCCCGCCGCGTGGAGGACGCCCTCGATGCGACCGAAGCACTCCCGGGCCCTCGCCAGCGCCGAGGCGAGCTGGACCTCGTCGCCCACGTCCACCGCCAGGGGCAGCACCTCGGCCCCCAGCCGCTCCAGGGCCTCGAGCTTCTCCAGCCGCTCCCGGTCCTCACCGTGGAGCTCCCCCGAGTCCCGCCGGGGCACCGAGCGCCCCAGCAGCACCAACCGGGCCTGCCGCGTGCGCGCCAGGTGCTCCGCGAAGACGAGCCCCATGCCGCCGAGCCCACCGGTGATGAGCCACGTGCGCCCGGGGAGCGGCGACTCCGCTCCGGAGGCCTCCGTCGCCGGCAACGCCACGGGCGAGACGCGCGGCCCCCAGCGCTGCGCTCCACGCAGGGCCACCACGCCCGCCGTCTCCTCGGCGGAGAGCTCGTCCACGAGCGCCCGCGCCAGGCCCTCCGAGGGCGTCGCGGCCACATCCACCAGCCGGCACGTCAGCCCCGGCACCTCCAGCGAGATGCCCCGGCACGCGCCCAGCAGCGTCGCCTTCTCCGGCCGCTCGCGCTCACCCTCCACCACCGCGTGGACACCGTCGGCCACGGCCACCAGCGCCACGGGCCGTCCACCGCCACGCTCACCGAGCGCCTGCGCCAGCCACAACAGGCTGTAGAGCCCCCGCTCCTGCGCGGGTCCCAGCGTCGAGGGCGTGAGGGAGACCTCCGAGGGCCCCGTCACGCTCCAGGCATGCACCACGCGGTCCGGGAGCCGGCCTTCCTTCGCCAGCGCCTCCACCAATCGCTGGTGGTCCTCGCGGCTGCCGGGGCGCAGGCGATAGAGCCCGTCCTCCCGCCGCTCGAACACGTCCCCCGACTCCACGCGCGTGACGAGGGCCGCCGCGACGCCCAGCTTCGCGAGCGCCTCCCGCGCCAGCTCCGAGTCGTCCAGGAACCAGAGCCACCGCTCCCCCTCGACGCGAGCGCGCGGCGACGGACGCGGCAGCGGGGCCCACGTGGTGACGTGGAACAGGCCCTCGTGCGCATCGCGCGCGGCGGCGACGGGCGCCTCCGTGGGAGCCTCCACCCAGTGGCGCTGACGCTCGAAGGGATAGGTCGGCAGGTGGACGCGGCGACGAGGCGCCTCGCGCCACAGGGCCGCGAGGTCCAGCGCGCCACCGGCCTCCCACAGCCGCCCCAGCGTCTCCAGCAGCACCCGGCCGTCATGGGCCGCGGCCTTCGGGTGGCGCATCGTCGACAGGATGGTGGCCGTGGCGCCCTTCTCGGGGAGCATCCGCGCCAGCGCGCCGAGCCCGTTGCCCGGCCCCACCTCCAGCAACACGCGCTCCTCGCGCAAGAGCGTGCCCACGCCCCGGGCGAACTCCACCGCCTCGCGCATGTGGCGCACCCAGTAGTCGGGCGACGTGGCCTCCGCGGGGGTGATGAAGCGCCCGGTGAGGTTGGAGACGAACGGGATGCGCGGCGCGGACAGCGTCACCTGCTCCACCACCCGGCGGAACGCCGCCAGCGCGTCATCCACCATGTACGAGTGGAACGCGTGCGAGGTGCGCAGCGCGCGCGCCTGGACACCCCGGCCCGACAGCGTCGCCGCCAGCGCGTCCACCGCCTCGGGATGACCCGCCACCACGCAGGAGGCCGGGCCGTTCACCGCGGCCAGCGACAGCCGCTCGTTCAGCAGGCTCCGCACCTCCTCGCGAGGCAGCGGCACCGAGAGCATCTTCCCCGGCGGCAACGCCTGCATCAGCTTGCCGCGCAGCGCGATGAGCCGCAGCCCGTCCTCCAGCGGGAAGACGCCCGCGAGGCACGCGGCCACCCACTCCCCCACGCTGTGGCCGAGCATCGCCGAGGGCTCCACGCCCCGGGACATGAGCAGCCGCGCCAGCGCGTACTCGACGACGAAGAGCGAGGGCTGCGTCAGCTCCGTGCGCGCCAGCCGCTCCGTCGCCGCGTCGCTGGCCTCCGCGTGGAGCACCTCGCGCAGATCCAGCCCCAGGTGCGGCCGGAGCAGCGCCGCGCAGCGGTCCACCGTGTCGCGGTACTCCGGCTCCGTCTCGTACAACCCGCGCCCCATGGACGCGTACTGCGAGCCCTGCCCCGGGAACAGGAACGCCACCGGCGTCTGTCGGGCCGCCACCGGCTCCACCGGGAGCCTCGCCTCCAGCGCCCCGGCCGCCTGGGCCACGTCCGCCGCGACCAGCGAGGCGCGGTACGGCAGGAGCTTGCGCCCCATCGCCAGCGTGAAGGCCACGTCCCCCAGGTCCACCGAGGGCTCCCGGCGCAGGTGCTCGGCCAGCCGCAGCCGGGCGCGCTCCAGCGCCTCGGGCGTCCGCGCGGACAACACCAGCAACTGCTCGCCCTGGCTCGCCGGCATGGACTCCTGGGCCGGAGCCTCCTCCAGCACCACGTGGGCGTTGGTGCCGCCGATGCCGAACGCGCTCACGCCGGCGCGCCGGGGCGCGCCCAGCTCGGGCCAGGGCGTGGGCTGGGTGACGACGCGGAAGTTGCCCGACTCCAGGTCCAGGTGCGGGTTGGGCTTCTCGAAGTGCAGCGACGGAGGGATGGCGCCGTGGCGCAGCGAGAGCGCCACCTTCATCAACCCGGCGACCCCCGCCGCCGCGTCGGTGTGGCCCAGGTTCGACTTCACCGAGCCCAACAGGAACGGCGTCTCTCGGGGCCCCTCCGAGGCGAAGGCCCGCGTCAGCGCGGCGACCTCGATGGGGTCTCCCATGGGCGTGGCGGTGCCGTGCGCCTCCACGTACGCCACGCTCGCGGGGTCCACGTCCGCCAGCGTGTACGCGGTGCGAATCACCTCCGCCTGCGAGTCCACGCTCGGCGCGGTGTAGCCCACCTTCGAGGCGCCATCGTTGTTGACGGCGCTGCCCTTGATGACCGCGTAGATGGCGTCGCCGTCCCGCACGGCGTCCTCCAGCCGCTTGAGCACCACACAGCCCACGCCATGGCTGAAGACGGTGCCGCCCGCCCGCGCGTCGAACGTCCGCGTGGCGCCGTCCTTGGACAGGATGAAGTTCGGGTTGTGCAGGTAGCCGGTGCGCAAGGGCAGCGTGACGGCCGCCCCGCCCGCGAGCGCCATGTCCGACTCGAAGCTCAACAGGCTCTGACACGCCAGGTGCACGGCCACCAGCGACGTGGAGCACGCCGTCTGCACCGTGAGGCTCGGACCCCGCAGGTTCAACTTGTAGGAGACCCGCGTGGACAGGAAGTCCTTGTCGTTGGAGATGAAGGCCGCGAAGAACTCCTCGAGCGGCACCGGCACGCCAGGACGCGCCAGGTGCGTATAGAGGTAGCTGTTGAGCCCCACCCCACCGAAGACGCCCACCGGCATCCCCGTCAGACGGGTCGGGTCATAGCCCGCGTCCTCGAACGCGGCCCACGCACTCTCCAGGAACACCCGCTGCTGCGGGTCCAGCAGCTGCGCCTCCCTCGGGCTGAAGTCGAAGAAGCCCGCGTCGAAGCAGTCCGCGTCCGCGATGACGCCCTTGGCGCGCACGTAGGCCGGATTGCGCAACACCTCCGCCGGCACGCCCGCGGCCAACAACTCCTCATCGCGAAACCGCGAGATGGAGTCGACACCACCGATGAGATTCTCCCACAGTTGAAGAGCGCTCTCTGCCCCCGGAAAGCGCCCTGCCATGCCAATCAAGGCAATGCCTTGCAACTCCTGGCCCCCTGTATCCATCGACTTCAGCCCCTGATGAAGCGCGTGTTCCCCAAACACACAGTAGCATGTCCTATTCGGATTCAAATCATGCTTTCAGATCTTCCAGTGACAGCGGATTGGGCGAATCTTCCGAAGGAATCAGGGAGTCCTCGTTGCGAGAAATTCACGCATGAATTCCGCGCCACCCTGAACGCACGAGGGCCCTTTTCTTCCTCAGGACCCCCTGAGATTTCCCGCGAGCACCCGGTCGCCACCCTCGAGGGCGACACCATGCAACGCCCCTCTGACAAGCCCCCGTGGACGGGACTCTCCAGGTGGGTCCGGCGAGCCATCCCGGAGGGCTCGAACCGAGCCATTCTGGAGCAGTTCCAGCGCTGTAGCCTCGCAAGCTACAACTGACTCTCGACCTCCGATTGGATGTGATTGCGCATGAGCAGTATTTGGCGGGCAGGCAACAAGGCGCCGCGAAAGGCCACGCGTGTTCCTGACCTGGAGTCATGACTCGGGCCGAGCGAGGTCGAGCTCGAGGCCCGGTGACCTGAACGCCACGTCAAATCAGTCGTGCTGCCCGAGCTCGCGGGCCAGCGCCTCGGCAGCTCGCGGGTGCCCTCATTGAAGACGCGCGCGGCGTTGGCGGGGTACATGCGCTCGAGGGGGGAAGCTCTTGTGGACGACGGGCGTGTTCATCTCTTCCTCCGGGGTGGGGTGGGGGCTTCGGTCTCTTCGGGCCCTTCCAACAGTGCTCCCAGGGCGTCCAGGCGGGCTGGAAAAGTCCGCGCGCGGGCGGTCCCCTCCCCTGTCCACGGGCGTGCTGATGAACACTGGTTGCGATGAGGCCACGGCGGCTCGCGGGGCTTTGCGACACTCATCCGATGACCGCCTGGCCCGACGAGGAACGCTGCGCCCGGGTGCTCCACGAGCACCACGGCCTGGAAATCTCGGCGCTCGAGCCGCTCACGGCGGGCCTGGATTCGGACGCGCGGGTGCTGAAGGTCACCACCCGGCGGGGCGCGCCCTGGCTCCTCAAGCTGCGGCGGAGGTGGTCGGACGCGCGGCTCCGACTGGCGTGGCATCTCCACCATCGGGAAGGCGTGCGGGAGGTGTCCGCCCCGATGTCCTCGCTGAGCGGGGAGCTCGCGCCGCGCGCCGAGGACGTGGGCTGGACGCTCTACCCCTTCATCGACGCGCCGAGCGGCTTCGAGCGGCCGCCCACCACCGAGCACTGGCAGCGCCTGGGCCAGGCCCTGCGGCGCGTCCACGAGGCGCGCCTGCCGCCGGAGCTGCACGCGGCGCTCCCGGAGCCGGACGCCCCGCCGCTCGAGGCCGCGCGGGCCCGGCACGAGGCGATGCTCCGCGGTGCGCTCACCACGGCGGCCACGGCGCCGCTGGTCGACGCGTGGACCCGACACGCGGGCCGCATCGCGACGGTGCTCCAGCGCGCGGCCGTGCTCGCGGGGAGCGTCCGCGGCTCCGCGGAGCAGGCCGTGCCGTGCCACGCGGACCTGCACGCGGGGAACCTGCTCGTGGGCGATGACGCGCTCACCGTCGTCGACTGGGACTCCGCGACGCGAGGGCCCCGGGAGGTGGACCTCATGTTCATCGGCGCGGGTGTGGGAGGGATTGGCACCCGCGACGAGGAGGTGGCCGCGTTCATGGCCGGCTACGGGGACGTCCCGGTGGACCGGCGGCGGCTGTGCGCCTGTCGCCACGAGCGAATCGTCGTCGACCTGCTGGAGCTGAGCGACCTGCTCCTGGGCGAAGGCGGCGACGCGTCCGAGCGGGCGCGCTGGCTGGGGTACTTCACCGCGCAGTTCGACGAGGACAACGTCGTCGCCAGGGCCGAGCGGTCCTGGGCGACGCTGTGAATCAGAGCGGCGCGGCGGCGCCCGCGGTGTCCGCGGCGGGGCTCGAGTCCTCGGTCACCGCCGAGTTCAACACCCAGTTGACGCCATATGTCCTTCCCAGGGCCCTGTAGGTGGCGCGCTTGCCACAGCCCGTGACGCCCGCGGTGGCGTCGTCGATTCTCGTGGCGCTCAGCTGCGAGCGCGGACAGCCCAGGTCGAACTCCGCGCGGGCCCGCACGTCGGGAACCCAGCCGCACTGCCCGACGCGGCAGCGCAGCTCGTAGACGCCCTCCGCGTTGCAGCCGGACATCTGGTACTGGTTCTCCCCGAGGTAGGTGGGCGTCAGCTCCTCGGCGCACTTGAGGTCCTTCGCCGCGAGCTTCTCCAGGTTCGCGTAGCGCTTCGCGTTCAGGGACGGCCCCATCTGGGCGAAGTCCACCTTGGGGTGGCTGCGACGCCCGCCGCAGCCGGACGCCAGGACCGCCATGCCCATGCCCGCCAACAACCACCGTGAGAGGTTCATGGCGCAATGACATACCACGCCGTCAACGCCCCAGCGCGGCCGCCGCCAGCGCCGCGACGCGCAGGTCCACGGTCGCGTCCGCTCCCTCCTCCACCAGCCAGGCCGCGGACAGCCCCGTCCACGCGAGCACCCAGCGCAGCAACAGCCCGCGCTCCATCCCCGAGGCCTCGGACACCCCCTGGACGCGGCGCTGGAAGACCTCCGGGAGGACCGCCAGGGGCAGCTCGGGGTTGGCCATGTCCGGGTTGGTGAAGATGTTGGCGAAGTCGAAGCCTCGCGCACCCAGCAGCCGCTTCGGGTCGACGGCCAGCCAGCCTCGTGCGCCGAAGTCCAGGACGTTGTCGTGGTGCAGGTCGCCATGCAGCACGACGGATGGCGCCGGCGTCGCGAGCACCTCGCGCGCGGCCTGGGCCGAGCGGGTGAACACACCCCCGTGCGTGGCAGCGGCGAGCGCCAGGGGTTCGAACCAGCGCGGCAGCGGAACCAGGTCCTCCGGAGGCGGCGTCGAACGAGGCGCATGCAGCCTGTCCGCGACCGCGCAGAGGATGCGGCACGCCTCGTCATCCTCGCCACCCCGCGCCATCTGGGTGAGTGAACGGGCGCCCTCCGCGCGCTCCAGCAGCAGCGCGTGGCCCTCCGCCGCGAACACGCGCGCGGCGCCGTCTCCCGCCCACCACGTCATCACCCGGGCGCCGTGTTGCTCCTCCGCGTCCAGCGCGAGCTTGAGCATCGCGGGCGCTTGCCGCCAGCGCACCGGGAGCAGCCGCGCACCCGGGGTGACGATGGGCTCGCCCTCCGGTGTCAGGGACCAGCGGCGCAGGAATTCGTCGAACATGGGCCAAGCATAAGGCCCCGTGCGCCACGCGCCGTGCGGCCACGTCAGCACCGCTACTCACGCGCGCGGGTTTCGCTCACACTCGCGACATGGCGACCCTGCGTGAGCTGTCGGACTTCATCACCGCCGAATTCCCCCAGACGCGCGTGCGAATCCTGGAGGTGGGCCACCGGAGCGCCACCGTCGCGCACGAGGTGGGCCCCGGTGAGCTTCGGCCCGGCGGCACGGTGTCCGGCCCGGTGCTGATGGCCACCGCGGACGTGGCGCTCTACGTGGCCCTGCTGGGCGAGATTGGCCTCGTCCCGCTCGCCGTGACGACGAGCCTGAGCTTCAACTTCATGCGCAAGCCCTCCGCGGACCGCCGCATCATCGGCGTGTGCACGTTGCTCAAGGTGGGGCGGAGCCTCGCGGTGGGCGAGGTGTCGCTGTACTCGGAGGGCCTGCCGGAGCCCGTGGCCCACGCGGTGGGGACGTATGCCATTCCCCCTGCCTCGCACGGTGGCTCAAGGCCCTGAGGGACGCAGGCGTGCATAGAGCGCCTGGTCGTGCACGACGCCGTCCTTGACGGCGCTGCGCCGCAGCACGCCCTCGCGCTGGAAGCCCGCCTTCTCCAGCACCCGACAGGACGCCGCGTTGTCGGCGAAGGGCAGCGCGAAGAGCCGAAGGAGGTCCGTGTTCGCGAAGGTCCAGCCGCAGAAGGCGTCGAGGCCCGCGCTGACGATGCCCCGCCCCCACAGCGAGCGGCCGAGCCAGTACCCCACCTCCGCGGAATGGCGCTCGATGTCGGTGCCGGGAATCATCCCCATGGAGCCCACGGCCTCGCCGGCCACCTCGATGGCGAAGTCACGAGGCGGGGACACCGCGCCCGCGCAGCCCACCCAGCCCGCCGCGTCCTGGGCGGTGTAGGGGTGGGGAAACCGGTCGCGGAGGTTGCGCCACACCTCGCGGTCGTTGGCGTGATGGACCAGGGAGGCCTCGTCCCCGCGCCGCCAGGGACGCAGGACACAGGGGCCACACTCGATGCGGAATGGAGGGGTCATCGGACGGAGCATGCCACGCGGCCGATGTCCGATTCGTTCAAGGCGCGCGGCGGAGACGTGCCCATCCTCAGCCCATGACCTTCTCCATCAAGGACGCCGCGCGCAGGCTCTATCGCCGACTCGAAGAGGCCATCCACTCCGGCGACTTCGACGTCGTCGATGACGTCATCCAGCAGGACGCCGTCGACCACCATCCGGACCCGGACATGAGGCCGGGGCCCGAGGGCATCAAGCAGGGCTTCGCCGGCCTGCGGGCCGCGTTCCCGGACATCCGCTTCGAGCTCGAGGACCTGGTCGCCGAGGGGGACAAGGTCGCCTGTCGAATCACCGCCCGGGCCACCCACCGGGGGCCTTTCATGGGCTTCGCCGCGACCGGGCTGCCGGTGAGCTACACGCGGCTGGACCTGCTGCGCTTCTCCCCCGAGGGGAGGTTGGTCGAGCGCTGGGGGCTGGTGGAGGAGGGGCACCTGCGCCAGCAGCTCGGCCGTCCTCCGCGCTGAAGTCGCCGCGATGCGAAGGTGGAGGAGCCGAGCCGCCAAGGTCAGCAGGAGCCTTCCGCCTACGGCCCCTCGCAGTGCGGGGACGCGGACTTGCCCTTGAGGTGTTCGAGCGCATTCGCCGCCGAGGTGGCCACCGTGCCGACCCAACCGGGCACGGGCGTCTCGTCCACGAGCATCGCTTCCATCGCGGGGACGAGCGGCGGATGCGCTGTCGCGCCGAGCGCGAAGAGCGCGCAGTAGCGGACCTCAGGCGATGAGTCCTTCAGTGCCGCCAGCAGGGCCTGGACTCCGGCCTCGAACCGCGAGGAGCCCACCTCGACCTGCGGGAACATGTAGGCGAGCCCCTCCGAGGCCTGTCCCCGAACCTTCTCGCCCTCCGTCGGGTCGGACAGGACCCGAATCATGAGGTCCCACAGGGCGTCGGGCTCCGCATGCCAGGTGAGCGCGAAGAGAATCCCCTGGCGATTGTCCGCGCGTCGCTCGAGCGCAAGCAACTCGAGCAGTCGGGGCAGGGTGGATGGATCCGACGCGAGGAGGTTCGCCGCGGGGATGATGCGCGCCCGCTCGGAGGCGAGGAGGTCCGCGAGCGCGGCGTCACGCTGCTCCAGTGACAACCGCGGGCGCTGCTGAGTGGCCAAGGTCTACCTCGAAGGGAATCGCCGCCAGGTTCATGGGCTTCGAGCCCACCGAGCCCCCGCATCGCGGCCTGCGGACATCGAGGCCGCGATGGGACGAAAACCCCTCTCCGGAACTGACACCCTGGCGCCGCGACGGCGGGCGCCCTGGGACCTCACGCCGCGTCGCGCTCGGCGCTCTGTTGGTGGTCCTTGCTGGCGCGGTGGCGGCCCAGGTAGTGACCGAACGCGGCGAGCAGGGCCTCCGAGTCCTTCAGCTTGTTCAAGCAGATGGACACCTTGCCCTGCGTGGCCCCCGTCCCGTTCAGGAGCAGGTCCAGGTACTTCTTGAACATGCGGTCCTCGGTGGTCGCCGTCGTCACCTCGTCCAGGTGCACCGGCGCCGCCCACTCCTCGCAGTACACCTCCGCGAAGGTCAGCCGGACCTCGTGGCCCTCCTCCTTCGCCTCGAACGTCATCGGCGGGAAGTACCGCTCCACGTGCTCCCGCTCCTCGTCGTTGGACGGCGCGTACCGGTACGCCAGCGCCACGTCATGCGCCTTCGAGAAGCGCGACTCGTACGCCCGCCACAGCCGCGCCTCGATGCCGTCCGCGTCCTCGAACGCCTCCGCCCACGAGGACGTCACCGGCTCCACCAGCATCTGCCCCATGTCCTCCGGCGACAGCTTCACGCCCACGTTCTCCAGCCGCGCCGACAGCGGCGGGTGCGAATCGAACGGGTGCGGCGTCACCGAGCCATTCAAATCGCCCTGCAGCGCCTCCGACTGCGCGTACTCCGCGAAGCCATGCGCCACCCGCTGCGCGATGGCCACGCTCTGGTGCTGCTCGTCACGGTTGAACAGCGCCGCCTCCACGCGGTCCCGGAAGTTGGCGTACGCGACCACCTTCACCAGCGAGTGCGCCACGTCCCGCCCCGAGGTGACGCTCGCCGCGAGCCGGTCCGCCGCGAACTCACTGGCGCGCCGGCTGCGCCCCAACGACAGTTCGAACAGCCCCCGATAGGACAGCATGAAGTAGTAGACCGGCCGGGTCAGCCCGCCCTCGTGGAGCGCCTCCAGGTACTGGCCGAACCGCGCCAGCATCGGCGCCAACCGCTTGCCATGTCCCGTGTCGCCGCCCAGCAGGTGCCCCATCTCGTGCGCCAGCACCGCCTCCGCCTCGCGCCGCTCCAGCTGCCGCAGCAGCGACAGGCTCACGAACAGCGTGCGCCCCCGCAGCGTCCGCTCTCCCACGCGGATGTCGCCCTCGGTGACGAAGAAGTTCGCGTCGATGCCCGCCAGCAGGTGGTCCGGCGGCGGCGTCTGCAGCCGCTGACACAGCTTGCGCACGTGCGCCCAGAGCTCCGGCGCCTTCGACTCCTCGACGACCTCCGCCTCCACCTCGAAGTCCATCGGCGGACGCTTGAAGATGGCCACCACCACCAGGAACGCCGCACCCGCCGCCATCAGCCCCACCGCCAGGATGAGCTTCACCGAGTAGCGCTGCGTCAGCACCGCCGTCACCCAGTACGACAGCCACACCGCCAGCGCCCCCTGGCCGATGACCTGGAGCGCGGTCGCGATGCGCAGCAGGTTCCAGCCCACCACGAAGCTCAGGTACTGGATGGGCCGGGAGATGAACGCCGCCAGCCCGCACATCAGCGCAATCAACGCGGAGGCGAGCCCCAACAACACCAACCCCAACGCCCCGCGGTACGCCCAGCCGAACTGCATCGCGTCCGTGCACCCGTCACCGAAGCTCGCGCGAAACCCCGCCCGCTCCTCGTCCGTGCTCATGCACGCATCCACCGCGGAGAAGGTGCTGTACGCCTCCAACACCTCCTTGCGCTGGACCTCGTCGAGCTCCCGGTCCTGCATCACCTGCTGCGAGATGGCGGAGCGGATGCGCTCGTCGAACCAGTTGCTGGCGTAGCCCGTGAACCAGAGCCCGAACACGGGGAGGGCGAACAGCAGGAGCGCGGGCAATACATAACCGCGCAGGACACCGGAGGCGGAAGAGGTCGTGGCCATGGTCTGTGGGAATCACGGCCCTTATCCCATGGATGGGTTCCCGCAAACCATGGCCTCCCAGGGCCCCGAAAGACAGCCACCGGGAATTCCCATCCCGCCAGACCTTCGCGTCAACGCTTCTCGAGAATCGAGCGTGGATCGAACGTGACGCGGATGTGGGTGATGCGTCCCTCCTCCACGTGGCACCAGTTGGCCACGGGCGTGGGCGCTCCGTCGTACGGATGCATCTCGAACCAGGTCAGCACCTCCGGGCCGTCCACGAAGCGGTGCAGCACGCGCATGCGGGGGGACACCTTCCACATGCCGTTGACGAGCCCCTTCACACAGGCCTCGGCACCCTGCGCCGTGCCGAGCGCGCCGACGAAGCTCACCTCGGAGGCGAGCGTCCCACGCAGCTTCGCCTCGTCCTTCGTCGTCCAGGCCTCGAAGTACGCCTCCACCACCTCCACGGGACTCTCCACGCTCCACCTCCTGGAATGGCCGACACGTCGATGTGTCGGAGTCACCGTATTCATGGTCCTCGGCGCCGACAGCCCTGTGTCAGGTTTCCGCGGCCCCCCGCGCGGAGCGGCGCGCTACCGCCGCCATTCCGCGGGCACGTTCTTCTCGGTGGCGTAGCGCTCCAGCTCGGAGAGCTGCTGGCTCGCCAGCTTCAGCTCCGCCTCCACCTCCTGCTGGCGCCGGGCCACGGGCTTGCCCGAGGCCTCGTCCTGCCGCAGGCGCGTGCGCTCCTCCTCGAAGCGGGCGACGCGCGCCCGGGCCTTGCCGAAGGACGTGCGCCACCGCTCCTCCTCCTCGCGCGACTGCGTCCCCACCAGCCGCTGCTTGAAGCGCTCGCGCTCCCAGCGCTGGATGCCCGTGGGGTTGCGGTTCCACGTGTCGCGGGCGTCCCGCACGTCCTTGAGCGACACCTCGATGCGCTCCAGGTTCTCACCGCTGCCCTGCCCCGCCTTCAGTGACGCCGTGCCCGTCGCGGGCAGCGCGCACGTCTCCACGGGCAGCCGCGCGCCGCCGACGTGGATGCCCCGGGTGAGCCCCTTCGAGAGGAACCAGCGCAACCGCCGCGAGTCCTCCTGCGCCGCCAGGGACTGGCTCAGCGGCCGCCAGTCCTCGAACTCCAGGTCCAACGTGCACGTCTTCCCCTCCGCCTCCAGCTCCATGCGGCGCTTGAGCGACGTGGGCGGCGAGTCGAACCGCTCGAGCACCAGCACCACGAGCCCCAGCCCGTCGACCCGCTGCACGGAGAGGAGCACCTGCTGCTCGGTGTCCATCTGGAAGCGTTGCGCCTCGCGCGCCTCGTCGCGAGCCACGCGCTCGAGCAGCGCCTTCCAGCGCTCCGTGGACTCGGGCGTGGTGGGCACCGGGACGAGCTTGCTCGCGTAGGCGATGGGCAGCGCCAGCCCCAGGCCATCCGAGTTCTCGATCTTCATCGAGACGACGCCCACCACCTCGCCCTGTCCGTTCAGCAGCGGCCCACCGCTGTTGCCCGGGTTCACCGAGGCGTTGAACTGCACGTAGCCCGTCCCCAGGTAATGGCGGCCCACGTAGCCCACCTTCCCCTCGTGCACGGTGAAGTCCAGCCCCTGGGGGCTGCCGATGAAGACGAGCGGGTCTCCCGGCTCCAGGCGCGTGACGTCGCCCAGCGGCAGCGGCGCGGCCTTCGCGCCCACGACCCGGACGGTGGCGAGGTCCAGGTCCACGTCGCTGGCCACCGTCTCGCCGAGCAGCTCGCGCCCATCCGCGAGCACCGCCGTCATCATCTTGCCCGGCGGGCACACCACGTGCTCGTTGGTCAGCACCAGCTCCGGCTCCACGAAGAAGCCGGAGCCCGTCTTGCTCCCACACCGCAGGGTCAGGGTGCTCGGCCCCGCGCGGCGGGAGATCTCCGCGGTGGAGAGGGCCACGGGCCCAGGGGCCTTGTCGCCCGGAGGCGCTTCACCCGAGGCGAGGGACAGGACCTCCGAGCGCGCCTGCGCGAAGCGTGGGGAGCGGGCCACCCACACGCCCACCGCGACGGCGACCAGGAGCAGCACGCCGAGGAGCGCGCGGCGACCGCCCCTCGCGGGCTCCTCGGAGAGGACCGCCACCTCCACGAAGGGGCGCAGCTCCGCGCGGGCGCCCTGGGCGCGAAGCACCGTCAGGAGCTTCTCCGCGAAGGCGCGGAAGACACCGTGGGCCAGGGGCGCGCCCGCCCTGGCGAGCAGGCTTCGAGCCTCGGAGAACGAGGGAGCAGGCGGGCCCAGCTGCGAGATGGCCCGGGCGAGCGCGAAGCGCGCCCGTTCGTCCACCACCGCGTCCCGCAACACCACATCGACCCGGAGGCTGGCGCCGCACACACATCGCGCCACGTTCCCCGCATCCGGCGCACCACACCGGAGGCACCTCAGCTCGACCGACTCCGACATTCCCGCGCTCCCCCAGCCACCGCCCGTGGCTCCTGGCGCGCGTGCGTCCTCCGCGAGGTCGACGGCGCTCATCCATCATGCCTCCGAACGCGCGCGCCGTCGCGTCCGTGCGTGCCCCCGCCGGAGGCCCCTCGCATGCTCGAGAAACCCGGGCTCGTGTGGGGACAGGGCTTCAGGAAGCTTCCGTTCGTGGCGAGCCTCCCGCCCGCTCGAACCCTGGAGGGACACAGCGTGATTGACCCCACGGGAATGGGCGTCGCGGATGTCGCGCGCTCGGCCTGCGGCGGGCCGAACAGCTCGCGGAGGACGGGCAGACCGTCGGCGTGGGCTACGGCATCACGTATCCCATCTTCTGGATCGACCGCCTCCACCCGCACGGCGTGCGACAGCACACCGCCTTCGCGGCGCGCAGTCGCGCGGAGGTGGACGCCTTCCATGCGGCGGCCGTGCAAGCGGGCGGCATCGACAACGGCCCGCCGGGGCTGCGCGACACCGCCCAGGGCTATCCCTCGGGCTACGACGCGGCCTTCGTCTTGGACCCCGATGGCAACAACATGGAAGCCCTCTATCGGGAACGCTGAGCGCGCCTCGGCCTCAGCGCGCGAAGCCGTGGGAGCCGAGCTTCACCCAGGGCTGAGGCGTCGGGGCGCCTCCGAGGGCATGTCGCGCCACGGTGGCCTGCAGGGCACGGGCTTCGGGGATGCCGAGCAGGGGGTTCTCGGCGCCCTCCTCCAGTTCCAGCAGCCCGAAGAACTCGTGGCCCTCGGGCTGGTGGAAGTACTCGAACCGCAGGCCCGGCGGTCGCTTCGCCTCGATGGCCGCGAAGGCCGCCTGGACCGCGGCCAGCACCTCGGGAACACCTTCCTCCTTCACCTTGTATCGGACCATCAGCGTCGGCATATTCGGCTCCTCGTCGCGTTCGTGTCGTTCATCGCTTCCACCGTGTTGATGAACCACGACCTCGAAAGGTGACCGGTGGGAATTTCCGCTGAATTTTCCGCGACCTTCGAGCGCGCCCGGAGTCGTCTGCGCGCGGTGGCCTTCCGCATGCTCGGCACCGCGGAGGAGGCGGATGACGCCGTGCAAGAGTGCTGGCTGCGCGCCAGCCGGGCCGACACGCGCGCCATCGCCAATCCCGATGGATGGTGGACGACGGTCCTCAGTCGCGTCTGTCTGGAGATGTTGCGCGCTCGCCAGCACCGAGGCGAGACACCGGCAGACACGGGGCTGCTCGAGGAGTCCTTCGCCCAGGGCGAGACGCCGAGCCTGGAGGACGAGGCGGTGCGAGCCGAGTCCGTGGGGCTCGCGCTCCTGGTGGTGCTCGAGACGTTGGGCCCCGCCGAGCGCATCGCCTTCGTGCTGCATGACCTGTTCAGCCTGCCCTTCGAGGACATCGCCACCATCGTGGAGCGCTCGCCCGTCGCCGCGAAGAAGCTGGCGAGCCGTGCCCGGCACCGCGTGCGAGGCAGGCCGCTGGGCTCCCCAGCGGAGCTCGACCATTACCGGCAGGTCATCGAGGCGTTCCTCGCCGCCTCGCGCGCCGGTGACCTGGACGCGCTCCTCGCGGTGCTGGCCCCCGACGTCGTCCGGCGTGCGGACGCGGGAGCGCTGCGGCCCGCGACACCGGCCGAGGTACGCGGTGCCCGCCGCGTGGCCGAGGAGACCCTCACCAACACGGGCCGGGCGCGCTTCGCCCGGGTCGCGCTCATCGACGGCAAGCCCGGCATCGTCGTCGCTCCACGGGGACGGCTGCGGCTGGTCCTCGAAGTCGACATCGCGGGAGACCGCGTCGCCGCGTTCAACGTCATCAGCGAGCATGCGCACCTGCGCAGGTTGCACATCACCCTGCTCGCGCCTGGGTCCTGAGCTGCCGCGATGGAGGTCGGATGGAGCTGCGCACGCCAGGGTCGCACATGCGGCCCGGCTCCTCGCGCCGGCTCCCTTACGATGGGGTCGCGAGGGCGCCTCACTCACGCCGAAGCCCGACATGACTCGCAGGCTCCTCGCGCCGCCCTCTTCACGAGGAGGTCGCGAGGGCGCCTCACTCATGCCGGAGCCCTCACGGGCCCAGGCGCCTTTCGCCGCCCCCTCCACGATGAGGCTGCGCGGGAACGTCACACATGCCAGAGCCCAACATGCCTCGCTGGCTCCTCGCGCCGCCCTCTTCACGATGAGGTCGCGGGCGCGCCTCACTCACGCCGGGGCCCGACATGACTCGCTGGCTCCTCGCGCCGGCTCCTTTACAATGGGGTCGCGCGGGAGCATCACACACGCCGGGGCCCGACATGACTCGCTGGCTCCTCGCGCCGCCCTCTTCACGATGAGGCCACCCGGGAGCCTCACTCACGCCGGAGCCCTCACGGGCCCAGGCGCCTCGCTCCAACGCCCACGGCGCGTCCTCGCGGAAGCCACGCGCACCAGCGCTCGCGAGGTCCTCGGCCCCTCGCTGAACACTCACACGCGGGCCCGTGCCTCAAACACACACGTCTGGCATAGACTGCGCGCCGTGCTCGAGCCCTCGCAGTCCGACCTCACCGCGATGGAAGTGGCGACGATGCGCGGCCTCGCCGAGCAGGCCGTGCTCGCCCAGCAGGGCGAGACCACGCTCGACGTGGAGACCCTGAGCGCCCGCCTGCGCGACGTGGCCCAACGAGGCGGGCCGCCCGAGCTGGGCGCTGTCCTGTGGGAACTGCTGAGCTCCGGCACCCTGACGACCGTGCGCGACCGGAAGGGACGCTCCTGCCGGATGCTCGCGGTGAAGGCGCTGCTCAAGCTCGATGGCCCCGAGGCACGGCGCCTGACACCCGAGGACCTCACCTTCGGGCGCACCCCCACCCTCGCACCGCCGCGATGGGTCCTCGTCATCTCGGCCGCGCTCACCACACTGGGGGGCCTGGGCACCGTGGTCGTGAGCCTGGTCGGCCACACCATGATGAGCCTCGCCTTCCACGGCTCCCCCATCCCCCCCTTCTCCCAGTTCGTGGCAGCACTCACCGGGGGCCTGACAGCCTGGCGAGCCCTCAAGCTGGTCATCGCTCCAGAAGCGCGCCCCTCGGACCTCCGGGCGCTGCTGCTGCTCGCCGCCGCGGGCGGGCTCCTCGTCACCCTGGAGATACCCGCCAGGATGAATGGCGGGCCCAACGGCCTGCTCTCCCCCCTGCTCGCCGCGCTCCCAGCGGCCCTGACGGCGGTCTTCTTCCGCGCCTCGGGCATCCCCTTCCGAGGCAACACGTGAGCCCTCCACGCGCCGGTATTCGTCGACCCACGAAGCCGCCTGTGAGAAGGTGCCCGGGCCTCACACAACGCAAGGGTGCAGCACACCGCTGCAGGACAGTGGATGGTCGGGCCGCCATCCGAGCCGGATGAATCGCCGGCGAGGATGCGCCATGTCGACCCCTGTTCCTCCCCGTCCCACATCTCCGCCGGAGGCCTGGGAGCCCCTGCTCCGCCTCGTGCGCCTGGCAAGCCGCCCCCTCGAGCGCTTCCTCCACATCCAGGCCGCGAGCGGAATCCTCCTGCTGGTGGCCGCGGCCGTCGCGCTCGCCTGGGCCAACTCCCCGTGGGCGGAGAGCTACACCCGCCTCTGGCACACCCCCGTCGGCTTCCGGCTCGGCGCGTTCAGCTTCGAGCGCTCGCTGGAGTGGGTCGTCAACGACGGGTTGATGGTCATCTTCTTCTTCGTCGTCGGCATGGAGATCCGCCGCGAGGTCCACCACGGCGAGCTGTCCGAGTGGCGCCGGGCGGCGCTCCCCATCGCGGCGGCGCTCGGCGGGATGCTCGCGCCGGCCCTGCTCTACCTCGCCTTCGCGGGAGCCCCCGAGACGAAGAGCGGCTGGGGCGTCCCGATGGCGACCGACATCGCCTTCGCGCTCGGCATCCTGACGCTGCTCGGCCAGCGCGTGCCGCCCGCCTTGCGCGTGCTGCTGCTGGCCCTGGCCGTCATCGACGACCTGGGCGCCATCGTCGTCATCGCGCTCTTCTACTCCTCGGGTGTCTCGCTCGTCGGGCTGCTGACGGCCGCGCTCGGCTTCGTCGGCGTGCTCGCGATGCAGCGAGTGGGCGTGCGCTCGAAGTGGGCCTACGTCGTCCCCGCGCTCGTCGCGTGGGCGGGCATCTACGCCGCGGGCATCCACCCGACCATCGCCGGGGTCATCGTGGGGCTCATGACGCCCGTGCGCGCGTGGCTCGGCCCCCAGGGACTCCTCGTCGACGTGCGCCAGGAGCTGGAGACGCTCGGGCAACAGGCCAAGGGCGCGCACTCGCCCGAGGACCTCTCACGGGTGCTCCGGCACGTGGACGTCGCGCGGCGCGAGGCCCTGTCTCCCGCCGAGAGCCTCATCGAGTCCCTCCACCCCTGGGTGGCCTTCGGCATCATGCCGGTGTTCGCGCTCGCCAACGCGGGCGTCCAGCTCTCGGGCGGGACGCTCGGCGCCTCCGCCTGGAGCGTGGCGATGGCCGTGGCCGTGGGCCTCGTCGTGGGCAAGCCCGTGGGCGTGCTGCTCGCCATCGGCGCGACGCTGCGGCTGCGCATCGGCACGCTGCCCGCGGGGCTCACCGTGCGCCACCTCGTGGTGCTCGGCCTGGTCGCCGGCGTGGGCTTCACCATGGCGCTGTTCATCGCGCAGCTCGCCTTCACGGACCCAGGCCTGCTCGCGGGCGCGAAGCTGGGCGTGCTGGCCGCGAGCGCCTGCGCGGCGGTGCTCGCGCTGGTGCTCGGCCGGCTCCTGCTCTCGCCCGTCCCCCCGGGCAACGCGGCGAGGAGCGCGGACGAGGCGGAGAGCTCCACCGAGCTGTGAGGCTCAGCCCGGCTGCAGGAAGCGCCCCTCCACCAGGTGGTCGATGACCTCCCGGGCGGAGTGGGGGTCCAGCCGGGCCTTGCTGCCCAGGTGAGACACCGCGCTGGACACCGTGGTGGGGCGCTCGAACGCGGCGAGGGCCGCCAGCAGGATAGCCCCGTCGTCGCCCTGGACCAGCGTGGGGTCGGAGAACCTGCGCGGGTTGACGGTGGGCGCGCAGCTCAAGGTGATGCCGTCGACGGAGCGCAGGACGGTCACCTCCTCCCGCGCGACCTTCACCGGAGCCCGGTGGCTGCCCAGCCAGTCCCCCAGCGAGAAGCGCCGGGGCGAGGACGCGGTGTTGACCAGCCGCGTGCGCCCGTTGACGTCGAGGTTGCGTCGGGCGTCGCGGTGCTTCCACGCCAGCGCGTCCACCTGCTCGGAGGTGCGCTGCACCGCCGCCTCCAGCTTCGCGTCGCGGAAGCGAATCATCGGGACGGACACGTCCCCCGGCTCGCGGCGCTCGAAGAAGTCGAGGAACTCGTTGAACGTGCGCGCCTCGCTCACCATGTCGAACCGCGCGGGGTGCTCGGTGACGAGCGCGCCGGGCTGTGACTCCAGCCGCTGGTAGCCCACCACGCAGTCCTGGTCGATGATGCGCTGGACCAGCGCCAGCTCCTCGACGAGCGTGGCCTCGCTGGCGAACGGCAGCCCGCCGATGCCGGAGATTTCGACGCCCAGGTTCTTGTAGCGGCGGCAGCCCTCGATGAGCTCGAGCAGCTCCCGGTCCTTCGCGCACGGCTTGAGCAGCCCGCGGCCCATCTGCTCCAGGCGCTGCTTCTCGGAGAAGCAGCCGATGTCCACCACCATGTAGACGCGCTCGAAGGTGTTCGACAGCGCCTCGACGAGCTCCAGGCGCGGCACGCCCCACAGGAAGTACGTGCAGCAGTGGCGCGACAGGTCCACGCCCGCCCAGGTGCTGCCCAGGAACTCCGCCGAGCTCCCCGCGAAGTCGTAGCGCATCTGCCACGTCTTGCCGGCGATCTCCTGATGGTCCCTCCGCACGCTCTCCTCGGAGCGCAGGAAGGGCTTCGCCCGACCGAAGGCGGCCTTCTGGTTCCCGCGCGCGCCGCCGCAGTACAGGCAGTTCTCGCCGCAGCCCTTGCCCGGCGCCACCCAGCCGGAGAAGGAGCTCAGGTCCAGCTGGCTCAGGAACATCTCGTCGAAGTGCGAGTAGAAGACGTCCTCGGTGTTGGTGGCGCCCTGCACGTACTCGAGCGGCAGCCGGCGCGCCCGGCCGTCCGGGTCCCGCCTCACGCAGTTGGGCGGCGAATCCTCCCCCTGGCACAGGGCCAGCAGCGGCCGCTCACCGTCCCCCAGCACCACGTGGTCGATGCAGTCGAACGCGTGCAGCTCCCGCCACCAGAAGGAGGCGGAGTTGCCGCCCACGACGACGCGGATGGACGGGTCGATCTTCCGCAGCGTCCGCGCGATGAGCAGCGCGCGGTCCACGTGGTGGAACCACTTGAGGCTGATGCCCACCAGCTTGGGGCGCACGCGTCGCACCAGGGCCTCGAACGAGCGGATGACCTCGGCCTCCGTCTCGTCGCCGTCGTACAGCCGCACGAAGGCCTCGATGCCGCCGCGTCGCAGGTAGCTCGCCAGGTAGAGGATGCCGCACGTGGCCTCCCCCATCCCGGCACCGACGAGGAGCACTGGCGAGAGCACACGACCACCACCCATGGGACACGCACCGACCTTTCCGACGAAGGCCGCCCAGCGTAGTCCATCCGGGGCGGTGGACGCGCTCCAGGTTCGAGCCTCGGAGCGGGCCCTCAGTGGCTCGGCGTGCCCGCCCGGCCGCTCAGCCTGCGCCAGGTCAGCACCATCACCCCGCTGCCCCCCGCGAAGGGCATGGGGTCGGTCCGGAGCGAGAGCTTCTCGCCCTCCACGAGGACATGCCGCCGTTGCACCACCCCCACCCAGTTCGGGAAGAGGCTCCCCTCGATGGCGTGGGACACGACGCGCGCGTCCTCGTCGACGGAGTAGGTGCCGAAGTAGAAGGCGGCCCCATCCATCGCCGCCTTCGCCTCCTGGGGCTTGCTGGCCAGCGGGTCCGGGGACTCGAAGAAGGCCCTGTCTCCGCGCATGAGCTGGACGGACATGTTCGCGTGCGCGTCGTACATCAGGCAGCCCAGCAGGTGGATTCCGAAGGGGTGGCTGCGCCGGCCATCCGGCTGCACGTACTCCATGGACACGAGCTTCCAGGTTCCCACCAGTTCATCCTTGAGCATCACGTCACCTCCATGTGGAACATCGGGAATCACGTCGCGGGTCTCAGGCGGGCACGACCTCGAGCTTGAAACGGCCCAGCCGCTGGCCCGCGTCGCTCTCCACGGTGATGACGAACCGGCCCGCCCCGTCGGAGACACAGACGATCCGCTGCGCCTGGCCCGGGTCCACCACGTCCTTGCAGGAGATGGCACAGCGGCTGATCCAGAACCTCCCGTACCCGGGGAAGTGCCCCACCAACGAGCACGCATTCGCCAGGGTCAGGGTCAGGGGACAGAGCGGACGGAGGTCGAAGTGGCCCGCGAAGTCCTCGCGAGCCAACCCCGGCAGTGACGCCCGGAGCATCCTCCCGGGCTCCATCCACTCCAGCGTCATGGGCCGAATGGGGTCCGCATACGGGCTCGGCTGCCCGGGGGACCACGAGGGCCGCGCCGACGCATCAGCGCCCTTGAGCCCCACGAACTCCTCCTCCGTCAGGACCAGCAAGGCTCCGTCCAGCTCCGCGTAGCGCTCGCCCTTGTCCGTCAGACACATCCCGCTCACCCGATAGATGGGGAACTGGTTCGAGCGGTCGATACCCTCCAGGCGTCCCACGCACTGGAAGACCTCCGATTCGGTGGCCTCCACCGGGAACACCCGGAGTTCGGCGCGGCTGCCCAGGTAGTAGTGACGGGCCTTCACCGGGTTCGCCGCGGCGCCAATCAGGGCGCCGTGGAGGGCCATGGAGCGCAGCGTCTCGGAGAGGCTCAACAACGTCGTCTCGGCGTGACGCCGCTGCTCGGGCTTGAACCAGCCGAGCACGACATCATCCTTGACCGTCACGTCGAACGCCCTGGCATACGGCGCGGTCTCTCCAATGAGTTCAAGCAGAGGCTTCATTGCACGCGTCCCTTCCTGTCCACGCCTGACGACAGCGCGGAGCGAGCCACTCGGGCAGGTGATGAATCACGCCCGGTCGGAAACCCGATGTCTCCCTGGATGAGCACGGCACGATTCACGACCGGGCGGCTCATACATCACCACGCCCGTCCCTGACGTCAACCCGAAACACAGACGTACTCCAGGGCAACAATCACAGACAATGCGGGCGCCGACACACCCCGCATCACGCGCCCCGCCTGTGTTTCACCCGCGCCCCGCACCCGCGCCCGGGGCTCGCCCGCCAGGGCCAGTGCCCACCGGTCGACACCGGGCCTCACCGGGCCTCCAGGCGCGCCAGCACGGCTCGCGGGAATGCGCGAGCACCCGAGCACGTCGACCCTCGAGGAGCGTCACCTCGGCGCCGGAGCGGCCAGGCCTCGTGGGAGCATTCCACGAGGCGGCCACGTCACGGCGAATCCGGCGCGGGGCGGAGATACGGACCGCCCCGGCAAGCCGTCACAGCCCTGCGAACGTCTCAGCCGCGGTGCTTCGCGATGAGGGCGCCCGCCGCCTTGGGGTTGCCCTGGCACTCGAGCAGCGCGCGCAGCATCAGCGGGACGACGATGGTGGCGTCCGACTCGATGACGAACATCGGCGTCGTCTCCGTCAGCTTGTCCCAGGTGATCTTCTCGTTGGGCGTGGCGCCCGAGTACGAGCCGTAGGACGTCGTCGAGTCGCTGATCTGGCAGAAGTACGCCCACGGCTTCACGGGCTTCTGCAGGTCGTACTTGATGGAGGGGACGACGCAGATGGGGAAGTCACCGGCGATGCCGCCGCCAATCTGGAAGAAGCCCACGCCCTGGCCCGCGGACAGCTCCTCGTAGCGGTCATAGAAGTCCGCCATGTACTCGATGCCGGACTTGACGATGCTCGCGCTGCACTCGCCCGACTTCACGTAGGACGCGAAGATGTTGCCGAACGTCGAGTCCTCATAGCCGGGGACCACGATGGGCAGCTTGCGCCGCGCCGCCTCGAGCAGCCAGCAGGCCTCCGGATCTCCCTCGTACGCCGAGGGGTCCAGCATCTGGATGACCTCGTAGAAGTACTCGTGCCAGAAGCGGCGCTGGCCCTTCTCCGTCGCCGTCTTCCACATCGGGACGATGAACTTCTCCACCGCGCGGAACGCCTCGTCCTCCGGGATGCTCGTGTCCGTCACCCGGCGCATCCGCTGCTCGAGGATCTTCGTGTCGTCCTGCTTGGTGAAGTAGCGGTACTCCGGGAAGTCCTTGTACGCCGCGTGCGCGACGAGCCGGAAGAGCGACTCCTCCAGGTTGGCGCCCGTGACGGACAGGCCGTGAATCAGGCCCGAGCGGATGGCCGGCGCCAGGGTGATGCCCAGCTGCGCCGACGACATCGCGCCCGCGACGCTCCAGAACATCCGCCCCCCCGTGGAGACGTGGTCCCAGTAGGACAAGAGCGAGTCGCGCGTCGCCCGCGCGTTGAAGTTCTTGTAGTTCGCGAGGATGAACTCGAGGACGGGCAGTTCGGACGTCGACATGTAGGCCTCCAGCAACAACGGGGTCGATGCTCGGGAGGCGCCAGCCGAAGAAATGCCACCCGAGGACACCCTACGGTCGCGACGAGATGCCGCGCCGCCATCGGAGCGTCGAGTGGCTGGGCGCTAGCTAGCACAGCGGGAACGGGCCGGCCAACTCCGTTCCAACCCCGCCCCCAGGCGGGGCCCGCCCGGCCGCCTGCCCCCTTCAGATGCGCTCGACCACCCTCAGGGCGAAGCGCACGAAGCGCGCGTCGAGCGGCTCGTTGAGCATCAGCCGCTGCCACACCAGGCCGGAGAGCACGTTGACCACCAGCTCCCGGTCCGCAGGCCGCCGGTCGACGAGGCAGGCCCGCAGCTCGTCGCCGCGCGGCCGCACCAGCTGGGCGACCAGCCGCCGGTGGAGGTCCTCGTCGAACTGCGCCTCCGCCATCAGCGCGCGCAGCACCGGCGCCGCCTCCGAGGCGCCCCGGCACAGCTCCACCAGCGTGGAGGACAGGGAAGGCTTGCGTGGGCCGCGCTGCCTGGGCGCCTGGCTCACCCACTCCGAGAACGCGTCCAACACCAGCGCCCCCTTGCCGGGCCACCAGCGGTAGAGGGTCTGCTTCCCCGCACCGGCCCGCTTCGCCACGTCCCCCATGGTGACGGCCGCATAGCCCCGCTCCAGCACCAGCTCCTGCGCCGCCACCAGGATGGCCCGGCGCACGCCCTCGTCCCTCGGTCGGCCTGCACGCATGGCTTCTCTTTACGAGACTTCTTGTCTCGGAAGAAGCCGGATTACGAGACCACGGGTCTCGTTAGCCCATTTACGAGACGATGCGTTCCGAAAGTGCGTAACGCGGTGCGCACCTGCGCAAAGCGCGCGCGTTGACGCAGCGAGCAACCCTATGTACCACTGCGCGCGACCATGGCTGACAAATCAGGATTGCTGCACCGTCTGGGTAATGCGGTGCAGAGCGGAACCGGCGAGCGCCTCGACGGCAAGTCGTCCACCGTGTCGTCTGGAGACACGCGCTTCACGCCCCCCGTCTCCCCCGCGTCCCAGGACGTCGAATCCCTCGAGGGCTGGGGCTTCGAGGACACGCGCTTCGTGGTGCAACCCGATGGCAGCACGCTGCTGACGGGCACCCGCTACAACATCAGCAACGTGGCGCTGCCGGAGCTGATGCCGTGGTTCGCCGCCAAGCTGGCCTCGCCGCTGGGCTACGACAACCGCAACGAGCCCCACTACCCGCCCCAGATTCCCGAGGCGAAGAAGGACGAGGCGCTGCTCACCGCGCTGCGCGCCTTCCTGAAGGAGGACCAGCTCACCGACGACCCGAAGCAGCGGCTGCGCCGGGGCCACGGGCACACGGGCGGGGAGATCTGGGCCATCCGCTACACGAAGCTGGACCGCGTCCCGGACCTGGTGGTCTTCCCGCGCGGCCACGACGAGGTCGTGAAGCTGGTGGAGACCGCCTCGAAGCACGGCGCGTGTGTCATCCCCTTCGGCGGCGGCACCAACGTCACCGAGGCCCTGCGCATCCCGCTGTCGGAGGCGCGCCTG
Source organism: Myxococcus sp. AS-1-15 (assembly GCF_020037055.1). Taxonomy (NCBI): domain Bacteria; kingdom Pseudomonadati; phylum Myxococcota; class Myxococcia; order Myxococcales; family Myxococcaceae; genus Myxococcus; species Myxococcus sp. AS-1-15. Next base: position 345,061 of record NZ_JAIQDF010000012.1, on the reverse strand, counting down.
GTCATCGCCGTGGACATGCGGCAGATGAACCGCGTCCTCTGGATCGACACCGTCAACCGCATGGCCTGCATCGAGGCAGGGGCCACCGGCCGCCACCTGATGAGCGAGCTGGCGAAGTTCGGCTTCACCATGGGCCACGAGCCCGACAGCCTGGAGTTCTCCACGCTGGGCGGCTGGATTGCCACCAACGCCAGCGGCATGAAGAAGAACCGCTACGGCAACATCGAGGACCTGGTGCTGGACATGCGGGTCGTCACCGCCCAGGGCATCGTGGAGCGCCCGCGCCAGGCGCCGCGTGAGAGCGTGGGCGTCAACCCGCGCCAGTACATGTTCGGCAGCGAGGGCAACTTCGGCATCATCACCACGGCGGTGGTGAAGCTCTTCCCGCTGCCCGAGGTCCAGCGCTATGGCTCGGTCATCTTCCCCGACCTGGCCGAGGGCCTGGCGTTCCTCTACGAGCTGCAGCAGTCCGGCGCGGTGCCCGCCAGCGTGCGGGTGATGGACAACACCCAGTTCCACTTCGGCCAGGCGCTCAAGCCCGCCAAGCACGGGCTGGCCGCGAAGCTGAAGAGCGAGCTGGAGAAGGTCGTCGTCACCAAGCTCAAGGGGTTCGACCCGTACAAGCTCGCGGTGGCGACCATCGTGTTCGAGGGCTCGCGTGAGGAGGTCGACTTCCAGGAGAAGACGCTGTACCGCATCGCCGCGGCGCACGGCGGCATGAAGGGCGGCGGCGCCAACGGCGAGCGGGGCTACCAGCTCACCTTCGGCATCGCCTACATCCGCGACCTCACCTTCGAGCACTGGGCCATCGCGGAGAGCTTCGAGACGAGCGTGCCGTGGAGCCGCGCGCTGGAGCTCTACGAGCGTGTGCAGCGCCGGGTGGAGAAGGAGCACGCCGCGCTGAAGCTGCCCGGCAAGGTGTTCTTCACCGGCCGCCTCACCCAGGTCTACCAGACGGGTGTGGTCATCTACTTCTACCTGGGCTTCTACGCGAAGGGCGTGGAGGACCCGGTGGGCGCCTACGCGGCGCTCGAGCACGCGGCGCGCGAGGAGATCCTCGCCGCGGGCGGCTCACTGTCGCACCACCATGGCGTCGGAAAGATCCGCCGCGACTTCCTGCCGGAGGTCTACTCCGAGGGCGCGCTGGCGCTGAACCGCAAGGTGAAGGCGGCCATCGACCCGGAGAACGTCTTCGGCGCGTCGAACAGCGGCATCAACGGCCCGGTGGCGCTCACCCCGAACGAGGAGCCTCACTGATGTCCCGCCATGTCTTTCTCACCGGCGTCACCGGCTTCGTCGGCAAGGTGGTGCTGGAGGCGCTGCTGCACCAGGGCGTCGAGCGCGTCACCGTGCTGGTCCGCGAGTCCAAGGACCGTCAGGGCCGCGTGCAGTCGGCCGCGGAGCGCTTCGCCAAGGTGGCCCAGGCCGCGTGCTTCTCACGCCTGCCGGCCGGCTGGACTCAGCAGGTCGACGTGGTGAGCGGTGATCTGGAGCAGCCCGCCTGCGGCCTGTCCGCCGCGGACCGGGACGCCGTGCGCGGCGGCGTCACGCACGTGGTGCACTGCGCGGCGAGCGTGGAGTTCGACCTGCCGCTCGCGCAGGCGACGTCCGCCAACATCCGCAGCGCGCTGTCCGTGCTGGAGCTGGCGCGCGAGTGCCCCAAGGTGGTGGGCATGGTCGACGTGTCGACCGCGTACGTCAGCGTCTGGCGCCCCGGCCCCGTCGAGGAGAAGCTGGCGCACCTGCCCAAGCCCGCCTCGGAGCTCTACGAGGCGTTCCAGGTGGCGCAAGGCGACGGCCGCGAGTGGCTGACGCTCACCGGCCACCCCAACACCTATACGCTCACCAAGAGCGTCGCCGAGCACCTCATCTGCGAGCGGCGCGGCCACGTGCCCGTGGTCATCGTGCGCCCCAGCATCGTGTCGGCCGCGCACCGCGCGCCCTTCCCCGGCTGGCTCGACAGTCCGGCGGCGCTCGCCGGGTGCCTGCTGTACAGCGGCCTGGGCGTGGTGCGGGCCTTCAACGCGGACCCGTCGGTGCGCCTGGACGTGGTGCCGGTGGACGTGGTGGCCAGTGAAGTGGTGCGCGCGGTGTTCGGCCCCATGCCGGCCGAGGGTCAGCCGGTGCCCATCGTCCACGCCACCATGGGCGTGCAGCGGGCGCTGCGCATCGACATGGCGGCGGCGGCCACCATCGAGTGGTTCAAGCACCGCCCCGGCGTGGTGAAGGCGCCCGACATGTTCGTCGGCCGCAAGGACCACGGCTTCGACGCCGCGGACCTGGTGCGGCGCGAGCTGCCCGTGCAGTTGCAGAAGGCCGCCCTGACGGTGCTCGGGCAGAGCAAGGCCCTGCGCAAGCTGGTGCGCGCGGACCAGAAGGTCCAGTACCTCAACGAGGGCTTCTCGTACTTCACGCACCACACCTTCGACTTCGTGCGCTCCGCGCCGCTGGAGGTCCCCGGCTTCGAGCCGCGCGAGTACGTGCGCGTGGTGAACGAGGGCATGTACCGCCACCTGCTGTCGCGCGACGAGTCCCAGGTGTCCTTCGCCGGGCCCAAGCACGACGACGGGCGGGCGGACGGCACGTGGCTCAAGGAGCGCCCGGCCGCCAACACCACGCTCAAGGTGTTCGGCTATGCGCTGCGCAAGACGTTCCGCCACTGCACCAGCGACGTGACGTTCGACCGGCCCTCGTTCGAGCGCGCGATGGCGCAGGTGCCCCCGGGCGCGCTGGTGGTGCTGGCGCCCACGCACCGCAGCTACTTCGACTTCCTGCTCACCAGCTACCTGTGCTTCCAGCACCCGGAGCTGGGCATCTCCATGCCGCACATCGCCGCGGCGGAGGAGTTCGGCCGCATTCCGGTGGTGGGGCCCATCCTCAAGGACTCGCAGGCCTTCTTCATCAAGCGCGGCGTGGGCCGCGAGGTGCCGGAGCTGGGCGAGGAGCTGCGCCGGCTCACCGAGAAGAACGCCTCGCTCATGTTCTTCATCGAGGGCCAGCGCAGCCGCGCGCGGCTGATGCTGCCGCCCAAGCGGGGCCTCTTGCGCGCCCTGCAAAACACGGGGCGCCAGTTCGTCGTCCTGCCGGTGGCCATCTCCTACGACCGGCTCCCGGAGGAGGCGTCGCTGTGCGAGGAGCTGTCGGGCAAGCCGCGCCCGAAGATGACGCTCACGGGCGTCATGTCGTGGCTGGGCCGGCTCGCGCGTGGGCAGGTGCAGTTGGGCCGCGTCCACGTGGCGTGCGGCCAGCCCCAGGCGATGGGCCCGGACACGGACGTGCGCGCGCTGAGCCACACGGTGATGGCCGAGCTGCAGCGCCACACCACGGTGAGCAGCTTCCACCTGCGCGCGTTCCTCGCCGAGCACCCGATTCCGGGTGTCGACGAGGCCTGGCTGAAGGACGCCATCGAGCGGCGGGGCGGGCGCGTCATCGCCAGCGAGCTGCCGGTGCCCTCGCCCCTGACCCCGACGCTGGCGCACTCGCTGCGCAACCAGTGGCAGAACTGGTTCGCGGGCGACGTGCTGGCGCGCCAGCCGGGCAACCCCGCGCTGGAGACGCACCTGTCGCGCTACCGCTGGTGCGCCACGCCGCTGGCGGAGATGGGCGACGCGCGCGTCGACGCGGTGGTGAAGGCGCTCTTCGAGCCCGTGGTGCGCGACTACCTGGAAGCGACGAAGGTGAGCGCGCCGTGCGAGCTGAAGGCCGTGCCGGTGGCGCACCGTCCGCACCTGGACGGCGTGGTGCAGGCGCTCTTGTCGCTCGACATCGTGAAGCCCTCGGGTGACGACCTCGAGTGGGGCCCGAACGCGGCCCAGCTCGCCCAGTTCCAGCAGGCCTGCGCGTGGCGGGGCGAGGTGCAGTCGTGAAGACGCTCGTCACGGGTGCCAGCGGCTTTCTGGGGCGAAACCTGCTCGAGGTCCTGGGCGACGACGCCATTGCCCTGGTGCGCTCGCCGCTCGACGCGAAGGTTCAGCAAGTGTCGGGCACGCCGATGGAGCCCGACGCGTGGCTGTCCCAGGCGAAGGGCACGCGCGTGGTGATTCACGCGGCGGGCATGGTGCACCACAGCCGGCACCACGCCGAGGAGATGGTGCGCTTCAACATCGACAGCTCCCTGGCGATGGTGCGCGCGGCGAAGGCGCTCGACGCGCGGATGGTGCTGGTGTCGACGTCCGGCACGGTGGGCTGCTTCCCCTACGCCACCATCGAGGCGGACGAGCACTCGCTCTACGCGGAGGGCGTCGTCGGCCGCTGGCCCTACTACCTGTCGAAGATTCGCGCCGAGGAGCAGTCGAGGAAGCTCGCGAAGCAGCTGGGCGTGGAGCTGACGGTGGTGCGGCCTCCGGTGCTGCTCGGGCCCGGCGACACGCTGGGCCGCTCGACGACCAACGTCGCGCGCGTGCTCAACGGTCGGCTGCCGTTCATCCCCGCGGGCGGCATCGCCTTCACCGACGTGCGCGACGTGGCGCACGCGCTCGCGAAGCTGGCGCGGCGCGACACCTGGCGCGACACGTACCACCTGCCCGGGACATCCCTGTCCCTGCGCACCTTCTTCGAGCGCGTGGGCGAGGTCGCCGGCATCAAGGTGGACAAGCCCGACGTGCCCACGCTCGTCGTGCAGGGCCTGGCGAAGCTGGGCTCGAAGGTGCCGCTCAAGAAGCTGCCGGACCCCGTCGTGCTCGAGATGTCCACGTGCCACTGGGGCTTCAAGACCCTGTGGAGCCACGAGGAGCTCGACTACCAGCCGCGCGCCCACCGCCAGACGCTGAGCGACACGGTGGCGTGGCTGCGGCAGTCCCAGCCCCGCGCCTAGAAGGCCTGGCGGTGGCGTCCCGTCCACCGCCAGCCTGACTCAGCCGCCGAAGGCCTTGTCCCACTGCGTGCGGAACCAGTTCTTCGCGGCGTCCACCTTGCCGCCCCAGTTGTTCCCGTGGGGCCCGGCGATGTCGACGACGCCGTTGACGCCCCGCTCGCGCAGCGCTTCGGCGGCCTTCACCGGGTCGTCGGCCTCGCCCCACACGGACACGGTGCCCGCGGGCAGGAAGGTCTCGATGGCCTCGTCCGACAGCTTGTCGTGGCGCACCACGAAGGTGACGGGGCCGCCCAACTTCTCGGCCTGCTCGACCATCTTCCGGGCATCGGCGGCCTTCACCTCGCCGTCGGTGGGCGGGTTGATGGCGAGGATGGCATTGGGGAAGCGCTCGCGAATCTCCGGCCCCCACTTCTCCATGGCGTCGAAGCCCAGGTTGAGCATCAGCCGGTCCTGGGGAATGCCCACCTTCTCGATTTCATCGAGGACGGCCGGCACCTGGTCGCTCTCCTTGATGTCGAGCTTGAGCCCGCGCCCGGACTCCTTCCCCATCGTCAGCCATTCATTGAGGGTGAGGTTGTCGCCGTCCTCGTGCGCCTTGTCGTGACGCATCTCCGGCGTGTCGTTGTTGATCTCCTTGCGGACATCCCCCTCGAACCAGTTGGCGTCGCTGTCGAGCGCGGCCTGGAACTCCTCCTTGGTGTTGGTGCGGTGCGCGTTGCGGGCCTCCGACAACGGCAGGTCTCCGGACCAGGTGTTGCCCGCGGGCGCCGAGGACTCGGCGGCGGGCTTCGCCTCGAAGGTGTCCGCCTGGGAGTAGCCCGTGGGCTTCGCGGCGGGCTTCGCCTCGACGGGCGGTGGAGGAGGACTGCGCCTGGGCAACTCCACCACCGGACGACGGATACGGCCGACGGAATCGAAAGACATGGCTCGAAGCCTCCCCATCACATTCTCGGGAATCGACGCGCGAAAGGTGCTGCGTCCATCCCGGCTGTAGGCCCGAGGAATGCCGCAGCTCGTCGACGCGGCTCGCCACTCACCGACGCCGGGTGCGCCTCACAGATGCCCCTCCCCCGGAAGCCCGCGGGAACGTCTAACCTCCCCCTGGCGCGAACCCACACCCCGCCCACTCGCGCAGGGAGAACCCTCGTGCCCCACCCCCTTCCCACCCGCCGAGCCCTCCTCGCCGGCGCCACCGCCGCGCTCGTGGTCCGCCCCGAGCTGTCGATGGCCGCGCCCGCCCCTCGCAAGAACTGGAGCCAGGACCCCGTCCGCCTCTTCTTCAACGAGAACCGCTACGGCCCCTGCGAGGGCGCCCTGCGGGTGATGCGCGAGTCGCTCCACCTCTCCAGCCGCTATGCCTCCCAGGACCGCGTCGACGCGCTCAAGCGCCTCATCGCCGAGCAGGAGGGGCTGACGCCCGAGCACGTCCTGCTCACCGCGGGCGCCTTCGAGGCGCTGGTCCTCATCGCCAACGAGTTCGCGTCCGGAGGCGGCGGCGTCATCTGTCCCGACCCGTCCTTCCCCATCGTGGCCACCTACGCCGAGCGGGCCGGAGGCAAGGTCCAGCGAGTGCCCCTGGACGCCACGATGACGCACGACCTGGACGCGCTCGCGGCGCGCGTGGACGCGGGCACGAAGCTCGTCTCGGTCTGCAATCCCAACAACCCCACGGGCACCATCGTCGATTCGGGCCGGCTGCGCGCCTTCTGCGAGGCCGTGGCCCCCCGCGCCACCGTGCTGGTGGACGAGGTCTACCTCCAATACCTGGAGCCCGCGCCCGGCCTCTCCATGGTCGACCAGGTGCGCGCGGGGAAGGACGTCATCATCACCCGCTCCTTCTCCAAGATTCACGGCCTCGCCGGCATGCGCGTGGGCTACGCGCTGGCCCAGCCCGCGCTCGTGAAGAAGCTCTCCGAGCGGCAGATGACGCTGCCCAACGCCCTCTCCATCGAGGCCGCGCTCGCCAGCCTCCAGGACAAGGCCTTCGTGCCGCGCATCCGCAAGCTCATCACCGACGCGCGCCGCATCACCACCAAGGCCCTGGACACGGTGGGGATGAAGTACGTGCCGGGCCACGCCAACTTCGTCTGGATGCCCCTGCCCCCGGAGCTGCTGGATTTGCCCGTGCGCTTCGCGCCCCACGGCTTCCACCTGACGACCCAGCCCACCGTGCCCATCGCGGCGGAGGCCGCGCGCCTGCGGCTGACGGTGGGCACGGTGGAGGAGATGACCGCCTTCGCCGCGCTGCTGCGCTCGATGCTCGGGCGATGAAGCAGCCAGGCGAACACGTCGGTCCGTCGTCGCTCACGGGGGCCTCTGGTACCCTGCCGCGCATGGACTCCCGCGCGGCGTCGAGGCCCTCCTTCTGGCCGATGCAGTTCGGCGGCTGGGGGCTCTACGCGCTCCTGCTCATCGTCACCTTCCTGCCCGCGGCCGCGGCCGATGGGCGGACCGTATCACTGCTCATGGCCAAGGGCAGCCGGGCGATGTTCGGCCTGGTGCTCACATCGTTGATGCGGCTGGGCTACCAGCGGCTGTTCCCCGGCGGATTCACCCGTCAGGCCGCCTGGGCCATGGCCACCAGCGCGGTATTCGGCGTGGTGTGGATGGGCCTCGCCGAGGTGTGGGCCACGTGGCTGTATGACACGTACAACTGGCGCACCAACCGCATGATGTTCGGCAGGGCCGCGCTCGACTACGCGGTGACGCTCTTGGGCTGGAGCGGGCTGTACTTCGGAATCAAGCACGCCCAGGCGTGGCAGGACGAGCGCGAGCGGGCGCTGAAGGCGGCCACCCTGGCGCAGGAGGCGCGGCTGGCGTCGCTGCGGCACCAGGTGCGTCCGCACTTCCTGTTCAACGCGCTGACGTCGGTGCGCGCGCTGATTGGCGAGGACCCGGCGCGCGCCAGGCGCATGGTGACGGAGATGGCGGACTTCCTGCGCTTCTCGCTCCAGAAGGGGGACAGCCCGCACGTGCCCCTGGAGGAGGAGCTCGCCATGGTGCGCAGCTACCTGAGCATCGAGTCGGTGCGCTTCGAGGAGAAGCTGGACGTACAGGTGTCGGTGATGCCGGGCACCGAGCGGCTCTCCGTGCCGGCGTTCCTCATCCAGCCGCTGGTGGACAACGCAGTGAAGCACGGGCTGGCGTCGGGGAAGCTGCCGGTGCGGGTGCGGCTGGGAATCACGCGGGAGCACGACGTGCTGCGCATCCTGGTGGAGAACACCGGCGTGTGGGCGCCGCCGGCTCGGGAGATGGGCCCCGAGGGCACGGGCACGGGCCTTCGCAACGTGCGCGAGCGGCTGGCCCAGCTCTACGCGGAGCGCGCGCGGCTGGAGACCTCCGAGGAGGAGGGCTGGGTGCGCGTCCGCGTGGAGCTGCCCGCCCAGGAGTGGACCCCGATTCTCGCCGAGGAGTCACATGACGCACCCGCTGCGCGCGTTGCTGGTGGATGACGAACGGCTGGCGCGCGCCGAGCTGCGCGAGATGCTGACGCCCTTCCCCCACGTGAAGGTGGTGGGCGAGGCGGACAGCGTGGCCAGCGCGCTCGCGCGAATCGACGAGCTGAAGCCGGAGCTGCTGTTCCTGGACGTGCAGATGCCGGGAGAGAGCGGGTTCGATTTGCTCGCCCGGCTGCCGGAGCCTCGCCTGGAGGTCATCTTCGTGACGGCCTTCGACGCGCACGCGCTCCGGGCGTTCGAGGTCAACGCGCTCGACTACCTGCTCAAGCCCGTGCACCCGGAGCGGCTGGCCCGGACGCTGGCGCGCCTGGAGGACACGGAGAAGGACAAGCCCGCTCCCTCGCAAGCGCCCTCGCGCCACAAGCTGACCGAGACGGACATGCTGTTCCTGGAGAACGGCGCGAAGTCGCGCTTCGTGCGGGTGGACCAACTGGTCTGCCTGCGCGGCGCGGGCGACTACGTGGAGCTGGTGACGGTGGGCGGGATGTGCACGCTCTCGCCTCGGCCCCTGAAGGAGTGGGAGGCCCGGCTGCCGGAGCGGACCTTCGCGCGCATCCACCGCTCCGCCCTGGTCAACCTGACGCTCGTCGAGCGCGTGGACCGGGGGCTCGGCGGTGGGGGCGACGTGTACCTGCGCGGAGTGGAGTCACCGCTGCCGCTCAGCCGCAGCTACGCGGCCGTGCTCAAGGAGCGATTCGGCTGACGTCTCCGCGACATCCTCACGACGTGCCCGTTCCTTCCCCGGAGCGTATGCCATGAACCCGATGACACGCTGGACCTGCTTCCTGGGATTGCTCTTGCTGGGATGCGCGAGCTCCAACCCGGGCCCCGAGCGCTGCACCGGAGAGCGGACCTACCGCGGCCCCACCCGCCGCGGCGCCCCCGAGTCCGTCTGGCCGAAGCTCGCCGCCCAGCGCTCCCTCACCGGAGCGCTCGACGCCGGGCTCACCCAGGCGCTGGACACCGCGCTGGACTCGGTCCTGAAACACGTGCCCGCGGCCAGCGTCGCGGTCGCCCTGCCGGGAGAAGGGCTATGGACGGCGACACGCGGCGTGGCGCGCACGGACACGCGCGAGGCGGTGGGCCCCGACTCCCTGTTCCAGGTTGCCAGCGTGACGAAGAGCTTCACGGCGGTGCTCGTCTCGCAGCTCGCGCGCGAGGGGCGCCTCTCGCTGGATGCGCCGGTCTCCACCTGGTTCCCGCAGGTGCAGGGCGCGGAGTCGATGACCGTCGCGGACCTGCTGGAGCACACGCACGGGCTGGTGAGCTTCAACGCCCTGCCCGGCTTCGAGGACGGTCCCCACCACGCGCCGGAGGAATTGATTCAGGTCGCCGCCGAGCATCCGCGCCAGTTCTGCCCGGGCACGAACTGGGCCTACAGCAACACGGGCTACGTCATGCTCGGACGCATCCTCGAGCAGGTGGAGGGCAAGCCCTTCGCGGACCTCCTCCAGGAGCGCATCGCCGGGCCGCTCGGGCTCACGCACTCGCGGATGAGGACGGTCGACGCTCCGCTCCCCCAGGTCGTCAGTGGCCATCTGGCGGGAGCACCCATCACGCAGGTCGACTACGCCACCCCGTACGCCGCGGGCTCGCTGGCCTCCAGGGCGGAGGACCTCGTGCGCTTCTGGCATGCGCTGATGTCGGGCGCGCTGCTGCCCATGGACACCGTCCAGCGCATGTTCCAGGACATGCACTCGATGGACGTCATGTACCCGCCGTCCCAGCCGGGCAACACGATGTCCTACGGGCGCGGCGTGCAGCTCTACGAGGTGCCCCAGGGGCCGGGTCTCATGCTGGGCCACAGCGGCGGCATCCAGGGCTTCACCTCGGTGATGGCCTGGCTCCCCGAGGACGACGCCTTCGTGGCCGTCATCTTCAATGACAACCAGGTCGCCGCCGAGGCGGGGCTCTGGGCCCTGGTGCGCGCCCTGCGCGAGCACCGGAGCGCGCGGCCCTGAGTCACGCGGGCCGCATCACGACACGGGGCGCTGCGTCTCCGGGTCGATGACGCGGTTGCCCTTGAACCAGTCGTGCTCGCCGTAGCGGTGCTTCGCCGAGTCCACGCCGCCGTAGTTGCCGGTGACGATGTCGGCCAGGTTGCCCAGGGACTCGGAGCCCGCGCGGTAGTACTTGGAGTGGTCCTCGAAGTTGCTCTTGTCCCCGCGGTCCGTCGCCTCGGCGGTGAAGCGCTTCGCGCCGAACAGGTCCTCGGTCGGGTCCTGGCCCAGCGGGTCTCCCGGCAGGTTGCTGCCGTTGAGCCAGGAGACGAAGTCCCGGCTGGCCGAGCCGGACCAGACGTGCCCGTTGGCGAGCGGCCCGTCGTAGTCCTTCACCGACTTCGCGCTGCCGGCGCCCGGGCTGCCGATGAGCACCAGGTCATCCGCCTGGAGGCCGTTCTTGTCCGCGGCGATGGAGGCCGTGGTGCTGCCGTAGCTGTGGCCAATCACCGTCAGGTGGGGCGGGTTGCCCTCGCGGCTGGCGCGGATGCCGGCCACGTCCGCGGCGAGCAGCTTCGCGCCATTCTCCGCGGCGTTGTCGGACGCCACGTTCTGGAAGCCCGGCGCGTCGTAGCCCATCCACGCCACCGTCGCGACCTCGCCGTGCTCCTTGCCCGCGGCCTTGTGCAGGTTCAGCGCGTCGCTGGTGATGTTGTCCATGTAGTCGCGCACGTCCGAGTTGAGCCCGGGCACGCTCACCGACACGTGCTTGGCCGTGTCCAGGTTGCCAGCGACGATGGCCGCGCGCCCCTCGCCCTTGACGAAGGCGGAGTCGTAGACGAGCAGCTGCGCGGAGCCGACCTCCTTCTCCGTCCGCTCCAATTGCCTCTGCACCGCCCGCGCGTTCTCCAACTGGTGCTGCTTCTCCTTCGGGAGGAACTTCTCCGCGGGCTCGTCCGCGGCGCTGCCCGGACGGAGCGCGTCGCGCAGCTTGTCTCCCAGCGAGCGGTTGTCCAGGTAGTCCTTCTTGGCCTTGTCGGCCTCGGCGGTGAGCTGGGTCAGCTCGTTCTTGAGCTGCTGGCGGTTCGCGGTGTCACGCACGGAGGCGGGCAGGCCATCCAGGGAGCCGACCTTCTTCGGGTCCGAGCTGACCGCCTGCATCTGCTCCGTGGGGGACAGCTGCTTCCACCAGCCCGCGCGAGCCTTCGGGTCCGCGGGCGCGGCGTCGAGCGGGCCCTTGGCCACGGGCGAGGCCTTCTCCCCTGTCAGCCGCTCCGCGCCCACCTTCCGAGGCCCCTCGAACGCGGTGAGCGTCTGCTGGGGCTGGGGCTTCCGAGCGGCCTTCTCCTTCACCTTGGCGGCGGCTGCCTGGGCCTGGGCGGCGATTCGCGCCGCCTCCGCGCGCCTGCGGGCTGCCTCGGCTGCTCCACGGTCGACAGATGAGATGGGGGCCATGACATCGCCTCGAATGGCTGGGGGATGCCTTTATCATCGCGACGGGTAGGAATTAGTTTCCCGATGTGCGCGAAAATCAGCTGACGCACAAAGACAAACACTCCAGGACGTGGGCTCTGTCACGCAAAGACAGAAGGCCCGGGGCCGCATCGACGCGACCACCGGGCCTTCATGGATACAGCGGGAGGACGTGCGCTACTTGTTGGGGTTGTCCACGCCGTTGCTCGTCCAGACGAAGTCCTGGATGAAGCTGCCGCCGATGCCCAGGCCCCGCTCGCGCTCGACGTCGCCCACGAGCGCGTCCGGCAGGCCCTTGTCCTGGAAGGACTGGGGCACGCGCGTGCCCGACTCCAGGTGGGAGTTGTTCGTCACCTTGTATTCGAGGTTCGGCTTGCCCGTCTTCGGGTCGATGCCGGTGCACTCGATCTGGGTCCTGTACGAGCCCATGAACCACTCGAGCGCGGTGTACGGCGCGTCCTTGTTGTTCTCCGAGGTGCCGGGGCCGGTGAAGCGATACAGGGCCTTGTCGTTCGCGTCGGCGATGACCTTCGGGTCCCCCTGCGTGGGCGGGAAGACGTCGCCGGGCTTGGGGTTGGGGTACATCTTGAAGAACTCCTCGGTGAGCTGCTGCTGGTGCGGACGGCCCGCGAGGTCCTGGGTGTACTTGTCATCGGTGATGGTGACGCGGTCGACGGTGCGGCCCTCGCCGTCCGTCGTCTTGTCCCACGTGCCCAGGTCCGCCGGCTTCTCCTCCAGCAGCCACGTGCCCCACAGCTTCGTCCAGTCGGCCTCGAGCTTCTGGCCCGTCACCGGGTCCGTGGTGCGGTTGATGGCCTCCAGGTCGACCTCGCCCAGCTTCTTGAGGCTGTCGGTGAGCGAGGCGTCCTTGCCCAGCACGACCTCGGACGTCTTGGCGAGCGCGTCCACGCCCAGCTCCGTGCCCTTGAGCAGCACGTTCGTCGCGCCGTCCGGGAGCAGCGCGTTGGCGCCGTGGTAGGCGGTCCGCAGGCCCGTCTGGAACACGTCCCGCGCCAGGTCCTTGGGGTTGGTGATGGCCTTCTTGAAGGCGTCCGCGACGGGGTTGCGCTTCACGTCCTCGAAGACGTCGCGCGAGGTGTCGACGACGGCCTTCTTCGCGTCCTGGGCCTTGTCGACGACGGTGTCCTTCACGCCCTGGGCCTTGTCGACGACGGTGTCCTTCACGTCGTCCACCGTGCGGGTCACCGTCTTCTTCACGTCGTTGAAGCTGGGGAGCCGGATGCCCATGACTGGAACCTCGGGGGGTGGGGATGAGCGGGGCGTCTGTCCGGTTATCGGCCCGGTCCCCGCAAAGGTTTCTTGTGGTGTGAGAGCACGGACTACCAGGAGCTGAGCGAGCGTTCGACCGGGCGCGCCATCGAGTCAGGGCTGTGCGAAGGTGGACGTATGGGGGCCGCTCTCCCCACGAGGTCCCCATGCAGCCGCAGCCCGACTGGCGCCCCCATGCTCTCGACGGTGCCCTCCTCTGGTTCCATCGGAAGACGGGGACGAACCTCCGGCTCGATGCCCCCGGGACACGGCACCTGCGACGCCGCGCGCCCCGGCTGGTGCTCTTCGGCATCACCAACGCGTGCAACCTGGCGTGTGGTTTCTGTTCGCGGGAGCGCGAGGCGCGCAGCGACTGGACGGTGGACTCGGCGTTCGAGGTGCTCTCGGGGCTGGCGCGCGCGGGGACGCTGGAGGTGGCCTTCGGTGGCGGGGAGCCGCTCGCGTTCCGGGGCTTCGATGCGCTCGTCGAGCGGCTGGCGACGCACACGCCGCTGGCCATCCACTTCACCACGAACGGGGTGCTGCTCTCGGAGGAGCGGCTCGCGCGACTGCAACCCCACCTGGGTGAGGTGCGGGTGTCCCTGTACGAGGACAACGACTGGGAGGCCAGCGTGGCGCGGCTGGCCCGCGCGGGGCAGACCTTCGGGGTGAACCTGCTCGCCACGCCGGAGCAGGTGTCGGGCCTCCCGGAGCGGCTGCGGAGGCTGGAGGCGCTGGGGTGCCGCGATGTCGCGCTCCTGCGCTACGTGGGGCGGGATGCGGCGCTGCGGCTCGGCGCGGACGACGAGGCGCGGCTCACGGACATCGTGGCGGCGAGCCCGGTGCGCACGCGGCTGTCGGTCTGCTTCGGGGACATGCTGCTGGAGGTGCCCCGGCTCTTCGGCGGTGACTGCGGCGCGGGACGCGACTTCGTCACGCTGACGTCGGACCGGAAGCTGAAGTCCTGCTCGTTCCATGGCGCGGGCCTGCCCGTCGGCTCGGCGGAGGACGTGCTCCGGGCGTGGGAGGAGAATCAGGCGACGCTGTCCACGCCGTCGCCCCTGCCGGGCTGCGCGCGCGTGAGCTCGCCACGCGCGGATGCGCTCGAAGAGGGCGTCCGGGTGTGGCGCGGGTTCTCCGGCAACAACAGCGGCGACTGCGTGCTCGTGGGCCGCTTCGATACACCCGAGGAGGCGACGGCTTATCTGGAGACGCTCGTTCCGGATTGGAAGCCAGGGGGTGAATACCCCGAGCGGTGGAAGGCGTTGCTGGAGGCCGAGGGCATCCGCGTCGCGGCGGATGAGTACGCGCCCCAGGTGATGCTCGCGATGGGGCGCGCGGTGCTGATGCACACCGACATGACGCTGGGAGACGACTTCCGCGCGCTGCGGTCGCGGGTGTGGAAGCGCAAGGGCCGCCTGGTCCACACGGGCATCCATGTCCACGCGCAGGTCCTGCTGGCCACGGTGTTCGGCGTGAAGGACGCGGCGGCGCTCCCGGCGCTCGCGCGCGCGTTGGACGCGGCGGAGTTCGGCCCCTTCGTGCGCCATGCGAACCAGCTCCACGGGCTGGTGGATTTCTGGGGCGGGGCCGGAGACGAGGAGGCGCTCGATACGCGCGCGGCCCGCCTCTCCGCGATGGCGCAGGAGCATGGCGCGGTGCTCGCGGCGGAGCTGGTGGAGATGCCACGGGAAGCCAACCTGAAGCAGGCCCTCGCGTCGAGGCATCCGAGGGCCACTCGGACGCGGCTGTGGGCCCTGTTCGATTCGGCGGAGGCCGCGGCGCGCTACGCGCGGGATTTGGAGGGCGCCGTCACCGTGGCGGGCGCGCACGTGCTGCTCGAGGAGGGCCACTTCGGTCCTCGGCTGGGGTACCTGGCCCATCGCCAGGGAGGACGGGCGCTCATGCTCACGGGCCAGCGCGTCATCGTCACCGGGTACTTCGCGAAGAAGAACCCCGGGGCCGCGGACATGGTGCCCCGCCTTCGGCCGTACCTGTCCGCGGATGACCGGCTGGAGACCGTGTCCTGGGAGAAGTCCCTGATGATTCAGGTCGACACCCAGGCGCCGGGGCCGGTGTTGAAGGGGTTCACGGAGCTGGAGGTGCTGCTCGGGATGCCCATCCAGGTGAGGCTCCATCCCGACAATCCGCTCGCGGAGGCCCTGCACCGCCTTCGTGAGGAGGTGGAGTCGGAGCGCTGAGCCCGGGTGGGCGGCTTGCCTCTCCGGGGCGCTGGGCTACGCTGCTGGCCGAATGGCGACAGAGAAGGCGCTGCTGCTCATCGCGGACATCGGCGGCTACACCCGCTTCATGAAGCACCACCGCTTCAGTCTTGCGCACGCGCAGGACTCGGTGGCGCAACTGCTCGAGGCGGTCATCGACGCGTCGGGGAAGCTCAAGCTCGCCAAGCTGGAAGGCGACGCGGCGTTCTTCTACGCGGTGGGAGAGGACCACGGCTCGCTCGCCCAGCGCATCGCCGACATCCGGCGTGCGTTCCTCGCGCGGCGGACGCTGTTGGACGTGGACCGGATGTGCAAGTGCGACGGGTGCACGCAGGTGGGCTCGCTGACGCTCAAGTTCGTGGCCCACTCCGGAGAAGTCGCGTTCCAGCGCGTGAAGCACCTCACGGAGCTGGCGGGCGTCGACGTCATCCTCGTGCATCGGATGCTGAAGAACGACGTGCCGGTGTCCGAGTACGTCCTGATGACCGACGCGGTGCACCAGCGGCTGGAGCCGGAGCTGCGAGGCAAGGCCCAAGGGCTGGAGCACGAGTTCGAGGGCCTGGGGCGCACGACCTGCCACTACCTGGACCTCAACGACAGCGCGCTGACGCTGCCCGTCTCCGTGAAGCCGAGCCTGCCGCGCAGGCTTTGGAACAAGCTGCTGCTGGAGCTGCGCACGCTGAAGTACGTGCTCGGCTTCGCCAAGCCCTGTGAGGACTTCCGCAACGTGGAGGTCGTCGACGCGAGTGACGCGTCCAAGGCGGACCACCGCGCCTGACCGGACGCGCGGCGGAATCTTCCAGGCTGGCCCAAGGCTCGATGCGTCGGCGCTCAGGTAGGCCACCCGCTCACCGGCGCACGCACTCGAGCGCCCAGGTGAAGCGCGGACGGAGTTTCTCGACACAAGCGGACCCGGACGCCAACGCACGGCCACCACGCACGCCATGGCGCGCCTCCGCGACCCGCGTCGGATGCGACGACAACGCGGCTCGGGTACCTTGCCGACCTCACCTTCACCTCGAGGTCCGCCGTGGAGACACTCGCCTGTGGCCATGCCGCGCCCGTCGCGGGTCTGTGCTGCGTCCACCTGCTCGAGAACGAAGACGCGGGTTACTACGTCCGCTTCACCGGCAGGGGCGCCTGGATGGACCTGCTCTGTGAGGACTGCGGCCGCGTCAGCCACCCCGGACAGGCCCACCGCGCCGTCTGCACCGACTGTCAGCAGGCCACCGTCGCCCGTGGCTTCGACCTCATCGGCGTCATCGGCCGCCCCGAGTCCCGCTCCCGCGCCACGGACCTGCGCTTCGAGCATCGCGAGCACAGCCTCTCCGCGCTCACCGGACGCACGCCGCTCGCCGTCGCCGCCCTCGGCGCGTCGAGCTGGCTCGCGGTGGACCCGGAGGGCGCCCTGCTCCGCCTGGACCTCGACGAGGCCCCCCCCGCCCGTCTGGGCTCGGTGAGCGACACCGCGCTCGACCTCGCCGCGCCCCTCGCGCTGCACGTCTCCGCCTGCGCCCGCTTCGCCGCCGTGGTCAACCTGCGCGGCAGCCACGGCGTCGTCGTCGACCTCACCACCAGCGCGGTGACGATGCGGCTCGACCGGGGCTCGTACCACACGAAGCACTGCGACTACTCTGTCGCCTTCTTCCGCGATGGCGACCGCACGCTGCTCGTACACGCCACCGGGTGGAACCGGCTGGACCTGTCGGACCCCGCCAGCGGCGCGCTGCTGAGCGCCCGCGAGCCGCCGTCCCGAGGCGAGCCCAATCAACCCATCCGCGCGCACGAGCTCGACTACTTCCACTGCGGCCTCACCGTGTCCCCCAACGACGAGTGGCTCGTGGACGACGGCTGGGTCTGGCACCCGGTGGGCATCCTCACCAGCCTCTCGCTGCGGCGCTGGGTGCGGGAGAACGTCTGGGAGTCCGAGGACGGCCCCTCGCAGCGACGGCTCCGCGAGGTCCCCTATTACTGGGACGGCCCGCGCTGCTTCGTCGGCCCCCGCATCCTCGCGACGTGGGGCTTCGGTGGAGACGTCGACAAGCTCATCGACGCCGCGCTCTTCCACGACGTCTCCACCGGCAAGCTCCTGCGCTGGTTCCCAGGTCCCCGAGGCGCCTTCGAGTGCGACGGCAACCTGCTGCTCGCCAGCGCGGCGGACACCGGCACGGCCGTCTGGGACATCGAGACCGGTGAGAAGCTGCACGAGGACGCCACCCTCAAGCCCACCGCGTGGCACCCGGTGTCGCGCCGCTTCCTCACCGTGCTCCCCCAAGGCGGCCTGCGAGAGAGCAGCCTGAGCGGCACCGCCTGGTGAGCCGCGACGGACTCAGGCGGGGAACACCGCCACCTCGAGCTGGCTCAGCCGCTCGGGGTCGAAGATGGACTCGATGGCCACCACGCGCCCTGCCTCCACGGTGAAGCGCAGCACGGAGACCAGCCGGCCTCCCGGCGCGATGACCAGCCCCACCTGCCCATCGATGAGCGCCAGCTGCGTGAAGCGCGCACGCGCCGACGCGAGGGTGGCCTGACGCGCGACGAACGCCGCGCCCCGGACCTCCCGCGACGCCCCGGGTGGCAACACCCGCGCATCCGTGCGCGCCACCACGTCCGGGTCCAATATCGCGAGCAACGCGTCCAGGTCCCCGCCCCGCGCCGCCGCATGGAAGGCCGCGACCAGCTCCCGCTGCCGGCCCAGGTCCGCGTCTGGAGAGAGCGCGGCCCCATGCACCCGGCGCCGCGCCCGGCTGGCCAGTTGCCGGGCCGCCGTCGCCGTGCGCCCCACGATGGGCCCGATGTCGTCGAACGACAGCGAGAACAGGTCGTGCAGCACGAAGGCGATGCGCTCCGGAGGACTGAGCGCGTCCAGCACCACCAGCAGCGCCACGCCCACCGAGTCCGCCATCAGCGACGCCTGCTCGGGGTCGCCCGCGGCGGGCACATGCTCCAACCGGGAGACGCCCTGCAGGTCCGCGGACTCCTCGCGGCGGGAGCTGCGGGTGCGCAGGAAGTCCAGGCACACCCGCGCCACCACCGTCGTCAGCCAGCCCCGGGGATTCACCACATCATGGGTGTCCGCCCGACTCACGTGGAGCCAGGCCTCCTGCACCGCGTCCTCCGCCTCGCTCACCGAGCCCAGCATCCGGTACGCCACGGCCCGAAGGTGCATCCGGTGGGACTCGAACTCCCTGGCTCGCCGAATTTCTTCGTCCATCGGTCACATTCCTTCGCGGGGCTCCGTCATCGCGGCGCCGGACGCAGCACGGCGTCGATGTGACACGCAGACAGCGGTTCAGCAACTCCCTTCCACCGGAGCCCTTCGAGGCTCCCGGAGCACTCCTGTCATGAACTCCCGCATGAAGAACCCCGCGATGGTCGTCCCCGAGGCCATGCACGCGCTGATGGCGCTCTCCAAGGCCACGAGCCAGGGCGGCGTGCCGCAGAAGACGCTGGACCTGGTCCACCTGCGCGCCAGTCAAATCAACGGCTGCTCGGTCTGCGTGGACATGCACCCGCGCACGGCCAGGAAGGCCGGTGAGAGCGAGGAGCGGCTGTTCGCCGTCGCCGCCTGGCGCGACACGCCCTACTTCACCGACGCCGAGCGCGCCGCGCTGGCGCTCACCGAATGCGTCACCCGCTTGAGCGACCGTTCGGACGCGGTGCCCGACGACGTCTGGCAGGAGGCCGCCCGGCACTACGACGAGCCGGCGCTGGGCGCGCTCGTGATGTCCATCGGCCTGGTCAACCTCTGGAACCGCCTCAACGCGGCGACGCGCCAGCGGGTGGACCCGAACGCCCGCTGGTAGGTGACATGCGACGTGTCCTGAACGGGAACCCCTCCCCACGGAGCACGTTGGAAGTCCGGGCCTCCCACCCCACCGTCCGTTGCTTTTTTGGACCCGGAAAGGAACGGACATGCGGGCAAGACTCTGGTGCACCTTGTTGGGACTCGGACTGGCGGGGTGCGGAGTTTCCACGAGCCCCGAAGCGACACAGGCTGTCGACACGGGCGCAAGCGCAGCCCGTGCCCAGGCCTGTCCCCAGGGCACGGCCTCCCGGTTGAAGGTCATCACGCCACCGGGCTCGGGCCCCGTCCTCATCGCCGGCAAGCAGCGCGGGACGGACCTGCTCGTCGACATGGGCGGGATGCTCTACTTCGGCACCAACTTCCAGGATGGCGGCGCCACCCTCTGGCGCACGGATGGAACCCCCGGGGGCACCGTGGAGGTGAACCGCTTCGCCCCCGCCCCGCGGCGCGCCCCTCGACTGGGGAGCCTGGTGGCCATGGGCCGCAAGGTCTTCTTCGAGGTCGACGACCCCGACACCGGCAACGAGCTGTGGGTCAGCGACGGCACCCAGGCGGGGAGCCGGCTGCTCAAGGACATGACGCCCGGCGCGGAGGGCTCGTCGCTGATGCATCACACCGCGCTCGAGGACGTGCTCGTCTTCGTCCGGGCGACGTTCGACTCCCAGCCGCCCTACGTGCATCACGAGCTGTGGAGCTCGGATGGAACGCCCGACGGCACCGTCCGCGTGGCCCTCATCCCCGACGACGTCATCGTCCAGGCCACCTCGTTGAAGGTGGGCAATTCGCTGCTCTTCTTCCTGTCCTCGGAGCGCGGCGGCACCACGCTGTGGCGCACCGACGGCACGCCCTCCGGGACGCTCGCCGTCAAGAAGGTCGACTCGCGTGACGCGTACGTCCACCACGTGGACCCGACGGGCGACGTGGGTCTGTTCGTGATGAACGACGGCTCGCACGACGAGGTGTGGAAGACCGACGGCACCGCCCAGGGCACGGTGCGCCTGGACTCCTTCGGCAGGTCCACGCGGCTGCTCGGCGTGCTGGGCGACTGGGTCTACCTGGGCACGCTGTCGTCGAACATGCGCGCGCTCCACGTGGAGCGCCTCTCGCTGGAGGGCGGCGGCAAGGCGCGCATCACCACCCTGGACAACCCCTACGCGAATCGCCCGGATGCCATGCCCTATCTGCAGCGCACGCTGCGCTCCGGAGGGAAGCTCTACTTCTCCATGGCCATCGGCGGCACGGGGCCCGGCCACCAGGACGTGTCGCTGTGGGTGACGGATGGCAGCGCCGCGGGCACCCGGTTCATCCATCGTCCGTTGGACCTGAGCCTCGACTCCAGTTCCCCGCTGTTCGACACGGGCCACGGCGCGCTGCTCTTCAGCGGGTCCGAGTACGGGGCCACCGAGCCCTGGTTCACGCGGGGCACGTCGGCCACCACGGGGCAGCTCGCGGACATCACCCCGGGCCCATGGGGCTCCTCGCCCGCGGGCTTCCGCCGCCTGGGCGAGCACGTCTTCTTCTTCGCCAAGGACGACACGGGCGACCAGCAGCTGTGGAGCACGCCGGCCGACTTCTCGTGCGCGGCCAGGGCTACCCCGTAACGGCGAGCCCCACAAAACGCGCGGTGGCGCGCGCCTCGGAGCGCAACCAGGCGCGCAGCGTCGCCACGTCGGAGCGGCCCGACAGCGGCCGCGGGTGGACGAGCCAGTAGCCGTAGTCGTTGGGGAGCACCGTCTCGAAGGGCCGGACGAGCCGTCCGGTCCGCAGGTCCTCGGCGGCGAGCATCAGCCGGCCCAGCGCCACGCCCTCCCCCTGACGCGCGGCCTGGAGCACCAGCCCCGCGTCGTTGAACGCGAAGCCCTTCGTGGTGTCCACGCCCTCCACCCCGGCCGCGTCCAACCAGCGCCGCCAGCCGTCCTTCGGCGTGTCGTGGAGGAGCCGGAGCTTGCGCAGGTCCGAGGGCGAGCGCAGGCGCCTCGCGAGCGCGGGCGTACACACGGGCGTGAGCCCCTCCGGCGCCAGCAGCTCGGCCTTGAGCCCCGTCCACTTCCCCAGCCCGGAGCGCAGGCCGACATCGAAGCGGTCGTCCAGGAAGTCCCACAGCTCGCCGGCGCTCGAAATCTGGAGCTCCAGCGCCTCGTGTCGCTCACGCAGGGACGCGAGCCGGGGCACCAGCCAACACGCGGCGAGCGAGGGCAGCACGGTGAGCCGCAGCGGCCCCGGCTGGGCCTCGTACAGGCGTGTGGTCGCCTCGGCCAGATGCTCGAAGGCGGGGGTGAGCTCGCGCAGGTAGGCCTGTCCCTTCTGCGTCAGCGTCAGCGCGTGGCCCCGGCGCTCGAACAGCGACACGCCGAGCCAGTCCTCCAGCTGACGCACCTGATGGCTGATGGCGGCCTGCGTGACGCGCAGCTCGGTGGCGGCGCGGGTGAAGCTCAGGTGCCGTGCTCCCGCCTCGAAGGCCCGCAGGGCTCCGAGCGGTGGAATGCGTCGCATGCTCGATGAGCTCCCTTTATCGAGGGCCCGAGGATAGCTCGCTGGGGAGCGGGCTCGAAATGGAGTTTGTCCCAGCGTGTGCCCGACGCGATGGACGCGCCGGGGGCTTGGGGCTTGCGCCATGATTCCCGTCGAAGTCTGGGTGATGTTCCTCGGTTACACGGTGCCGATGGTGTTCAGTCCGGGCCCCGGCAACACGGTGCTCGCCACCGCCGGAGGCCGCTTCGGCCTCCGCGGCACGCTGCCATTCTGGCTCGGCTTCGAGGTGGCCAACGTCGCCCTGTGCCTCGTCTACGGGTTGGGGCTGGGCCGTGCGCTGCAAGGCGTGCCCGCGCTGCTGCACGTCCTACGCTGGTGCAGCGTGGCGTACCTGCTCCATCTCGCGTGGAGCTTCGTGCGCGGCACGCGCGCGCCCACCGCGGAGGACGCGGAGCCGGAGCGGCTCGGGTTCGTCGAGGGCGTGCTCGCCGTCGCGCTCAACCCGAAGATCCACTCGATGGTCCTGGTGATGTTCTCGCAGTTCCTGAGGCCGGAGCTCGGGATGCTCGCGCAGACGGCGCAGCTCACCGGGGCCTTCCTGGTCGTCTGCGTGGCGTGCCACTTCCCGTGGATCTACGGCGGGAAGCTCATCCTGGGACGCTTCCGCTCCGAGCGGGCCCTGCGCATCCAGGGCTGGACGTTCGGCGCGTGCATGGTGGCGGTGGCCGCCTACGTCGCCGTGGCGTGAACCGCCGCCGAAGGCCGCGGAGCCTCGTGGCTCCGCGGGCCTCCAGGTCCTGCCGTTACCGCTTGATGATGAACTCCACGCGGCGGTTCTCGCCGCGGCCTTCCGGGGTGTCGTTCGTCGCGATGGGACGCGACGGGCCGTAGCCCCTGGCCTCCAGGCGCTTGCCGTCGATGCCGCGCTTGATGAGGTAGGCGCGCACCGACTCCGCGCGCTCCTGGCTCAGCGTGCGGTTGAGTTCCTCCGGACCGGTGTTGTCCGTGTGGCCCTCGATGCGGATGGCGACGTCCGGACGCGCCTTCAGCTGCGCGGCCACGTCATCCAGCACCCTGGTGCCCTCGCCCTCGATTTCGGCGCGGCCCACCGTGAAGGTGACGCGACGGTCCGCCAGCGACAGCTTCTCCTCCACCGGCGCCGGCTCCGGGCAGCCCTGACGACCCGCCACGCCCGCTTCGTTCGGGCACTGGTCCTGGTCATCCGGGACGCCGTCACCGTCCGTGTCCTTCGCCGCGGGGCAGCCCTGGTTCTCCGCCGTGCCCTTCTGGTCGGGGCACTTGTCCTCGTCGTCCGGCACGCCGTCGCCGTCCGTGTCCTTCGCCGCGGGGCAGCCCTGGTTCTCCGCCGTGCCCTTCTGGTCGGGGCACTTGTCCTGGTCATCCGGGACGCCGTCGCCGTCCGTGTCCTTCGTGGCGGGGCAGCCCTGGTTCTCGGCCGTGCCCTTCTCGTCCGGGCACTGGTCCTTCGCGTCCGGCACGCCGTCGCCGTCCTTGTCCGGGCAGCCACCCGCGTCCTTGCTGCCGGCCTCGCTCGGGCACGCGTCGTTCCGGTCCGGCACGCCGTCGCCATCCGAGTCCGGGTCCGGGCAGCCCTCGTTGTCCGCCGAGCCCGCCTCGTTCGGGCAGCGGTCGGACTTGTTGAGCACACCGTCGTTGTCGTCGTCGTTGTCCGGGCACTGCTCGGGCGTGTGCTTGCGTCCGCCCTGGCAGACGTCCTCGCGGGCGGGGTTGTGCGCCCAGGCGATTCCCGCGCCCAGCCGCCACGCGGGCGTGCCGGGGATGTTCGTGAAGCCCTTCCCGGCGAGCGCGTTCACCTCGAAGCCGTGACCGATGGGAAGCCGCACGCCGCCGAGCAGCTCCACCGCCACGTCGGGCTGCACCAGCGACTCGGCCACCTGCAGCGCCAGCTCGCCGCGCAGCCCCTCGCCGCGCGTGGCCACCACCACGGACTGCTCCAGCTCCGTGCCCACGTCGCGGCCCGGGTTCACCTCCGTGGACCGGATGCGCGCGCCCGCGCTGGCGCCCAGCGCGAACATGCCCACCTCGCGGCCGAGCGAGACGCGGGGCGAGAACTGCAGGCCCGCCCAGTGCTCCTGTCGACCGAAGGCGCTCGCGCGTCCACCCGGGAGCCCCACGTCGAGCCCCACCGCGAGCGACAAGGGCGCGCCCTCGTCTCGACGCAAGAGCGAGTAGCGCGCGCCCACTTCCGGCGTGCCCAGGCCCGAGGACGACGGCGTGGAGATGCCGACGTACATGCCCTCGCCATGGCCGCCCTGGTGGATGATGACGGGCAGCCGCGCGGACAGCTCCAACCGGTCCACCGGCGACCACGAGCCCTGCACCCAGGCCGACGTGCGGTAGTGGAGGATGGAGCGCTCGCTGCCGTCGCTGCCCTCCAGCACCAGGATGCCGCGCTCGTACCCCACGAGCAGGCTGAGCCGGTAGCCGCCCTCGTTGAGCAGCCGCCCGGTGTCCACCGTCAGCGAGTCCACCGCCGACGCGTTCAGCCGCAGCCGCTCCGCGTCGAAGGGGCTCAGGGGAGTGGAGGTCGTCTGCGCCGAGGCTCCGCCCGCCGAGGCCAGCGCCGCGGCGAGCACACACATCCGTGCCGATTTACGCAAGGGAAGGTCCTTCGAGCTGAAGAGTCGGAGGAGAGGATTCGAGGCGCTCATCGACCCGCCTCCTCGCGGCCACGACGACGATTCGCCCACACGGCGAGCACCGCCAGCACCACCAACGCCAGGTTCGCTCCACCGCCCGCCGCCTGGCAGCTGCCGCCGGCGATGCGCACCACGAAGGTCTGCACGGTGACGTCGAACTCGCACCGGGAGGCGTTCCCCGAGGCGTCCGTCGCGGTGACGGTGACGCGCGTGCGGCCCGTCGGGAAGCGCGAGCCGGACGGGTGCGACGTCGTCACGGTGACGGCGCCGGCGGTGTCCGTCGGAGGCGGCACGCTGTAGGTCACCTCCGCGCCGCCCTGCGCGTCGGATTGGACCTGGATGTCGGCGGGGCACGTCAGCGTGGGCGCCGTCGTGTCGCGCACCGTCACCAGGAAGGTGCAGGTGACCTGCTGGCCGCCCGCGTCCTCCGCCGTCACCGTCACCGTCGTGTCGCCCAAAGGCAGCGTGCTGCCCGAGGGGTGCGAGTAAGTCACCGTGGGCTCGGGCCCGCCGTTGTCGGACGCCGTGGCCGGGGGATAGGTCACCACCGCGCCGGCCGCGCTCGTGGCGTCCACCACCAGGTCCGCCGGACAGGTGAGCGTCGGCGGGTCATCGGTCACGTCGACCGTCACCGTGGCCTCGTTGCTGTCGAGCCCGCAGTCGCGCGCCCGGTACGTGAAGCTGTCCGGTCCGATGTAGCCCGGGTTCGGCGTGTACGTGAGGTCGGGCGGCGTGCCCGTGAGCGTGCCGTGCGCCGGCGGCGTGACGATGATGAACGTGAGCGCGGAGCCCTCCGCGTCCGTGCCCGTCAGCGTCACCTCCGCGGGCGCCCCGTTGCTCGACAGGGCCGTCAGGCCCTGCACGGTGGGCGCCGTGTTCGTCACCGCGCGCACCACGCGTCCACCGCCCACGCCGTTGGCGAAGACGGAGAGCACATACGCGCCCGGCGTCACGCTCGCGGGGATGGTGGCCGTCACGCCCGTGGCGGACATGTCGCTGCCCGGCAGGCTCCACAGCCGCCGGCCCTCGTTGGCCTGCAGGCGCACCTGCGGGAAGGCCGCAGAGGAGTCGCGGTAGTCACCCGAGCTGGCCCCGGAGATGCCCTGGAACCCCGTGCCGGTGATGCGCACCGGACAGCCGATGGGGACCTGGTCCGGCGTGGCCACCGTCGGCCGCCAGGCGGGCTGCGCGCCCGTGTCCTCGTAGCGCGAGGCGCTCGCCAGCCAGGCACCGCCCGCGTCCTGCCCGCCGAAGGTCAGCGCTTCGCCGGTGGACAACACGATGAGCTTCGAGAGCGTCCGGCCCTCGGGCAGGTTCGCCGCGGGCTGCCAGGTGTTCGTCACCGGGTCGTACAGCTCCGCGCTGTTCAGCACGCTCCCCCCGCCCTCGCCACCCGCGACGAGCACGCGCCCGGAGGGCAGCAGCGCGGCGGAGTGATGGGCCCGCGCCGTCGTGAGCGTCCCCGCCGGAGACCAGGTGTTGGTCGTCGGGTCGTACAGCTCCGCGGTCGCCGTCTCGGCCGTGGGGGAAAGGCCGCCCGCGGCCAGCACCCGCCCGGATGGCAGCAGGGTCAGCGAGAAGTGGGCCCGGCCCTCCGCGAGCGACGCGGCGGGGGACCACGTGTCCAGGGCCGGGTCATACAGCTCCACCGAGTTGACCGACGTCGAGCTGAAGCGTCCGCCCGCCACCAGCACCCGACCGTCCGGCAGCAGCACCGCGGCGTGGTTCGTGCGAGTCTCCGGAGTCGTGGCCACCGGACGCCAGGTGTTGGCGGCCACGTCGTAGATCTCCGTCACGCCCGCGAGCCGTCCGCCCGTCACCAGCACGTCGCCCGTCGCGAGCAGCGTCGCGGTGTGGCCATCGCGCGCGCCCGCCATGTTCCCCGCGGGAACCCAGGTGTCCGTCGTCGGGTCGTACCGCTCCGCCGAGGACAGGCGCGCACCGCCGTTGTTGGCGCCACCGATGGCGAGCACCTGCCCCGAGCGCAGCAGCGTCAACGTGGCGCGCTCGCGCGTCGTGCTCATCGGGGCCGCGGCGGACCAGGAGTCACTCGCGGGGGTGTAGCGCTCCGTGTCGCCGAGCACGCCCGTGTCGGCGCGGCCTCCGGCGACCAGCACCTGCCCCGAGGGCAGCAGCACGGTCGACTGACTCTCGCGCGCCGTCGCCAGCGCGCCGGCCGGCGTCCAGCGGGAGCTGGAGGCCTCGTAGCGGTCCGTCTCCGCGGTGAAGACCGTGGGGCCACCCGACTGGTTGAAGCCGCCGGCGACCAGCACCTGCCCGGTGACGAGCAGCGTGGCGGTGGCGTTCTCGCGGCCCACGGCCACCGTGCCCGCGTCGCTCCAGGTCCCCGTCGCGGGGTCATAGATTTCCGCGACGGTCTGAGCCACCCTCGCGTCATCCGAGCCGCCCATCACCACGACCTTCCCA
The DNA here is from genome assembly GCF_020037055.1 of Myxococcus sp. AS-1-15. Classification (NCBI taxonomy): domain Bacteria; kingdom Pseudomonadati; phylum Myxococcota; class Myxococcia; order Myxococcales; family Myxococcaceae; genus Myxococcus; species Myxococcus sp. AS-1-15. The sequence continues at coordinate 318,498 of NZ_JAIQDF010000012.1, read as the reverse complement.
TCCGGGAGCAGCGTGGCCGTGTGGCCGTTGCGGGGAAGCCGCAGCGCGCCCGTCGCGGTCCAGGTGTTGGCCACCGGGTCGTAGAGCTCCGCGTGCGTGACGACATTCACGCCCGAGCGGCCGCCCGCGACCAGCACGCGCCCATCGGGCAGCATCGTCCCTGTCGCGTAATGACGCGGCACCAGGGGCGGAGCCGCGAGCGTCCAGGTCCCGGAGGTGGGGTCGTAGAGCTCCGCGCTGGGGACGTTCCCACCCCCAGGGTTGAAGCCGCTGACCACCAGCACCCGACCATCCCGCAGCCGCGCGGCGACGTGGGCACGGCGGGCGATGGACATGGAGGCCGTGGCCGTGAAGGTGTTCGTCGTCGGGTCGTACAGCTCCGCCGTCGCCAGGCTGGAGCCGCCCGCGACCAGCACCTGCCCCGAGGATAGCAGCGTGGCGGTCGGCAGCGAGCGGCTCGCGGACATCGCGCCCGTGGCGGTCCAGGTGTTCGCCGCCGCGTCGTACAGGCGCCCCGTCAGGCTGCCGTCCATGAAGGCGACGGCCCTGCCCGTCGGCAGCATCACGCCGACCGACGTATTGCCGGTGATGCCCGGGGCCGCGACGGCGGACCAGGCGCCCCGCGTGGGGTCGAACCGCTCCGCGCTGGTGACGAAGCCCAGGCTGTTGACGCCGCCCACCGCCAGGACGGAGCCATCCGTCAGCGGGATGGCGGCATGCTGGGCCCGCGCGGTCGCCATCACCGCCGTCGAGGACCAGCCGGGGTCAACCACCAGCGGCGCCTGGAGCCCCGCGAGCGCGACCTCCGAGACGATTCCCACCTGAGGCGCCACGACGTCGAACACCTTCGCGACGGCGCTCGCGCGCACGCCCGACAGCCGCGCCGTCCCGCGACGGGAGGTGCCTTGCGCGTCACGGACCTCGGACGGGTGGAAGCGCAGCACCGGCGCGCCGTCCTCGTCGAGGAACTCGATGACCTCGCCCGTGTCCCGCAGCCGCGTCACCGTGGCCGGGAGCGTGACGCGGTACTCGGCGCGGTGGGTGGGCTCGGAGGCGTCCACCACCCAGGCCTCCTCGATGCGCGAGCCGCGCCAGCCCTGGCTCAGCGCCGCGAAGCCGCCCACCGGGAAGAAGAAGTGCCGCTCGCCCACGTACGAGACGGCGCCCTCGTGGCGCGGCGTCCCGTGGTCGGCCTCACCCGGCGACGACTCGACCCGGAAGGACAGCCCCCGGGTGGAAATCTCCAGCGTCCCGCTCCCGATGAGCCGGGCCGTCAGCGCCCGCGCGTCCGAGCCGGAGGCCGGCATGTGGGACGACGAGAAGCGCCTGGGGGCGGCCTCGTCCGTGGCAAGCTCCGGGAAGTAGCTCCGGGCCAGGGCGAGCGCCTCCTCCGCCGCGGGCAGGTCGCGCTGTTGCTCGCACGACCACACCACGGCACAGCACAGCATCAAGACCAGGCGTTGCAAGACGCATCTCGACTGCATCTGTCACCCTCCCAGGACCCGAGCGTGAATCACGGGCCTACGCGCCGGGGCGCGTGCCACGCGGAAGGACCCGCGCGTGTCGACGCACGCTGTATCACGCTTTTCCTTGAACCGGACCCACTTGACTCGCTCTGGGAGGTCATGTGGGGTCCCTGGCTCCAGGAGGCATCCACCCATGACGTCGACGAAACACGAAGTCGTGAGCGCGCCGGGGCTGCCCAAGCCCGTGGGGCCCTACTCGCCCGCGATGAAGCTGGAGTCGCTGCTCTTCGTCTCCGGACAGGCCGCCACGGACCCGGCCACCGGGAAGCAGGCGGAGGGAATCGAGGCGCAGACGGAGCAGGTGCTGCGAAACCTCGAGCGCATCCTCGTGGCGGGCGGCTCCAGCCTCCAGCACGTCCTGCGCTGCGGCGTCTTCCTGACGGACATGAAGGACTTCCGCCGGATGAACGCCGTCTACGAGCGCGTCTTCGCCGGACACCGCCCCGCGCGCACCACCGTGCAGGTGTCGGCGCTCCCCGACGAGGGACTGATGGTGGAGATCGACTGCGTCGCCTACGTGCCCTGAGCCGCGCGGCGCGGGCCGTCCGAATGAGGACCGGAACTGTCCTAGTTCGTCCGTACCGTGGGGCCTTCTTCTTCCGGAAGGCCCGATGCGACTGCCCCTCCTCGTTCTCTGCGGGTCCCTGACGTGGACGGCCCACGCGCTCCCGCCGGCCTCCGGTGCTGGAGCCACGCCCGTGAAACCGTCGTCGGATGAATGCTGTGCCGTGCTGGAGTTGAGGCAGTACACGCTGCGCGAGGGGCAGCGGGACGTGCTCGTCTCGCTGTTCGAGCGGGAGTTCATCGAGAGCCAGGAGGAGCGAGGCGCCCGGCTCGTCGGTCAGTTCCGGGACGCGGCGAGGCCCGAGCGCTTCGTGTGGCTGCGCGGCTTCCCGGACATGGTGGCGCGCGAGGCGGCGCTGAGGTCCTTCTATGGCGGCCCGGTGTGGAAGGCGCACCGGGAGGCCGCGAACGCGACGATGCTGGACTCGTCGAACGTGCTCCTGCTGAAGCCGCTCCCGGGCCGACGGGGGTTCCCCGCGTCGTCCCAGGCACGCCCGGGCGTGGAGGCGCGCGAGGTGCCCGGCTCACTCATCGTGGCGACGATTCTCCACCGCGACGCGCCCGTTGACGCGGCGTTCCTGGAGTACGTCGAGGGGAAGCTGGTGCCGGAGCTGACGATGGCGGGGGCCACGCCCCTGGCGGTGTTCCAGAGCGAGCACGCGACGAACACCTTCCCCGCGCTGCCCGTGCGCGAGGGGGAGCACGTGGTCGTCTACTTCACGCGGTTCGCGAGTCGGGAGGCGTACCGCGCGCACGTGGAGCGGCTGGAGGGCTCACGCGGCTGGAAGGAGACGGTGCGCCCCGGGCTGCGCGCGAAGCTGAAGGCGGAGCCGGAGACGTTGCAGTTGGAGCCCACGGCCCGCTCACGGCTCAGGTGAGCGGACCGGAGGGCGGTGCGGCGACTACTGCGCGCAGTAGACGGCGCGCTCGAACTTGCCCGTCACGTCGACGATGGAGCCGGAGCGGACCACGTACTCGCTGGCGCCGACGTGCGTGTCGGCGTTGCACCAGTCATACGTGTAGCCCAGGCCGGTCCACGGGTACTGCGTGCGCTGCCAGAAGCCGTAGCTGGAGGCGAAGTACGCGTTCATCCAGTTCTTGTGCTCGTTGGTGGCGGACTCGGGGAACTGCAGGCCGCAGCTGCCGTCGTCGATCTCCGAGTCCGGGCAGGGGCGGAACATGTCCGAGGGCTTCACCCACAGCTCGACGATGTAGCGCCCGTTGTCGCTCTCGCCCGCGGGGGGCAGGCCCAGGTACTGGTTGACGCGCGCCACCAGCTTGTCCTGGGGCACCGTCTTGCAGAACGTCTGCAGCTGCGGCGCGGGGGTGACCCACACCTCGCGGGTCAGCGTGTTCTGGCCCACCGTGTAACCCTGGAACGTGGTCCAGATGGCCATGCGCACGGCCGTCTTGTCCTCGTTCCAGACGAGCTTCGTGTTGGACGGGCTGATGGCCCACAGGTCCGTGGAGATGTCGGCGCTCGTGGGCTCCGCCGCGTTGCGCACGGCCTCGGCGTAGGTGGAGGCGTCACACGCCAGGGGCCCGGGCGGCTCGGGGGTGTTGTCGTCGTCGTCGCCACAGGCGGTCAGGGACAGGAGGGCCGCCATGGCGGCGAGGCTTCGCAGGGTGCGCGGAAAGGCACTGAACATCATTCGTCTCCAACTGGGAGTCACAGGTTTCCTGGAAGTGTAGTGGAACCTGGGATTCAGAGCACCCTGGAAGGCCGCGAAAGTACGGGGCCAGGCAGACCTCCGCGCCTCTCACGTTCCCGATGAGGCCTCGTCGGTACGACCTGTGCCAGGTGTGTCAGGCAATGTGCCCGAGGAGGAGGTGGTTTTGCCCCCCGAGCCGTTTGTGGCGCCCTCCACTTCGTTTCTGGCCCGAGCAGCTTCGTTCTTGGCGGCGGTCGCTTCAGACCTGGCGCGGGCGGCCTCGACCTTCGTATCTCCCGCCAGGCCCTTCGCGGCTATTGCCTCACTCGTCGCCCTGCGGGCCTGGGATTGAGCATCACCTGCCGCCTTCGTCGCTCGCCGGGCTTCTTCATACGCCTTGCCTGCCTCCAGTTCTCCAGCGGCGGCATGCTTGTCTCAAGTTCCGGCGCGCATCTCTGTCATACACGCCTCAGAAAAAGAGATACCCCTGGCACCGGAAGCGACACATGGGCCCCATCGACATCACGCCGGCAGCAGTGCGCCCGACCGCACCGACGGGCGCACTGCCCCCAGGACATGGAGACACGTCCCCCGTGTCCGTGGACTCAACGAACACAACCCACCGCTTGCCTTGAAGTAATATCAGCCCTGGCCCGAGCTCATCGGCTCGAATGGCTCAAGATGACCTGCCTGCTGGGTGGCGCCACCGTGGGCTCCCACCGGTACAGCGCGACTCCGCGCATCTGATTCGAGCTGATTGCAATCAATCGGCGCGCAGCAAGCATCGTGAGCTGCCGCCCGCTCTTCTGCGAGCGCTCCTCGACAATGGCTCCATGCATGTCATGGAACCCAGCCGGGACATACCCCTCGGGGAGCAACGCCAGCCCCGCCTGGATTTCCTCCTGGAGGCTGTCATCCATGAGTCCAAACCGAAGGACTCCCTGTGCCGGCTCCGTCAGTTGTGACGCGGAGCGCAGGTAGGCGCTCGCAACCGCCTCACGAAATCCCTGGGGGCCGAAATCAAAGCTGGAGAGCGTCGCGATGGTCCCCCAGACGGTGCGCTGCTTGCCATTCTTCGACAAGCCCGCCTGGAGCCCTTGCAGGACATGCCGGCCCTCGACTCCCACCGCCGTATCGCAACCCAACAGCCTCAGCTCGGCGGTATCGTCGAGGAATCCATCGAGCGCCAGCAAGTGTTTCCAGCTCGCTTCATCGGGCGTCACGATGTCTTCGCCCGAGTCCCCGAGCGTCAGCGTCCCTGGCTGCCCATGACCAAAGATGTCCAGCCGGCTCAGTTTCGCCCGGGCGAAGCTGACCGCCTCCTTCACGACATGCTGAAGGTTCTCCACCTTCTGACAGCGCTCGAACCTGCGCCGGGCATCCCGCACTTCATCCACGAGGAAGACGGCCCGTTCGACCTCCCAGTCGAGGGTCGAGGCATACGCAATGATGGTCAAGTGCATGGCATCTCCCTCACCCTTCGTCCTGCAGGGCCGCCAGCGACGCCAGCAGCAGGGACATGGAGCGCAGCATCTCGTCGCGGACCGCGTTCCCCCGACGCTGCAGCCTGTCGGTGCCGAAGGGCCACTTTCCCTTCCCATCCGAGTAGGCGTCCAGGTTCGTGACCTGCTGACCCCTGAGGTACGCTTCCGACAGCAGCAGGTATCCGAACTGGCCCACCTGTGCGAACACCGCCGTCGACGGCAGCCCCGGCCACACGTCCGCGGGGTTCCCGAGGTCGACCGTCAACCCCACACACGTGGGAGAGGCTCCGTCGAGCGCCATCAAGTCGAACGTGAAGGCATTCGGAATCGTGCTCTTCACCTGGACCTTGTAGGCCCGGTACCCCTTGGAGGGGAACTTCTCGACGGTGGGCATCCACCAGTTCCTCAAATCCTGCACCGAGTTCTGAGGCGTCTGGGTGGAGTCATCGTAGAACGGCGTCGGGGGCATGGGGCACTCCGGGACTGCGGGTGGGACTTCAACTGTCTGCTTATTTGGATTCCCGTGTCAGACTGAAAGCCTTCATCAGGTTGTAGACATGCTGGCGTGTCAGGTCGAGCCGCCGGGCGACATCCGTGACACACCAATCCACGCACTCCAGCTCGCGGCGCAGCAGGTCTCGTTGGAAGCGGCGTGTTGCTTCATGGAATGAAATGATTCCGGCCGGTGAAACGGCTGCCGACTCGAACAAGTGGCGTGGCTCCAGGAACGTCGCGGCCTCGGCGCTGGCACGGATGAGCGCGGCCTCCAGACGGTGCCGGAGCTGACGGATGTTCCCGGGCCATTCCGCCGTCTCGCAGGCGGCGAAGCACGCGGGAGAGGGGCTCAATCTCGGCAAGCCATTCTCCTCGGCCAGCCGCGCGAGCAGTGCCTCAACCAAGGGGGCGATGTCCTCGCGCCGCTCGGCCAGTGAGGGCATCCGGACAGGCAGGACATTGAGCCGGTAGAAGAGGTCCTCGCGGAAGCGCCGCTCGCGGACGAGCTGCTCCAGGTTGGCGTTGCTCGCGGCCACCAGGCGGACATTCGCCTTGAAGGGCTTGGGACTGGCCAGCGGGAAGTACTGTCGGGACTGGAGCAACTGGAGCAGCTTGGCCTGCGCAGCCAGGGGAATCTCGGCGATTTCGTCGAGGAAGAGCGTCCCGCCCTCCGCTGCCTCCACCTTTCCGATGGTCCGGCGCGCCCCAGGGAAGGCCCCGGGAAAGGCCCCGAAGAACTCGCTCTCGAAGAGACCTTCCGGAACCGCCGCGCAGTTGAGCTCCACGAATGGCGCCAGCCTGCGCTTGCTGTTGACGTGGAGCGCCTGCGCCAGCTGGGTCTTCCCCGTCCCCGAAGGGCCGCTGATCATCACCGTCACGTCGAGCGGTGCGGCGACGGCGAGCTGCGCGAACACCTGTGCGATCCCCGGGCTCCGCCCGACGATGTCCTCCAGTTGGAAGCGTTGCCGGTAGGGGTGGGTCGGGTCATCCCCACGCCCCTTGTTCTGGAGCAGGGCCCGCTCGGCGGCCGTGCCCAGGAAGTGGGCCACGGATTCCACGAGCATCACCAACTCTTCGGAGAAGGGCCCCGCACCGCGCTTTCCCTCGAGATAGAGGACGCCCGGCAGTCGTCCCGCCAGGGGCACGCAGAGGACCGCCTCCAATCGCTGGGACTTGACGCTGGCGGAGCCGGAGAAGCGTGCGTCCAGCAGTGCGTGCGCCGTGTGCACGGACTTGCCAGCGGCGATGGCCGACGCGACGATTCCGCGAGAGGTCAGCTCGCGAATCTCCTCGCGCTCCAGCTCCGAACAACCATGGAAGAGCGACCACTCCCGGCGCTCGACCGAGCCATCTCCATACAGTTCGAGCCCCGCACGTTGCGCGTCGGCCAGCTCGACCAGATAGGTCAGGACATCCTGAAGGGGTTGGAGGGGATTGGGTGCATCCATGACGCGAAGCACCGCGAGATACAAATCTCGCTCACGGGCAATGCGAGCCTCGGGGGTGACCATGTCAGTCACGATACCACCCGTTCGAAGCACGGCAATGCTGGCGAGCCAGAGGGAGCGCATGGGCTCGGACAGTCATTGCAGGGACCACGCCACGTCCCGCCCAGAGGAGACGTCGGCGTCACATCCGTTCCGAGCGTCCAGATTCTTTGACGGGCGCGAAAGGCGTTGTCCACGGAAGTTGACAGACATGTCGCCCGGCCGTTTCACATACGTCTGCATCAACCATCCGCGTGTCAAGGCATGGTGATTGCTCTCACGGTGACGTGGGCCCCGCAGGATGCCGAGCATCGGGGCCTTCCACCGAGGAACCCATGTCACGACTCAAGAAGATGCCCATCACCCCCGTGCCCTCCCTGTCCTCCTCCACCAGAGAGCAGGAGGACTCCCTCTTCTCGCCGCGTAAAACCCATCACAACCTGCGCGAGCTGACGATGGACGCTCGCGACGCGGCGCTGGATGGCGACCCGGGCCCGATGGAACCCACGAGCTATCAGACGCTGTTCAGTCGACTGTCCGCCGCGCGCGATACCCTTCCCGCCGCCTACCGGGACACCTTCTACCAGCCGCTCCTCAACAAGGTGGCGGAGCTGGGCCCTGCCCGGTTCGCGCAGTTGCTCCACCAGGACCCGAGGCGGGAGGGGAGCGCGGGACTCCTGCTGGACGCGGCACACGCGGTCCTCCAGAACGCGGAGCGCTACGAGCCTGTGGCGACGGATGCATTCCAGGAGGTCGTCAGCGACCTGGTCGATGGCTTCCTCAGCGCCGAGGACCGCAGGGGGGTCCTCCCTCCGGACCTGGGTGTGCTGCCGCCGCTGGTGAAGTGGGGCAACCCGGACTTCGGCCCCTACACCTGGCCCGTGGATGCCACCTCGAGCGTGCTCGGGATACAGGCGGGCATCGTCAGCCTTCCACCGGCCCATGCGCGGCGAGGGCTGTTGGGCTGGGCCGCGCTGCCTCACGAGGCGGCGGGACACGACATCCTCAACGCGGATTCGGGGTTGACGGCGGAGCTCTCCAACGCCGTGTATGACCAGCTCAAGAGCAGCTTCCCCTCGCTCGCGACCTACTGGGCGGACCGCATCGACGAGTCGGCCGCGGATGTGCTCGGCATCCTCAACATGGGCCCCACGGCGGGCCTGGGCCTGGTGGGCTACTTCCGAGGGCTCAACGCGGCCTGGGGAGGTGGGCCGGTCCTTCGGCGCGATGGCCCCTCCGAAGACACCCATCCCGCGGACGTCCTGCGGGGCTATCTGGCGGCGGCGACCGTCCAGAAGCTCCGTTTCGCGGCCGGGACGGCCTGGGGCGAGCTCATCGAGCGGGAGGTGGATACGGACCTGAACGGGAGGAAGCTCGACCTCGAAGGGGCTTCCGTGACGCGTGAGCTGGCCAAGAGCTCCGCGGATGCCGTCGCCCAGGTCCTCGTCACCTACCGTCCCGCCGCGCTCGAGGGGCATGCGTTGGGGCAGATCCAGAACTGGCGGGACGAGGACGAGGCGCGCGTCAATCGTCTCGCCAGGGGACTGGCACGCGGCCCGGTGGAGCTCGCCGGGGAGCTGGCAGAGGGGACGTACGCCGCGCACCTCGTCGCGGCGGCGGTGGTCGCCGGCCTGACGCCCGACGCCGACATCCCGTCGGTCCACTCGCGCATGATTCGTCAGCTCAAGCAGATGCACGACGCCAACCCGATGTGGAGCGCCCTCGCCGTCCCCTTCCGAGGCAGCATGGCGCGACACCGAATCTACCGTCCGCTCCAGAAGCACGCGTAAGCCGCGACTCATCGTCGCCGCCCTCGTTCCACACAGCGCATCCCAATGCCGAATTCAAAGCTGCGGGGTGACTTGTGATTGGCCCAGACGAGCCAGTGGTGCTGCGCCTCCGGGGGAGCGTCCCACCGCCCCCCGGCGACCATGCGGTAGCCCGGGAAGTCCCCTTCCGTCGCATCGGTCGCGGTCCACTCCGCCACGTTGCCCGCGAGGTCGACCATGCCGTAAGGGCCCAGGTCCTCTGGGAACGACCCCACGGGCGCGAGCGTCGGAAACACATCCTCGCCATTCAGGTTGGCCGGCGGCACACGCCTGTCATCACCCCACACCGTCTGTCGCCGGGGCATGGGATTGGGCACACGCCCGTCCGCGTCCAGGAACTCACCGCCGCGCCCTGCCTTCGACCACTCCTCATACGTGGGCAACACCTTGCCCAGGAAATGGCAGAACGCCTCGGCCACCTCCGCGTCGATGGCCGAGACGGGGCGGGACGCCTCCGCCGCATGGGCATACTTCGGATGCTTCGGGGGCGCCTCCCGCTGGCCGCCCACCCGGGGAAGGATGTGCTCCTCGAAGAGCTGGAACTGCGCGTTCGTCACCTCCGTCCGGTCCATCGAGAACGCGTCGACGTGGACCCGGACCTCCTGCTCGGGCCTCACCTCCGGACGCCAGTACCACCCCGCCGGAACGGGCACCTGCCCGGCCCGCGACGCGGCGCACGTGGGCACCGGCAGCCTCAGCGCCTCGCGCCGAGCCCGCTGCGCATACCCCGGCAATCGCAGCAGCCGCACCCGAGAGGGCGGACATGCCCCACGCCACACCGTGAGCCACGCCGCCCTCGAGGGCGCCTGCACCCGCTCCCGCCAGGCCCCCTCCCCATCCACCTGTCCCGGATGGCGCGTCAGCCGCGTGTCGTCATACGCGGGCCCCTCGCCTCCAACCTCCGCGGGCGCGAGGCTCCACCGGAGCGGCTCGGTGACGGGCACCCGCGTCCACGCGAGCGCGCCCGCGTCGTAGTCGAAGAGCTCCAGCACGAGGTCGAAGTCCCCCTGGTCCAGGGACATCAGCTCCATCTCCCGCTGCCGCCGCGTCGCCTCCCGCTGGCTCTGCTGGAACGCGAGCACCACCGCCGTCCCGATGCCCGTCGCGAGCACCAGCAACAACCCTCCCGCGACGAACCCCAGCCGCCGTCTGCGCAGCCGCCCCTGCTCGCGCCGCCTCCCCGCATCCAAGAACGCCCGGGAGCGACTCACCAACGGCACCTGCCCCTCCGACAGACGACGCAACGCCTGGTCCAGCGCGCTCCCGCCCCACGTCTCCTCGTCCCTGCGCCCCCGCCGGTCCCACAGCTCCGAGGCCTGGTCGATTTCGCTGACCAGCTGATGCTCGTCCCGCGACTCCTGCCGCCAGCGCGCCAGCTCCGGCCACGCCGTGGCCAGCGCCTCGTGCGCCAGCTCCACCAGCGCCCCGTCCGTCTTCACGTCCCGCGAGGCCACCACCAGCCGGTGCGTCAGCAGCGCGTCCAACACCGGCTTCGCCCCCGCCCCCAGCGTCTCCAACAGCTCCTCGCGCAGCCGGGGCCTCCGGGTCCCCTCGGGCGTGAGCAGCTCCAGCAGCAACAGCCGCGCCGTGTGGATGTCCCGCGCCGACAGCTGCCCGAGCAGCTGCCGCCCCTGCGCCGCCAGCGCCCCCGCCACGCCGCCCAGCTCCTCGTAGACGCTCGTCCGCAGCAACCGGGGCCCCCGCGCCCTGCGCTCCCAGAGCGCCGCGCACGTGGCCTGCAGGAGCGGCAGCCCCACCGGCTGGGCCCGGACATCCGCGACGATGCGCTCGACCAGCCCGTCCTCCAGCGCATACCCCACGCGCCGCAGCGGCCCGGTGACGGCCTCGGCCAGGGCCCCAGGCGACAACGGCCCCACCACGAAGGCATGGCCGAGGAAGCCCCCCAGGTGCTCCACGCGCGCGAAGTGCCCCAGGTAGTCGTCGCGGAGCACCACCAGCACCCGCCAACCGATGCCCGCCGAGGCCACCGCGGCGAGACACCGCGCCAGCGCCACCGCGTCCTCCGGCGCCCCCAGCGTGAAGACCTCCTCGAACGCATCCACCGCCAGGAGCGCGGGCCCCGGGGCGCGTGCCTGCAGCAGCCCCACGAGCGCCCCCGGAGTCACGGACAACGTCTCGGCCAGCTCCCGCTCCAGCCCGAGCACCTCCACCAGCCTCGCGAGCGGACGCGCGCCCGGGCGCAGAGACACCACCTCCCAGCGCGCCATCTGCCGCAGCCGGGGCACCACGCCCGCGTGCAACAGCGAGCTCTTGCCGATGCCGGACGGCCCCACCAGCACCACGGGCGCGTCCTGACGCAGCCGCTCGACGAGCGCCCCCACCTCCACCTCCCGTCCCGAGAAGTCCTCCGCCTCGTCCTCGGCGAACGAGCGCAGCCCATGGAACGGCGCCCTCGCGCCCTCCTCCCCTTCCCCCGGCGCGGCGCGCACCGGCTCCAGCCATTGCGTGAGGGCCTGCTCCAGGGCCCGCGCCGTGGGCCGCGCCTCGGGCACGAGCGCCAGGCAGTCCTTGAAGAGCGAGGCCCCGTGCAGATGCGGCGCCGGCCCCGGGAGCGGACGTGGCTGGAACGCGAACGACGCCAGGTGCGCGTCCTCCACCGGCCGCTTCCCCTCCAGCAGCTCGTGCAGAATCACCCCCAGCGACCACACATCCATCGCCGGCGACGGAGGCGCGCCCCGCCAGCGCTCGGGGGACATGTACGCGGGCGTCCCCGACGCGGCCTGCGCGGTGGTGCCCGCGTGCCGGGCGAGCCCGAAGTCCACCACGCGCAGGCGCCCATCCCTCGGCAGGAAGACGTTCTCCGGCTTGAGGTCCGCGTGGATGATGTCGTGGCGATGCGCCTCCGCGAGCGCGTCCGCGATGGCCCGCCCGATTCGCAGCACCTCCCCGGGCGACAGCCGCTCGCGCGACATCCGCTCCCGCAGCGTCTGCCCCTCCAGGTACTCCAGCGCGAGGTAGGGCTGCCCCTTGAACACGCCCGCGGCGTGCACCGTGACGATGTGGGGGTGGTTGAAGCGGGCCGTGGTGCGCGCCTCCTCCAACATCCGCTCCGCGCCAGGAGGACCGAGCAGCTCCGGCCGCAGGAGCTTGAGCGCGACGTGGCGCCCCAAGGACAGGTCCTGCGCCAGGTAGACACGCCCCGACGCGCCCTCGCCGAGCAGCCGCAGCACCCGGAAGCCCTCCACGAGACAACCCGTGGAGAGCAAATCATCGGTCGCCTCCGGCGACGCGCCCAAGCCCCACTTGCTCATGTGCGCCCCACCCCCAGCGATTCCTCGTGTGTCCCGGTCGCGGCTCGCCCGAGGATGCTAGGGCCAACCGGCCGACAGGCGCCATGACCACCCGGCCCCACCCACGTCGGGGCGCCGTGGGCAAGCCGGGTCCGAATCACCACCCCTGGAGCCGACAGAGCGCGGCTGAAATCCCAGACGAGGGGCGCCTGCTGTAAGGGATTGACGCCATTCATTGTCCCAGTCGCCGCGTGAATGTCGTCTCACGGCCGCCGTCTGGGACTGGGGGCGGGGTTTGCTGCCGGGGGCTCTTCACCCAGCTTGCCTCCCGTGGCCCGTCCATCTCGGACCGCCACCGGGGCCCATGGCCCGTGCGACGCCGCGGCTGAGCGCGGTGCCCGACATGCCCCGAGAGGAGAATACATGAAACGCTGGGTGGGATGGATGGCCATGGCCGTGGTGCTGCTGTCGGCCTGGGAGACACACGCGCAGGAGCCGAGGGCGGAGGTCCCCCAGGAGCAGGGGCTGGCCATCACGAGCTGGATATACCTGGATGGCATGGTGGCGCCGTGGCAGGACTTCTCCTGGGCGCCACACTCGCTGACGAACACCTCGCCCGTCTCCGGAGGACGACACTCCATCTCCGTGACGATGCGAGCGAATGAAGGCCTGTTCTTCCAGACGGAGCCCCGGGTGGTGGCGGCCACCGACACCCTGGTCCTGCGCGTGCACGGCGGCACGGGCGGAGAGTCCGCGGCGGTGCAGGTGCGCGCCTTCCAGGAGAACGTGCTCACGCCGGGCACGCCCCTGGGCGCCCGCTGCACCGGGGGCCGCATCCGCGCCAACACCTGGGTGACGTGCCGGGTGCCGCTGTCGGCCCTGCTCTCCGTCGGCTCGCGCATGAAGGGCCTGGTGCTCCAGGAGACGCGCGGGGTGGCGCTGCCCACGCTCTACTTCGACGAGGTGCGCCTGGAGGACTCGGACGGGCCCGCGCCCGTGCAGGTCAGCGTCTCGCCGCCCGCCGTCACCCTGCCCCCAGGCGGCACCAGCACCTTCGTCGCCACGGTGACGGGCACCACCAACACCCAGGTGCTCTGGAGCGTGCGCGAGGGCAGCGCCGGCGGCGCCGTCACCCAGGCGGGCGTCTACACCGCGCCCGCCACGCCCGGGACGTACCACGTGGTGGCCCAGAGCCTCGCGGACCCCAGCCGGTCCGCCGAGGCCACCGTCACCGTCAGCGCCGCGCCCGGCGGCGGGCTGTGGGTGTCCGGCTATTACACCGGCTGGAACGCGGACCTGTACCCCCCGGAGAAGGTGGACTTCAGCGCCCTGACGCACATCCTGGTCGGCCGCGTCACGCCCAACCCCGACGGCACGGTGAACACCCAGTTCGACAACGACAACGGGCCGGCCATCGCCCGCACGCTGTCCACGCGGGCGCACGCCGCGGGCCGCAAGGCGCTCATCATGGTGGGCGGCTCCGGGGAGCACGACGGCTGGGTGGGCGCCGCCTCCAATGCCAACCGCGCCCGCTTCGTCAGCAACCTCCTCGCCGCCATGGACAGCTTCGGCTACGACGGCCTGGACATCGACTGGGAGCCCATCGAGCCGGAGGACAAGCCCAACCTGCTGGCATTGGTGCGGGAGCTGCGCGCGGCGCGGCCCAACATGCTGATGACCATCCCCATCAACTGGGTGAACGCCAACTTCCCCGAGGACGCGGACCCGTGGTTCACCAACCTGGTGCCCTACATGGACCAGATGAATGTCATGACGTACGAGATGACCGGCCCGTGGGGCGGTTGGGATTCGTGGTACAGCTCCGCGCTGACGGGCGAGTCCGGCACGCATCCGACGTCGGTGTCCTCCAGCCTCAACGCCTGGGTGGCGGCGGGGCTGCCCAAGGCGAAGCTGGGCATGGGCATGCCCTTCTACGGCATGGCCTGGCGCAACATCACCGGCCCCTACCAGCCCTACACCGACTGGTCCGACTACGTGGGCAGCGACAACGACTTCACCTACGCGCGCATCCTCCAGCTGTCCGCCAGCGGCACCTACCGCTGGGACGCGGCGGCCCAGTCCAGCTACGTCACCTTCACCCGCCCCGTGGTGGACGGCACCGTGCGGTGGATTTCGTATGACTCGCCGCAGGCCATCGCCGCCAAGGGAGCGTGGGCCCGCGCCAACGGCTTCGGCGGCACCATCATCTGGACCCTCAACCAGGGCTGCACCAATCCCTCCACCGGCGCCAATCCTCCCCTGGATGCCGTGAAGGAAGCCTTCCAGCCCTGAGTCCCCGTGGGGCCCGGGAGGGAAAGCGGCGGGCCCGAGAGGGAAACCCGCCCACCCTCCGGGCCCGCACACCCGGGCGACCCGAGGCGCGCCCGGGGTTCCCTCGCCCCGGCGGACGACAGGCGGTGGAAAGTCCGCGGCCCCGCGGGGCCGGCAGTGCCATGCACTCCACGCCGCGAGCGTGAAGTGCGAGGCGCCCCACGCCTGGCCGCCTTGGCGCCACGGGCGTTGGCGCCCAGTCTGCAATGGCCAGACGCCACGGAAGGGATTCCCCCGTCCGCCGCTGGAGTCATTCACATGAAAGCCATTCGAGGCACCCTCGCCGCCGCCACCGCCGCCGCGGCCCTCTTCACCGCCACGAGCGCCGACGCCGCCACGGCCACCGCCAACCTCACCGTGACGGCCACCGTCGCGTCCGCGTGCACCATCAACTCCGGCACGCTCAACTTCGGCAACTACGACCCGGTGGTCATCAACTCCGCGGGCGGCATCGACCTCTTGGGCACCGGCACCTTGACGGTGCAGTGCACCCTGCTGGGCACCGCCGTGGTGACGCTGGGCCAGGGCACCCACGCCGCCACGGGCTCGACGGACGCGGTGCCGCGCCGTCGCATGCGCAACACCAACTCCAATGACTACCTGGCCTACGACCTCTACCAGGACCTGGCGCGCCTGGTGGTGTGGGGCAACACCGCGGGCACGGGCCTGCCGTACATCGGCACGGGCCTGTCCACGCCGGTGATTGTCTACGGCACGGTGGCGCGCGGGCAGGTCGTCCCGTCCGGCACCTACAGCGACACCGTCGTCGCCACCATCACCTTCTGAGCCACCCGAGGCACCATGCATCCGCGTCTGTCTTCCTGGGCCCGCCACCTGCGCTGGTGGGCGTTGTGGCTCCTCGCGCTGCCCGTCCCGGGGCTCGCCGCCTCCGTCGAGGTCAACCCCGTGCGCCTGGAGCTCGTCGGCGGCGCCCGGGGGGTGGTGGTGACGGTGAAGAACCTGGGCGACGAGACCACGCGCTTCCAGGCGTCCATGCACACGTGGACCCAGGACGAGACCGGGCGCATGAGCCTCGAGCCGACGCAGGAGGTGTTCTTCTTCCCGTCGATGTTGACGTTGGAGCCGGGGGAGTCCCGCCCCATCCGGGTGGGCATCTCCTCGGCTCCCCGGGACACCGAGCGCACCTTCCGGCTCATCGTGGAGGAGTTGCCACCCTTCGGCCCCGTGCCACCGAGCATGGGCCTGAAGATCCTCACCCGCGTCTCGGTGCCGGTGTTCGTCGCGCCCCAGCACAAGGACCTCCAGGCCCGCGTGGAGGAGGTGGACCTGCGCCAGTCGCGGTTCCACTTCCGGGTGAAGAACCCGGGCACCGTCAGCTTCTTCATCCGCCAGGCGCGCGTGCGCGGGCTGGATGAGAAGGGCCAGCGGCTGGTGGAGAAGGAGGAGCCCGGCTGGTACGTGCTGTCGGGCGGCTCGCGCGTCTTCGCCCTGGAGACGCCGGCGGAGCAGTGCCAGCGCATCCGCTCGCTGGAAGTGGAGGTGGAGACGGACCAGGGCGTGTTCCGCCAGTCCTCGCCCGTGAAGGCCTCCGTCCCCTGCGTGGCGCCCACCGTCCCATGAGTCGTGCGACAGCGAGGTGTTCGTGGGCGGCGCTGGCGCTGATGCTGGCGCTGCACGGGGCACATGCGCGCGCGGTGGAGCCCGCCACCGTCCAGGCGCCCATCGTCGTCGGGCTGACGCTCAACGGTGTCCCCCGGGGTGATGTCTTCCCCAGGCTGCGGGGCGAGGACGTGCTGATGCCCGTCGTGGCGCTGGAGGCCGCGGGCGTCGACGTGGGGAGGCTGGGCGCGGGCGTGGAGCGCATCGAGGGACAGGACTACGTCTCGCTCCAGTCGCTGGGCGCGCGCTTCCACCTGGACGAGCGCACCACGGAGCTGGTGTGCGAGCTGCCCGCCTGGGCCTTCGCCACCACGCGGGTGAACCTGAGCCCCGCGGCGCCGCCCGGCTACGCGCTGACGGGCAGCCCCAGCGCGTTCGTCAACTACGCGGCCCATGCCCGCAACGCGCGCGTGTCGCTGTTCGGCGAGACGGGCGCGTCGCTGGGCCGCGTGCTCCTCACCACCCAGGCGCGCTGGAACCCCGGCGCCACGCCCCTGCGGGGGCTGAGCCAGCTCACCGTGGACTTCCCCGAGCACATGCTGCGCGCCATCGCCGGCGAGGCCACGGGCTACGGGGGCGTGCTGGGAGGCGGCGCGGTGGTGGCGGGCGCGCACGTGCTGCGCGCATTCGAGCTCAACCCCTACTTCGTGCGCAACCCGGTGCAGGACCTGGCCGGAGACGTCACCACGCCGTCGACGCTGGAGGTGTACGTCAACAACCGCCTGGTGAGCCGCAGCGAGCTGCCGCCGGGCCCCTACCGGCTGGAGAACCTGGCCGTGCCGCGCGGCGAGGGCACCGCGCGCTACGTGGTGCGCGACGCCTTCGGCCGCACGCGCGCGGTCAGCGCCGCGTACTCGCTGGGCGCGCAGCTGCTCGCGCCGGGGGTGGCGGACTACCAGCTGTCGCTCGGCGTCGAGCGCGAGTCGCTGGCCACGGAGAGCTTCGACTACGGCCGGCCGCTGATGCTGGGCCACTTCCGGATGGGCGCCACGTCGTGGCTGACGCCGGGCGTGCGGCTGGAGCTGTCGCCGGACCTGGTCAGCACGGGCGCGGTGCAGTGGCTGCAGCTGCCGCTGGGGGAGCTGGAGGTGTCGCAGGCGCTGAGCGTCAGCGAGCGGCGCACGGGGCTCGCGGCCGGCCTGGGCTACTCGCTCCAGGGCCGGTGGGCGGGGGGCTCGCTCTTCACGCGGGCGCTCAGCCCCCACTACGCCAACGCGAGCCGGGCGCCGGGGGCGCACCCGAGGCTGGAGGCGGGGGGCTCGCTCTTCGTGGCGCTGGGCAGCCGCGTGAGCCTGGGGGGACAGGCCGCGGTGACGCGCTGGAAGGGCCGCGGGTGGACGACGTGGCTGGGCGCGTCCACGTCCGCCCAGGTGATGGACCGGGCCATGCTCTCCTTCTCGGCCAGCCGCAACCAGGAGTCCCGCGGCCCCTCGGCGCTGGAGGGCATGGTGCACCTGACGGCCATCCTGGATGCGAGGACCTCGGGCACGGTGGGCCACACGCAGGGACAGCGCGGCGGCGACACGGCGGTGGACCTGTCGCGGGGAATCCCGCTCGAGGGCGGACTGGGCTTCCAGGTCCAGGCGCAGGCGGGGCGGCAGGACCGGGCGCTCGCGCGCGTCGAGTACGAGACGGACGTGGGCCGCTATGCGGGCGGCGCGGAGTGGCGCCAGGGCGTGCTGGTGGGCGCCGCCGAGGTGTCCGGCGGCCTGGTGGCCCTGGGCGGGCGCATCCACGCCACGCGCGCGGTGGACCAGGGCTACGCGCTGGTGCGCGTGGAGGGCGTGGAGGGCGTGGGCGTGCGGTTGGACAACCACCTCATCGGCCATACGGACTCGCGCGGTGAGCTGATGGTGACGCGGCTGCAGGCGTACGGCGCCAACCGGCTGTCGCTCACCGACGGGGACCTCCCCCTGGAGGTGTACGTGCGCACCACGGAGAAGCTGGTGGCGCCGTGGCGACGGGGCGGCGTGGTGCTCGACTTCCAGGTGGACTCGGTGCGCGCCTTCCGGGGCACGCTGGTGCTCGCGGGCGGACAGGCCACGCCCGCGCACGGCGAGCTCGAGCTCGTGGTGGACGGCCAGCGCTACAGCTCGCCCATCGGCTGGCATGGTGAGTTCGAACTGGTGGGAATCCCACCCGGACGCCACGTGGCACACGTCACCCACCCCGGTGGACGATGCGCCGCGACACTGGAGGTCCCATCCCTCGCGGGCCAGGTCATCGACCTGGGAACCGTGGGGTGTGTGGATGAGTCGTCGAGGTGAGGCCCTGGGGTCGTGGGGGCTCGCGCTGACGGGGCTGTGTTGGCTCGCACCCGGGCAGGCATGGGCGGCGTGTCAGATTCGGAGCGCGGTGGGACTGAACTTCGCCAACTACAACCCCACGTCCCCGCTCCCGCTGGACACCGTGGGGAGCATCACCTACCTGTGCCTGCTGCAGCTCACGCCGATGACCATCGACCTGGGCCCGGGGCACTCGGGCAACCTCACGAACCGGCGCATGAGAGGCCCCACCTCCAATACGCTCGAGTACAACCTCTACGTGGACGCGACCCGGCTGCGCGTCTGGGGCAACGGCGTGTCGGGGACCTCGCGCTACGGGCCGGTCATCCCCGTGCTCGCCATCGACGTCACGGTGCCCATCTACGGACGCATCCCCGCGCAGCAGACCGTCCCGGCGGGCGCCTACTCCGACACGCTCGTGATGACGATGACCTTCTGACGCGGCGGCTTTCGCGCCCGAGCGCCGGAGTCCCTCGCGGACGTTGCGGCGCGCCCCTCCACGTCCCACTCATGCCCGGGCGACCGCGTCGTTCGCGGGGACGGGAGGATGGATGAAGGGTTCGTACACGAAGGCGCGCGGGGTCGCGCTCCTCGTCGCGGCGGTGGGAGGGCTGGGGCCCGTGGACGCCGGCGCCGTCTGTCAGATCCGCTCCGCGACAGCCCCCAACTTCGGCGTGTACACACCCACGGCCACGCTCCCCCGGGATGCCACGGGCGCCATCGTCTACCGCTGCGACGGCCAGCCGCAGTTCCAGCCCGTCACCATCGACCTGAGCACCGGGAGCGGCAGCGACTTCCTCAACCGCCGGCTCCAGGGCCCCTCGGGCAACAGGCTCAACTACAACCTCTACCTGGACGCCACCCGCCTGCTCGTCTGGGGCAACGGCACGCTCGGCACCTCGCGCTACGGGCCGGTGTTCCCCGTGAACGCCGTGGAGGTCACCCTCACCCTCTACGGGCGGATTCCCGCCGGCCAGGCCGCGGTCGCGGGGGCCTACTCGGACACGGTGGTGATGACGCTGACCTACTGAGCGTCCCGGCCTCCACTTCGGGTGGGGGGGCGCCCTGGAGGTTGCGCTCGCCCGACCTGGGGCGCTCGCCTATCCTTCCCCCATGAGTTCTTCAGCCCCCCTCGCGCCCACCTTCGCCACCCATGAAGTCACCAATCAGGCGCCGCCCCTGGTGTACGACGCCTGGAAGACCGACCTGCCCCTGCGGGAGGCCATCCACCGCGAGGGCGGCGGCTGGGCGGAGGCGGACATCGCGAAGTACGGCCCGCTGGTGGGCGGCGAATTGATGCAGCAGGGCTTCCTCGCCAACGAGAACAAGCCGAAGTTCAAGCCCTTCGACCGCTATGGCCACCGGCTGGACGAGGTGGAGTTCCATCCCGCCTACCACCGCATCATGGAGGCGGCCATCACCCACGGCATCCCCAACTTCGCCTGGCGTCACGAGCAGACGCCCGGGGCGCACGTGGCGCGCATGGCGCTGTCCTATCTGCACAACCAGGCGGACCAGGGCACCAGCTGTCCGCTGACGATGACGTACGCGTGTGTGCCCACCTTCCGCCACCACGCGGGCCTCTCCCAGAAGTGGCTGCCGCTCGTCACCGCGCCGTCGTACGACCCGCGCTTCATCCCGTCCGAGAAGAAGACGGGCGTCACCATCGGCATGGGCATGACGGAGAAGCAGGGCGGCTCCGACGTGCGCAGCAACACCACGCGCGCCCACCGCCTGGGCGAGAAGGGGCCCGGCAATCCGTACTCGCTGGTGGGGCACAAGTTCTTCTTCTCCGCGCCCATGAGCGACGCCTTCTTCGTGCTCGCCCAGGCCGAGGGCGGACTGTCGTGCTTCCTCCTGCCGCGCTTCACGCCGGACGGCGAGCGCAACGCCATCCGCATCCAGCGGCTCAAGGACAAGCTGGGCGACTGGAGCAACGCCAGCTCGGAGGTGGAGTTCCAGGGCGCGGTGGCGTGGATGGTGGGCGAGGAGGGCCGCGGCGTGGCGACCATCCTGGAGATGGTGGCCCTCACCCGGCAGGACTGCATGATTGGCTCCAGCAGCCTGATGCGCCAGGCGCTGGTGCAGGCCATCCACCACACGCGCCACCGCAAGGCGTTCGGCCGCAGGCTCGTCGACCAGCCGCTGATGCTCAACGTGCTGGCGGACCTGGCGCTCGAGTCGGAGGCGCACACGGTGCTGACGGCGCGCGTGGCCCGGGCCGTGGACGCAGGGCCCCGCGACGAGCGCGAGGCGGCCTTCGCCCGCATGGCCACCGCGGTGGGCAAGTACTGGGTGTGCAAGCGCGCGCCCATCTTCGTCAACGAGGCCCAGGAGTGCCTGGGCGGCGCCGGCTACGTCGAGGAGTCCAACCTGCCCCGGCTCTACCGCCAGGCGCCCCTCAACTCCATCTGGGAGGGCAGCGGCAACATCCAGTGCCTGGACGTGCTGCGCGCGGCCACCCGTGAGCCGGCCAGCCGCGAGGCCCTGTTCCAGGAGCTGATGGCGGCGCAGGGAGGCCACCCCGCGTTCGACGCGGAGCTGGCCCGCATCTCCAAGGACTTCGCCGACACGGCCACGCTGGAGGGCCGCTCGCGCTTCGTCGTGGAGCGGCTGGCCCTGGCGCTCCAGGCCTCGCTGCTCTTGCGCGCCGGCAACAGCCAGGTCGCCGACACCTTCTGCGAGACGCGGCTGGGCGGCGCCCACGGCGCCTGCTTCGGGACGCTGCCCGCCCACGCGCCGTTGAAGGCCCTGGTCGAGCGCGCCTTCGGCGAGGACGCCTCGGCCTGAGCGGGCTGCTTCGCTCGGGGTGCTCCCTCGCCTGCTCGCCCAGGGCGGGCGAGGGGGCCTCCGGTCCATCCACCGCCCTGGCAGGAGGGGAACGCCTTCGTCTATCGGACGAAAGGATGGGGTGGACGCTTGCGTGTCGACACTGACGTGTTCTCTTGGCGGCTGGAAGAGGGCACCTTGGGCGACAACGACCACCTTCTGAACTCGAACGACGGGGTCATCACCTACTCGCGGAGGGACCGCGCCGGGCGGGACACGGAGGACCAGCTCCGGCTGCTCATCGCGAGCGTGTCCGACTACGCCATCCTCACGCTGGACGTGGAGGGCCACATCGCGAGCTGGAACCTGGGCGCCGAGCGCATCAAGGGCTACCGGGCCGACGAAATCCTGGGCCAGCACTTCAGCCGCTTCTATCCCCCCGAGGACATCGCCTGGGGCAAGCCCGCCTGGGAGCTGGAGTCCGCCATCCGGCTGGGCCGCTTCGAGGACGAGGGCTGGCGCGTGCGCAAGGACGGCACCCGGTTCTGGGCCAACGTGGTCATCACCGCCCTGTTCGACGAGAGCGGGGAGCTGCGGGGCTTCGGCAAGGTGACGCGGGACTTCACCCAGCGCAAGCACGCCGAGGAGACGCGGGAGCTGGAGCGGCTGCGCGAGGCCCTGCGGGCGCGCGACGAGTTCCTCTCCGTGGCCTCGCATGAGCTGAAGACGCCGCTGACGCCGCTGCAGCTGAAGCTCACCGCCATGCGGCGCATCGCGGAGACGAATCCCCAGGCGCTCCTGGCGGAAGGCAGGCTGTCGCGCGAGCTGGCCTCGGCGAGCGGCCAGGTGCGCAAGCTGGCGGACCTCATCGATGACCTGCTGGATGTCTCGCGCATCAACGTGGGCCGGCTCACGGTGGAGCCCGAGCGCATGGACCTGTCCGCGCTCCTGCGGGACATCGCCGTCCGCTACGCGCCCCAGGCCCACGTCGCGGGCTGCCGGCTGGACGTGGACGTCGCCGGGCCCATCGAGGGCACGTGGGACCGGCGGCGGCTGGAGCAGGCCGTGACGAACCTGGTCACCAACGCCATCAAGTACGGCGCGGGCAAGCCCGTCCACGTGAGCGCGAGGGTGGCGGACACGGACGCCGTCATCACCGTGCGGGACGAGGGCATTGGCATCGCCCCCACCCATCAGCGCCGCATCTTCGAGCGCTTCGTGCGCGCGGTGTCCGAGCGCAACTACGGCGGCATGGGCCTGGGGCTCTTCATCACCCACCAGATCGTCGAGGCGCACGCGGGCACCATCGACGTGGAGAGCGAGCTGGGGCGCGGCTCCACCTTCACGCTGAGGATTCCCCGCGAGGCGCTGCTCGCCAAGGTGGGCCCCACCGCGAAGCCCGCGCCCTGAGGCGCCGCTACGGCGCTGGCTCCGCCCGGTAGTCGCTCGGGAGGGTGAAGAGCGCGGCGCCGTGCTCGACCAGCCGGATGTCCGACAGCGTCAGAGTGCCGAACAGCTCGGACTCCTCGCGGATGGGATAGCCCAGCTCCAGGTCCATCCACCGCGTCACGGTGTCATGGGCCGAGTGCACGCGATGCCAGCGCCGGGCGCGACGTCCCGCCACCGACTCCTCTGCCTGACGCTCGCAGCCCGGGCCTGGCGCCGAGCAGCCCCCGGGCAGGTGCAGCGGGAGGCCCGGCTCCTTCTCGTCCCAGTGCGTCTCATAGGTGTGCTCGCGGGCATTCAGCATCGCGCTCTCCCCGGTGCCCACGTCGAAGAGGAGCGTGTACACGGACGCGCCCGTGGCGTCCTCCAGGCGGATGCGACCGCAGCGCGAGACGAAGAGCCGGTGGCGCAACGTGCGGTCCCCATTCACGTGGGTGGCGATGGCGGTGAAGTCCTTCGGGTACACGGGGCGCGAGCACATCCCCGCCGCGAGCATGCCCTTGCCGTCACGGGGCGGGCTCGCCGGAGCCTCCCACGCCCAGGCCGCGCAGGAGACGGCCAGCACCCCCAGGGCGCTGCCCACGCGCCGGGCCCAACCCCCGCCGCGCGACGGCTCCACGGGCGCGCGCCCCAGCAGCCGACGCACCCGCGCCGCCAGCGGATGGCTGCCCGCGCCGAGCACCAGCGCCGGCCCCGACTGCCGCAGCTCCTCCAGCCCCAGCAGCGCGCCCGAGTACAGCCGCACGTTGCCGCAGAAGCCCACCGCCACGTCGTCACAGCAGTGCTCGCGCTCCAGCCGCACCTGCGCGGACAGCCACCGCGCCGCCGGGTGGAAGAAGAACAGCGTCTCCACCAGGCACTGCAGGAGGTTGACGGCGGTGTCGTGACGACGCACGTGGGCCAGCTCATGCGCCAGCACCGACTCCAGCTGCGCGGACGACAGGCGCTCCCCCACCCCCTGCGGCAGCACCAGCACCGGACGCACCACGCCCACCACCAGCGGGGACGGCGCGAGCGGGGACTCGAGCGTGCGCACCGCGCGCCGCAGCCCCAGCCGCTCCGAGACGCGCGACACCGTCTGGCTCAGCGCCGAGGACACGGGCGTCGCCGGCCGCACCAGCCGCCGCGACGTGCGCCAGCCGCCCACCAGCAGCCGCGCCAGCCCCACGCACGCGCCCAGGACCCAGAGCCCGCCGAGCACCAGGGGCCACGGTCCGAGGACGTCACCGGATGCCGCCGCCTGGGGAACGAACACGCGCTCACCCGCGGGCGGAGCCTCCGTCCGCGCCCCCTCGAGCCCGGACGGGGCCACCTCGACGGCGCGCGAGGCCGGCTCCCCCCGCGCGGCCTCCGGGGACGACAGCAATAGCGAGCCCACCGGCGCGAGCACCAGCGCCGCCAGCGCCAGACACCCCACCGCGTACCGGAGCCGCGCCGAGCGGCCGCGCAGGAGCCACAGCGCCGCCGCCGCGAGCAGCGCGACGAGGCTCGCCTGCCACACGCCCTGGGCCAGCCACACCGTGAGCACCCGGGCCCCCTCCTCCATCAGCCAGGTCGGGCTCATCGCTTGCCCCCCTTGCCCTCGTCCAACAGCTGGCGCAGGTCCTCGAGCTCCTCCTTCGACGCGGGCTTGAGCGACAGCGCCTGCACCGCGAGCTCACCCGACGCGCCACCGAAGACGCGCTCCAACAGGTCCTTCACCAGCTGGCGCTTGGTGCGCGCCTCACCGATGCTCGCCGCGTACACGTGGCTGCGCGAGCGCTCGTCACGGCTCACCAGCCCCTTGGCCGCCATCACCTGCAGCTGCTTGAGCGTGGTGGTGTAGCCGGCGCTCTTGCCGTCCTCGCGCCCCAGCGCCTCGTGCACGTCCCGCACGGTGCAGGGCCCGCGCTTCCAGAGCACGCCCAGGATGGCGAGCTCCACTTCCGTGGGAATGGCTTCTGTCGTCATGTCCCCAAAGTACGACTCGAATCGTATGTTGTCAACGACGCGCGTCGTACTTCGGGGAGGGGCTCACGAGGTGAGCGCGGGTGTGGCGGTCGCGCCCGGCAGGTAGGTGGCGATGCACCGTGAGAAGGACAGGCCCGTGTCCCGGGCACCCGCGCGGCCGGAGAGGCAGCCCAGGCGCAGCGTGTGGGCGAGCGCCACCAGCCTGCGCTGATGCTCCAGGGTGAAGTCGCGGCCGTTGGGGTGTCCGCCGAACAGGGGGCTGGCGCCCAGGCGTCGCCAGACCTTGTCCGTGTCCCAGCGCGGGAAGGCGGCGGACAGGTGCGCGTGCATGCCGTGGAGCGCCTGGGCACAGCACTCGAAGGTGTCCACGGGCGCCATCGGTCCGAGCTCCAGCAGGAGGCCGTTGACGAGCGACGGCTCGATTCCCGCCAAGGACAGCCGCTGGAGCAGGCGCACTCCGGCGTCGTTGAAGCCCGCGAGCGCCCCCGGCGCGCCATCCGCCGGCAGCGAGTACGACAGCTTCAGCGACGGACACACCAGCAGGAGCTGCGACATGGCCGCGACGTGGCGCTCCAGGCCCGCGTCATCGTGGAGGAACGCGCTGTCGAAGGCGAAGTCGAGGTGACGGACCTGGTAGTTGCGGAGGATGGCCGCGTAGGTGGCGACGAGGCGGGCCACATCCGTCTCCTCGACCTCCAGTGGCATCAGCCCGGCGCCGCCGCCGAAGGACAGCACCACCCTGCCCCCGCTTCGTCGGAACGCCTCCAAGTCCTCCTTGCCGTAGTCGGAGACGGAGGCCTCCGCCTCGTGGGAGCGCCCGTCCACCGCGTCCACCAGCCGCAGGTGTCCGCCCCACGTCACCTTCCGCGCGCCGCCCGCGCGCACGCCCAGCCCGCCGAGCATGACGCCATCCAGCCCGCACGCCCGCGCCAGCTCCGACACGACGGGCCGGGGCGCGGACACCAGGTCCAGGAAGGGCGCGCGGGGCACGTCCCAGTCTCCCGCGTCCGGCGACAGCGCCGCCGTGCGCACCATCACCGGAGGCGTGAGCTTCGACAGGTTGTCGGACAAGTCATACGCCGCCACCGACACCAGGTACTCGGTGCGAGGCGTCAGGCCGGTGAGGGTGATGGAAGGCCGCGTGCAGGTGAGCGTCCGAGACTCCTCCCGGTCCACGCTCGAGTACGTCACCTGGTAGCCCGCGACGGCCACGTTGTCGGTGGACGCGTCCCAGCCCAGCGTGAGCAGCCGCGAGCCCACGAGCGTCGCGCGCACGCGCCGGGGAGACGAGGGCGGCTCGACATCCCGCGGCGGGTCCGCGGGCTCGCCGTCCACGGTGAAGCAGGAGGGGAGCGCGCCACGGTGCACCCCTTCCGTCCGGATGGACAGGCGGAACTCCTGGGACGCGCGCGGAGCAATGGTCTGGCGCTCGGCCACCAGCGTGCCCGTCAGCGTGTCGCCGTGACGCCGCCACACGAGGCCGTAGTTGTTCTGCACCACCTGGTCGGGCGCCACCCGGAAGCCGATGGCGGGGTTGACCACCGCCTCGTCCGACAGGTTGAGCAGCGTCACCTTGAAGGTCGACCACCAGGGACTGCCGCCCGCAACCCACTCCGGGCGCGCCACCACCACCATCGTGTTTCTGGCCATGCCGGCCGTTGTGCCGGATGGCCGCCGCACACGACATTGTCCACGGGGGGCGAGCCCCTGTCCTTCAAGCGACAGGGGCCCGGGTCAGTCCCCACCGCGTCCGAAGCGGGGCGGGGGCTACTTGTCCTTCGACAGGATGACGACGCTGTAGGGCCCCAGGTTGTTGAGGCTGCCGCTAGCGGGCAGGCCGTCCTTGCCAGTCCAGCGGCCGCCCACGTCGAAGCTCTGCGCGTTGCCGAAGTTGTCGGAGTAGCCCTTCCAGTCGCTGTTGTAGCGCACCTTCCACGTGCCGTCGGAGGGCAGGCCCAGCTCGTAGTCGGACAGGTGCTTGCCGCCGAAGTTGACGATGACGATGGTGTCGTCGCCCGCGCCGCCCTTGTCCCAGCGGTGGAAGGCCACGACCTTGTCGTGGTTGTTCACGTGGTGGACGTTGACGTGCTCACCGCGCAGCCCCGCCGTGTTGTCGTTCCAGTTGCGGCGCAGCTTGATGAGGTCCGTGTACGCCTGGTTGATGCCGGCGTACGTCTCCTTCTTCTTCCAGTCGAGCGGATCTCCGTCCTGGAAGTGGCCGTCCTCGAGGAACTCCTGGCCCTGGAAGAGCATCGGGATGCCGGGGCTCGTCATGGTGAGCGCGGCGCCGAGGATGGAGCTCTTCTTGGCGTGGTAGCCGCCCGCGTCCCAGCCGCCCACCTCGCTGGGCAGCCGCTGCTTGCCGTTGGCCACCTCGTCGTGGCTCTCCGTGTAGATGACGCGCTGGTTGGCGCTGCCGTTGTACTTGAAGCGGATGGCGTCGGCGACGGCGTTCATGTCCCGGGCCGCATCGGACGGGGCCGTCAGCGCCGCGCGGATGGGGTGCACGAAGTTGGAATCCCACTGCGTGTCGAAGTTGGCGCCGTCCGGGTGCGTGAGGCCCGCCTCGTTGCCCAGGTCCTCCGCGATGATGATCTTCTGCGGGAACTCGCGGTTGACCGCCTCGTTGATGTCGCGCAGCAGCTGCCAGCCCTCGGGGTTGTTCGCGCCGCTGGCCTGGCGGATCTCCTTGGTGGCGTCCAGGCGCAACCCGTCCATGTGGTAGTCGCGCAGCCACATCATCGCGTTGTCGCGCAGGTAGTCGCGCACCTCGTGGCGGCCGTAGTCCGGGCGCGTGTCGCCCCAGGGCGTCTTGGCGCGCCAGTCCGTGTAGAAGTAGCTGCCGCCCTTGCCGTACGTCTCGCCGTCGAAGTCCCAGTGGGGCAAATCACTGGGCCCCAGGTGGTTGTAGACGACGTCCATCACCACGCCGATGCCGCGCTTGTGCGCCTCGTCGACGAAGCGCTTCAGGTCATCCGGCGTGCCGTACGCACTCTCCGGCGCGTTGGGGAAGGCCGGGTTGTAGCCCCAGGAGAAGTCCGCGGCGAACTCGGCCGAGGGCATCAGCTCCACCACGTTGATGCCCAGCTCCTTCAGGTGGTCCAGCTTGTCGATGGCGCTCTGCCAGTTGCCGGGGCCCCAGCCGGGCTCGTCGTTGAACGTGCCCACGTGCATCTCGTAGATGACCGCCTCGTTCCAGGGCGGCATCTTGAACTCCCAGTCGTGCTTCCACTCGTAGGCCTTGTGGTCCACGACGACGGAGTTGCCCGTGGAGTTCGTCACGTCGTTGGCGCGCGGGTCTCCCTTCCAGCGCCAGTCGCCGTACTTGCCCTGCACCACGTACTGGTACTGGTCGCCCGCCTTCGCGCCGGGCACGTCGAGCGAGAAGTTGCCGCTGGGCTCGCGCTGCAGCTCCACCGACTGCCAGTTGCTGAAGTCGCCGGCCACCTGCACCCGCTGCGCGTTGGGCGCCCACACGCGGAACGTCGTGCCGCCGTCGTAGGGGATGGCGCCCATGCCCGGGCGGCTGGAGGCCTGGGTGGGCACCGTCGCCGCGCTGGGCACCAGCGGCGTCGCCAGCAGGCTGCCGTCCTTGCGCGAGAAGGCCCGGGCCACCGGCCCGTGGTCCACCTGCGAGGCCTGGGTGGGCGCGCGCTTCGCCTCCGCGTTGCGCTTCTGGCGGGCGTCGTCGAAGAAGTCCTTCACCCCAGGTCCGCGCGCACCCGCGCCACCAGGGCGGGACGCGGCCTGGGGCGGCTGTGCCTCGGACTCCGAGGAGCGGGCCTGCGAGGACGTGGAGGAGGCAGCGGGACGGCTCGGTGGGGGAATCCGGGGTGACATGTCTCGGCCGTTGTCTGGAGAAATCCAGATTCAGTATCGGCCAGGAGCCCCCAAGGTTGCGTGTCCCATGTGTCACGGCGCCGCGGCCGTCCTCGGAGCCGTCTCCGCCTGATAACAAATACACGTTATTCGTGGTTCTGATGCTGCCGGGTGACGACGACGTCGAGCGCGGCGTCCCGCGAGTCGCTGTCGCCGCGGAAGCCCGCGTCGCCCACGGAGGGCCTCGCGGCGCCCCGGAGGGACTCGGCCACGAGCTTGATGTCGGCCAGGCCCCGCTCGAAGTCGCGCCCCATCACCTCGTCCATGCTGGAGAAGAGCTGGAGCGCCTTGCCCGCAAAGGTGTTCTCACCGGCCATCACCCAGGTGAGCGCCACCCCGCCCGGCGCGGGCGTCAGCGTGTACTCGGTGGTGTTGGTGGCGCGCATGGGCTCCAGGAAGTCGACCCGGATGCGGACGTATTCGTGCGGGCGGCTCTCCACGATTTCCATCCGCCCGGAGCCGGTGCGCTGGCCCCGCCACTCGTAGACGGCCCCCACGCCCCAGGCAGCGCCCGTCAGGGAGACCTGCTGCGTGGGCTCCAGCTTCCACCACGGCGACCACTGCTCCCAGGAGCGGAAGTCGTTGACCAGCGTGAAGACGAGCTCGGCGGGAGCCTGGATGTGGGCCGTGCGCTCGACGCGGAAGGTGTCCGGCCTGCGACTGATGGCCACGAACAAGCCCAGGACGATGACCGCCAACAGGACTCCGGGTGTCTTCTTCATAAAGCTCCTCGAAGGAGTGGCGCGCGCTCGGTCCGACCTCTCCTGAAGGCCCCCCCGGGCCGTGGACCGAGCGCGCCACTCGCCACTCTTTTTTCGCGACGAACGAGCAAGGCTCGGATCGACACGCTCCCCGGGCTTTTCCACGATTTCCCAAGTACCCGAAAAGATTGACGCTGGCGTCTGTGGGAGGTGGCCATTAGAAGTGGGCGACCCCACCCCGCCCGACATCATGCGAAAGACTCACCGTCCCCTGACGACCCTGGCGCTCGCGACGAGCCTCTTCATGGCGGCGCTGGAGGTCACCGTCGTCTCCACCGCGATGCCCACGGTGGTGGGCGAGCTGGGTGGCATCCAGCGCTACGCGTGGGTCTTCACCGCGTACATGCTGGCGTCCACCATCACCGTCCCCATCTACGGGAAGCTGGCGGACCTGTACGGTCGCAAGCCGGTGCTGCTGTTCGGAATCGGCCTGTTCCTGGTGGGCTCCATCGCCAGCGGGCTGGCGACGTCGATGGGGCTGCTCATCGCCTTCCGGACGTTGCAGGGCCTGGGGGCGGGCGCCATCCAGCCGGTGGCGCTGACCATCATCGGGGATTTGTACACGATGCAGGAGCGCGCGCGGGTGCAGGGCGCGTTCAGCGCGGTGTGGGGCGTGGCGGGGCTGGTGGGGCCTGTCACGGGCGGGCTCATCGTGAAGTACCTGAGCTGGCATTGGATCTTCTTCATCAACGTGCCGGTGGGCGTGCTGACGTTCGCGCTGGTGGTGGCGTTCTTCCACGAGCAGGTGGAGCGAAAGCCGCAGCAGTTGGACTACGCGGGCGCGGCGCTCTTGTGCGCGGGCGTGGTGGCGCTGCTCGTCGGGGTGCAGGGCCTGGGGATGAACCTGTGGGCGCTGCCGGTGGCGCTGGGGCTGTTGTGGGCGTTCGTCGCGGTGGAGCACCGTGCGCCCGCGCCGGTCATCCCGATGAGCATCTTCCAGTCGCCCGCCATCGCCATCTCCTCGGTGGCCGGGGCGCTGTTCTCCGCGGCGATGTTCGGGGCCACCACGTACGTGCCGCTGTACGTGCAGGCGGTGCTGGGCAGCTCGCCCACGGTGGCGGGCGGGATGATTACTCCGATGATTGTCGGCTGGCCGCTGGCCTCGGTGTTCGCGGGCAAGCTGCTTCTGCGCACGGGCTTCCGGCCGCTCATCGTCGGCGGGCTGGGGCTGACGATGGTGGGCACGGTGCTGATGACGCTGCTGCTCGTCCAGGGCGCGTCGCTCATCGCGCTCCAGGTGGCCATGGCGCTGTTCGGGGTGGGGCTGGGCTTCGCGTCCACCGCGCTGCTCATCGCGGTGCAGACCAGCGTGGGCTGGGAGCTGCGGGGCGTGGCCACGGCGAGCAACATGTTCTTCCGCACCATCGGCGGCGTGCTGGGCGTGGGGTTGATGGGCGGGGTGATGGTGTCGCAGTTGATGAAGGACCCGTCGGTGCCGCTGTCGGCCGCCAACGCGCTGCTGGGGCCCGAGCGGGGGCACGCGGCCATCCCGGAGGCGATGCTCAAGTCGCTGAGCGGGGCGCTCACCGCGGGGTTGAACATCAACTTCTGGCTCATCTGCGCCTTCTCGGTGGCGGCCTTCGTGTCGGGGCTGTTCTTCCCCCGCGTGAGCCGGAACACGAACGCGCCCGTCCCCAGTGACAGCGCCGCCGCGCCGCACTGAGGAGCACGGACATGATGGGGAGAGTGCTATGCACGCCCCCATGCCCAAGCTCCGTGCCTCCGACGTCGACTCGCTCTTCGCTCGCGCCGACAAGTTGCTCGACCAGTACCCGCGGAGCTTCGGCACGGCGAAGGCACTGCTCCAGGAGGTCCTCACCGCGCAGCCGGACCACCTGGAGGCCCTGCACTCGCTGAACCAGGCCCATGAGCGCGACCGGGACCATTCGCCTGGGGAGTGGCAGCGCCGTTTCCAGGAGCCGCAGCGCGCGGTGCGCGGACGCATCCTGGAGCTGACGAAGAAGGTGAAGGCGGATGGCGGCGACACGGTGGCGCACCGTGCTCGGGCGCTCGCGCTGGCGCAGCACGCGGAGAACATCCTCCGCACGGACCCCACGCCGGCGCGGCTGAAGCAGGCCGAGGACCTGTTGGCCGAGAGCAAGTCCCTGGACGCGAAGCTCCCCGCGAGGCGCCGGGGTGAGCGGGGCGTGATGGCGTGGAAGGCCATCCACCGCGCGCGCAAGGGCAAGCCGGACGCCTATCAGGCGCTGCTGGACTGGGTGGCCGAGAATCCCCGCCCCTCGCCGTTCCATCCGGATGACCATGCTTCCGCGTTCCGGGGACTGGAGGGCGCGTTCGCGGACGAGGGCTTCCTCGAGTGGCTCCGCGCTCGCAAGCCGCGGGTGGCCAAGGGCCAGCGCGCGAAGGACCTCGTGCAGGGGATGCTTCATGTCGGCGACTGGGATGTGTCCGCCGAGCTGAAGGGCCCCGTCACCACACCCTGCCGCGTGGGTCGACTGCTCGCGCTCCGCGCGCTCGGCGCCAATCTGGACTTCAAGGTCGGCGGCAAGTCGCTCCTGGAGCGCGCGAAGAAGCTGGGTGACAAGGCGCTGGTGCGCGAGCTGGAAGCGCTGTCGGGCGCGAAGCCCGACGCCAAGGGCAAGGCGCCCACCGCGAAGAAGTCCAAGTCCGCGAAGAAGCCCTCCACTGCGAAGGAGTCCTCGAACGCGAAGGAGGTCTCGGCCGCGAAAAAATCCTCCGCGAAGAAGCCCGCGAACAAGAAGGAGGTCTCGGCCACCCAGCAGGCCACGCCGGACGTGTACACGACGGCCCAGGTGTTCGCGGACGTGCACGTCACCTCGGACGGAACGGTGAGGGTGCTCGCGGGCACGCCCCACCCGGATTCCGACCACGGCTACACCGCGGGCGACGACCTGTGGGACTTCGACAAGAGCATCAAGTGGAACCAGCCGTGGGATGACCGGGTGTGGCTGGAGCAGATCCACATGGACATCGACGAGGACGAGCTCGAGGCGAACGGGCTCTCCTACGACGTCGACTTCAACCGCCTGCTCATCCACGACGGCAAGACCTGGACCCGCACGAAGCTTCCCAAGGCCCTGCCCTACGGCTACGTGGCGCCCGTCCTGCGGGACCTCGGCGCCCCCTGGGGCCTCTCCGCCTTCGGTGTCTCCGCGCTCGCGTTCGACGGCGGCGGCAAGGGCTGGAAGGTGAAGGAGGTCAGCGGCCCCGGAGGCCTCAACCTCGTGGACGCCGTGGTCCACGACGGCGTCCTCTACGGCCTCTGCAAGGAGAACGGCCTGGGACGGCTGGTGCCCGAGGGCAAGAACCTGAGTCTGGAGCTGCTCGGCGACGAGCAGTCCGGCCTCCACCGCCTCTTCTCCCACGAGGGCACGCTCTACGCCTTCGGCGACGACGGCGTGTTCGTACTCGAGGACGGCGCGCTGGCCCAGCTCCAGCCCACCCGTGCTCCCGTCCGAGCGCTGTGCGCCGCCCCCGAGCAGGGCGTCTACCTGCACACCGACGAGCACGCCTGGTACCTGCCCCCAAAGGGCAAGGCCCGGAAGCTCGCGTTGCCCAAGGATGGCATCCACTCCATCGCCTTCTTCAAGAACCGCCTGTTCGTCAGCGTCGGGCAGCAGGTGCTCCGGCTGGAGAAGGACCGGGCCGTCGCCGTGAAGCTCCCCTCCCCCGCCCCCGGCGTCGCCCGGCTCGTGGTCGCCGGGGACAGGCTGTGGACGGTGTTCCCCCACCACCTGACCTCCTCGCGCGATGGGAAGCAGTTCGAGCCCATCGCGTTTCGGTGAGACAGCAGTAACAGTTTCGCAAGTACGCGGTGTTTCCCGGAGACCACGGCATTTCTCCGGGAGACACACCGCATGCTGAAGTCGTACGTGGCCCTGTTGCCCCTCGCCCTCCTCGCGCTGGTGGGCTGCTCGGAAGACCCCGAGCCCGCGTCGGAGCCGAAGGACCGCTGGTTCACCAACCGGGACGGGCTGAAGCTGCACTACCTGGAGGTCGAGGGGCGCGGCTCGCCCGTGGTCATGCTCCACGGGCTGCTGGGCAGCGCGCATCCGTCCTGGGTGGCGCCGGGCATCGCCGGAGCGCTGGCGAAGCAGGGCCACCGCCTCATCCTCCTGGACCAGCGAGGCCATGGGCAGAGCGACGTCCCCTACACGGCCTCCGCCTACGGCGAGCCCATGGTGCGGGATGTCCTCGAGCTGATGGACACCCTTGGAATCGAGCGGGCCCACCTCGTGGGCTACTCTATGGGCGCGGCGATGACGCGCGTGTTGATGACCCGCGCACCCGAGCGGGTCATCAGCGCGAGCCTGGGCGGAGCGGGCGTGGAGGAGTTGGACCCGGTCATCCGCGCGGAAGCCGAGGCCCGGGACCCGAAGGGCACGGACCCCGACGAGCAGCGCATCCTCGACGCAATCGCCGGAGAGCCGCCGCCGGACCCGCGCTTCGTCGCCGCCATCACCGAGGCGTGGACCGCCTGGTGGCCGCCCTCCATCGACCTGCCCTCCCTGCGCGTGCCCGTGCAGGCGGTGAACGGCGAGTTCGACGCGCCCTACTCCAAGACGGTGCGCCTGGAGCGCGAGCTCGCGGGGTTCGAGAACGTCATCATCCCCGGCCGCACGCACCTGACGACGCTCATCGACTCGCGCTACGTGGACAGCCTGGTGGACTTCCTCCAGCGCCACGACGAGCGCTGACGCGGAAGAAACGGGAGCGCGTCCGCACCCGACGCGCTCCCGCATCCTCCCCGACAGCGCCACCTCAGTGGTGGTAGCCGGAGGCCTCTTCCCGCGTCATCGGCGCGCTGACCGGATGCCGGCGGAAGTGCTCGATGCACGCGAGCAGGTCCGTCACCAGCAGCGTCGCCAGGTCCCGGCTCACGCCGTGGCGCACCAGCACGCGCTGCACCACCAGGTCCTGGATGTTCGCGGGCATGGGATAGGCGGGCACCAACCAGCCCCGCTCACGCAGGCGGTCCGCCAGGTCGTAGAGGGTGAAACCCGGGTCCGTCCCCTCCTTCAGCTTCCAGCACACGCCCGGCACACCGCCCCGGCCGTCGTAGACGATGTCGAACAGGCCGATCTGCTCGATGGCCTTCGCGATGTAGTTCGCGGTGTCCGAGCACGCCTGCTGCAACCGCCGGTAGCCCTCCCGCCCGAGCCGCAGGAAGTTGTAGTACTGGATGACAATCTGGCCGCCCGGCCGCGAGAAGTTCAGCGCGAAGGTCGGCATGTCGCCGCCCAGGTAGTCCACGCGGAAGATGAGCTCCTCGGGCAGGTCCTCCTTGTCGCGCCACACCACCCAGCCGCAGCCCAGCGGCGTGAGGCCGAACTTGTGGCCGGAGGCGTTGATGGACTTCACGCGCGGCAGCTTGAAGTCCCAGACGACGTCCGGGTGGATGAAGGGCGCCAGGAAGCCGCCGCTGGCCGCGTCCACGTGGATGGGGATGTCCAGCCCCGTGCGCACCTCCAGCTCGTCCAGCGCCGCGGCGATGTCCGCCACCGGCTCGTAGAGCAGGTTGAAGGTGATGCCCAGCGTGGGCACGACGCCGATGGTGTTCTCGTCGCAGTGCTTGAGCACCTCCTCGGGCGTCATCACCATGCGCCCGGGCGCGAGCGGCACCTGGCGCAGCTCCACGTCGAAGTAGCGCGCGAACTTGTGCCAGCAGATCTGCACCGGGCCGCAGATGAGGTTCGGCTTGTCGGTGGGCTTGCCCTCGGCCTCGCGCCGCTTGCGCCAGCGCCACTTGAGCGCCAGGCCCCCCAGCATGGCCGCCTCGCTGGAGCCCGTGGTGGAGCAGCCCATGGCGCTGGACGCGTGGGGCGCGTGCCAGAGGTCGGCGAGCATGTTCACGCAGCGCGTCTCGATTTCGGCGGTCTGCGGATACTCGTCCTTGTCGATCATGTTCTTGTCGAGGCACTCGTCCATCAGCTTGTGCACCTGGGGCTCGGACCAGGTCTGACAGAAGGTGGCCAGGTTCTGCCGCGAGTTGCCGTCCAGCAGCAGCTCGTCGTGCACCACGGCGTAGGCATGGTCCGGGCTGTGCTCGTCCTCGGGGATGCGGTACTTCGGCATCGGCACGGACAAATCCGGCGAGGCGTAGACGTCATCGTTGAGGCGGTCCCGGACTTCGTCTTTTCCATGCAGGGGCATGTGCTCTCCAGGCGGTGAAGGCGCTCTGGAAGAGGAGATGGTGTTGCCCTCAGGTGGGAGCCTCGTTCCCCGGAGAGGGACGAGCCGGCGGGCAGCCGTCCGCTCCACCCGGGAGCCCCCGGTTGTCAGGTGCACGCGGCGCCGACGACGCACGGGGAGGCCCGGCAATGCGCCCCGCCGCGCGAGCCGGGTGACTCGAGCGCGGCGGGGATGAAGCAGAAGGGACCGCGACTACTTCACGCCGACCGCGCCCCAGCTCTCCAGCACCTTCTGGGCCTCCACGGAGTCCTTGCCGTAGAGGTCCTGCGCCGCCTTGTACGTGGCCTCCTTCGCCTGGGCGAAGTTGGTGGTCGGCGTCATGTAGAAGTTCAGCGCGCGGGAGTAGATCTTCAGGCCCTTCTCGATGCCGATGCCGTCCTTCACCTCCACGCCGGAGGTGCGGTTCTTGCCACCCTCGGACAGCAGGTAGAAGGCGTTGTTCGGGATGCCCGAGTTGATGTGCACGCCGCCGTTGTCCTGCCAGCCGGTGTAGCGCTTCGAGTAGTGGTCCGGCGACATGCCGTCGCTGGAGGGGTTGCTCAGGTCACGCAGGCCGTCGGTGTCGTCGCCGTTGTTGGGCGTGAACGTGTCCTCGCCCACCGTCCAGTCGAACTTCACCGCCTCGTTGCGCTGGCTGGCGTACCACTCCACGCCCACGCCCATGATGTCGCTCATCGCCTCGTTGAGGGCGCCCGACTCGTTGCGGTACTGCAGGCCCGCGGTGCGCTCGGTGAGGCCGTGGGTGATTTCGTGGCCCGCGATGTCCAGCGTGGTGAGCGAGCCGAACTGGTCGCCGTCACCGTCGCCGTAGTTCATCTTCTCGCCGTCCCAGAAGGCGTTGGCGAAGTCCTTGCCCACGTGCACGTCGGAGATGAGCTTCTCGCCCTTGCCGTCGATGGAGTCGCGGCCGAGCACGTCCTTGTAGAAGTCGTACGTGGCCTGGGCGCCGTACTGCGCGTCCACCGCGTCCTTGTTGCGCGCGGAGTCGGTGCCCTCGCCCCAGATGTCGTTGTCGTCGGTGACGGCCGCGTGCGTGGTGTTGTCGGTGTTCGGGTCGCGGTTGAGCGCGTCGCGCGTCACCACGCCGCCGCCGCGCGAGGTGTCCTCGAGCGAGTACGTGCCGTCCGCGTTCTTCGTGCTGCCGATCTCCACCTTGCCGCTGTACTGGGTGGTGTCGTCCGCCTTGCTCGAGGGTGTGGGCGTGCCGGGCTCCTCGGTCGTCGGCGTCTCGGCCGTCAGCGAGGGCTTCACCCCGTGCGAGTGGCCCGCGTGGTCCGCGCCGTGCGCGTGGCTGCCCACGCCGCCCATCTGGTTGTACTGCTCCAGCACCTTGCCGGTGTTCGCGTCGACCAGGTACTGCATGCGGCGCGGGTCCTTGCCCGGGCCCACGTCCGTCGTGTTGCTCAGCTCCACGTGGTACGCGGCCTTGTACTCGCCGTTGGCGTCCTTGAAGATGACGCGCTCGGAGACGGGCTTGCGGTCCGTGGGGCCGTTGAACTCCTTCTGGGCCACGGCCAGCGCGTCCTCGGCGGACAGCTTCGTCTCCTTCTTGCCCAGGCCCGCGGGGATGGTGCCCACGTCACCCGTCAGGCTCTCCAGCTTGCCCTCGCGGTCCAGGTGACCCACCACCTGCTCGCCGAAGACGGGCACCCCCTCGTGCTTGCGGTCCATGCGCACGTGCGTGAAGCCCAGGTCGTCCTTCTCCACCGCGCGCGGCGCGAAGTCCGCGGCGTTGACGCCCTGCTTGCCGGCCAGCAGCTGCGACACCGTGGGCGCCGCCTGCTTCTGCAGGAAGTCCACCGTCGTCTGGATGGCGGCCTTGCTGGTGTCGCTGTCCAGGGCCACCGGGCCGGACTTCACCGTCGGCGCCGTCAGCGGCGTGGCCGACTTCGGCTGCGCGGGCTTCGTCGCCGCCTCGAAGGTGGAGCCCTCGGTGAAGCCCAGGGCCTTGTTCTTCACCTCGGGCGCAGTCGCGGGCCGGGTGTCCGTGGAACGCGTGACGGGAAGCTTCGGGAGGTCGGCGCGAATCTTCATGGTGGGGGGGCCCAGAGGTGACAGGTTCGTGAAGATTCTCGGACTCTGGGCACCCGAGGTTGTGTCGCGATAGGAGGAAAAAGCACACACGCCCTGTCGGAGCAGGCAACCTGCCGGAATCATGGAGGCCCCGGCCTCCGCTCGAGATGAGTCGTAACGGCCCCACCCTGGGCGTACGCTGTACGCCAGCCCCGCGCCCATGCCACGTCCCCGCTCGCTCACCCTGCCCGGCATCGCCGACGCCGCCCTCACCGTCATCGAGCGGGAGGGGCTGGCCGCGCTGTCCATGCGCTCGGTGGCGAGCGCGCTCGGCATGGGGACCATGTCCCTGTACCGCTACGTGGAGGGGCGGGAGGCGCTGGAGTCGCTGGTCGTCGACGCGGTGATGCGGGACGTGCGCCTGCCCGGCCCGGGCGGGGACACGCCCTGGACCGAGCGGGTGAAGACGCTGCTGGGACAGGTGCGAGGGGCGGTGGCGCGCCACCCTTGCGTCGCGCCGCTGGTGCTCACCCGGCGCCACTGCACCGAGGGCACGCTGGCGTGGGCCGAGGCGCTGCTCGCGCTCCTGACGGAGGGCGGCTTCGAGGGCCTTGGGCGGCTCGTCGCCCTGCGCACGCTGGTGAGCCACGTCTTCGGCTCCGTCCAGCTCATGCACCTGGGCGCCCTGTCCGGAGAGGGCACCGCCGCGCTCACACAGCTGGACGCCGGCCGCCATCCCCTGCTGCGACAGACGGCCGGGGACGCGCGGCGGCTCCCCCCTGACGAGGAGTTCCGGCGCGGCCTGGACGTCGTGCTGCTCGGCCTGGAAGCCACGCTGGCCCGCCGCTGAGGACGGGTCCGCTCGAGGCGCCTCAGGCGGCGCGCAGGGGCCACGGCTCGGAGCGCGGGCCCGCCTCCCAGTTGTCGTGACGGCCGTCCCAGTACTGGACCGTGAGCTTGGAGAGGTCCACGCCGTCCAGGCAGCCCACGTTGATGGAGCGGAAGTCCCCGCCCAGTTCCTCGACGAAGCCACCGCCGTAGGCCTGGACGCCGCAGTGCTTGCAGAAGCGCCGGTAGTTGGGGCTCTTGCCCACGCGGTACTCGCCCGTCTCGCCCTCGCCCTGGAGGACGCGGAACGAGCTGGGGGCCACCTGCGTCGTCGTGCCGCCCATCTTCGTGCAGACGGTGCAGTTGCAGCGGTTCACCGCCTCGGCGAGGTCCACCTCGGCCTCGAAGCGCACGGCGCCGCAGTGACAGCCGCCGACGTACTTCTTCAGGGTGGGGGACTTCTGGGCAGGGGTCAGGCTCATGGCGGGTTCTCCTCGGTGAGTCGCTGTGATGAGGGAGTTATGGACCCTGCCCGTGACAGGAGTATGTCAGGTTTGTTCGAGGGCCTTCGCGGCCCGGGCCTCACGCAGCAGGTCGGTCAGCGCCTCGCGGGCCTGGACCCGGGCCTCCTTGTCCTGGTCCCCCCGCCCCTGGTTCAGCACCCAGGCCGTCACCAGGGCCTTGGAGGCCTCCTGGGAGCGCGCCCACGCGTCGGTCTCCGCGTCCTCCTCCCCTGAGGTCCTGGCCGCCCAGACCTCCGCGAGGTGGCTGGCGGCATCGGCGAAGGCGGCGGCCGCGGGCTTCCCGCCCAGCACCCACGCATTGCGCAGGTCCCCCAGCCCGCTGGCGACGAGGTGCGCCTGGCGTGGAGGCGTCTTCGCGCGGGCCTGGGCGAACAGCTCCGCCGCCGGCCGCGCGTCCTGGATGCGCTCGGCCACCCGGCTCAACCAGTCCGCGCAGACCTGGTGGGCGCGCTCCTCCGGGAAGCGGGCGACCACGGAAGGCAGCAGCGGGTACAGGTGCCGGGCGCGGGCCCAGGCCTCCTCGACGGAGGCGAAGTGGAAGCCATTCGCCTCGAAGATGGCGAGCATGCGGACATCGGGCGTCTCCTCGGACATGAGGAAGGCTCTACGCCTGCATCGGCCCCACCGGCAACGCGGAATCAGGCGCGCGAGCGGAGGATGTCACCCGGCGTCACGCCCAGCACGCGGCGCATCCAGCGGGCCATGTGGCTCTGGTGGGAGAAGCCCGCCTCCAGGGCCACCTGTCCCGTGGGCAGCTCGCCGCGCAGGAGCAGCGTGCGGGCCCGCTCCACGCGGCGCTGAATCACGTACTCGTGGACGGGCAGCCCGGTGGAGCGCTTGAAGAGCGTCTTGAGGTGCGACGCGCTGACGGCCGCCACGCGGGCCAGCGTCGCGAGCGAGAGGTCCTCGTCCAGGTGCGTCTCCACGTAGTCCGTGACGCGCTGGAGCTGGTCCGCGGACAGGCCCCCACGCACCTCGACCTCCGCGCGGTAGTGGGACAGCAGCCGGGCCGCGAGCGCGAGGCCCAGGCTCTCCCGGTACAGCAGCCCGTTGGGGAAGTCCGCGCGGGCCTCGGCCTCCAGCGCCCAGGCGATGTGCTCCAGCTGCGCGTCGCGGAAGTGGTGCCGCAGCGCCACGCCCACGCGGTCCGGGTCCAACCCCATGTCCTCGGCCGCCCGCTGGAGAAGGGAGTGCGGCAGGCGCAGGTCCAGGCCCACGCTGTCATCGTCCTCCACCCAGGTGTCGGTGTGGCCCGCGGGCAGGAGGAACAGCTCTCCTCGCGTGCGCACCGAATAGTGCTGGCTGGCGAGACAGGACACCCGCACGGGCTCACCGGCGTGGATGTTGAGGACATGGTCCGAGCTCGCCAGGTGGACCCGGTCTCCGGCGCGCGTCGTGCGCAGGTCGACCCCCAGGCCGACTCGAGGTCGTCGCGCGTGCTCGCTCATGGCCCCTGAATATAGGGGGCGGCGTCCTTTCGTGCTCCCGAAACATCCGTGCGTGCGCGACCCCCGAGGGGGCCGTCGGTATTCCTCTCCCACACGCGATGAAGCCGCCGCGCCCGACGCGCTCGGCGTGCGGCCATGCATCCAGGCAGGACCTCAGGGGAGAGACGACATGGGACGGTATTCCGGGAAGAAAGTGGTGGTGACGGGAGGAACGGCGGGCATCGGGCTCGCCGCGGTGAAGGCGCTGCTCGCCGAGGGCGCGGAGGTGCTGCTCACCGGCCGCGGCGAGCAGGGACTTGAGGCGGCGCGCAAGGAGCTGGGGCCGCGTGCCCATGTGGTGCGCTCCGACACGGCGAGCCTGCGGGACATCGACGCCCTGGCCACGCACGTGAAGCAGACGCTGGGCGCGGTGGACTTCGTCCTCGTCAACGCGGGGTTCGCGAAGCTGGTGCCCTTCGAGCAGGTGACAGAGGCGGTGTACGACGAGACCTTCGGCATCAACACGAAGGGGGCGTTCTTCACGGCGCAGCGGCTGGCACCCCTCGTGCGGGATGGCGGCGCGTTCGTCTTCACCACGTCGGTGGCGGACGAGACGGGCGCGCCGGGCATGAGCGTCTACTCGGGCTCGAAGGCGGCGGTCCGCTCGTTCGTGCGGGTGCTCGGCGCGGAGCTGGTGGCGCGGGGCATCCGGGTGAACGCGGTGAGCCCGGGCTTCACGCGCACGCCCACGCTGGGCGTCACCGGCGCCACGCCCCAGGAGGTGGAGGCCTTCGAGCAGGAGGGCCTGCACCTGACGCCCATGAAGCGCATCGCGGACGCCGAGGAGGTGGCCCGGGCGGCGCTGTTCCTCGGCCTCGAGGCCACGTTCACCACCGGCGCGGAGCTGCCCGTCGACGGCGGCCTGTCGCAGTTCTGAGTTCCACTTCCACCTCGAAGGACACACGACATGAAGCCACACATCAGCGTCATCGGCGCGGGCCGCATGGGCTCCGCCTTGGTCAAGGCCTTCCTCCAGAGCGGATACACGACGACGGTCTGGAATCGCACCCGGGCGCGGTGCGAGCCGCTGGCCACGGCGGGCGCGCGCATCGCCGACTCCGTGCTGGACGCGGTGCACGCCGCCAGCGTCGTCATCGTGAACGTGAACGACTACGACACCAGCGACGCGCTGCTGCGCCAGGACGAGGTGACGCGGGAGCTTCGCGGCAAGGTGCTGGTGCAGCTCACGTCCGGCTCGCCGAGGCTGGCGCGCGAGCAGGCGACGTGGGCACGCCAGCACGGCATCGACTACCTGGACGGCGCCATCATGGCCACGCCGGACCTCATCGGTCAGCCCCACTGCACGCTCCTGTACGCGGGC
This sequence comes from Myxococcus sp. AS-1-15, assembly GCF_020037055.1. Lineage (NCBI taxonomy): Bacteria > Pseudomonadati > Myxococcota > Myxococcia > Myxococcales > Myxococcaceae > Myxococcus > Myxococcus sp. AS-1-15. The sequence goes on along the minus strand of NZ_JAIQDF010000012.1, from coordinate 276,822 downwards.
CCCAGGGCCCTGTACGACAAGCACCAGGCCGTGCTGAGGGCGCTCGGTGGAAACACGCAGCACGTGAGCGAGGACGAGGGCCACGCGTCCGCGCTCGACAGCGCGATGCTGTTCCATATGTGGGGCTCGCTGTTCAGCGGGCTGCAGGCCGCGGCCATCTGCCGGGCGGAGGGGATTGCGCTCGACGCGCTCGGCCCGCATCTGGACTCCGTCGTGCCCATGATTCAGTTCGGCGTGGCCGACCTGCTCCAGCGCATCCAGCAGGAGCGGTACAGCGCGGACACCGAGAGCCCCGCCACGCTCGACACGCACAACGTGGCGTTCCAGCACCTGCTTCACCTGTGCGAGGAGCGGAACATCCACCACGCCCTCCCCAAGGCCATGGATGCACTCATCCAGACCGCCCGGAAGGCGGGGCACGGACAGGACGACTTCTCGGTCCTCGCGCGCTTCCTGCGCTGAGTGTGACAAAGGATAGAGCGGTGCGTCAGAGAGCATGGCTGATTGTCATTTGACGCTCTCACTGCAGCGTTCGCGCTCCTGGACTGCTTGCCTTTAGACTCCGGGTGCGCACTCCCGCGCGTCCCACCAGGAAGACAGGATGAAGAGAGCAAGCATGTGGCTGGCCACGGTGACGGCCCTCGGCCTGATGTTCGGATGTGGCGCACCGCTGCCCGAGGAGACTCAAGAACCCGTGAGCGAGCAGCCGGCGGATACCGGCTCGGACGTGAGCGCGCAGGCGTGTGAAGACAACCCGACCTGCCTGTGCAACCGCATCTGTCGTCAGCGGTGCGGCACCAACACGACGTGCATGACGCAGTGTCTCGCCGAAGAGTGTTAGACGGGATTCGTCACGAGGCGCACCGCGGGCACCCCGCGCGCGGTGCGCCTCGACTCGAACCCGTGGTGTTGCATGGCGCAGAAGAAGACCTCCTCGTCCCCCCAGAGCAAGTCCACGCCCCGCGCCTCCGCCGGGAAGCCGGAGCCTGTCGCTCCCGAGGCGGCGTGGACCGGGCTGGAGCAGCAGGTGCTCGCCGTGCTGGGGGAGAAGGCCGTGGGCCAGTACCCCGCGGACCTGGAGCCCATGAGCCGGGTGTTCGAGCAGGGCCCCGACGAGACGGGACTCCTGCCCGAGTCGTACCAGCGCTTCGTCGAGGCGCTGGGGTATCGCTGGCTCAACACGGGCAAGAAGGCCCTGGCGTTCCTGCCGCCGCGCTGGCGCGCGAGCGCGTCCCAGGGCATGGGCGAGCCGAACCGTCAGTGGACCGAGGTGCGTGAGGAGCGGGAGGCGGGCCGTCACGTGTACCGCTTCGTGATGTTCGCCTCCGCGGACCTGAACGACGTCAACGGCTTCGCCTTCGGGCTCGGTGCGAAGGGCGGCGCCCCCGTCGTGTTCCAGGTGGAGGACAGCCTGCCCCTGCGCGAGCTGGGAAGCTTTGAAGCGTGGCTCGGCAAGGCCCTCGAACCCCTGCGCAAGGCCATCGCGAAGCCGGCGAAGAAGCCCGAGCTGGGGGACCCGCTCGCGCTGCTCCAAGAGTCCCTCGGCGAAGTGGCAGCGAACGCGCGGCAGGCGGGCGCGGCGGCCCTCTTCGACACCTTCCCTCGTGACACCCGCGCCATCTCGCTGCTCCACCGCAAGCTGGGCGTGGTGCCGGACATGGTGGCCGAGTTCTCCCAGTTGGAGACCCTGACGGTGAAGGGGGCGGGGCTCAAGGAGCTGCCCTCCGTGCTGGGCCAGCTCACGAAGCTCAAGCAGCTCGACTGCTCCTGGAACGCGGAGCTGGCCACGCTGCCCGCCGAGCTGGGGCGCCTTCAGGACCTCGAGTCACTCAACCTGGACCACACCGCGGTCGCCACGCTCCCGGAGGCGCTCGGGCAGCTTCCGCGCCTGCGCTCGCTCAGCCTCAAGAACACGCGCCTCACCGCGCTGCCGGCGTGGCTGAGCCAACTGCCCGCGCTCAAGTTCCTGGACCTGTCGCGCACGGACGTCCCACCGGGGGAGCTCGAGGCCTTCAGACAGGCCCGTCCCGAGTGCTCGATGTATCCGCGACCGTGACGGGGGGACTCACTCCTGGATGGAGTCGCCCACCTGCCGGAGGTCCTCGGGGTCCACGTCCTCGCGACGCAGCACCTTGCACAGCGCGCGGAACCAGTGCTCGAAGCTCTCGAAGCCGAACATCATCGGGTCGTTCTCGTCCAACCACGTGCCGTCGTCCACGTAGTGGCCAGCGAGCGCCTCGTAGTCGTTATCCTCGAAGTAGACGGGCAGCTCTCCATCCTTCGGTGTGGTGCGCGTGTAGAAGCACCACCGCGACGCCTCCACGCCCATGTACGCATCCGCGAAGGAGATGAGGTCCGTCGTCGTGATCTCCCGGCCATCCACCGTGGTGCCCGCGGGAGTCCAGGCCGCCGTGAGGGAGGCCATCGTGGGCGCCCAGACGTGGAACGGGCGATACGTCTCCCACTCCTCGGTGTCCGGCTGGTACTCGAGCCGGACCTCGCGGTGCAGCATCAGGAACTCGCGATAGCTGTCCGGGATGACGAAGGCCTCCTCGCGATAGGGCGTCGGAAGCTCGTACTCGAACCCGGTCAGCATGCGGGGCAGCGCGTCCACCTCCTCGCGCGTCAGGGGTGCCTCCCGGATGAGCCGCCAGCCCCGCGCCTGGGCCCAGGCGTCCATCTCGTCCAGCAGGGCCTTCAAATCCTCTCGCCACGTCGCGCTCGCCATGCGTGGCCTCTATCCCGTCCCGAGCGAGAACGGAAGTCGCTCGGGGCTTTCGGGCCGTTTGCTCAGGGCTGGCTCGCGAGGGTGTAGTCGAGCACGTACAGGTGGACGCCCTTCTCGTCGATTTGAATCTCGTACGTGCCGGAGATGCCCTGGAGGTCGTCCGTTCCGGACTCGGGCACGACGGAGCCGACGACCTTGAATGCTCCGCGCGTCATGGAGCCCGAGTGCATGAGGGTGAAGCTGCCCTTGCGTCCCTCGAGGGTGCCGGTGACGCGCTCCAGCGCGACGTAGCCACCGGACTGGCCCTCGTCGAGCGTGGCGAGCATCTGACCCACGCCCGTGCCCTCCAGTGCGCCATGGTAGCGCTTGTCGATGGACAGCCGGCCGATGGGGGACTGCGCCGCGCCCGCGTCCGGGGCCAGGGGGGTCGCCTTGACGTTGAAGATGCCCTTCACGTGCTTCGTCATGTTCGTCTCGCTTCCGGTCCGGGTGGGTGTCGCCGCCGCAGGGGTGCTCGCGCAGCCCTGGAAGAGCACGGCGCCGAGCACCCACGCCAACACATTCGTTCCCGTCTTCGTCATGGGAGCTCCTTCGTGGTTGTGGGCCGTCAGATACGTGGCGGCGCGGCGGGTGGATTGCAAAAACGCGACACGCCGACAGAATGCGCGCTGGTGAGTCGCCCTCGCATCGACGCCGTGCGTGGCGTCCTCCAACGTCCCGCTCCCGCGGACAGCATCGTGCATGAGCGCTTCGCGCCCGCCGCGGAGCTGGAGGAGTTCATCCAGCACTTCTGGACGGTGCGGTGGGACTTGCGAGGCGAGCCGCCGCTCCTGGCGGAGACGCTCCCCCATCCCTGTGTGCATGTGGTGTTCGACCGGGGACAGGGCCGCGTCACGGGGGTGCAGTCGCGCCGGTTCCGCCGGAGGATTCAGGGACAGTCGCGGGTGTTCGGCATCAAGTTCCGGCCCGCGGCGTTCCAGCCGGTGTTGGGGGCGCCCTTGTCCCAGCTCACCGACCGGACGGTGAGCGTGCGTTCGGTGTTCGGGAGGGAGGGCATCGCGCTGAAGGACGCCCTCCTGGCGGAGCCGGACGTGCGCCGGTGCGTGACGCTGGCGCAGGACTTCCTGCGGCGACGGCTGCCGCCCATGCCCGAGCCCATCGCGAGGATGCGGGACCTGGTGGAGCGGCTCGCGGCGGACGCGTCGGTGACACGGATGGAGCAGGTGGCCGCGCTGGCGAAGCTGGAGCCGCGCAACCTCCAGCGGAGGTTCAGCGCGGCGGTGGGAGTGAGTCCCAAGTGGGTCCTCAAGCGCTACCGGCTCCACGAAGCCGCCGAGCAGCTCGCGCGCGCCCAGGTGCCCGACATGGCGAGCCTGGCGCTCCAACTGGGCTACTTCGACCAGTCCCACTTCATCCGCGACTTCAAGGCCCTGGTCGGCTGCTCTCCGGGACAGTACGCCGAGCGCGCCGCCGCGAGCCGGCGGGCCGCGGGCAAGTAGAGCCGTTCAGGGTCATGCCTCCTCGTCGGGGAGGAGTGTCCGGAGCAATTCGTCATCAGGCCCGAGCGGGCGCCAGCCCACAGGGGGAGGATTCGCCCGGAGCGCGGCAATCACCTGCCGAGTCCGCTCCGAATATGTTTCTGGAGTGGACCCAGACCACATGCCAAGTGCCTTCGCGACCTGGAAGCGAGTCACGTCATCAAGTGTCGCTGGCCACCCGTTGGGAAGCCCTGCCGCCAACTCACGCACGAGCAGGTCACGGACGAGTCGCGTGACTTGATTCCGCCGTTCCGCTTCAGCACGCAATCCGACCAACACCTGCGCCCCGGCGATGTCGTCCTTTCCAAGCTCTTCTGCCAGCGCGTACAGCGGCACAGCAGGGCGTGCCTCCGCAAAGGCCGTCAACGAGTCGAAGCCGCGCTCGCGGACCCGCTCGTAGAGCCGGACACGCCAGTTCCCCTGCCACGAGCGCCCATCGGTCATCGGCTCCGACCCTTGGTGAACTTCATTGGGATGTCGTAGAGCTTCATGTTCTCCGCGACGATGCTCAGTACCTCATTCCGCGTCAACGGCTGCCCTGCCGCCAACTCCGCATCGTTCAGGGTGCGCATGAGCCTCCTATTCCATTCGTCGGGCCACATGCGTCCCAGCTTCCAGTTGCCCCCACCATGAATCGCCTCATGGTGGGAGCGCTCCAGCCTGACGCAGAAGCTGTCGATGTCCAGGTCGCCCTTGAAGCCACGCTGTTCGAACCACTCGCGGTGCTCCTTCGGCAGGACGTGGTGCTTCGGCGCCTCGGACATGCCGGCCCCTGCACGTCCCGTCACGTGCATGCCACGCACCTCGGGGCCATCCCCCAGCGCCTCTCGCACGCCCTCGGGCAGGTCCTGGTGCGCCTGCGCCATCATCACCTGCCCGCCGTGGATGCGGACGGCCGCGCCCACCACCGGAGCCGAGATGACGCCCGCCTGGACCAGCCTGCGCATCATCTCCACCCATTCGGCGGAGACCACGATTCGTGAGCCCACCATGACGCCGCCCGAGCCCATCGCGAGCCGCGCACCAAGCGTCACGGGCACAGCCGGCGGCGGACGCGGCAGCGACATCTTCAAGGTCGAAATCAGGGTGAGCATCTCCAACACCTGCACCGCCACCATCACCTTGCCACCCAGCTCCATGGCCGAGCGCGCGTCTCGGCGAATCGCATCGAACTCTCGGGACAACGTCCCCATCAGCGCGGGCATGGCGACCGCCGCGGCGGCGACACGCTCGGGGTCTCGTGACGCGAGTTCCTTCAACGAAGGCTCCATCAAGCCCTGGACACGGTGCAGCTCCGCGAAGAGCCGCTCTCTTCCGTACATGGGGCAGTCTCGAAGGACCGCGTCAGCGAGCTGGAGGAAGTCCACCCACGTGGACGCCAGCAGGGCACCGAACATCGCGGCCTGGAGACGAGGTCCGGCCATGCCGAGGATGCCCACCTCCATCCCCGCATCCCCCACTTCTGATGCCACGCCCACGAGCGCCGTGGCGCTCCTGGACTCTCCACGCAGCCACGCCAGCTGACGGGCGCCGTGCTCACGGTATCGGGTGAACACACCCTCGAGTCCACTCACACTGGATGAGGACGTTCGCTCCTCGAGTTGGGAGAGCACGGCTGAGACACCACCGAGGGAGCCCCGCACCTCCTCGATGGCTTCGAGGACGGCCTGACGCGTGAGCGTGACACTTCGTTCCCCGGCCTCGACAGCTCCGCTCCCACCCCGGACACGGGTTGCAGCATCTCGCTGCGCCACGTTGCGCCAGAGCCGTTGCCGCCCCGTGGGTGTCTCGGACGGCGTGTAGTTCCACACCTCGCCATGACTGGACGCCTGCGGCACGGATGCACAACCCGTCGTGGTCAAGGCGACCACCAGGAGCAGGGACAATGGACCAGACCAGCGGCATCGCCTCCTGGACATGCAGGACTCCTGGGCACGCCTCGGTATGGGCGTGGGACGAGTCCCGAGTCTCGCGGAGTCACTCGAGCCGTAGAACCACCTCCAGCATCCTTCCCGTATCCGGCCTGAACCCAGCAACGGGGGTCCTCCCACCCACGAGTACGCAGGAAGCCCGCGCTCCGGCGCGACACGAACCTCCAGTCGCCAACACCTGTCGGGACAGGCGTTGAGTGGACCACGCCCGCGCGGACTTTCTTCAGACCGGGTTCCTACCTTGGCCCGACCCAAGGGGAGGACACATGAGCGACGAGGATCCGCGTCACCATCAAGGGCTCCAGCAGGACCTGCGCGTCCTGATGGCACGCGCGGGACGCAGACAGGTGCTGCGCTGGATGGCCGGCGCCAGCCTCATTCCATGGCTCGGCTGCGGCGACGATGACGACCCGACACCGGACCCGTCCGGCTGCTCGCGCATCCCCGAGGAGACCGCCGGCCCCTACCCCGCCGACGGCTCGAACGGCCCCAACGTCCTCCAGCAGTCGGGCATCGTCCGCTCGGACATCCGCGCGAGCTTCGGCAACACCCGCACCGTCGCCGAGGGAGTCCTCACGACGGTGACGCTCACCCTCGTCGACGTCAACGACGCCTGCGCCCCGCTCGCCGGCCGCGCCGTCTATCTGTGGCACTGTGACAACTCGGGGGAGTACTCCCTCTATGGCGCGGGCATCACGAACGAGAACTACCTGCGCGGCGTGCAGGAGACCAACAGCCAGGGCCAGGTCACCTTCACCAGCATCTTCCCCGCCTGCTACAGCGGCCGCTGGCCCCACATCCACTTCGAGGTGTACCCGGACCTGGCCTCGGCCACCTCGTCCGCGAACAAGCTCGTCACCTCCCAGCTCGCCCTGCCCGAGGCCGCCTGCGACGAGGTCTACGCCACGTCCGGCTACTCGCAGAGCGTCGCCAACTTCCAGCGCGTCAGCCTCGCGATGGACAACGTCTTCAGCGATGGCTCCTCCACCCAGGTCGCCACCGTGACGGGCAGCGTCGCGGACGGCTACGTCGTCACGCTCGTCGTGGGCATCCCGGGCTGAAGCCGAGGCGCCCCAGGGGCACCACTCCCCGCCCCGTCTCGCCGCCCGACGACGAAGCCACACCCCGGCCAACATGCGCGTCGCAGGCACGCTGGCGCTGCGCGCGCCGAAGCCACACAGCGAAGGCGGACGAGGAGTGGCCCTGCTCCACTCCTCGCCCACCCCGCCTTGCCACCCGACGAGAACGCCGCCCCCGGGCGGAGGGCGCCCCCATCGTCAAACCCACCTCACGGCCACGGCGAGGACGGACGAGACGTGGCGCGGCTCCACCACGCCTCGCCCGCCGCGCCTTGCTGCGTGGCGAGGGCGCCGCCCCCGGGCGGAGGGCGCCTCGCCATCACTGGAAGAACAGGCAGAGGGTGTCGAGCGTGTAGAAGTCCGACGGCACGAACGGGGCCCACGTCTGGCGCACGAAGTAGAGGTGACGTCCATCCACGCTCAGCGACGGGTGGAACTCGTCCTTCTCCGTGTTCACCGCCGGCCCCAGGTTGATGGCCTTCGTCCACTTCCCGCCGATGTTGACGCTCGCGTACAAGTCACCGAGCCCGTAACCCTCCGGCCGGTTGAGCGACGCGAAGATGAGCACCCGCCCATCCGCGGAGATGTGCGAGTTGTACTCCCAATAATCCGGGCTGTTGATGGCCACGCTCAGCTTCTCCGCCGGCGCGTACCCCGGCCCCCGCCGCTCCGCGCGATACACGTTGAAGTCCGAGTCGAACGTCCCGCTCGCGAAGTACAACGTCCCGTCCCGCGTGGCGCTCACGTACAGCTCCTGCCGGTCCGAGTTCACGTTCGGCCCCAGGTGCAGCGGCTCACCCCAGCTCCCATCCGCCTGCTTGTGCACCACCCACAGGTCCGAGTCCGCGCGCTCCTCGGTCCCCGTCACCGGCCGCGTGGACGAGAAGAAGAGCGACTGGCCGTCGACCGACAGGAACGGGTCCGTGTCCAGCCACGTCCCCGAGAAGGACACCAACTGGCCCGGCGTGAAGTGGCCGTTCACCTTGCGCGTCTCGTAGATGGCCTGGAACGGCGCCTCCGCCGAGTCCACGTGGTAGTACGCCGTGTTGCCGTCCGCGGAGAAGGTAAGCCGGTACTCGGAGCGGTCCGGCAGCGAGACCTCTCCAGGCGCGAACATGCTGCCGCCCGGGGTGCAGCTCAGGAAGCGCAACGCCTCGCTGGACACCTCCGCCGCGCCGAGCGCCTCGGCCACGGGGGCCGTCTCCGGCGCCTGCGACGCGCACGCCATCGACAGGGAGGACAGGGCGGCGATGAATCCCACGGACCACGACTTGCTCGGCGTGAAGCGGTGCATGCGGCGTCTCCTTTGTTGGAGACACCATCGCCTCCCTGCTCGACGACCGCATTGACGATGGGATGAACGGTGGAGCTTCCGGGACGAACCGTGGAGCCCGCCCCGGACAACGCTCAGGAGGGCAGGTCCAGGGCCCGCTGCAGCCGGGCGCGGTAGCTGCGTCCGGAGGTCAGCTTCGTGCCGTCTCGCAGGGTGAGCACCATCTCCCCGGGCGCCAGCGGCTCCACCTCCTCCACCCGGTCCAGCCGGACGATGAGCGAGCGGTGGATGCGCACGAAGTCCCTCGGGTCCAGCTTCTCCTCCACCGCGTTCATCGTCTCGCGCGTCAGGAAGGACTGCTTGCCCTGGTGGACGGAGACGTAGTTGCCCTCCGCCTCCAGGTAGTCGATGTCCTCCACGCGCAAGAAGCGCATGCGCCAGCCCACCTTGGCCACCAGCCGCGTCGCATACCGCTCCGGGGCGGGGGACAGTCTCGAGGACAGCGACTCCAGCCGCTCGACCAGCTCCGCGTCCAGCTCCGTCGCCCCCGTGCGCCTGCGCTCACGCACGCGCGAGAGGCTCCGCCGGAAGCGCTCCTGGTCGAAGGGCTTGAGCAGGTAGTCGAGCGCGTTCGCCTCGAACGCCTGCACCGCGAAGTCCCGGTGCGCCGTCACGAAGATGACCGCCGGCTGGTGCTCGCGCGACACCGCCCGCAGCACCCCGAAGCCATCCGGCTCCGGCATCTGCACGTCCAGCAGCACCAGGTCCGGGCGCTGCCTGCCGATGGCGTCGATGGCCTCGTTGCCGTCCCGGCACTCGCCGATGACGGCCATGTCCGGCTCCTCCGAGAGCAGCTCCTTGAGCCGCGCCCGGGCGAGGGGCTCATCGTCGACGATGAGCACGCGGATGGGCTGCGTCACGCCGCACGCTCCGTCCGGAAGGGAATGGCCAGCGACACCCGCGCCCCACCCTCCTCGCGAGCCTCCAGCTTCAGCCGGTGCGCGGGGCCGTAGAGCTGCACCAGGCGCTCGCGGGTGATCCACAGCCCCTTGCCGCTCCCCTCGGACTTCGCCGCCGCGCCCTCGCGCAGCCCCACGCCGTCGTCGCGGACCTCCAGCAGCAGCTCCGGCCCCTCGCGCCTGGCCGTCACCGTGACCGTGCCCGGCGCCGAGCGCGGCGCGATGCCGTGCTGGATGGCGTTCTCCACCAGGGGCTGCAGCACCAGGTGCGGCACCCGCGCGCCCAGCGCCTCCTGCGCGATGTCCTGCTCCACCCGGAGCCGGTCGGTGAAGCGCACGCCCTGGATGTCCAGGTAGAGCTGGAGCGTGCGCAGCTCGTCGCGAAGGGACACCTCCTCGCGCCCCGCCGCCTCGAGCGTCTCCCGCAGCAAGTCGCTGAGGCGCGCAATCATCCGCTCGCTGCCCAGCGGGTCCCTGCGCACCAGCGCGGAGATGGAGTTGAGCGTGTTGAAGAGGAAGTGCGGGTGCAGTTGCGCCTCCAGCGCGTGGAGCTGCGCGCGGGCGAGCTGCGTGTCACGCAGCCGCAGCTGCTCGGCGTAGTAGATGGCGTGGGCCACGCCCAGGAGCGTCAGGTAGATGAACGGGTTGTAGAGCAGCGCGTGCTCGAGCACCGCCGTGTACGCGGGCGGCGCGTCGTACCAGTGGAAGTACGGGTCCAGCGCGTAGATGACCGTCGCCCGGAAGAACGAGACGGCGAGCGCGCCTCCTGCATGCAGGGCGAGCCTCGAGCGCCAAAGGCGCCGGTCGAACGGGAAGCGCAGGCCGAAGTGCACCACCGCGACGGTGACCGGCGCCCACAGCGCCGTGGCGAAGCCATCCGTGAGCAGCGCCTGGGTCCAGGACACGCCCCGCACGGAGTGCGCCTCACTGGAGGCCGCCAGTCCCTGCAGGGTCCAGTAGGAGAAGGCCCCCACCCACAACAGCCAGCCGCGTCCGCGTGACATGGCAGCAAGGTACACAAACTCACATCGACATTCCCACCCGCGCGCATTCCTCCTCGGAGGCACGAACCCTGGCGAGCCCCTCCAGGACCTGACTTCCCTTCATTATGGCAATCGAGTGACAATAGAAACATGTCACTCCTCCGTCCCCTTTTCGCCTCGCTCGCCGTGGTCCTCGTTGGCTGCTCCGGGTCGCCCGCTCAACCAGAGGGGGAGGGCCCGCTGGACGAGGCGCTCGGCCAGGAAGCCCTGGGCGACGCGGGGACTCCCGACGCGGGAGACAGCCTCGCGGGGCTGACGCACATCGCCACCGCGGAGTATCAGCTGTTCTACTTGGTGGACGGACGCGTGCTGGGGCTCGGCTCCAACCGCGCGGGGCAGCTCGGCGTGGGGCACTCCAACCCGTACAACCAGGTCCCGCCGGTGGACATCGCCCTGCCCCAGGGACTGCGCTTCAAGGACGTGGCGGGCGGCGGCTTCCAGAGCGTGGCGCTCGACACCCTGGGCCGCGTGTGGACCTTCGGGCAGAACCTCTACGGCCAACGCGGGGATGGCACCACGAACGACCAACCCAACCGCGCCACCACGCCGAACAACGGACAGCCGTACCTGGTCCTCACGGACTCCACCGGCGAGACGTTCGACAACGTCATCAAGGTGCGCAGCGCGCTGCTCTTCAACATGGCGCTCAAGGCGGACGGCTCCTTCTGGGTCTGGGGCATGAGCGGCACCGCGATTGGCAACACGCTGGGCATCGCCGGGGACGGGAACACGGCGCCGCGCAACATCACCCGGCCCACGAAGGTCCCCCTGCCCCAGGGTGTGCGAATCACGACCTTCACCACCAACGACACCTCCATCTTCGCGCTGGATGACACGGGCAAGGCATGGGCCTGGGGCGGGAGCGCCGCGGCGGAGACGCTGGGCACGGGCAGGTTCAACGACTACGCGCGCCCCAACCCGCTGAGCATCCCGACGCGCGTGAAGGAGCTCGCCGCGGGTGGCAGCCGCTGGGCGGTGGCGCTCGATGAAGCAGGTGACCTCTGGGGCTGGGGCCTGCAGGGCACCTTCCTGGGACTCGGCCCGCCGGCGGGCGGCTGGTACCCCGTGGCCACGCCGCGCAAGCTGTCGTTCCCGGAGTTCGGCTCGCGCAGAATCGTGCACGTCACGGCGAACGGCCACGCCACGCACGTCATCCTGGACGACGGCTCGCTGTGGGGTTGGGGCGACAGCGCGATGGGCGAGGTGGGCAACGGCGTGATGCTGGACTTCGCCACCTACCACACGCCCTACCAATGGGACTGGTCCAACTACCAGAAGATGGTCTTCCGTCCCGTGCAGGTCGCCCCGGGCGTGACGTTCAAGGCGCTGCACAACACCGCGCAGTCCTTCTACGGCTACGCCACCGCCACGGACGGCACCCTCTACTCCTGGGGCCGCAACAAGACGGGGGTTCTGGGCAATGGGGTGCTGCCCACCGGAGACGTGGCGGGCCGCCCGGACAGCTGGAACGTGGCCACCGCCACGCCCGTGCCCGCGCACAGGCTCACCGTCGGCATCCCCACGCCGTCGAAGTAACCAGCGCTCAACCGGCGTTCAGCACGACGGCCCGTCCGTGGGTGAAGGGCTGGGCCGACGCGAAGCGGGGCGTCAGCGCCCAGCTCCCATCCGGGTGGATGTAGCCGAACAGGCCGCCCTCCTTCGCGGCGGCCAGCCCTTCCGAGAACCCGCCGTTCACCGCCTCGAAGCGGGGCTCGATGACCAGCTCCCCCTTCGTGTCGATGAAGCCGTAGCGTGTGGCGGACATGACGCGGACCCTAGGCAGCGGGCCCGCGCCCGTCCACGCTCAGGGCCTCGTGCAGGAGCGTCCACCGCCCGCGTGATACATGAGGTCTTGGTAAACGGTTTGCGCGACGACGGGTGTGGCGCTCTGGAGCCGTTGCACCGTGACGCCGTTGCGCTGGAGCTCGAACACGGGCGTGGTGCCGGGAACGAGCGGCGCCTGGAAGGCCGTCACGCCGGCGCTCGTCACGTCCAGCGTGCGCACGTCCGTGCCTTGCGTGATGACCAGCCGGCCCGGCTCCTTGAGGAACGCGAGCAGCTCCACCTGGTTGGACGCGGCCACGCCGCCGCGCAGCTTCATGGCGCGCGCGGTCTGCTTGGTGGCATCGAACGGCGCGTCGGTGCGGTGTCGGCGGTGCGTGTAGTAGAGCGTGTCGCGGACGATGGTGGGCCGCTGCCCCGTCTTGAACCAGGTGGTGTAGTACGCAATCCAATCCATGATGACGTAGCCGCGCTCCTGCGACGCCGTCATCCACGACTCGCCGTAGTCCGTCAGCGTCAGCAGCGTCACCCAGTCCGCGTCGCCCTCCATCGCCTTCTCGAACTGCGTGCGGAACGCCAGGCTGTTCTGCGCCTCCCAGTACACGCGGCTGCTGTTCTCGCTGTCGGTGAGCTTGTGGCGCACGTCCTCGAACGCGACGGGAGACATCCACCGCTTGCCGCGCCGGTGCGACTCCACGCTCCAGCGGCGCATCGCCTCCCCGGACTGCGCGGTGCGCTCACCCCAGGTGGAGAAGCCCGTCACCAGGTTGTTCCACTCCGCGTACTTCGTCACGTCTCCCGTGTACGAGAGCAGCGGCCAGTAGGTGACCTGGATGCCCTGGGACGCAAGCCGCGTCTTCACCTCCGTCCACCAGGCCACCGACTTGCGCTCCGGGTTGAAGCTGGCCAGCACGACAGCGCCGTCGAGCCTGTGCACGGACGGGTGGTTGGCGACGGAGGCAATCATCGACACCAGGCCGTCCGTGGTGCCCGTGGCCTCGGTGGGGAAGTCGGGGCTGAGGACGATGCGGAACTCCGGGTCCACGGCCGCCGCGGCGGCGAGCATCGTGGTCAGCTGGTTGTTCCGCGTGTCGGACGAGACGCGGTACGGGTGCTCGTAGAGGAAACCGTCCATGCCGGCGGCGATGGCGCGGCGCACCTCCACCTCGAAGTCACGCTGTCGCCACGCGCTGTCGGCCCAGGGGGCTCGCGGCAGCGGCCGGTCACGCATCAGCCCGCCGATGTTCGCGTACTCCCCCCCGCGCGCCTCGGGCGTCAGCCAGCTGGTCCAGTGGTCGTCGGCGGGCGCCTTGTTGTCGATGGAGATGGGGAAGATGGGGTAATAGAAGCCGAAGACCTTCTTCGGCGCCGCGCGCAGCACGCTCGTCGCGGGCATGTCGAACGGGTAGCACTGCGAGATGGGCGAGGGCGCGGGTGCCACCGTCGCGCTCAGCTCCAGGTCGAAGCGCGCATCCGACGTGTTGGCCGCGGACTGGTGCAGCTCCACCGCGAGCACGTTCGTGCCCGTGCGCAGCGCCGCCGTGTCGAGGGCCTGCGCGTGCCACGTCTGCTCCTCCACGGGCAGGGAGATGGTGGCGGGCGCCAGCGTGCGATAGCCCACCGTGCCCGAAGGCAGGTTGCTGCGGAGCACCTCCACACCATTCAGGTAGACGATGGCGCCGTCGTCGCGCTGCAAGCGCAGGCGCAGCTCGCGCACCGACGCCGCGTCCGTCACCGTGAAGGCGCGCCGGAAGTACGTGGTGATGTGCTTGCTTGCCGTGTTGCTCCCGAAGGAGACCGTCGTGGCCAGGTCCGTCTCCGCGTAGCCCAGCGGTGACGCGCCCGAGGCCCACGCGCCGTCCACATAGCCCGGCGCCGTCCAGCCCGTGCCCAGGTCCACGCCCGTGTCCAGGTAGCGCCACGTCGCGCCCGACGCGATGAGCACCGTCTCCAGCGCGTCAGCGGCCGTCCCGAGAGAGCTCGCCTCTCCTGGCGTCGAGGGCGCCTCGCCCCGAGGCGTGTCGCCCGAGGAGACGTCCTGCTCCTCCGGTGCTCCACCCGAGCAGGACCACGAGAGCAACGGCACCAGCAAGGACACGGCGAGCCGTGCCCGGGGGAACGCCCAGGGTGTGTGCATGGATTGGACCTCGGAGGGCTCTTCGCCGTGGAGGACGAAGAGTGGGGGGTTGCTCCTCGGACACACGCACGCTCCGGATGGCGCGAACAATCCGGAGGTTTCCTGGTTTATCGACAGCGCACCGTGCGGGGTACCCGCCTCACGCCAGCAGCGCTTCCTTCTTCAGCAGCTTCTTGGCGAGCGTGGTGTAGGACCACTCGCCCTCCTCGTCGACGAGGCCCTTCTGGAGCAGCTTGCTCAGCTTGGGACCGATTTCGCTCGAGTGACCGACGAGGTGGTTCTCCGCGCTCACCTTGCCGATGGCGTCCTCGCGGTCATCCGCCACGACGAGCCGGGCCGTCAGCGTGTCGGCGTAGGTCGAGTAGTCGCTGTAGTACGTCCACGCGACGCCCTGGACCTTGAAGGCGCCGAGGACGACGACCTCGCCGTGCACGAGCAGGTTGCCCGCCTGGAGCGCGCCGCCGACGAAGAGCAGCGAGTAGTCGAAGCCCTCGTGGATGATGCTGCCTTCGACGACCAGGTTGCCCGCGACGAGCAGCCGCCCCTGGTCCTCGAGCACCAGGTTGCCCTTCACCACGAGGCCGCCGCCCACGCGCCGGTCCTCGCCCTCGCAGATGCGCAGGTCGCCCGACACCTGCTCGACGGTGTCGGTGGGTGTCAGCTTCGCCTTGAGCGCCGCCCGCTTGGAGGCCGAGCCGGCCTTGTCATGCAACGAGGCTTCCTGCAGCAACGTATCGAAGAGCTTCATGGAGCCAGGGTAGAAGTCCGCGGCCCGGGTGACGAGGACAATGTCTTCGGCGGACTCCCTGGACGGACGTGGGAGCGCCGACTCCCTGTATAGTGGGGGCTCGGCCGGGAAAACCGTGGTGAGGTCCATGTGTCAGTGACCAGGGCTGTGCGCTGGGCGCCCCTCCAACAGGTGCTGCTCGCCTGCGTGCTCGTCTTCGCGGGGACGGGTTCGGCGCAGACGACGGAGGACCGGGCCTATGTCGGCATCACCGTCGCGCGGGGGACCCGCATCGGCTCGCAGGGCGGGCGACTGGACGAACGACATCAGCTGGATTTGCGCCTGCCGCTTCCTCCCCTCTTCCTGGGGAAGACGGTGCTGGTGCCCTCGTTCGGGTACGAGACGCGCTTCATGGGGCTCGAGCGACGCGGCCCGCTCGCGGACGTGTCCGAGGAGGACCTGAGCCGGCGCTTCCATCGCTTCAGCCTGGGGCTCACGGTGATTCGTCCGCTGGCGCCCCGGTGGATGCTCATCTCGGGCGTGTCCGCGAATCCGCGCACGGACTTCAAGAGCTCGTTCGACGTGGGGCTGGATACGTCGTGGGCGGGCTTCGCCATGGCGAACTACCTGATTGGCGGAGACCCGGACGTGCGGCTCACCTTCGGGCTCGTCGCCCTCTATCCGTTCGACGCCACGCCCGTCATTCCCATGGCGGCCTTCACCTACCGCAAGGGCGCGTACATCCTGGAGCTGGGCCTGCCCCGGCTCACCGCGATGCTCAAGGTGGGCGACGGTCTGGAGCTGGGCCTCAGCGCCATGTTCGACCAGCAGGTGTTCCGCACGCGCCTGCCCGAGGGCAGCCAGGACCTGGCGGCCCGCTACGTGCGGGAGACGGCGCTGCGCGCGGGCCCCACGGTGAACACGCGATTGGGCGGCAGCAGCCTGTGGTTGAGCACTTCGCTGGGGCTCGACTTCCTGAACGACTACGCGCTGCTCGACAGGAACCGGGACCGGGTGGAGCTGGGGATGCTCCAGTCCACGGGCCCGGCGCCCTACCTGCGGGTGTCGCTCGGGTGGCGGCCCCCGAAGCGGGTCGCGGCCACCTCGCGTCCGGCCGCGAACAGCCTGTCGGGGGTGCCGCCGTCGAAGGGCAGCACGCCTCCGCTCATCCGATGAAGGGCGTGAGCGCCTTCACCCAGACGACGACGGCGGCGGCGCCCGCATCCGGGACACCGAGCGCGCGGCTCCCCAGGTAGCTGGCGCGCCCCAGGCGGGGCTGCATGCGCGAGGTGGCGTCGGCGCCCTGCTCCGCCTCGCGCACGCACGCGGCCCAGGCCTCGGCGGGTGCCTGTCCCGCCTTCAGCGCCTGGGCGAAGGTGTCCGCCGCGGGACGGAGCGCATCCAGCATGGTGCGGTCTCCGGGCCTGGCGCCGCCGAGGTTCGCCACGGCGTCGACGGCGAGGACGAACGCCTCCGCCCAGGCCGGCGCATCCACGGGCCCTTCCGACAAGCGGCGCGCGGCGCGCAGCAGCGCCGTGGCATAGAACGGCCCGGAGCTTCCGCCGATGGCGCGGCGCAGGGCCTCACCGATGGAGGTGAGGGCTCGCGAGGGACTCGTCCACGAGGACTCGGGGAGCGCGCGGATGGCCGCGGCGCCGCGCGACAGGCTGATGCCCAGGTCGCCATCTCCCGCCGCGCTGTCGAGCTCCGTCAGGCGCGACTCGCTCGCCTCGAAAGCGGACGCCACCGCGAGCGCCGCCGCGTGGACCTTCTCCATCCCCGGTGGCTTCGCGGCGGGGGCCGAGGACACGGAGGGCGCGGCGGTGACGGGCCTGGGCGCACGCTCCGGAGCGAGCCGCCCTTCCCCGCCCCATGCGGGCGCGGACGTCTTCGCGTCCAGCCGGGTCAGCAGGGTGTCGTCGACCTTCAACAGCGACAACGAGCAGCCGGGCATCTCCAGCGCGGAGAGGAACGTCCCGCTCCAGGCCCGCTCGACGCGAAGGCCTCGTTCGCGCAGGACGGCCAGCGCACGGCGCGTGACGATGGCGAGCTCCATCGGCGGCGTGCCACCGAGTCCATTGACGAGCAACGCCACGCGCGCGCCCGAGGTCAGACGGCGGTCCTCGACGATGGCGGCGAGCAGCGTCTCCACCAGCGCGTCCGCGGACTGGAGCTCAGCGCGCAGAACGCCCTGCTCACCGTGGATGCCCAGGCCCAGTTCGATCTCCTCGTCGCCGAGGGTGAAGCCGGGGCGCCCCGCCGCGGGCACTGTGCAGGGCCCGAGCGCGACGCCCATGGTGCCCAGCTCCGCTGACGCGGCCTGGGCCTCGCGGAGCACGTCCGACAGGGGAAGTCCGGCGGCGGCCGCGGCGCCCGCGACCTTGTGCACGAGCACGGTGCCGGCGATGCCGCGACGGCGCGAGGGCTCCACGGTGTCGCGCAGGGCGACATCATCGGCCACCACCACGACCTCCACGGGAATGCCCTCGGCGCGGGCCAACTCCGCGGCGAGGCCGAAGTTGAGCCGGTCTCCGGTGTAGTTCTTCACCACGAGCAACGAGCCCGCGGGGCCGGACACCGCGCGGATGGCGGTGAGCACGGCGTCGGTGCTGGGCGAGGTGAACACGTCACCGGCCACGGCCGCGTCCAGCATGCCCGCGCCCACGTAGCCGGCGTGAGCGGGCTCATGGCCACTGCCGCCGCCGGAGATGACGGACACCTTGCGCTGTCGGGGGTCCTCGGGCGTGTCACTCCGGATGACCACCGTCTCGTCATCGAGCAACACCTGTCCTGGAGCGAGCGCGACGAATCCCTCCAGCATCTGCCTCACGACGGCCTTGGGCTCATTGACGAGCTTCTTCACCGGTTCCCGCTCCTTGGCGACCTGTGCTGTCCAGGGGCGGGAGTAAACCACGCGCGTGGCGCGCGGGTGCCGGGGACCCGCGGGCGACGGACCGGAATCGTCCGTCAGCGGGCACGTCACCCTCGTGCGTGAAGCGCTCGCACAGGACACACAGGCGACGGACCGGGCTCGTCCGTCAGCGGGCACGCCCCCTCGCGAGTGACGCGCTCGCACAGGACACACAGGCGACGGACCGGGCTCGTCCGTCAGCGGGAACGTCACCCTCGCGCGTGACGCGCACTGAGGACACGCGAGCCAAGGACCGGAGTCGTCCATTACCGGGCGCGTCACTCACGCATAGGACCCACACATGTGCCGAGGACTCGCGGGCGCCGGACCGGAGTCATCCGTCGGAGGTCACCTCACGAGCATCTCGCCACCGGCGAGGTACTGCTTCAACCGGAACCACTCGCCTCGAGACCTCGCTCAACGCTCATCGCGCGCCCGCGCTTCGCGGAGCTGGGCAACCCTCCTCGCGACGTCGACCTCCGCGGAGCTGCGAGCCAGTGCCTCGGCCCCGTCCAGGCAGACCTGGGCTCGGGCGACCTGCCCCGAGCGCCGATGCACCTCCGCCAGGGCAAGCAACAGGAGCGGCTCGCGCTCCGCCGCAACGGCAAGGGCCTCCTCGTAGTAGCGCACCGCCTGTGGCAGCCTCCCAGCCTCCTCACAGAGCAGCCCCGCCGTCCTCGGCAGGAGCGAGGTGTTGGCGGGGCGCTCCGCCATGGAGCGGGTGCGCCCCAACGCAGCTTCCAGGCACGAGATGGCCTCGTCAATCCTGCCCGCCCGCGCGAGCTCGGACGCGAGGCGCAGGGGATGTTCATCACCCATGATGCGATTCCTCCCAGGTGCGAGAGCAGACACCCGGAGGTGTCGCTCACGCCAGTCTCTTGCCCTGCACGAACTCCAGGCCCAGGGGGTTGCCGCGGTAGTGGACGGGGTCCAGGAGCACCTTCTCGATGCGCCAGCCCTCGGCCGTCTTCACCACGTCATGCGTGTAGCGCGCGACGATGGTCCACTCCTGCTGCACGCCACCGAGCATGAAGTAGTGGGCCACCTCCGCGTAGGCCATCACCTGGGCCTGCGTCTCGTTCTTGAAGTGGATGCGGATGGTCGTCGCCGTGGCGTGCTGGACGCGGCTGAAGGCGCTGACCGCCACCCGGCCGTACTCAGCGGCCTGCTCGCGGGTGATGTGGATGGGCTCGCCGCCCATGAAGCGGCTGTAGTCCGCGGTGAGCTGGGGCGTGAAGACGTTCGCCCACCGGCTCCAGTCCCCGGTGTCCTTGCCGAAGTCGATGGCCTGCCCGTACTCCGCCACCAGCTCCTGGATGGCAATCCAATCCAATACATACTGCGTGTCTTTTTCGCGCATGGACGGGAACTCTAGGCCTGGCCCGTCAGCATGGGAATACGCGTGAAACTGCCAACAAGGCGCTCAGGGCTGGGGGAGGATTCCTGGGAGCTTCCAGTGGAAGAGGACGGCGAGCGTCCTCAGCCCGAAGCACACGGCCGCGCCCACGCTCGCGGCGAGAACGGCAGAGGCGCCCAGTCTGCGCGCCAGGAGCAACGCTCCCGCGCCCAGGAGCGCCGCCACCGCGTAGACATCCGCGCGCAGCACCAGGGGGACTCGCGCGAGCAGCACGTCCCGAATCGTGCCCCCGCCCGCGCCGGTGATGGCGCCCAGGAGCATGGCCGCCAGCGGAGTGGCCTTCAGCGAGAGGGCCTTGCCCGCGCCCGTCACCGTGAAGAGCGCAAGCCCCGCCGCGTCCAGGATGAGCAGCGGCGTCACGGGCACGTGTCCCAGGGGGCCGCTCATCAGCATCACCAGCGCGCCTCCGCCGAAAGCCGTGGCCGCGTAGCGCCAATCCTGGAGGGCCAGCGGAGGCACCGCGCCGAGCAGCACGTCCCGCACCATGCCTCCGCCCAGCGCGGTGGCGAAGGCGAGCACCAGGATGCCGAGCACATCCAGGCCCGCGCGCGCCGCCGTCAGTCCGCCCTCGACGGCGAAGACGAAGGTGCCCGCGAGGTCTCCCGCCGTCAGCAGCGTGCGCGACATCCGGCGCGAGGGTGACATCTCCATCGATGCTGGCCGCATCCCATCCCCCTGGAGGCTCCAGGTCTGACGCAGCGCCCGCATCGATTCAACGCGGCCCGCGTAACGGAGGGTGTCTTCTGAACAGCACGGCACCACGGGCTGTCAGCCGCCGCCCAGACCCAGCTCACGGATGCGTGGGAGAGTTCTTCCGCGCTCACGTCTCCCGCGGCGCGAAGCAACGCGGCTCCAGCAGTTCGTGCTCCCCACGTCCGAGGGCTTGCGTCGCGCGCGGGGCTTCGCGGGCGGGTGCTCCAACTCGGGCATGGGAGCCAGCGACAAGCTCCCTCCCGACCGGCGGCCTCAATCCCCTCGCTGGGTCCAGGTCCGCACTGGAGGTCCCCCGCAGCGGAGCCCGCGCCATCTGGCGGGGGAGCGAGTGTTGACCCACCACCAATGCGCGAGCCCCAGGGAACGCTGCCCTCCGTCCCTGCCGACCGCCACACTCCTCCCGGCTCAGGAGGGCGGGCCGACCCGTTCGGCGGTCGTCAGGGGGACCGGAATGAGTGACCGTCGACGCACGGATATCTCCGCGGGGGATGCATCCGTCCCGTACGAGGATGTCGACGGGATCATCCGCAAAGCCACCGAGTTGATGCAGGCAGACCCGTCGCTGGAGACGCTCACTCCCGAGGAGCTCCAACGCATTGGCGAAGAGCTGGACATCCCCGCTCGCTACATCGAGGAAGCCCGGGCGCTTCGAATCGAGCGACTCCAACAAGCAGCGCGGTCGCGACGTGCGATGGAGCTCGCCCGACAGGCACGGCGCCAACGCTATCTCCAGCGAGCACGTTGGGGCGCGGTCCTCTTCGCGGGCGCAAGCGTCCTGCTCGGATTGGGAACGGGCGCCATCCACAATGACCTGGGAACGCGGGCGTTGGAGGTGGCTCGACAACGGGCCCAGGTGCACAACGTGATGGTACGGCGTGAAGGAGTTCGAGCGCGCTTCGCCGCCGTCGAGGCGAGCCCGGAACGAGACGCCGAGCTGTCCGGTGCCGACAACCGCGTGTTCGTGGAGCAGCGCCGCTACGACCAACTGGTGGCCGACTACAACGCCGCCGCGGCCTCCATTCCGAACCGCTGGGTGGTGGAGCGCACCCGACTGCCTCGAAGCCTTCCTCTGTCCACCGAGCTGAAGTCATGGTGAAGCCATCGCTGCTGTTGCTGCTCCCCCTGCTCGCGCTGGTGGCTTCCGCCGAGTCCCGCGTCCCGGACATCACCCGACCTGTCGTGGACCTCGCGGACGTCCTGTCCGCACAGGACGAGGAGAGCATCTCCACGGAGCTGGTCCGACTGCGAGATTCCACCGAAGCCCAGATGGCGGTGGTTCTCGTCGAGACGACCTCGGGTGAGCCCATCGAGGACTTCGCGCTGCGCAGCTTCGATGCCTGGAAGGGTGGAAGCCGGGAGCGGAACGATGGGCTCCTGCTCGTGGTGGCGGTGAAGGACCGGCGCGTGAGGCTGGAGGTCGGCTACGGCCTGGAGGAGCCCATCCCCGACGGCGTCGCGCAGGCGCTCCTCCAAGCACAATCGCCCTTGTTCGCCCGCGCAGACTGGCGTGGTGGCATCCTGAACATCGTCGAGGAAATCCAAGGACGGCTTGCGGAGGCATCCACGACCACCAGCCGTGGGAGCGCAGTGGCCACCCCAACGCCACGGCGGCGCTCCGCATCCCAGCAAGTCCTCTTTCTCATGCTGATTTTCGGCGCGGCAACCGCCGCAGGGCTGCGCGGCCGGGGCGGCGTGGTGAGCAAGGACAGCGGCGGCATGTATTGGTTCCTCGCAGTCGAGGCCGTTGTCATGGCGACGTCGGCATTCGCCCATGGCCTATCGATTGTCGAGGCCCTGGGCATCTTCGGAGCCTTCGTGGGCTACTTCTTCATGATGGGTCACTGGGTGAACTCGCATCCCCCCAGCGCCATCGTTGTCGCCAGTTGCACGCCACTGCTCATCTATTGGCACGCGGCCAGCGACATCGCGCGAGCGCCCACCTTATGGGCCTGCGTCATGGCTCCGAACCCCTTCGTTGTATTTCTGATCGTTGTGGGTGTCCGCTACACCCTCGGCACATTCACGAACGCCATGAACATCCATTGCAACTTCAGGCCGAGGCCTTTGTCGCTCAGTCTGCGAGCAATGATGTGGTTGGGATACAAGCCCGAGCATCTTCGTAGACATCAGGCGCGCCTCGAGTCTGCCTCGGCGACAGGCGTTTTCTACGACTCCAGCGGGTCTCTGGGCGGAGTTGACAACGGAGGCTGGGGTGACGACGGAGGCTGGAGTGGCGGTGGCGGTGGCGGTGGCGGTGGCGGTGGCGGCGGAGGCTGGAGCGGAGGTGGAGGCAGCAGTGGTGGTGGCGGTGGCAGCTCCAGCTTCTGATTCCTCCCTGAACTCAGGAGCCGCCCAGGGACTCCTCTCGCGGCGTCTCCAGCGTCTCGTCCTCCGGCGGCGCCTGCACCACCGTGAGGATGGGACGCGAGTCCACGAGTGACGGCGTGAAGAGCGAGGGCTGCCCCGGGTCGTCGAACACGGTGGAGAAGTCCAGCGGCGTCAGGCCCCGCTCCAGGCGCGCGGCGAAGGTGTCCTTCAAGAGCCGCACGTAGTACTCGACGTCGTAGTCCCGCGGGTCCTCGGCGCCCTGCGCGGACACCTCCTCCACGTCATCCGGCTCCGGCTCGGGCAGCAGGCCCGCGCGCCCGCCCACCGCGCGGTAGATGCGCACGCGCTCACCCGCCGCCCACGACGTCCTGCCCGCGGTGAGCATCGCCTCGTACGCCAGCTCGCGCCTGCGCTCACGCACCGCCGCGTACTGCGCGGAGTCCTTCGTCAGCCGCACGTGCGCCGCCACCTCCGTCGTCGGCACCCGCCGCCTGCGCAGCGCCATCACCGTGTCCACGTACACGTCCCGCACGCCCGCCACGTCTCCCGCCAACAGACACCGCAAGGCCTTGCGCAGAAACGCCTCGCCGAACGGCTCCGCGCGGCTGGAGCGGAAGGCCACACCCTTGAGGTGGAGCGTCCCGTCATGCGACTGCAGCGCGTAGTTCTTCGGTTCGTGCGACAACATCGCCGCATAGCGCCCGTCGAACTCCAGCTGCACCCGGCGAGGCAACAGCGCGGCCACCTCCGCCACCACCCGCCGCTCGTCCTCCTCGCGCCAGTCCTCCGGCACCGCGAAGTACACGCCGTCCGTGTCCGCCTCCAACAACGTCACGCCCCGCCGCGCGAGTTCCCGACACAGGAGCGCCAGCACCGCGCGCCCGCGCCGCGTCACCTCGTTCGCCGCGTGCACGTCCGAGAAGCGCGTCAACCCCACCGCGCCCATGTACCCATAGGCCGAGTTGACGATGATCTTCATCGCCGACGACAGCGCGTCGTTCTCGTGCCGCTCCGTGGATCCCGCGGGCGCCGCCCGGGCCCGCTTCTTCGCCGCCAGCCGCTGGTCCACCAGCCGGTCCACCATCGACAACAACGCCCCCAACCTGTCCCGCTTCGGCCCGATGCGGTACTCGCGCATCAACGACGGATACAGGCTGGCCACGTCCGCCTTCACCACCCGCCGCGCCACCCCCGTGGCGAACAGGTGCAGCGCCGCCCCGCTGTGCGCCGTGCCATCCCCGCCCTCGTGCGCCGGAATCGCCGCCCCCGAACGCAGGTACGCCCGCACCAGCAACGGGTCCAACACCCCCGTGGCCGGCCCCGCGTCCGCCAGGCGCTCGTACCGGCGCGGCGCCATGCGCGCCAGGGCGAACGCCGCCCCGCCCAACAGCCGCGCCACGCCCTCCGCCTCCGCCACGTCGTCCCGCGCGTAGCGCCGCACCCGCTCCGGGTCCGTCTTGAAGACCTCGTGCACCCGCGCCCCGGGGATGTACTCACGCGCCGGGCCCGCGATGCCGAAGTGCCGCGCCACCACCTTGAGCCCATGCCCCGGCAAATCCCGCGCCGAGAAGTCGTGCCGCAGCACCGCGTCCAACGTGTCGATGAACTCGCGCCCCGGCACCGTGTACCGCGCGCGCCGCATCGAATCCGCGTTGCGCTCCGCCCCCCGCCCCAACGCCGAGCCCCGCGCGGACGGACGGTGCCGCAGGCCCGGTGAGCCCGCGCGCCCCAACGCCAGCGGCACATCCAGCCGCCGCGCGCGCCGCGCGACGAAGGGCAGGTCGAACCCATGCAGGTTGTGGTTCTCGATGACGTCCGGGTCCCACTGGCGCACCCGCTCGACGAACCGGCGCAGCAGGTCCGCCTCCGCCGCGTCACCGTCCCCGTGCGCCTCCAGCACGTCCGTGTCCCCGCGCGGCCCCCGCATCGCGATGAGGAAGATGCGGTCCCTGCCCGGGTCCAGCCCCGTCGTCTCCAAGTCGAACTGGAGCCGGTGCAGCGACTCGAAGGAGAGCCCCCGGAAGTACGTCCGCCCGGACGCCGTGAGGTACTGCTCCTCCGGCGGCAGCGACAGCACCGTCTCCGCGCTCAGGTCCCGCAGGTTCGCGAACGGCCGCCCCAGCCGCCGCGACGCGCCCTGCAACACGTCCGATGCGAGCGCGCGCCCGTCCTCCGCGCGAATCAGGAAGCGCAGCGCCCCCGGCCCCGACAGCTCCTGGTACGTCACCCGACGCGGCGCAGGCCCCTCACGCTCCGGTCGCAGCCGCGGCCCCAGGTGCTCCAGGTCCTCCAGGTTCGACAGCACCAGCCACGGCCGGAAGCGCACGTCCTCGCGCACCAGCGCCCCCGACTCCGGGAGCCTGCGCCACACGAAGGCGCGGCCGTCGGGCTCCGCCCACACCGAGACGATGCCCGGCGTCGCGTCCCAGCCCCACAGCCATTCGTCCTCCACCATGCCCGCCATCATGCCCCACACCTTGCCGCTCCCGGGTGTCAGCGGTATGTCAGGAAACCCACGCCATGCAACGCACCGAGCGACTCTTCGCACTCGCCGAGTACCTCCGGGGCCGCCGCACCGGCGTCACCGCCGAGACGCTCGCCGAGCGCTTCGGCGTCACCATCCGCACCATCTACCGCGACCTCGACACGTTGCGCGCCGCGTCAATGCCGGTGGCGGCGGAGCGGGGACGGGGCGGCGGCTACGCGTTGGACCGCAGCTACAGCCTGCCGCCGGTGAACTTCACCGCGCGCGAGGCGGCGCTGCTGGTGGCGCTGGGACGCTTCGCCATCGACATGCGGCTGATGCCCTTCGCGGGCACGCTCGAGTCGGCGTTGGACAAGGTGCGCGCCGCGCTCTCCACGTCCGCGCAGCGCGAGCTGCTCGACCGGCTCAAGGAGCTGAGCTTCCTGGGCGTGCCGTCGCTGCCGAGCAAGCCCGCCGTCCGAGCGGCCATCGAGCGCGCCTGGTTCGAGCAGCAGCCGCTGCGCCTGACGTACGTGGACGGCAACTACCTGGAGACCACGCGCGAGGTGCGCATCCTCTCCGTCGTGATGGACCGACACGAGACACGCCTGGATACCCAGGACATGCAGAGCGGCGCGCGGCGCCCCTTCCGGTTGGACCGCATCGTCCACGCCGAGGTGCTGCGCGCCTTCGAGCCCTGAATTCCCCGCGCGCCGGCTGTCATGCCGCACCGCATCAAAGGCAGACAACGAACATCGGTGACGTGAAGGGTCGAACAGGAGCGCAATCGGGATACCATCCGCGTCCCCCAACCCAACCCCCACGACACGCGCCTTGGAGGCGAGCCGATGGAGAAGCCCTGGTTGAAGCACTATCCGCCTGGAGTTCCGGCGGAAATCGATGACCGTCAGTACCCGACGCTGACGCACCTGCTGGAGGAGGCCTTCACGAAGTACGCGGACCGGCCCGCCTTCAAATGCATGGGCAAGGTCATCACCTACCGCGAGCTGGACGCGCTGTCGCGCCGGGTCGGCGCGTGGCTGCAGTCGCGTGGGCTGGAGCGTGGGGCGACCATCGCCATCATGATGCCCAACGTGTTGCAGTATCCGGTGTGCATCGCCGCCATCCTGCGCGCGGGCTACATCGTGGTGAACGTCAACCCGCTCTACACGCCGCGCGAGCTGGAGTACCAGCTCAAGGACAGCGGAGCCCAGGCCATCTTCATCCTGGAGAACTTCGCCACCACGCTGCAGCAGGTGTTGGACAAGACGCCGGTGCGCCACGTCGTGGTCGCGACGATGGGCGATTTGCTCGGCGGCCTGAAGGGCACGCTGGTCAACTTCGTGGTGCGCAAGGTCAAGAAGATGGTGCCCGCGTACCAGCTGCCGCGCGCGGTCAGCTTCAAGCAGGTGCTGTCGGAGGGCGGCTCGCGCACGCTGACGCCGGCCACCACGACGCGCGACGACATCGCCTTCCTCCAGTACACGGGCGGAACGACGGGCGTGTCGAAGGGCGCCATGCTGCTGCACCGCAACGTCATCGCCAACCTGCTGCAGGTGGAGGCGTGGCTGGCGCCGGCGCAGAAGGGGCGCAACATCGACCAGGTGAACATCGTCTGCGCGCTGCCGATGTATCACATCTTCGCGCTCACCGTGTGCGGGCTGATGGGCATCCGCATGGGCGCGATGAACATCCTCATCCCCAACCCGCGCGACATCCCGGCGTTCATCAAGACGCTGTCGGAGCAGCCCTTCCACATCCTGCCGGCCGTCAACACGCTCTACAACGCGCTGGTCAACCACCCCGAGTTCGCCAAGCTGGACTTCTCCCACCTGATGGTCTCCAACGGTGGCGGCATGGCGGTGCAGAAGGCGGTGGCGGACAAGTGGTTCGCGCTCACGCGCGTGCCGCTCATCGAGGGCTACGGCCTGTCGGAGACCTCCCCGGTCGCCACGAGCAACACGCCCGTCGCCACGGAGTACTCGGGCACCATCGGCCTGCCCGTGCCGGGCACGGAGATCGCCATCCGCGACGAGGACGGCAAGGACGTCCCGATGGGCGAGTCGGGCGAAATCTGCATCCGCGGTCCGCAGGTGATGGCGGGCTACTGGAACCGTCCGGACGAGACGGCGAAGGTGATGTTCCCGGACGGCTTCTTCCGCTCGGGCGACATCGGCATCATGGATGAGCGCGGCCACACCCGCATCGTCGACCGCAAGAAGGACATGATTCTCGTGTCCGGCTTCAACGTGTACCCCAACGAGGTCGAGGGCGTGGTGGCCATGCACCCCGGCGTGCTGGAGGTGGCCGCGGTGGGCATCCCGGACGAGCACTCGGGCGAGGTGGTGAAGCTCTTCATCGTGAAGAAGGACCCGTCGCTCACCGAGGCGCAGATCATGGACTTCTGCCGCGAGCAGCTCACCGGCTACAAGCGGCCCAAGTCCATCGAGTTCCGCACGGAGCTGCCGAAGACGAACGTCGGCAAGATCCTCCGCCGCGAGCTGCGCGAGAAGAAGGTCGCCTGATTCAGGCGGCGCGCCGCTCGTCACGGCGGCCCGGGGCATGCTGGCCCCGGGCCGCCGGAAGAGGCGCGCTAACGGGACGCTGACGCCTCTACCCGGGGCGTCAGCCTCCGGAAGTTGTCCCCGCGCTCCCGCTCGATTCGCAGGAAGCCCGGGTCCACGCCCACGTACGCGGGGCGCTCCTCCACGATGAAGGCCACCTCCGTGGACGGGCCCTGGAAGCGGTGGCGCTCCACGCGCAGCGGGACGTCCTCCACGACGCCGTCACGCGGCGAGCCACGGTAGACCGCGAGCTCGAGCACCTCGTCCATGGGCAAGGGCACGTCCTCGCTCCCGCGCCGCGCGTGCTTGGCCGTGGCCACGCGCGCCCTCACCCGGAAGCGCCCGTCCTCCAGCGCCTCCACGGTGGCCGACTCCACCTTCAAGTCGTAGAGGACGACCTCCTTCATCCACTGGTCGATGAGGACGCGCTGCTCGGCGGACGCCTGGGCGTGCAGCGCGGCCAGCAAGTCCAACGTCGTCAGCGTGTTCTCGCGCGTCTGCGAGGCCAGCAGGTGGCGCAGCGCCGCGTCCAGCCGCGATTCGCCCAGCAGGTCGCGCAGCGCGTTCATCACCAGCGCGCCCTTGCCGTAGTAGAGGTAGGACTGGCCCGCGCCCTTGTAGAGCGGCGGCTCGGCCTCCGCCTCCTCGCCCCGGCCGGAGAGATAGCGGTCCCTGTCGAACGCGAGCACGGGCAGGAGCGAGCGCTCACCGTCCTGTCCCGCCAGCACCCGCTGCTCGGCGTACTTCGTCAGGGACTCCACCAGCATCGTCGCGCCCTCGACGGGAGCCGGGTCCAGCAGGTGGCCCCACCACTGGTGGGCGACCTCGTGCGCCGTGCGCCGCGTCACCAGGTCCACCGCGTCGTCCTCGCGCCCCATGTCCGTGAGGAAGCCCCGGTCCTCCACGAAGTAGATGACCTGCCGCAGGGCCAGCGCGCCGAAGTCCCAGTACGAAGGAATCTCCACCACGCGCAGCTGCGCGTCCGGGTAGCGCTGGAAGCGCGCGCCGAAGTCGTCCAGCGAGCGTGTCATCGCCGCCTGGATGGCCTTCACGTTGTAGGGGTGCGACGGGTGGTAGTACACCTCCACATCCACGCCCTGGTGCCGCGTCCGCTCCACCGCGTAGCGCGCGGAGACGATGGCGAACATCGGCGTCATCGGCCGCGCCTCCACGAAGTGGAAGTGGCGCCGGCCCGCCTCGGTCCACTCGCGTCGCAGCGCACCCGGCGCGACCGCCGTCTGGTCCCAGTCCGTGGACACGGTGAGGTCCAGCGTGTGCCAGCCCTGCTCCACCGGCGCGGGCACGGCGCCGCGCTCGTCCAGCCTCGGCAGCCTCGGCAGCTCCGGCAGGCCCCGCGCCCGCCGCTCGGCCGCGTTGCCCAGCTCATACGTGCGGCGGTAGCCCAGCGAGGGGAACACCTCCGTGTTGCGCAGGAAGGTGCCATTCTCCACCAGCGCCAGCTCGAAGTCCGTCGCCCTCACGCCCCGCTCCTCCCGGGTGACGTCGAACGACAGCTCGGACACACCACCCGGTGGCAGCGCGGGCGACAGCGCGAAGCGGACCATGCCGAAGCGCTCGTCGTGGGACACCTGCTCCGCGCCGCGCAGCGCCAGCGACACGGGCCGCGCGGACCGGGGCACCGCGACCCACAGCATGTCGATGGGCTCCTGAGTACGGTTCTCCAGCCGGTAGCTGCCCGTGACGCGGTAGCGCGCCTCCTGGGGGAAGAGGTCCACCTTCGCCGTCACCGCGGTGATGCTCGGCACCGGGAACGCCTCGTGCACCTTGTACGTGCGCTCGTACGCCTCCTTCCAGTCGCGTGAGGCCTCGCGCGACTCGTACGTCCCCTGGAGCACCGTGTCGCGCAGGATGACACCCCCCATCAGCACCAGCACGCCCCCCGCGACGCCCGCCGCGAGCCACCCGCCCCTGCCCCACCGCGCCGGCAGACTCCGCAGGCGCGCGAGCAGGGAGAAGCCCAGGCCGCGCCGCCACAGGCCCCAGGTGACGAGCGCCAGCACCATGGCGAAGGCGCTCCAGTACACCATGAAGGCGGTGAACGAGCCCGCCATGGGCCCCAGCCCGTTGAGGTCCGTGTGCACCACGCCCGGCGCCGCCGCGAAGCGCGTCAGCGGATGCTCCAGGCCCCAGCCCGCGCCCTGGCTCGAGACGATGGCCAGGGCCAGGCTCAGCACCATGCCGACATACCGATGCGGGCTCAAAGCCTGCAGGAACAGCACCGCCACCGCGAAGAGCACCAGCGGCAGCCCCGCGAAGTAGAACGAGGACAGGTACAGCCCCGGCTCCAGCGCCGTCACGCCCCGCGACAGCTGGAACGCCATGCCCAGCAGGATGGGCGCCCCCGTCAGCACGCCCACCAGCGCCACCAACGCCAGCAGCTTGGAGGCGACGAACACCGCGCTCGACACGGGCGTCGCGTCGAGCAGCGCGTCGAAGCGCGCCATGCGCTCGCGCCACGCCAGCTCCGCGCCGAAGTAGATGAGCACCAACGTGCCCAGCTGCGACAGGGGCGTCCAGAGGTGCTCCACCACCCGGCCCGTGGTGGGGATGCGAAGGGTGCCGTACTCGCCCCGGCCCGCGCCCGTCACGACCTCCATGCCGACGATGAAGAGCCACAGCACCAGCAGCGCCAGGAACGGCCAGCTTCCGAGCACGTGCCGCAGCTCCAGCCGCGTCGCGGAGACGAGCGCCGCCCACCAGGAAGCCTCACGCACCTCGACGGGCCGGTACGTGGACGGCGCCCCACGGGAGAGCTCATCCGCGCTCGCGTCGGGCCGGCGCTTCACCGCGGACTTGCGGAAGGAGAAGCGCGCGTGCACCCAGCCCAGCACACACGCCGCGACGCCCAGCCACAGCAGCCGGTTCCACAGCAGGTGGCCCTCCAGCGCGAAGAGGCGGGTGTTGCGCTCGGCCTCGGTCCAGTAGCGCGTCTGCTCGAAGAAGGCGGACAGGCCGAACGGGTCCAGCAGCGCGGCGCGCGCCAGGGCCTCCGGCGTCTGGGGCGACGTCCCCGCCATCAGCGGCGAGTCCGCCCACATGGAGCCCACCACGTACACCGCGTAGACGAGGATGCCGCCCACGTACGTCGCCAGCGTGCTGCGCGACAGCGCGGAGACGGCGAACAGCAGCGACGCGGCGAAGACGATGTTGGGCAGCACCAGCACGACGAGCGGCCACAGGTAGCGGCCCACGCCCACCGGCCCCACCCGCTCGGGCGCGAGCGACACCAGGAAGGGCGCCGCCATCAGCGCGAGCGTCGCCACGCCGAACACCGCGAGCGTCGCCAGCGTCGCGCCCAGGAACCGGCCCAGCAGGTAGTCCCGCTTGCGCACGGACGTGGTGTAGATGAGCTCCGTCATGCCGTGCTCGGCGTCGCGCTGCACGGTGTTCGCGCAGAAGATGCCCAGCACGAAGAGCGACGTCAGCGACAACAACCCCAGGGACTGCGCCACGCTGTGCGGCGAATTGACGTGGAGGTTGTCCCCCCCGTAGCCGGTGGAGACGAAGAGGAACGCGAGCGCGACGAAGGCCGCCGCCGCCGCGAAGAAGACGGCCTGGCGCGTCTGGTGGCGCCACTCGAAGTGGAGGATTCCGCCGAGCATGCCCGCCTCCCTCACGCCGCGCGCCGGGCGGACAGCGTGGAGAAGTAGACGTCCTCGAGGTCCGGAGCCACCGGCTCGAAGCCCTCCTCCGGTCGCGCGTCCGCCAGCACGTGCACGCGCGTGCGCCCCGCCCTCAGCTGCGTGGACAGCACCGGGAAGTCCGCGCGGTAGCGCTCCACCGCCGCCTTCTCCACCGTCTTGCGCCACACCCGCCCCTCCAGGGACGCCACCAGCGCCTCGGGCGCGCCCTCGCACAGCACCCGCCCCTCCGACAGGATGGCCATGCGCGGGCACAGCTGGCGCACGTCCTCGACGATGTGCGTGGAGAGCAGCACGACGACGTTCTCCCCCACCTCGCCCAGCAGGTTGTGGAAGCGCTGGCGCTCCTCCGGGTCCAGGCCCGCGGTGGGCTCGTCCACGATGAGCAGCCGGGGGTCGCCCAGCAGCGCCTGGGCGATGCCGAAGCGCTGCCGCATGCCGCCGGAGAAGCCGCTGACGGCCTTCTTGCGGTGGGCGTACAGGTTCGTCAGGTGCAGCAGCGCGTCCACCTGCTCACGGCGCGCCTTCGCGTGCGACAGGCCCTTGAGCAGGCCCAGGTGGTCCAACAGCTCCACCGCGCTCACGCCCGGGTACACGCCGAAGTCCTGGGGCAGGTAGCCCAGGTGACGGCGGTGCGCCTCCGGGTGGGCGAGCACATCCAGCCCGTCGAACGTCACCTGCCCCGCGTCCGGCGCCTGCAGCGTCGCGAGGATGCGCATCAGCGAGGACTTGCCGGCGCCGTTGGGCCCGAGCAGGCCGAACAGCCCCCGCTCGATGTCCAGGTCGATGCCGCGCAGGGCCTGGACGCCGTTGGGGTACGACTTGGAGACAGCGGAGATTCGCAGCATGGGGCGCCGGAGGAAGCGTTGGGGAGGACCTCCCACCTACGCTCCCACCCCACGTGCGATTGCACGGCCGCGCGGGCGAGCGGCGCGCTTTCAGTCCAGCGCGCGGACGTTGGCGGCCTGCAGCCCCTTGGGGCCCTTGGTGACGTCGAACTCCACCTTCTGCCCGTCCCGCAGGGTGCGGTGCCCCTCCGACTGGATGGCGGTGTGGTGGCAGAACACGTCGGCGCCCCCATCGTCCTGCGCGATGAAGCCAAAGCCCTTCGAGTCGTTGAACCACTTCACGGTACCCGTCGCCATACTCGGCATCCTCCCTGTCGCGACGTCGGACGTCGCCGCGTGCCCGGAACGTGGCACGGGAGTGGACGCGTAGCCCACACCCGGAGGGCGTGTCGACGGGGCGAGGGGGCGATCATCCACCAGTGAGCGATTGCCCCCAGGACACTTCAGCTCCGGACACGACAAGGCCCACCACGAAGACGCGTGGTGGGCCTCGATGGGGAGACCACGACTCAGTACTCCACTTGCGGCTGCGGCCCCGGAACGATGTCCGCGATGTCGGGGTCCACGTCGCCAGGCTGGCGGGGTCCCTTCTCGGCCTTCAGGCGCTTGCGCTCCTCGCGCTTGACGTCCTTCTCCTGCTGATGCTGCTTGCGCGCCTGCTCCTTCTGGCGCTTCGTCGACCTTCCTTGCATGCCGCCTCCCTCCTGAAAGTAAAGGCCCGGCCCCTCGCGAGGAGACCGGGCCACGGGTTACCAGGCGACGCGCTCAGATGGGACGAACGTTGGACGCCTGCAGCCCCTTGGGGCCCTTCGTAACCTCGAACTCCACCTTCTGACCCTCGGCCAGGGTCCGGAACCCGTCCGCCTGGATGGCGGTGTGGTGGCAGAACACGTCAGGGCCGCCATTGTCCTGCGCGATGAAGCCAAAGCCCTTCGCGTCGTTGAACCACTTCACGGAACCAGTCGCCATATGCGTCTTCTTTCTTCTCGCGGCATCCAAGGCCGCCCTGCCCCCCGAACCTGGGGAGCGGAACTGCCCTTAGCCTGATAGGAGGCCCCTGTCATCTCCCGGGTGACCTCGAAAAAACCCACCGACCCCAACCCCGCGCGGAAGAACGCACGGGCACCCCGAACAATTCTCGTTTCAGCTTAATGGTCGCCCCTCCGGTCCGCCGCATCTCGGAAGGTAAGGCGCGCGCGCGGACGGGACATGTGGGACGCTTGGACGAAGCATCCAGGCAGACAGGCGAAACGCCGGGTCCGCCCTCGAAGTGACGAGGGCCGACAGCGTCTTCAACGCACAGTGTGGGGCACTCGACGTCGCCCCTGGACGCGGGGGTGTTGACGGGCGGCCAACGCCTCCAGGAGCCCCTGTCGCCCGCCGAAGTGGTAGCGCGGGGCACCCCGGCCCGCGTGGGCGCGTCGGGCCACGGCCTCCAGCGTCAACGCCTGGGGGCCCTCCTCGCGCAGCAGGGATTCGGCGGCGCGCAAGAGGCGCTCACGCATTCCCTCGATTCTCGCGCGCGGTGGCGCGACGATGAAGTGGAACCAGGGCACCCCGAACATGACGCTCCCCCTTCCCTCGTTGGATGGGCGCTACGCCCCCCACCTAGCCCGCTTGCGCGCGTTTCCAACAGTGATGGCTCGTGATTCAGGACATCACCCCGGTGAATTCCCCTGGACCCGGCCCGGCCCGGGTTCCAGCGCCGGGTGGGAGCGGGCGCGATGACGTCCGCGAAGCCCGCGCCTCGCGGCGGCAAGCCCGCTCGGCGTCGCGCGCGCAAGCGGCCTCCGGTGATGGCGGCCACGTCGGTGGTGTTGGACGGCTCCACGGGCGCTTCGCTGCAGACGCAGCTGGTGGAGGCGCTGCGCTCGGCCATCGTCTCGGGGCGGCTGGGGCCGGG
Organism: Myxococcus sp. AS-1-15; assembly: GCF_020037055.1. Taxonomy (NCBI): domain Bacteria; kingdom Pseudomonadati; phylum Myxococcota; class Myxococcia; order Myxococcales; family Myxococcaceae; genus Myxococcus; species Myxococcus sp. AS-1-15. The sequence goes on along the minus strand of NZ_JAIQDF010000012.1, from coordinate 242,814 downwards.
CACGCGGCTGCTCTCCACGCGGGCGCTGGCGGAGCAGGTGGACGTGTCGCGCAACACGGTGCTCAACGCGTACTCGCGGCTCTTGTCGGAGGGCTATCTGCGCGGCCACCTGGGCTCGGGCACGTACGTGGCCAGCGAGCTGCCGGAGCGGCTGCAGTCCTCGCGGCGCGCCCGGCAGGAGGCGCCCGGGGCCCGGCACACGCCGGGAATCTCGCGCCGGGGCAGCGCGGTGGCGGGCCTTCCGGACGTGCGGCTCAGCGCGCCGGGCATCCCCGAGAGCCGCCTGGCCTTCCGCATGGGCACGCCCGCGGTGGACGCCTTCCCGAGCGACCTGTGGGGCCGGCTGCTGCACACGCGCTGGCGGCGCTCGTGGGGGGACCTGCTCAAGCGCGCGGACCCCGGAGGGCACCCGCCGCTGCGCCGCGCCGTCGCGGACTACCTGGCCACCTCGCGCGGGGTGCGGTGCGTGCCGGAGCAGGTCATCATCGTCAACGGAGCGCAGCAGGCGATGAGCCTGGCGGCGCAGGTGCTGCTGGACCCCGGTGACGCCGCGTGGGTGGAGGACCCGGGCTACTTCGCCAGCCGGGGCGCGCTCGTGGCCGCGGGCGCCACGCTGGTGCCCGTGCCGGTGGACGACGAGGGGCTGGACGTGGAGGCGGGCGCGCGGCTCTCGCCGCACGCGCGGCTGGCCATCGTCACGCCCGCGCACCAGTTCCCCCTGGGCGTGGCGATGAGCCCGGCGCGGCGGCGGGCGCTGCTGGCGTGGGCGGCGCGCTCGGATGCATGGATTGTCGAGGACGACTACGACAGCGAGTTCCGCTACGAGGGCCGGCCGCTGCCCGCGCTCCAGGGGCTGTCGCCGGACGCGCGCGTCATCTACATCGGCACGTTCAGCAAGGTGGTGTCCCCGGCGCTGCGGGTGGGCTACCTCGTCGTCCCGGAGTCGCTGGTGCGGGCCTTCTGCGCGGCGCGGCGGTTCATCGACACCCACACGCCCGTGGTGGAGCAGGCGGTGCTCGCGGACTTCCTCCACGAGGGCCACTTCAGCCGCCACGTGCGGCGCATGCGCGTGCTGTACGGGCGCAGGCAGCAGGCGCTGCTGGAGGCGGCCCGACGCGAGCTCTCCGGACGGCTGCGGCTTGAGCCCCTGCACACGGGCATGCACCTGGTGGGCTGGCTGCCAGCGGGCGTGGACGACGGGGTGGCCGCGGCGCGGGGCATCGAGGCCGGGGTGATGACGCAGCCCCTGTCCGCCTTCCGCGTCGCGTCGCGGGGGCCCGGGGCGCTGCTGCTCGGCTATTCCTGCGTGCCCGAGGACCAGATTGAAGAAGGGGTCCGCCTGCTCGCGCGGGCCCTGCGCTGAAGTGGCTCCATCGACGGGTGCGCGAGTGGCCCTCGCGCCGTGGGCGCCGCCCGGTTACTTCACGCCCATCGACGAACGGACACGACGTCCCGCTCGCCACGGAGGAATCACCATGGAAGCGCAGCGTTTCGACATCGCGAAGCTCGCCCCGGGCATCTACAGCGCGATGATGGGGCTGGAGAAGTACCTGCACCAGTGTGGCCTGGAGGCGGGCCTGCTGCACCTCATCAAGCTGCGTGCCTCGCAGCTCAACGGGTGCGCCTACTGCATCGACATGCACTGGAAGGACTTGCGCGCCCTCGGCGAGTCGGAGCAGCGGCTGTACGGGCTGGACGCCTGGGAGGAGAGCCCCTACTACACCGAGCGCGAGCGCGCGGCGCTGGCCTGGACGGAGGCGGTGACGAACCTGAAGGAGGGCCACGTGTCCCACGCCGTCTTCCAGGCGGTGAAGCCGCACTTCACGGACAAGGAGCTGGCGGACCTCACCGGCGCGGTGGCCACCATCAACGCCTGGAACCGCCTGGCCATCTCCGCCCGCACGCTGCCCGGCACGTACCAGGCGCCGAAGACCGCGCAGAAGGCGGGCTGAGCCGGAGGCCGTCGGGCGTGGGCGCCTCGTATCGACGCGGGCCTGGGTGACGCACTAACGTCCCCGGTCCATGGCCGAGACCCGAACCCAGTCGCCGCCCACCCACTTCACCGAAGCGGAGGCCGCGGACCTCATCCGCGAGGCGAGCACCCACGCCCTCAAGAGCCGCGCCCACGAGCGGAAGCTCACGCGCGAGGAGGTGCTCGCCATGGCGCGCGAGATGGGCTTGAGCGAGGCGTCCGTGGAGGCCGCGCTGGCGACCCGCGGGAAGAAGAACGAGGACCGCCTGAAGCTGCGCAAGGACTTGCTGGGGCTCGCCACGCACGGCCTCAGCTACACCATCGTCATCGGCGCGCTCACCCTCATCGACATCCTCTCCGGCCCCACCTGGTTCGTGGTCTGGCCCGCGATTGGCTGGGGCATCGGCCTGGCGTTCCACACCATGGGCGTGACGATGGGCATGGCCCGACGCGCACTGAACGTCCCGGAGGATGAGTAGCGCGCGAATGCGCGTGGGATGGACCTCGAGATAAGGCAGACTCAGCCTCGCTTTCCTAGAATTGGGTTGAAACCGAGCGAGGCCACCGTGTCGACCGAGCAGCTCCGGGTATCTCAGTCCATCTTGTTGATGATGAACGCGCAGGGGCAGATGACCGCCATCGGGTCCATGTCCCAGCCGCCGTTGACGCTCACCCCCGCGCAGTGGTGGTTGGTGGGCTCGCTGCAGGCGGCGCTCCCGAAGGAGGCGCTGCTGTCGAAGCCGAGCACCTTCTCGCGCGAGCAGCTCACCGAGGCGCTCGACACGCTCGTCGAGCACTCGCTGGTGGTGCCGGTGGAGGGCGCGGCGGTGGACAGCTCGCGCTACCTGATGGGGCCCGGGGGCTTCGCGGACATCACCGAGCACCACCGGATGCTCTACGACACGGTCCGCGTGCACGCGTACCGCTCGGCGCTGTTCCGGCACGCCAGGGACCAGGTCGTCCTGGACATCGGAACGGGGACGGGCGTGCTCGCGATTCTCGCCGCGAAGGCAGGGGCGCGGCATGTCTATGCCATCGACGAGTCCGCCATCGCGGAGGTGGCGCTGGAGATGTACGCCGAGAATGGCGTCGCGGACCGCATCACCCTGTTCCACGGCAACAGCCGGGACGTGGAGCTGCCCGAGCGCGCGAATGTGATTGTCCATGAGCTGCTCAACGTGGACCCGTTCGGGGAGAACCTGCTGCCCGCGATGCAGGACGCGACGCGGCGGTTCCTCGCGCCCGGAGGCCGGCTGATTCCGCATCGCATCGAGGCGATGTGCGTCGGCGTCCAGATGACCGAGCCGGTGAGCTCCGGTCAGCGCATGCTGCGCGAGGCGGAGAACCTCGACGACTTCTACGGCCTGTCCTTCCGCCCCGTGCTCCAGCGCCTGCGCGAGGCGTACGACGTGGCCGGGCCGAACTTCGACCTGGGCGGGATGAACGTGCCGCCAGGCCCGCCGCAGACGCTGCTCACCAGGCCCTGCGTGCTGCGGGACGTGAGGCTCGACCAGGACTTGACGGAGGCGATGGACGAGGCGCCCGTCGAATCCGTGCTCGAGGCGGACGCGCCCGGCACCCTGGGCGGCGTGGCCCTCTACTTCCGCGCGCACATGGGCGAGCACACCGTGCTGTCGACCTCCCCCACCGCGCCCGCGACGTGCTGGGGCTTCCTGGTGAAGGAGTTCCGGGAGCGGGTGCAGGTGAAGCCCGGGGACAAGGTGCGCATCCGCTCCAGCCTCCAGCGCTCACACGGACACCGCTTCAAGGTCGAGCTGGCCTGAGCGACCTCCAGGCCCTCGGGGCTCAAATCCCCGGGGGCGTGCGCGGCAGCTCCGTGCCGAACACCGCCTGGAGCAGGTCGACCAGGCCGGGCCACGCCTCCGCGCCCAGCCACAGGCCCTCCTCGACGTGCTCGACGCTCATGGCGAGTGACGCGTTCTCGAAGAGCTTCGCGGACAGCACGCCCTCCGGAGGCAGGCGGCCCTCCACCTGGAGCACCTGACCATCCCAGCGGAAACCCGGTGGCAACAGGCGCTCCGCCATGGCGCGCAGCGCGGAGCGGCCGGCCCCCGCGCGCAGCAGGCCCATCACCAGCGACGAGGCGCCGCGCGACTCCTCCAGCTCGACGCGGCCGGGCGTGCGCAGCCACAGCCGGTAGCGCCCCGAGGCGAACTCCACGCGCTCCAGCGTCGTCTCCACGCGCACCTTCCAGCCCTTCACGGACAGGCGGATGTCATAGAGCTCCGGGCGGGCCTCCCAGTGGCGCAGCTCCACGTTCTTCGCCTTGACCAGCAGCTGGCGCACCACCGTCTCCACGCGCACGTGGGACAGCCGCAGCCGCTTGCCGCCCACGTCCACCGCGACGTCTCCGGAGAGCGGGGACGGCAGGCGCTTCGCCCACTCCCGAGCGCCCTCCAAGAGCTTCATCGCCAACGACTGACCCGACATCCATGTCCTCCCGAGTGCGCGCGCAGCATGCACCGGATTCGCGTCGTGCGAAGGAAGCCCTCGGGTGCGAGGGCCTGTCACCCCGGAAGCTCAGGGGGCGAGCGGCGGGAAGCGTCCGGCCTCCCAGTCCGCCAGCCGCGCGCGGCCCTCGGCCACGCTGTCCACCACGAAGTTCCACCAGATGACCAGCGGGTCCGGCAGCGGCTCACCGCCCAGCACCACCGCCCGGCCGCCCCGCACCGAGTGCAGCGCCAGCGCGGCGCCGCCGTCCTCCAGGTGCGCGAGCACGCCCCGCTCCACCGTCGTCCCGCCCACGGCCACCTCCCCGTCCGCCACGTAGAGCGCGAGCGCGTGCGTGGGCTCCACGGGCAGCGACACCGAGGCGCCCGCCTCCAGCTCCACGTCCAGGTACGTCAGGGGATGGAAGGTGGGCACGGGGGACACGGCGTCCCCCAGCCGGCCGGCGAGCACGCGCACCCGGGCGCACTCGTGCTCGACGAGGGGCAGCTTGGAGGCGGGGACATGCTCGAAGGACGGCGTCGTGTGGCGGTGCTCGCGCGGCAGGGCGACCCAGGTCTGCAGGCCGTGCAGCGGGGCGGCGCCGGGGCTCGAGTCGACGTCCTCGGCGTGGACGATGCCGCGCCCGGCGGTCATCCAGTTCACGTCCCCCGGGTGGATGTCCTGCACCGAGCCCACCGAGTCGCGGTGACGGATGGCGCCGGAGAACAGGTACGTCACCGTCTGGAGTCCCACGTGGGGATGGGGCGGCACGGACATGGTGCCCGGCGTGGCGGGGGCGGGGCCGAAGTGGTCGCAGAAGACGAAGGGGCCCACGCGCCGCAGCTCCACCCTGGGCAGGGCGCGCAGCACCCGCGACTCGCCCACCAGCTCCGTCGGCTTCGCGGTCCACAGGGCCGCGACGCCGCGCTCCACCGAAGGGTCCACGCGCGCCGCCACTGATGACTCCTTCCCCATGCTCGATTCTCCTGGCCGGGCGCCCCGTGTCGTGGAGCCCGGATGCCGGATGCTAGTATCACCTGGCCTTCTCCTCGCGCATCCCCCCGGACCCATGGCACGAGCCTCCGCCGCACTCCCGGTCGAACCGTCCCTCGCCCTGCCCAGGGCCTTCTGGAAGCGCTTCGCCCGCGAGCACTGGGACGTGGGGCCCACCCTCTTCCCCAGCCTGTTCCCCCGCCACTTTCCATCGCCCGCCGAAATCTTCGAGGCGCTGGTGGACGTGGGCACGCGCTACCGCCAGGGCGAGGTGATGCTGCCGGTGCGCTTCTACGTGGAGCACGAGGCCACGGCGGAGGGACCGCCGGAGGTCTTCGCGGCCGTGGCGATGTCGCGCTACCTGCCCCTGGCGGAAGACGGCGACGTCGACGGGTACGCGCGGCGGATGGAGCACCTGCTCCACGGACGCAGGTTCGGGCTGGTGCTGAGCAACACGCAGAGCCACCACTGGAGTCACTGGCTCCAGATGCGCACCTTCCTGTCCGGCGTCCACGGCGCGCTCGGCGTGCCGCTGGGGGGCGCGGACTCCGCGCTGTTCCTGGGCAACTACCGACACACGCCCTTCGGCATCCACAAGGATGACCTGCACGTCTTCTACTTCGTCATCCGGGGACGTCGACGGATGAGCTTCTGGCCGCTGGAGGCGATGCGCTCCAGACCGGAGGTGGCGCCGCACGCGGACCCGGGGCTGAAGGACCGGCCACATGGCGTGGTGCTGCGCGACGCGGAGGACACGCGTCAGGTGATGGCGCAGGCGAGCTTCCTGGAGGCCGGCGCGGGCGACATCATGTACTGGCCCTCGTCGTACTGGCATCGCTCGGAGCCGAGCGAGGGCCTCACCATCGCCGCCTCGCTGGGCTTCAACTTCCGCGCGCCCATGTTCCTGGACCGCGCGCCCGAGCAGCCGTGGCCGCAGCGGCTGTCCCATGGAGAGCTGCCCCGGGTCGAGGGTTGGGCGCTGCCGAGGTCGGTGCGCGACGCGCTCGGCAAGCAGGGGCGCGGACAGGGCTTGCGCACGACGCGCAACACGCTCACCGAGGGCTGGGTGCGCTTCCTCACCAACGGCGCGCTGGATGGGCCGCCTCCGGAGGCGCGGGGGCTCTCGCCGCTCACGCCCGAGGACACGGTGGTGGGCAGCCCCGCGCGGCCCATCGTCACCGTGCCGCTGGAGGGCGGACAGGTGGTGGTGGCGGCCAATGGGTTTTCGCGGACGCTGCGCCCTTCGCCGGTGGCGCGGCGGCGGCTCGAGGCGCTGACGGAGACGCTGAGCTCCGGCAGGCCGGTGTCGGTGGGGACGTTGGAGGAGGACTTCTTCCGGCGACTGCCGCCGCGTGCGTTTCCTCGCGCGGGGGTGCGCTCGCTGCTGGATGAGCTGGCGCGGTGGCGCGCGGTGTGGCGCCACGAGCCCGTGCGTCGGCGCTGACGGCTCAGCCTCCCGGCGGAGGGAGGACCAGGGTGGGCGTGCCGCAGCCCTCCGCCGAGGGGAAGAAGGCCAGGTCCGAGCCCACGCCGCGCAGGGAGCGGAACGTCTCGAGCACGGGCAGCTCCAGCTCCAGCGGCTCGACGCGGTGCACGCGGCGGCCGTCGCGGACCTCCCAGCCTCCCGCGATGAGCGACACGATGCCGGGCGTGGACATGGTGGAGAAGTTCTCCACGCGCGCCACCAGCTCCGTGTAGTCGGCGGGCAGGGTGTCCTCGCGCGGCAGGACGCAGAAGTTGAGGGCCGTGGGCGTCGCCGGATGCACGAGGTCGCGGAGCCCTCGGCCTCCAGGTTCGACGCCGAGGCGCGCGGCCGTCTCCTCCGAGTGGAGGAAGCCCACGAGGCGCCCCTCGTCGACGAGGCGCAGGACGCGGGTGGGCCGGCCTTCGTCATCGAGCTGACGGCGCTGGAGGCCGCGCGGGTCCAGCGGGTCGTCCTCCACGGTCAGGATGGAGGGGAAGAGCTTGCGGCCCACGGCGCGCACGAGCGCGGGCGTCGCGGTGGCGATGTCTCCTCGCAACAGCCACGTGAGCCCCGCGACGAGCGGCGCCGCGACCAGGGGCCGCAGCACGAGCGGGAGCGCGCGGTCCGCTTGCTTCGCGGGTCCTTCGAGCGCGGCCACGGCGTCGGCCAGCCGGGCGCGGATGGGCTCGAGGTCGCCCTTCCCCTTCGAGGCCTCCCAAGAAAGGGGCACGGCGTCCACCACCGCGCCGCGAGAGGTCTCGCAGCGCAGGAAGGCGACCTCCTGATGGGTCCGACGGAACGCCTCGAAGCCGTCGCTTCGCACGGACAAGGCGCCCGTGCATTCCTGCTTCACCACCAGGGCCTGCACGACGACGCCGGGGGGCAGCACGTCCTTCACCATGCGTTCGGCGCACCGGTGGGCGCGAGAGAAGTCCGTCGCCCCGCGCCATGCGTCCGTGGGCAGCGGGGTTCCTGGCGACGGTGTCGTGGGGAAGACCCCGGTCGACCCCGTGCGAGCCTTCTCCTCCGCGGACAGCAACACCTGCTCCAGGGTCGCCCGGTCATGCACGCAATCGATGGCGGTGCCCACGGCCTCCCCGAGCCAGACCCGGGCCGAGACGGTGAGCGCGCCACCGGAGCTGCTGGAGAAGGTCTTCGAGGCGACGTCGTAGTCCAGCGACAGGTTGTCGTACGACAGCAGGTAGAGCTCCACGCCCCGCCAGCCACGCTCGCGGCCCAGACGGTCCATCACCTCCCGCGCCAGGACACTCCAGTCCTGGGGCGACAGGCCGCCCGTGGAGACCAGGCTGGCGTCTTCCAACCTCACGTCCTCGTCATGCTCCGACATGCAGACTCCCGACTCGCATCGCTCGGCACATCCGAAACCTGACGACCTGCCCACCGTCATCACGGGATGAAGCCCATCATGAATCAACCAACGAGACCGAGACAGATGCATCACGGAAGTCCGCCACGGCCCTCGACCGGAGGCCCCGCGCACCACGAAGCACGCTCTCCGTGGAGATCGGCTCCCATCGGAGCCCACGGGACTGACCGAGCCAGTCTCATCGCGGGAACCTGGCTGGAGTCCATCGCCGTTCTCGACCCGACACCTTGCTCGCCACGAAGCGCGCGAGCGGCGGAGGCCGGCTCCTATCGGAGCCCGAGGGCCAGACCGAGACAGGCTCGTCGCAGAGACCTGTCCGAAGTCCGTCGCGGCATCAACCCGATGAACTGCTCACCGCGAAGCGCCCCGGCCTCAGGGGCTCGCAGGCTCCCATCAGAATCAGTCGGCGCGCGCCATCGCGCATGACCGAGGGCCCTCTCCCTGGGGCCGTCATGCCCTTCGGCCTGATGCCCGCCCACTGCGAAGCACCCTGTCGACACGGGCTGGCGGGCCTCATCGGAATCAATCGGTGCACCCAGACAGGCTCGAGGCCAAAGCCGCCCGGAGGTCATGCTCGACATCTTCGCGGCGCGTGCGCGTGGGTGGGGTCTCGGTCCAGCAGCGCGCAGCGTGATACAACCCGGAGGGACGCGTTCCCTCGCGCGCCCCCGACGCTGACACAAGGAGCCCTCGTCTTGGATTGGTTCGTGGAGCGGCGCGAAGTCTCCGACGTGCTCCACCTCCGCTCCGGCACACGGATTCTGCCCGCCACCTTCGAGCGTGGCGCCTGTGTCCGCAAAGGTCCCCCGAGCCACGGTGAATACACGTGGACGGAGTTGTCTCGTGGAACACCCGCTCCGGGGCTCCTCCCGTCCGAAGTGCTCGAACGGGCACGTGCGCCGCTCGCCGAGTCCTCCAGGCTCTCGGAGGGCGCCGCGCTCCGTGAGGACGTGGTGCGCCGGCTCGTGGACGTCGCACGCGCGGCCGGGGCGCTCCACCTCGAGGTGACGCTGCGTGAGGTGGACCGCTGGACGCTCCACGCTCAGCCCGAGCGGATGGTGGAGGACCACACGCGCCATGCCTTGCTGGAGGTGAAGGCGTTCCATGGCGAGGCCGGCGGTCCCCGGTTCGATGCGTGGCGCTGCGTCACGCATCCCGACGCCACGCGCCTCCATGCCGCCCTGCCCTCGCTGGAAGCGTGGGTGGACACGCTGGTGCGTGAGCTCCGGGAGACGACTCCCGCCGTGCCGTGCCCCGACGATGCGCTGCCCGTGCTCTTCCCTCCGGGCGCGGCGTCCGCGTGCTTCTTCCATGAGGTCTGCGGCCATCCCCTGGAGGGCGATGTCGTCGCGCGCGGCGGCTCCTTCCTCGCGCGCAGACTGGGACAGCGCGTGGCCGAGCCCTTCGTCCACGTGTCCGACGACCCCACGGATGCGCAGGGTGCGCTCGGCTTCACGTGGGATGACGAGGGGCACGCCGCGCGCGCGGTGCCCCTGCTGCGTGGAGGCATCGTCACCTCGCCCATGCTGGATGCGCGCAGCGCCCGCGCGCTCGGCCTGGAGCCCAACGGTCATGGCCGGCGCGTGGACTTCCGTCACCCGCCCCTGCCACGCATGGCGCACACCCGCGTGGAGCCGCATGAAGGCGACCTGGCGTCCCTCCTCGCGGACGTGGGCCACGGGCTGCTCGTGCAGCACCTCACGCCGCGGCACATGAACCTCCTGTCGGGGGACTTCAGCTTTTACATCGTCGAGGCGCGCCTGGTGCGCGACGGGCGCGCGGGCCCTCGCGTGGGCCCCGGCGTCCTCTCCGGCAACGGGCTGACGGCGCTGGCCCACATCGATGCGGTGGGCGCCGACGCGCGCAACCTCTTCGCCACGCGAGGGTGCCGCAAGCTGGACCATGGCCCGCTGCCCGTGTCCTTCGGGCAGCCCTCGGTCCGCTTCCGCGAGCTGCGCGTGCGGCCCGGGACCTGAGCGGGGGCCCGAGGCGGGCACCTGCCGCCACGAGCTCGCTCCTCCAGCCGAGGACGCGAAACCTCGGGGCGAATGCTCGCGTGGCCTACCGCCATCCGGGCGCGCGCCTCATGGCCGCGGCATCCGAGCTAACCAGGCGGAGACCGGGTGCATCGAAGTCGGAGCGCGTGCTCTCGTGACGTACCGCCCCTACACACGAACCCTCACGACCGAAGCATCCCCACGAAACGAACCGAGGACGGCTCCTCGACATCGGAGCGCGTCCTCGTGTCACGACCCAACGGCCTGGGGGCCCTCGTCGCTACTCCGCCGGCGGACCCTCGGGGTCGACAGGTTCCTCGGGCAGCTCCACGGGCGGAGGCGGGATGTAGCAGGTCCACGTGGGCTCCGGCTCCGGCGGCGGCGGGTCCTCGAGCCCACCCCCGGGAGGCGGCTCCTCGCCCGGCGGCATCGGAATCTGCCCGAAGGCCCGGTACACGCTCACCTCACCCGGGCGCGGCTCCACGATGACCGGCGGAATCAGGTACGGCCGGGGCGGCGCCTCGGGGTCCGGCTCCGGCTCCGGCACGAAGGTGTCCACCAGGTTCACCGTCACCGGCTCCGTGGTGTTGGGCGGCAGCACCAGCGCGAAGTAGCCCAGGAAGCTCTCCGAGCCGGGCAGCACCATGAAGCCCATCGGCGACTGCCCCGGCAGCGGAGCCTCCTCCACCGGCGCCCAGTCGAGCGGGAAGAGCCGCCCCGCGGACGCCTCCGCGATGCTGGACACCGGCGTCTGGAACAGGTCCGCCAGGAAGCTCATGTCGTGCACGAACAGGAGCGCGACACCGCCCGTCTTCGTCGGGTCCAACAGGTCCGCGGGCGTCGTCGGCGTGCCCGCCTCCGTCATCGCCTGCGCCACCGCGTCCAGCGCGCCCGTGTTGCCCACGAGCACCGCGGCCTGGCCGTAGCACTGCGTGACGCTCGCCAGGATGGGCCGCACGTACGTCGTGGGGAAGTACGTCGTCGTCGGCATCGGGACGGGGAAGTCGGGGTTTGGCTCCACCGGCTCCTCGGGAGGCGTCGCGGACGCGAGATAGGCCGTCGTCTCACCTGACGGAGCCCCCACCACCGACCAGGTCCCTCCGAAGTCCGACGGCGCCGACACCAGCGCGCCGCCGCCCTCCGGTGACGACAGCGACACCTGCCCCCCCATGATGGCGGACAGGAAGGTGTACGGCCCCTCGAAGAGGCCGGGCAGCGCGTTGCCGGCCTCCTCCTCGGGCACCGTCATGAAGGCGACGAGGAACGCCTCCGGGTCGTAGAGCACGCCGGAGACGTTCGTCGTGCGCGCCGGCAGGTCGACGACGGGCGCGGTGTCCGGCGGGATGTTGACGGGCGCGTCGGAGCTGGAACACCCACCGGCGGCGGCGAAGAGCAGGAAGCTGGAGGCTAGGGAGCGGAGCTTCATCGCGGTCCTCGAAGGGCTCAGCGCGCCGGCAGCACGTGCTCGGCGGGAACCGTCGTCACGTGGCAGGCGTTGGCGCAGTTGCCAAAGGCGTTGGGGGGAGAGTTGAGCTCCTGGAACTGCAGGTCGAAGTACTCGGTGCCGTGCGTGCCCGGGTGGCAGCCCGCGCACGCGTTCATGCTCGGACGCAGCGTGCTCTCGCGCGTCAGGTGGCACAGGGTGCAGTCACCCTTGTTCTGCGCGTACTTCGGCGACGAGATGTGCAGCCGGTGGATGAAGTCCGACACGTGCCCCACCACGTCGTCGTGGTGACACACCTTGCACGTCTCCACGTGGTCCACCGAGACGCCGTGGTGCACGTTGCTCAGCGAGCCCACGCCGTTGTGGCACACCTGGCAGTTGCCGATGCGGCCCGGGTACGAGGTCGGCGCGGCCTGGCCCACCTGGAAGAAGAACGGGTCCAGCCGGTTGAGCCGCTCACCCTCGTAGTTGCGGTGCCCCTTGAGCAGGATGGCGTAGGTGCCGGGCTTCGCGTCCGGAGGCAGCGGCACCGCGTAGCGCGTCGTCGGACGCACCGCCATGCCGCCCGCGACGGCCATGATGTCCGGCGGCACGTAGAACTGCGGCTCGCTCGCGGCCGGATAGGCGAAGTAGTCCTTGGGCACATAGTCCCCGTTGACCACCTTCAGGTTCTGCAGCGGACCCACGACCTTGAAGCCGGACTCGGACGCGCTGCTGTCACGCCACGTCAGCAGCATCTGCTCGTTGAAGTAGGCCAGGCCGTTGGAGCCCTCCCCCAGGTAGTCGAAGTACGACGGCATGGAGTCGCGCGGGTGCAGGCCGTGGCCGTCGCCGTCCTGCAGCGACACCACGAAGTCCACCGTCTCACCGGCGTTGAAGAAGGTGCCGTTGGCGGGGCGCGACACCTGCACCTGCTGCTTGAGGCCGAAGCCGCACGGCGTGGGCACGTCCGTGGCCAGCCCGTCCGGCCCCAGCTGGTAGCACGTCGCGAGCCGCTCCGAGGAGGGCTGGAAGGTGACGGGGAAGAGGAACGGCTTGAGCGGCAGCTGGCTCCAGGTGAGGCGGATGACGCCCTCGCCCCGCAGGTCCGGCATGGTGAAGGACTTGAACGGGTTGGTGGAGTTGGCGAGCGACACCTTCACCGCCGTGGCGAACTCGAGCGCGTCGTAGTTCTCCGCCCGGCGCGGCGTCGGGTCTCCGGGGAACAGCGGGCGCTGCAGGCCCGTCACCGTGAAGCTGGCGCGGGTGCGGCCCGTGACGGCGCTCTCCGCGAGGAAGTCCCGGCGCGAGTACGTGATGCTGGTGCGCACGTTGCCGTCCGCGTCCAGCACCTCCAGGAGGAACGTGTCGTCCGTGGCCAGCATCCACGCGGCGTTCTCGTAGAAGGTCTCGCGCAGGAACGTCTTCGGCTCCAGGCGCTTCCACGCGTCGCGCCCCGAGGACAGGCCGGACCAGTCCAGGTCCTTGAAGAGCGACTCCATCCGCATCCACGCGGCCGGCGTGCGCCTGTCGTTGGGGTCCTCGAAGCGCGCCAGCTCCACGTCCATCGCGGAGAACTCGCGCAGGAAGTACAGCTCCCCCGGCGTGACGATCATCCGGGCGAAGGGCTCCACCGGCTCGAAGGGCTTCGTCTCCGAGGGGTAGCCGTTGTTCAGGTTGTAGCAGGTGGCGCCATAGTCCGGCAGGTTCAGGTCACCCTTCGTCACGGGCTCACCCGTGGGAAGCATGGCGCAGCCCTTGTACCAGAGCAGGGACAGCGAGATGGCCCCGGAGGCGGAGCTCGAGTACGGGTCGAACGCTCGCGCACCACGGCCACGCGTGCCTTCCACGTCGGACGTGTCGAGCAGGTTGCAGCCCGAGGCAACCGCCAGCACCGGGAGCATCAGGACGCACTTCTTGAAGGACAGGGTCATGAGATTCGAGTCCAGCGCGGCTCACCAGCGCAGGGCACGGTGACGTTCAGCGGAGGGCTAGGCGTGTATCCTACTTTCTCAGAAAGCGCCGCGCCAATTCATGGGCCCGTGGCGCGCTGCGTTGCCGTGCCCTGGGTCTTGAGGAAGCGGTACACGGCGCGAAGGTCCTCCTCCTTCATGGAGGAGAAGGCGCGCCAGGGCATGGACAGCTTGTTGACCTGGCCCTTCTTGCTGGGGGCGGGGGCCAGGTCCTTGAAGGCGGTGAAGCGGGCGACGAAGGCGTCCTCGCTCAGGTCCTTCAGGATGGGCCCCTCCGGGAGCAGGGACGGCACGGGCTCCTCGCCCAGGGGCGTGGGGGCGGCGCGGCCTCCGGCGAAGGGCCTGGGCTCCTCGTCCGCGCTGGCGTGGCAGAAGGCGCACTGGGCGATGGTGGCCAGGTAGCGGCCCCGGGAGACGTCGTCCTGGGCGGGCTCGGCCACGGGTCCGGGCAGGGGGCCGGCCAGGTCCTTGATGTCCGCGAGCACCTCGGGCGCGAGCTGGGAGGGAGGCGTGGGGAGGGCCACGGCGGGCACGGTGCGCAGCCACGCGACGACGGCCTTCGCGTCACCGTCGGACAGGGTGGCGCGCCACTCCATGTACGGCATCATCGGGAAGAGCGTGCGGTCGCCCTGGCCGTAGCCCTCGCGCAGGGTGCGCAGCAGCTGGGCGTCGGTCCACCTGCCCACGCCGTGCACCGGGTCGGAGGTGATGTTGGGCGCGCACAGCGTGCCGGGGAGGTCCCACTCCGGGCCGAAGCACGCGCCGGCGAGCGGGGGACCCGACAGGGGTCCACCGAAGCGGCCCGTGTCGCGCCGCGTGTGACAGTCCACGCAGCCGAGCACCGACTCGCCCAGGTAGCGGCCCCGCTCCACGAGCGCGGCCTGGGCGGACACGGGCTTGGGGGCGGGAGGCGCGGCGGGCTTCGCCTCGACGACGGCGGGCGGCGGCGGCTTGGGGGCCGCGTCCTTCTCCCGACAGCCGCTCACGGCGACCAGCAGCGCCACCACGGACACGCACCTCTCCCAGCTTCGGCCCCCGGCATTCACGTTCGAGCGACTCCTGTGGCTAGTCCAATGCGGGCGCGTCCGGAGGACGGCCCAGGCGCAGGGCCGCGAGGGCCCGGCGGTATTCGATGGGGAGCCGGTCCGCCTTCACGGGGACCTCTCCGGAGAAGTCCAGCGGGTGCGCGCGCGGGCGCTGCCCCTCCGCGACGCGGCGGTCCTGCTCCAGGATGGCCGACTCCGACTTCACGAACAGCTCCGCGAAGTTGCGGATCCTCGGGTGGTACGAGGCGAAGTAGAAGCACTGCATCTTCTCCTCCGACCAGGGCGAGGCCACCGCGTAGACGGTGTGCGGATAGAAGAGCGTGGGCTTGAAGGTGAGCCGCGCGGTGAAGGGGAACGTCACCTCGTACGTGAGCGTGGTGCGGTCCACCCGGGGTGGAGCGCTCCCCACCGCGGGCGCCAGCGCCGGGTAGACAATCTGCGCGCGCAGCCCGTCCGGCAGCTTCTCCACGTCATACGCCGGCACCTCGGGCTGCTCCGGATTGCCGAACGTGCCCTCATGAACGAACGATAGGTGAGCCACGTCCAGGACGATTTCCACCATGCGCCCGGCGGACGTGTCCCAGTCCAGGCGGGGCAGCGGCACCGTGGCCACCGTCGCGCTGTCGGCCAGCTCCGGCCACTCGGGCAGCGGCGCCGCGGGCTCGGGCGAAAGACAGACCCAGATGAGCCCATGCCGCTCCGCGGCAAGGTAGCGGCTCACCCGGGCCCGCTCGGGGACGGGCGTCTGGGGTTGAGAGGGAATGCGGACACACGAGCCGCTCTGGGCGTATGTCCATCCATGGAACGCGCAGCGAAGTCCCTGGGGTGTGACAGTCCCGGCGGAGAGGTCTGCTCCGCGGTGCGCGCAGTAGCGTTGGGTGGCCGCGACACCGGAGGCGGTGCGCCAGAGGACCAGCTCCGTCTCCAGGAGCCGGGCGGCCAGGGGGCCTTCCCGAAGCTCATGGGCGTACGCCACCGGATGCCAGTACGGGACGAAGGTGTCCCGGTACGAGCGGACCTCGCCAGCCGTGCTCATGCCAGGGCGAGCGGGGCGATCTTGCTTTCAATCTCCTCGAGGAGGAAGTCGATCTCCTCTATCTCATCGAGCTTCTCGGGAGCAGCTGACACCGCCTCGGGAGCCTCGGAGGGATTCGGAGTGGATACCGCGTTCGCCGCTGTTTCGGATGGGGACTGAACCGCCTCTTCCGACGCCATGTGGGTGGCCTCCACTACGCAGGGGGAGGTGGATGCTCGGAGGAAGAGCGGGGGAATGTCAACCCACCGTGGGTTTCCACGCGTGTCACAACACCACTAGACTGCGGCCCTCCATGCCCCCTGCCCCCTCTGTCGTGCGCATCGTGGCCATGTTGTGTCTGATTCATGGCACGGCTCACGCGGAGCCCTGGAAGAAAGCCAGACCGGGCGTCACGACCGAGGCGCAGCTGCGCATCCTGTTCGGCGAGCCCGACGCGAGACGCCGCGAGGACGGCGCGCTGGTGCTCGACTATCAGGGGCAGTCCTCGCCAGCGGGGACGCAGCGCGCGCGCTTCACCGTCGATACACGCACGCGCAAGCTGCGGCGCATCGATGTCTTCCCCACCCGCGCGCCCACGCGCGCCGCGGTGGAGAAACAATTCGGCCCCGCGTGTCCCAAGACGGGCTGGAGCAAGAAGCCCTGCTACGTGGTGAAGGCCACGGCGGACACCTCGCTGTATTTCCATTATCCGTCGCGGGGCCTCGCGGTGTTCTTCGCCGGTGGCGACGTGCGCGCGCTGACGTATCAGAAGCCCGTGCGAGGCAAGCTCGCGCTCACCGCGAGCGTGGAGCCGCCGCCGGAGCTGTCCTCCGCCGGCACCGTGGCCCCGGAGGAGGCAGGCGACACGGTGTCCGCCTCCGGCACCGCGTCCGAGGACGATACGGAGACCGCGGACGGCAACACGGTGGAGGCCTTCGCGGAGCCCGCCACCGCCACGCAGCCCGCCGTGGCGAGCCTGGAGCTGGCGGTGCCCACCATCGAGGGCGAGACGGAGGCCCCGCGCCCCGCGCCGCCCATGGACGTGGACACGTCGCTGCGGCCGGTGGTGGTGGATGACGTGGCCGCGTCGGGCACGAGCGTCGCCTCCGCGGCGGGAGGTCCCACCGCGGGGCCCCAGCCGGTGACGGAGGACGCCGTCGAGGAGGACCCGCTGCACCCCTCCGCGTTCCTCAAGGTGCCCGAGCTGCTCACGGTGGGCGGCTTCTATCTGCAGCGCGCGGAGGTGGCCGGGGCCAGGCGCGCGAGCACGTCGGCCACGGGAGTGGACCCGTTCTTCCCGGCGCTCCTGGACGTGTACCTGGACTTCAAGCCGTTCGACGGGCTGCGCAGCTTCGCGGTGGGCCGCATGGCGTACGACCCGCTGGACCCGGTGCTCTCCACGCCCGCGACGAGCCTGGACCGGCTGTGGATCTACTTCGGCCTGTTCGACCACGTCTTCATCACCGCGGGGCGGCAGCACATCAAGTGGGGCAGCTCCAAAATCTGGAACACCACCGACTTCCTGCGCGCACGCAACCCGGACCCGCTGTTCCTCTATGACTTGAGGCCGGGCGTGGACATGGTGAAGGTCAACGTGCCGTGGGAGGAGATGGCGGCCAACCTGTGGCTCATCGGCACGGCGGACCTGTTGGACGAGGTGACGGCGGACGGGGACCGCGTGCGCTACGGCGGCGCGGTGCGCGCGGAGATGGCGCTGGGCACCAGCGAGCTGGCGGTCTCGGGCTCGTTCATGGAGGGCCGGCGGCCCCGCTACGGCGTGGACTACTCGATTGGCCTGGGGCGGCTGGACTTCAACACCGAGATTGCGCTGGTGCACGGCGCGGACGTGGCCACGTGGGAGCGCTCGCGGGCGGGGGGCTTCCAGGTGCGGGCGCTCGACGGGCTCCAGGTGCAGGCCAGCGGCGGCGCGCAGGTGGAGCTGCGCGTGGCGGACACGTTCAAGACGGTGGTGCGGCTGGAGGGGTTCTACAACCAGCTGGGCAGCGACGACCGCGAGCTGCTGACGTGGGTGCAGGCGGTGGGTGACTTCCAGCCGCTCTACTTCGGCCGCTTCTACGGCATGGCGCAGGTGGCCGTCACCGCGCGCAACATCTACGAGCCCACGACGACGCTCACGGTGATGGGCAACGTGGGAGACCCGTCCTACGTGGCGCGCCTGGACATCAATGCCTCCCGGCTGCGCGACGTGACGGTCGCCGCCTACGTGGAAGTTCCTTTTGGAGAGCGCGGCGGCGAGTTCCGCTTCCAGCCCGACGCCAGCATCGCCCCCAGCGCGCCGGTGGACATGGGCCTGTTCCGCGCCGGCATCAACGTTCGACTCCGGCTCTGAGAGCACAGACTTCACGATGACCGCTCACGACGATTCCGCCCCGACCTCCCCCGGTCCGCACGGACGGAAGGCTCCCCCTGTCGACTCCGCCGCCGCGCCCGACGCCGCCCCCGTGGCCGGGCGCGCGATGGCCCCACGTCCCGTCCTCACCGAGGCGCTGCGGCACCAGGTGCTCGTCACCTTCAATGCCTCCGAGCAGCACCTGGAGGGCGGCGACACGGTGGTGGCCTGCTTCGAGCAGCAGGTGGACCGCGCGCCGGACGCGACGGCGCTCGACTTCGAGGGCACCCGGCTGACGTACCGGCAGCTCGACGAGCGCGCCAACCAGCTCGCGCGCTATCTGCGCTCGCTGAGCGTGGGGCCGGAGACGCGCGTCGCGCTGTGCGCGGAGCGCTCGGTGGAGCAGGTGGTGGGGATGCTGGGCATCCTCAAGGCGGGAGGCGCGTTCGTTCCGCTGGACCCGGCGCATCCCGCGGAGCGGCAGGGCTTCGTGCTCTCCGACAGCGGCGCGCCCGTGGTGCTCGCGCGGCAGCAGATGCTGGACGAGCTGCCGCTGCGAGGCGAGCTGACCGTGGAGCTGGACGGCCTGCTGCCGCCGTTCGCGCGGCACTCCGTGGAGCGGCTGGAGGCGGTCGCCTCGGCGGACCATCTGGCGTACGTCATCTACACGTCCGGCTCCACGGGGCGGCCCAAGGGCGTGCTGGTGGCGCACGCGGGGCTGCGCAACACGGCGCTGGCCGCGGTGCGGGCGCATGGGTTCCGGCCCGAGGACCGGGTGCTCCAGTTCGCGTCCATGAGCTTCGACGCGTCCGTGTGCGAGGTGTTCGCCACGCTGCTCGCGGGTGCGACGCTGGTGCTCGCGCCCCGACAGCGGCTGCTCCCGGACGCCCCCCTGCGGACGCTGCTGCGTGAGAGCGCCGTCACCGCGGTGACGTTGACGCCGTCGGTGCTCGCGCAGCTGGAGACAGACGGGCTGGAGGGCCTGCGCACCGTCATCTCCGCGGGCGAGGCCCTTCCCATCGCGGTGGCCGAGCGCTGGGGCCAGGGCCGGCGGCTGCTCAACGCGTATGGACCGACGGAGGCCACGGTCTGCGCGGCGATCACGCCGTACGCGGTGGTGCCGGGCGCCATCACCCTGGGCACGCCGTGGCCCAACACGCGACTGTACGT
This sequence comes from Myxococcus sp. AS-1-15, assembly GCF_020037055.1. Taxonomy (NCBI): domain Bacteria; kingdom Pseudomonadati; phylum Myxococcota; class Myxococcia; order Myxococcales; family Myxococcaceae; genus Myxococcus; species Myxococcus sp. AS-1-15. The sequence continues at coordinate 223,572 of NZ_JAIQDF010000012.1, read as the reverse complement.
GCTCGATGAGGCGCTGGAGCCGCTGCCTCCTGGCGTCGCTGGAGAGCTGTTCATCGGCGGCGTGGGCGTGGCCCGTGGCTATCTGGGGCGACCGGACCTGACGGCGGAGCGGTTCCTGCCGCATCCGTTCGGCTCGACGCCGGGTGAGCGGCTCTACCGCACGGGAGACCTGGCGCGGTGGACGGTGGACGGCGAGCTCGAATACCTGGGCCGCGTCGACTCGCAGGTGAAGCTGCGCGGCATGCGCGTGGAGCCGGGCGAGGTGGAGGCCGTCCTCGCGCGCCATCCGGAGGTCCGCGAGGTCGCGGTGGTGGCTCGCGAAGTCGCGGAGGGCGAGCTGGCCCTGGTGGCCTTCCTCGTCCCCGCCGAGGGACAGGATGAGACCCGGGTGAGCGCGGTGCTGCGCCCGTGGTTGAAGCAGCAGCTCCCCGAGCACCTGGTGCCCTCCGCGCTCGTGACGCTCACCGCGCTTCCGCTGACGTCCTCCGGGAAGGTGGACCGGAAGGCGCTGGGCTCGTTGTCGCTCGGCCGCGTCGACGCCGCGAGCGCGTCCGCGGACAGCGCGCCGCGTGGAGAGCTGGAGGTGCTGCTGGCGGGGTTGTTCCAGCAGGTGTTGGGCGTGGAGCGGGTGGGCCGGGACAGCGACTTCTTCGAGTTGGGCGGGCACTCGCTGAGCGCCACGCGACTGCTGGCGCGCGTGCGGCACGCGGTGGGTGTGGACCTGCCGCTGACAACGCTGTTCTCGCACGCGACGGTGGCTCGTCTGGCCCGGGCGCTGGGTCCCATCTCCGAGTCGCTCTCGGCGTCACTCGCCGGCCCCACGCCGCTCCCCGCGGACGTCGCGCCCATGACCTCCCTGGCGCAGGAGCGGCTGTGGTTCCTCCAGCAGCTCCAGCCGGATTCGGCGGCGTACCTCGTCGTCGATGCGCTGGAGCTTCGGGGCACGCTGAACAGGGCCGCGCTGGAGGACACGCTGCGGCGACTGGTGGAGCGGCACGCCGCGCTCCGCGTCACCTTCACGCCCGTGGAGGGGAGCCCGCGACTGCGCGTCCATCCGGTCCGCGAGCCGCTGCTCACGGTGGAGGACGTGTCACGCCCGCCGAATGAGAGCGGGACGGCGGAGGCGTTGCTCCAGCGCAGGCTGCGCGAGGAGGCCTCGCGACCGCTCTCGGTGGAGGAGGGGCCGCTGTATCGGTTCCACCTGTTCACGAGCGGCCCCGAGCACCAGGTGCTGCTGCTGGTGCTGCATCACCTGGTGGTGGATGGCCTCTCGATGGGCATCCTCCTCAACGAGCTGGCGACGACGTACTCCGCGATCCAGGAAGGCCGCGTCCCGCCTCCCGCGCCCGCCACCCTGGACTACGTGGACCTGTCCGCCTGGCAGCGCACGCCCGAGGTCCGCGCGCGCGAGGACATCCACCTCGACTACTGGAAGCGACAGCTCGCCGACGCGCCGTCGCTGCTCGCGCTGCCCACGGACAAGCCTCGGCCGCCGGTGTTGTCCGACCGCGGCGCGTACTCGCGTCGCCACGTGTTGCCTCGCGAGGTCCGGCTGCGGCTGGAGGCGCTCTGCCGAGAGCACCAGGTGACGCCGTTCATGGCGCTCTACGCCGTGTTCGCCACGCTGCTCCAGCGCTACTCGGGCGAGCGCGAGCTGTGCATCGGCACGCCGGTCTCCGGACGCACGCACGCGGCCTCCGAGGACATCGTCGGGCTGTTCATCAACACGCTCGTCCTGCGGACACATCTGCTGCCTTCCGCGCCGTTCTCCATGTTGCTGGCGCACGTGTGGGCGACCGCGCTGGAGGCCTTCAGTCACCAGGATGCGCCGTTCGAGCGGGTCGTCGATGCGCTCCACGTCGAGCGCAGCCTCAGTCACGCGCCCCTCTTCCAGGTGATGTTCGACCTGCGCCGCGTCGACTCGCCCCTCTCCTTCTCCGGCCTCTCCTCTCAGCACGTCTTCGTCGACAATGGCACCAGCCAGCTCGACCTCGCCCTCACCGCCACCGAGCTGCCCGACTCCTCCCTCCAGCTCTTCTTCCAGTTCCGCACCGACCTCTTCGAGCACGCCTCCGTCGAGCGCATGCTCTCCCACTTCGTCATCCTCCTCGAACAGGTCCTCGCCTCGCCCCAGGCGCCCCTCTCCAGCCTCTCGCTGCTCTCCGTCGAAGAGCGCCAGCGCGTCCTCTTCGACTTCAACGATTCTCACCGTCCCTTCGACTCCGACGGCACCGTCGCGTCCCTGCTGCTTGCCTCCTTCGCGAGGACGCCTGACGCCGTTGCTCTCGTCGCTCCCGACGCCACCCTCACCTTCTCCCAGCTCCACTCTCGCGCTTCGCGTCTCGCCGCGCATCTCGCGGCTCTTGGTGCGCGTCCGGAAGCTGTCGTCGGTGTCTGTGTCGAGCGCTCGTCCGAGGCTGTCGTCTCCCTCCTCGCCGTCCATCTTTCCGGCGCCGCGTGCCTCCCTCTGGAGCCTTCGCACCCGCCGGCTCGGCGCGCACAACTGCTTCAGCAGTCCCGTGCATGCCTCGTCGTCTCTTCGCCTGCTCTCTTCGAGGGCGTGACGCTCGACGCGGTGCTGGTGCAGCCAGGAGATGCGCAGCGTGCTGACGCGGCGCTGGCGGAGCCTCTGCGCGCCCTGCCCGACAACCTCGCCTACGTCCTCTACACCTCCGGCTCCACCGGCACTCCCAAGGGCGTCCTCTCCACCCAGCAGAATGTCGTCCACTGCTTCGACGCCTTCGACGCCCTCTACTCCACCTCCACGGGCCACACCTGGGCCGCCTCCGGCAGCCTCTCCTTCGACATCCACCAGGAGGAAATCCTCTTCAGCCTCTCCCGCGGCGCTCGCGTCATCCTCCGCGACGTCGGCCCTCTTGGCCTCGCCAACGACATCCGCCGCCACTCCGTCTCCCATGTCGTCATCACCCCCTCCTCCCTCGCCACCGCCCTCGAGGAGCCCGGTGCCCTCGACGCCTTCCGCTCCCTCTCCGTCCTCGTCACCGGCGGCGAAGTCCTCCCAGACTCTCTCGTCCAATCCCTCGCGCTGACTTCCACCCGCCTCGTCAACACCTACGGGCCCACTGAAGCCAGCATCAACGTCGCCGCTGAAATCTCCCTCCCTCACCGGCCCGTCCGTCTCGGCAGCCCTCTTCCCCGCTGCCGCCTCTACGTCCTCGACGACTCTCTCCAGCCCCTCCCCCCAGGCGTCCCCGGCAACCTCTTCATCGGCGGCATCTGCCTGGCTCGCGGCTACCACTCACTCCCCCACCTCACCGCAGAGCGCTTCATCCCTGACTCCTTCAGCACCTCTCCCGGCGCTCGCCTCTACGACACCGGCGACAGGGCCCGCTGGAATGACGACGGCTCCCTCTCCTTCCTCGGCCGCTCCGACTTCCAGCTCAAACTCCGCGGCGTCCGCGTCGAAGTCGAAGAAATCGAAGCCGCTCTGCTTCGCCTCTCAGGCGTCCGCCAGGCCGCCGTCCTCCCCTTCCGCCCCTCTCGCGACACCTTCCTCGTCGCCTTCCTCGTCCTCGACGACGGTGCGCCTCCTCTCTCCGCGCTTCGGGACGCACTCGCTTCCTCTCTCCCTGAAGCCCTCGTCCCCTCTCGCTTCCTCTCCCTCCCCTCTCTCCCCTTCACCACCAGCGGCAAGGTCGACAGGACGGCCCTCTCCTCCTTCGACATCTCCGCCGCGGAAGTCCCCTCCTCCGACGCTTCTCCTCGTGGACAGGCCGAGGCGCTCCTCGCCCAACTCTTCGCTGACGTCCTCTCCCTCTCTCACGTCCCTCGCGACGCGGACTTCTTCTCCCTCGGCGGCCACTCTCTCTCCGCCACCCGCCTCGTCTCCCGCATTCGCCTCGCCTTCGGCGTCGAGCTTCCTCTCGCCGCCCTCTTCTCCTCCCCCTCCGTCGCAGGACTCGCTCTCCTCCTCTCCCAGCACCACGACGCGCTCCCGCTCCCCGCTCCTGCTCCCTCCTCTCTTCCTCCTCAGCCCTCCTTCGCGCAGGAGCGCCTCTGGTTCCTCCATCAACTCCTGCCTGACTCCGCCGCGTATGTGATTCCGGAGGCGATCGAGCTGACGGGAGTCCTGGATACAGCCGCCCTGGAGGCCGCGCTGCGACTGCTGCCGGAGCGGCACTCATCGTTGCGCGCGGTCTTCGGTTCGTCGGAGGGGATGCCTCGGTTGGCGTTCCAGCCCGTCCCCGAGCAATTGCTCGACGTGGAGGACCTCCGGCCTCGCGTCCGTGGCGAGGAGGCACTGCGCGCACTGCTCCAGCAACGTCTGGAGGAGGAGAGCTCGCGCCCGTTCTCACTGGAGAAGGGGCCCCTGTATCGCTTCCGTTTGTTCAGGGTCGCGGTCGATCGCCATGTCCTGCTGATGGTCATCCACCACATCGTCGTGGATGGCCTGTCCATGGACCGGCTCCTGAGCGAGTTGGCGCAGTCGTACTCAGAGCTGAGCCGGCAACGAGCGCCGCTGCTCCCCACGCCGCCCCTCACCTACTCGGATATCTCCGCGTGGCAGCGGACCCCCGAGTTCCGCGCGCGTGAGGATGTCCACCTCGACTACTGGAAGCGGCAGCTCGCCGATGCCCCCGCGCTGCTCGCGTTCCCCACCGACAAGCCGCGTCCGCCGGTCCTCACGGATCGAGGCGCCTTCTCGCGTCACCAGGACCTGCCTCGTGAAGTCCGCCTCCGGCTGGAGGCGCTCTGCCGACAGCATCAGGTGACGCCGTTCATGGCGCTCTATGCCGTGTTCGCCACCTTGCTTCACCGTTACTCGGGTGAGCGCGAGCTGTGCGTCGGCACTCCCGTCTCCGGCCGCACGCACGCCGCCACCGAGGACATCGTCGGCCTCTTCCTCAACACGCTGGTCCTTCGCACGCAGCTTCCAGCAGGGATGACCTTCGCCTCGCTGCTGGCGCAGGTCCGGAGCACTTCGCTCGACGCCTTCAGCCACCAGGATGCGCCGTTCGAGCGGGTCGTCGATGCGCTCCACGTCGAGCGCAGCCTCAGTCACGCGCCCCTCTTCCAGGTGATGTTCGACCTGCGCCGCGTCGACTCGCCCCTCTCCTTCTCCGGCCTCTCCTCTCAGCACGTCTTCGTCGACAATGGCACCAGCCAGCTCGACCTCGCCCTCACCGCCACCGAGCTGCCCGACTCCTCCCTCCAGCTCTTCTTCCAGTTCCGCACCGACCTCTTCGAGCACGCCTCCGTCGAGCGCATGCTCTCCCACTTCGTCATCCTCCTCGAACAGGTCCTCGCCTCGCCCCAGGCGCCCCTCTCCAGCCTCTCGCTGCTCTCCGTCGAAGAGCGCCAGCGCGTCCTCTTCGACTTCAACGATTCTCACCGTCCCTTCGACTCCGACGGCACCGTCGCGTCCCTGCTGCTTGCCTCCTTCGCGAGGACGCCTGACGCCGTTGCTCTCGTCGCTCCCGACGCCACCCTCACCTTCTCCCAGCTCCACTCTCGCGCTTCGCGTCTCGCCGCGCATCTCGCGGCTCTTGGTGCGCGTCCGGAAGCTGTCGTCGGTGTCTGTGTCGAGCGCTCGTCCGAGGCTGTCGTCTCCCTCCTCGCCGTCCATCTTTCCGGCGCCGCGTGCCTCCCTCTGGAGCCTTCGCACCCGCCGGCTCGGCGCGCACAACTGCTTCAGCAGTCCCGTGCATGCCTCGTCGTCTCTTCGCCTGCTCTCTTCGAGGGCGTGACGCTCGACGCGGTGCTGGTGCAGCCAGGAGATGCGCAGCGTGCTGACGCGGCGCTGGCGGAGCCTCTGCGCGCCCTGCCCGACAACCTCGCCTACGTCCTCTACACCTCCGGCTCCACCGGCACTCCCAAGGGCGTCCTCTCCACCCAGCAGAATGTCGTCCACTGCTTCGACGCCTTCGACGCCCTCTACTCCACCTCCACGGGCCACACCTGGGCCGCCTCCGGCAGCCTCTCCTTCGACATCCACCAGGAGGAAATCCTCTTCAGCCTCTCCCGCGGCGCTCGCGTCATCCTCCGCGACGTCGGCCCTCTTGGCCTCGCCAACGACATCCGCCGCCACTCCGTCTCCCATGTCGTCATCACCCCCTCCTCCCTCGCCACCGCCCTCGAGGAGCCCGGTGCCCTCGACGCCTTCCGCTCCCTCTCCGTCCTCGTCACCGGCGGCGAAGTCCTCCCAGACTCTCTCGTCCAATCCCTCGCGCTGACTTCCACCCGCCTCGTCAACACCTACGGGCCCACTGAAGCCAGCATCAACGTCGCCGCTGAAATCTCCCTCCCTCACCGGCCCGTCCGTCTCGGCAGCCCTCTTCCCCGCTGCCGCCTCTACGTCCTCGACGACTCTCTCCAGCCCCTCCCCCCAGGCGTCCCCGGCAACCTCTTCATCGGCGGCATCTGCCTGGCTCGCGGCTACCACTCACTCCCCCACCTCACCGCAGAGCGCTTCATCCCTGACTCCTTCAGCACCTCTCCCGGCGCTCGCCTCTACGACACCGGCGACAGGGCCCGCTGGAATGACGACGGCTCCCTCTCCTTCCTCGGCCGCTCCGACTTCCAGCTCAAACTCCGCGGCGTCCGCGTCGAAGTCGAAGAAATCGAAGCCGCTCTGCTTCGCCTCTCAGGCGTCCGCCAGGCCGCCGTCCTCCCCTTCCGCCCCTCTCGCGACACCTTCCTCGTCGCCTTCCTCGTCCTCGACGACGGTGCGCCTCCTCTCTCCGCGCTTCGGGACGCACTCGCTTCCTCTCTCCCTGAAGCCCTCGTCCCCTCTCGCTTCCTCTCCCTCCCCTCTCTCCCCTTCACCACCAGCGGCAAGGTCGACAGGACGGCCCTCTCCTCCTTCGACATCTCCGCCGCGGAAGTCCCCTCCTCCGACGCTTCTCCTCGTGGACAGGCCGAGGCGCTCCTCGCCCAACTCTTCGCTGACGTCCTCTCCCTCTCTCACGTCCCTCGCGACGCGGACTTCTTCTCCCTCGGCGGCCACTCTCTCTCCGCCACCCGCCTCGTCTCCCGCATTCGCCTCGCCTTCGGCGTCGAGCTTCCTCTCGCCGCCCTCTTCTCCTCCCCCTCCGTCGCAGGACTCGCTCTCCTCCTCTCCCTGCACCACGACGCGCTCCCGCTCCCTTCTCCCGCGCCTTCCGCACTGCCTCCTCAGCCCTCCTTCGCGCAGGAGCGCCTCTGGTTCCTCCACCAGCTCCAACCCGAGCTGCGCGCCTACAACATCCCCGAGGCCGTGGAGCTTCGCGGCGCACTGGACATCCCGGCGCTCGATGGCGCGCTGCGGTTGCTGCTCGATCGTCACCCGGTCCTGAGAACGACCTTCATCGCGGAGGACGGGCGGCCGGTTCCACGACACAACCCGCTTCCCGTGGAGGTGCTCCACGTCGAGGAGCTCTCCGCGACCAACGCTGACAGTCCCGCGCTGCACCTCCGGCTGCGCGAGGAGAGCACTCGCGTCCTGTCACTGGAGCAGGGGCCGCTCTACCGCTTCCACCTGTTCCGCCTCGCCCCCGAGCACCATGTCCTCCTGCTCGTGCTGCACCACGTGGTGGTCGATGGCCTGAGCATCGACCTGCTGTTGAGCGAGCTGTCCCTGGCCTACGCGTCCCTGAGCCAGCACCAGACGCCCTCCCTGCCGACGCCTTCGCTCACCTACGCCGACGTCGCCGCGTGGCAACGCTCCGCTCCCGTCCGGGCCCGTGAGGACCACCACGTCGAGTACTGGAAGCGCCAGCTCGCCGGCGCTCCCGCGTTCCTCGCCCTGCCCACTGACAAGCCGCGTCCCTCCGTCCTCGGTGACGCGGGCGCGCTGAGCCGCTTCCATCGACTGTCTCCCGCGCTGGAACAGGCACTCACCCAGATCTGCCGGGAACACCACGTCACACCCTTCATGGTGCTGAGCGCGGCGCTCGCGGCGCTGCTGCATCGACACTCCGGGCAGGACGACGTGTCCGTGGGCACGCCCGTCTCCGGACGTCCGCACCCCGCGATGGAGTCCATCGTCGGCCTCTTCACCAACACGGTCGTCCTCCGCACCCGCTTCGACCCGGGGACCACCTTCGCCGAGCTGCTCGCGAGCACACGGACCACGGCGCTCGAGGCCTTCACGCATCAGGATGCCCCCTTCGAGCGGGTCGTCGAGGCCCTCCAGGTCGAGCGCAGCCTCGCTCACGCACCCTTGTTCCAGGTGGGCCTCTTCTGGGAGCGCGCGGAGAACACGCTCGCCGGGACCTTCCCCGGCCTCCAGGCCCGGCCCCTCGTCGTCGACGGCCTGAACACCCAGACCGAGCTGGCCCTCACCGTCACCGAGAATCCCCAGGGCCACGAGCTGTCCTTCCAGTACAGCACCGACCTCTTCGAGGCGCCCACCATCGAGCGCCTGCTGTCCCACTACGTCCACCTGCTCGAGGACGCACTGCGCACCCCGAGTCGGCAGGTCGCGCACCTGTCCCTCCTCGATGTCGACGCGCGCCGCCAGGTGCTCCGCGACTTCAACGACACCGGGCGGGAGTACGACGCGGACACGACGCTCGTCTCGCTCATCGAGGCCCAGGCGGAGCGCACGCCCGGGCTCCGTGCGCTCACCTTCGAGGGACACCACCTCACCTACGGAGAGTTGGAGGCCCGGGCCAATCAGCTCGCACGGCATCTCCAGTCCCTCGGGGCGGGGCCCGAGGTCCTCGTGGGCGTGTTCCTGGAGCGCTCCCTGGAGCTCGTCATCGCGCTGGTGGGCATCCTCAAGGCCGGCGCGGCCTACCTGCCGCTGGACCCGGAGCTGCCTCGCGAGCGACTGGCCGGGATGCTCGAGGACGCAGGGGCCGCCGTCGTCCTCACGCGCCAGGAGCTCGCGAGCCACCTGCCTTCGCACCCGGGCCACACGGTCCTCCTCGACGCGGAGGCCACGCGGCTCGCGAGCCTGCCGAGCACCCGCGTCTCGGGCAGGCCGCACCCCGACTCGCTCGCGTACGTCATCTTCACCTCCGGGAGCACGGGGCGCCCCAAGGGCGCGATGAACGCGCACCGCGCGGTCGTCAATCGACTGACGTGGATGCGCCAGGTCCACCCGCTGGTCGCGGGTGACAGCGTGCTCCAGAAGACGCCGACCAGCTTCGACGTCTCGGTGTGGGAGCTGTTCTGGCCGCTCACCGTGGGCGCGCGGTTGGTGCTGGCACGGCCGGGCGGGCACCGCGAGCCCGCCTACCTCGCGCGAGTCCTGGCCGACGAGCACATCACCGTCACCCACTTCGTCCCCTCCATGCTCGCGGCCTTCCTCGAGGAGCCCTGGCAGGAGTCCTTCGCGGACCTGCGCGCGCTCGTGTGCAGCGGCGAGGCGCTCTCCGCCGACCTCGTCCAGCGAGCCCACGAGCGACTGCCCACGACGGAGCTCCACAACCTCTATGGCCCCACCGAGGCCGCGGTGGACGTGACCCACTGGCGCTGCCCTCGGGGCGACCCGCGCACGAGTGTGCCCATCGGTCGCCCGGTGGCGAACACGCACCTGCTCGTCCTCGACACCGCGGGGCACCCCGTCCCGGTGGGCGTGCAGGGGGAGCTCTTCATCGGCGGCCTCCAGGTCGGGCGCGGGTACTGGCGTCGCCCCGAGCTCACCGCCGAGCGCTTCCTCCCGGACGCCTTCAGCGACACGCCCGGCGCGAGCCTCTACCGCACCGGAGACCTCGCACGCTGGCGTGGCGACGGCACGCTGGAGTACCTGGGCCGCACCGACTTCCAGGTGAAGGTGCGCGGACAGCGCATCGAGCTGGAGGAGATTGAGGTCGCGCTGAGGCGACTGCCCGCCGTGCGCGACGCGGTCGTCGTGGCTCGAACGAGCCCACGGAGTGATACGCGCCTCATCGCCTACGTCGTCCCGCGAGAGGGGCGCGCGGAGGAGGCCGAGGCGTCACGCGCGGCGCTCAAGCCCGTGCTCCCCGAGGCCATGGTCCCCTCGGCCGTCGTCGTGCTCGACGCGCTGCCGCTCACGCCCTCCGGGAAGACGGACCGCCGAGCCCTCACTTCGCTCCCCCTGCCGGAGCCGGAGGTCACGCGAGGCGCTGGCGATGCGCCGCCGCGCGGACCGCTGGAGCAGCTGCTCGCGAGCTTCTTCCGCCAGGTCCTCGGACTGGAGAGCGTCTCCCGCGACGCGGACTTCTTCGCGCTGGGTGGCCACTCGCTGAGCGCCACGCGGCTGGTGTCGCGCATCCGCCGGGCGCTGGGGCAGGAGCTGCCTCTCAAGACCCTCTTCCTCGCGCCCACGGTGGCGGGCATCGCGCGAGCCCTGACCGAGCTGGCGCCGGGACAGGCCCTCCCGCTCCCCGAGCCCGTGCCCCGGCCCGGTGACGCGCCCACCGTGCCGTCGTTCTCGCAGGAGCGCATGTGGTTCCTCCAGCAGCTCCAGCCTGACTCCGCGTCGCTCGCCATTCCGGAGGCCACGGAGCTGCGCGGACCGTTGGACGTCGAGGCGCTGGAGTCCGCGTTGTTGTTCCTGCTGGAGCGACACACCGCGCTGCGCGCCATCTTCACGCCCGCCGAAGGGGGCCCGCGGCTGGGGCTCGAGCCCGTGCCGATGCGCGTGCTCGACCGCGAGGACCTGTCAGCCGAGGCCGCGATTCGCGACGTCCTGATGCGGCGGCTGACGGAGGAGTCTGAGCGTCCCTTCCGCCTGGACACGGGGCCGCTCTACCGCTTCCACCTGTTCCTCCTCGCGCCCCAGCACCATGTCCTGCTGCTCGTGTTCCACCACATCGTGGTGGATGGCCTGTCGATGGACCTCCTCCTGCGCGAGCTGGCGGAAGCGTATGCGGCCTGCCGCGAGAACCGCTCGCCGACGGCGCCGCCCCTGACGCTCGACTTCGCGGACGTCGCCGCCTGGCAGCGCACGCCGGCCGTACTCGCTCGACAGGATGCCCACCTCGAGTACTGGCGGCGCAAGCTGGACGGCGCGCCCACCGTGCTGGAGCTGCCCACGGACGTCCCCCGGCATCCGGGGCGCGGACACGCGGGCGCCTTCACACGGCACCACCCGCTGCCGGTGCACCTGGTCGAAGCGCTGCGGGAGCTGTGCCGCGAACACCAGGTCACGCCCTTCATCGCGCTGTACGCGGCATTCACCGCGCTGCTCCATCGCTACACGGGACAGTCGGACCTGAGCATCGGCACGCCGGTGTCGGGGCGGGTCCATCCGTCCCTGGAGCCCCTGGTCGGCCTGTTCATCAACACCGTCGCGCTGCGCACGCAGGTCGACCCCGAGGCCTCCTTCGCTTCACTCCTGGGTCAGGCACGGACCACGGCGCTGGAGGCGTTCGCGCATCAGGAGGTCCCCTTCGAGCGGGTGGTCGAGGCACTCCAGGTGGAGCGCAGCCTCTCCCACGCGCCGCTCGTGCAGGCGATGTTCGAGCTGAGCCCCAGCCCGCGCACGCTGTCGGATGGGTTCCCCGGCCTGGAGGCGCGCCCGGTGCAGCTCGGCTCGGCCGCCAGCCTCTATGACGTGATGCTCACCGCCGAGGAGGACGGAGACCGGTTCGGCTTCTACCTCGAGTACCCCACCGCGCTGTTCGAGGCCGCGAGCGCGGAGCGGATGGTCTCGCACTACGTGCGCCTGCTCGAATCCGCGCTGCTCGCGCCCACGACGCCCGTGCGCCGGCTGTCCCTGCTCACGGAGGCGGAGCATCGACAGGTGCTCGTCGACTTCAACGCCTCCGCACGCGCCCGCGACGCCTGCGACACCGTCGTCTCCCGCTTCGCCGCGCAGGTCGCTCGCACGCCCGACACGGAGGCCCTGTCCTTCGGGGGACAGACGCTCACCTACCGGGAGCTGCACACCCGCTCCAATCAGCTCGCGCACTTCCTGCGGGAGCTCGGCGCGGGGCCCGAGGAGCGCGTCGCCCTCTGCCTGGAGCGCGGCCCCGAGCTCGTCGTGTCCATGCTCGCCGTGCTGAAGGCCGGCGGGGCCTACGTGCCGCTGGACCCCGCGCATCCTCCGGAGCGACTCGCCCAGCTCCTCATCGACGCCGGCGCGCGGGTCCTCGTGACGCGGGAGGGCCTGGGAGACCTGTTCTCGTCCGTCGCCATCATGTCCGCGTACGTCGACACCGACGCCGCGGAGATTTCACGCAAGCCGGTGGAGGAGCTGCCCGAGTCCGCGCAAGGCGCGCAGCTCGCGTACGTCATCTTCACCTCGGGCTCCACGGGCCAGCCCAAGGGCGTGCTGCTGACGCACCAGGGCCTGTGCAACACGGCCCTCGCGGCGCTGGAGGCGCACGGGCTCCAGCCGGGCCGGCGGGTCCTCCAGTTCGCCTCGGCGACCTTCGATGGCTCGGTCTGGGAGATCTTCTCCACGCTGCTCTCCGGCGCCACGCTGGTGATGGCGTCCAAGGAGCGGCTGCTGCCCGACCTGCCGCTGCGCACGCTGCTTCGCGAGCAGCGCATCACCGACTGCGCGCTCACGCCGACGGTCCTCGCCCTGCTCGAGCCCGAGGGACTGGAGTCGCTCCAGGTCATCGTCTCCGGCGGTGAGCCCCTGTCAGCCGAGCTGGTCCGCCGCTGGGCCCCGGGCCGCGCGCTGCTCAACTCCTACGGCCCCACCGAGGTCACGGTGGCCGCCACCGTCACACCCTTCCCGGGACTCGGACGTCCGTCGGGCGGGGGGTCCACGGATGTGTCCCGCGTCACGGTGGGAACGCCCTGGCCCAACACCCGCCTCTACGTGCTCGATGAGCGCCTGGAGCCGAATCCCATCGGCGTGCCCGGTGAGCTGTACGTCGGCGGCACCGGCCTCGCACGGGGCTATCTGGAGCACCCGGAGCTGACGGCGGAGCGCTTCATCCCTCATCCCCTGGCGACCACGCCGGGCGAGCGGCTCTACCGCACCGGAGACCGGGTGCGCTGGCTCGCGGACGGGCAGCTCGAGTACCTGGGTCGCCTGGACACGCAGCTCAAGGTGCGTGGCATCCGCGTGGAGCCCGGTGAAATCGAGGCCGTGCTCACCCGCCACGAGGACGTGCGCGAAGTCGCCGTGGTGCCTCGCGACGACGTGGACACAGGCACGCGACTGGTGGCGTTCCTGGTCCCCACGCATCCCGAGGCCCTCGTCGTCGACGCGGTGCGCGCGTGGCTGCGTCAGCGCCTCCCCGAGCACCTGGTCCCCTCGGCCTTCGTGCTCCTCGACGCGCTGCCGCTCACGTCGTCGCGCAAGGTGGACCGCAAGGCGTTGGAGCTCCAGGAGCTGCCTCGACAGGAGCTGCCCTCGCTCGGTGACGACGCGCCCCGCGGCACCACGGAAGAGCGGGTGGCCACCCTGTTCCAGGCCGCGCTGGGACTGGCGCAGCTCTCCCGCCAGGCGAACTTCTTCGAGCACGGCGGCCACTCCCTCTCGGCCACCCGGCTCGTGGCGCGGCTGCGTCAGGCCTTCGGCGTCGAGCTGCCCCTGGCGGTGTTCTTCGCGAACCCCACCATCGCCTCGGTGGCGGCGTTCATCGACGCGGCGCCTCGCGCGGTGCTCGAGGTCCCCACCGTCGTCGCCCGCCCGGAGGTGCTACCCCCGTCCCTGGTCCAGGAGCGGCTCTGGTATGCGCTGCAGCTTCCCCAGGCGCCGCCGTATGTCCTCACGCTCGGCCTGCTGCTCGAAGGCGCGCTGGACGCGGACCGGTTGGAGGAGGCCCTGGCCGCCGTGGTCGAGCGCAACGAGACGCTGCGCACCACGTTCTTCCAGCAGGGTGAGGCGCTCCGTGTCCGCGTCCATCCTCCACGCGCCTCGGTCCTCACGCGCGTGGACCTGTCCCGCCTGTCCGCGACGCACGCGCTCGAGGTCGCTCGCGACGCCGTGGTGCGGCTGGACCGGGAGCACTTCGACCTCGCGCAGGGCCCGCTGTATCGCTTCGAGTTGTTGAAGCTGGATGAGCGCGGCTCACGCCATGCGCTCGTCCTGGCCTTCAGCCACACCGTGAACGACGGCGTGGGTCTGGCCACCTTCGCGGAGGAGCTGGCGACGGCCTGGAACTCGGCGGTGGAGGGTCGCCCCGCGCGGCTGCCCCCGCTGGCGCTCCAGTACACCGACTACGCCGTCTGGCAGCGACAGCCCGAGCAGCTGCGCAGGCTCGAGGAGGGCCTCGCGTCGTGGAAGCAGGCGCTGGCGCATGCACCGCCGCTGCTGGACCTGCCGCTCGACTTCCCGCGCCGCGCGCCCGCGCTCAACGACAACATGCGCGCGGTGACGGTGTTGCTCTCGGCGGAGCACTCGGACACCATCCGCGCGCTCGCCCGGAGCGAGGGCGTGTCGTCCTTCAGCGTCCTGCTGGCGCTGACGCAGGCGTGGCTGCACCGCCTCAGCGGCCAGTCCCACGTCGTCGTCGCCACGCCCTTCTCGGGCCGCTCCACGCCCCAGGTGGAGTCGCTGCTGGGCTACTTCGCCAACGTGCTGCCGCTGTGCACGGAGGTGTCCGGCGCTCCCAGCCTGCGCGGCCTGTTGCGCCGCGTGCGCGATGTCGTGGCCCACGCCACCACGCACCAGGAGGTGCCGTTCAAGCGCATCGCGGACACGGTGCAGCCGGATGGAGACCGCACCGCGCCCCGACTCGCGCAGGCGCTGCTCCAGGCGGAGCGCCCCGGGCTGCCCGGCCTGGACGGACTGTCCGTCACGGAGCTGGACGTCGACGGCGTCATCCCCGCGTATGACGTGGTGGTGAGCGTCACGCTCGGAGACGAGGGCCCGCTGTCCGGCTTCATCGCCCTGGATGGCGCCCTCTTCACGCCCGAGACCGGCGAGCGCTTCGCACGCGCCTTCGAGCAGCTCGCCGCCTCCGCGCTGAGCGCGCCGGAGGTCTCGCTGCCCCAGCTGTCCATGTTGTCTCCCACCCAGCGCAGGGAGGTGCTCGCCGCGCTGGCCGGCCCCGCGCAGGACATCGCGCCGGACACGTGCATCCACACGCTGTTCGAGGCCCAGGTGCGTCGCACGCCGCACGCGGCCGCCGTCGCGCATGGAGACGTCACCTGGAGCTACGCGGAGCTCAACGCACGCGCGAACCTCCTGGCCTCGCGCCTGCTCGAGCGAGGGCTGAAGCCCGAGGAGCGGGTGGGCGTGGTCATGGAGCCGTCCACCCAGGCCATGGCGGTGTTGCTCGGCATCCTCAAGGCGGGCGGCGCCTACGTCCCGCTGGACGCGGACTGGCCCGAGCCACGCAAGCGCGACGTGCTCGTGCGCGCCGAGGTGCACAGGCTGTGGGTGGACGCGAACGTGCTGGAGCCGCACCTGTCACTCGTCGAGGACGTGGAGGTGCCGCCCATGCCCGCGTCCGTCTCGGACGATTTGGAGCCCGGGCCGCGCCGCGTCCTCGACGCGCAGACGGCGTACATCGTCTTCACCTCCGGCTCCACGGGCGAGCCCAAGGGCGTGATGGTGGAGCACCGCTCGGTGGTGAACCACAACGTGGGCATCGCGAAGCGCTTCGGGCTGGTGGAGGGGGACCGGATGCTCAACTTCGCGCCGCTCACCTTCGACGCCGCCGCCGAGGACCTGTACCCGCCGCTCCTCGTGGGCGGCACGGTGGTGATGCGCAGCGGCCTGGTGCCCGCGCACGCGATGACACCGTACCTGGAGGAGACGGGCATCACGATCATCAGCCTGCCTCCCACGTACATCGAGGAGTGGATTCGTCAGATGGAGGCACTGGGCCAGCGTGTGCCCGCGCGCCTCAAGCTGCTCGCCCCCGGTGGCGATGTCCTCAAGAAGGAGACCTTCGAGGCCTGGGTGCGCGTGGGCGGTGGACACGCGCCGTGGGTCAACGTCTACGGCCCCACCGAGTGCACGATTACGTCCGCCACCTGTGACATCCCCGGGGTGGAGGGACTGGGCACCGCCGCCACGTTCCCCATCGGCCGGCCCATGCCGCGCGTGTGCTTCTACCTGCTGGACGAACACCTGGAGCCGGTGCCTCCCGGGTTGCCGGGCCGCGTGTACATCGGCGGAGCGGCGCTCTCACGCGGCTACCTGCGCGCGCCACACCTCACCTCCGAGCGCTTCCTGCCGGACCCGTTCTCCGCCACGCCCGGCGCGCGCATGTACCACACGGGCGACCTGGCCCGGCTGCTGCCCGACGGACGCCTGCGCTTCCTCGGCCGCGCCGACCACCAGGTGAAGGTCCGTGGCTTCCGCATCGAGCTGTCGGAGATTGAGACGTGCCTGCGCCGCCACCCGCTGGTCCAGGAGGCCGTCGTCATCGCGCGCGTGTCTCCCTCCGGCGTGACGTCGCTGTACGCCTACGTGCAGGCTCCGGGCGTCGCGCGCTCCGAGCCGTTCCGCGAGCACGTCGCCTCACAGCTCCCCGGCTACATGGTGCCGGCGACGTTCGTGGTGATGGACGCGCTGCCCATCAACGCCAACGGCAAGGTGGACCGCAAGGCGCTGCCGGACCCGGACGCCGTGGTCGCGCCCGAACCCGCGTCCGCGCCCGCGTCCGACGCGAAGCTGGAGACGCCCTTCCGCACCACGCTGGAGATGGTGCTCCAGCGCCTGTGGACGGAGGTGCTCGGCCGACCGGGCGTCCAGGCTGGCGACGACTTCTTCGCGCTGGGCGGTGACTCCATCCTGGCGATGCGACTGCTCGCGCGACTGGAGGAGGAGCTGGGCCTGCCGCTGCCCCTGGCCACGCTCTTCCAGAGCCCCACGCTGGGCGAGTCCTCCGAGGCCATCCTCGCGCTGCTGCGAGAAGGCCCCCGCCGCACCAGCGCGGTGCGCCTGTCGAGCCCCCGGCTCCCCGAGGACACGCCCCCGCTGTTCCTCTTCCACGCGGGCGACGGCGAGGTGCACCACTACCGCGACCTGGTCCCCCGCCTGGAGCCGCACTTCCGCTGCCATGGCATCCAGGCCCCGGAGACGTTGGCCACGGGCCACGGACACGCGACGCTGGAGGCCCGCGTGGAGGCGTACGCGCGCGACATCCGCGCCATCCAGCCCCATGGGCCCTACCGGCTCGCGGGCTTCTCGTACGGCGGCTATCCCGCGCTCGGCGTGGCCGCGCTGCTGGAGGCCCAGGGCGAGACGGTGGAGCTGCTCGCCATGATGGACACCGCCACGTGGGAGGCCATCCGCGCCGTCGCGCCGTCGTCCGATGAGGACGCCGTGCTGGTGCTCGCCAGCGAGTTCGGCGTGCGCGACGCGGCGATGGAGCAGGAGCTGGCCTCGCTCTCCCGCGAGCAGCAGTGGGAGCACGTGGCGAAGCGGGCCCGCGAGCGGGGAACGGCCGCGCCGCACTTCCGGGGCAGCGACTTCGCGCGCATCTGGCGGGTGCTGGGTGAGGTGCTCACGCCGCAGGCCCGCGCGTGGACCATCCCCCTGACGCGCGTGCGCCCGACGCTCATCACCAGCCGCGCGCTGCGTGAGCAGGTGGGTGACGCGCGCCTGGGCTGGACGCACCACCTGCCCGCCGAGCACCTGGAGGTGCTGGAGATGGAGGGGGAGCACGCCACCGTGCTCCACCCGCCCGAGGTCGACACCCTGGCCGCGCTGCTGCTCGCGGCGCTGGGCAAGGCGTGAGGCGGGGGCCGCGTTAGCGGAAGCGGCCCTCCAGCCACGTCTTGGTGAAGATGTTGGGGCTGAGCGGCGCCAGCTCCACCTCGTCGTAGCGCACGGTGAGCTGCGTGCCCTCGGCCTCCTCCACCTCGAGCACCTCGCGCATCAGGTACACCGGCCGGTTGTCAGCGGCCGGGTCGAGAATCTTCTGGTAGCCGCGGATGACGTCGGTGCGAAGCGTCCGGCCCGAGGGCGCGTAGCCCACGCGCTTGACGATGTTGTAGTCGGGGTCCACCCAGACACGCAGCTGCGGGAAGGACGCCTCCATGCCCGGGCGCACCTTGAGGAACAGCTTGCGGAACTTCGTGCCCGCCGCCGTCTCCTCACCCTCGTCCTGCACCTCGTAGGTCTCCAAGAGGTGCGAGCGGTCGAAGTCCTCCTCGCAGGAGATGGTGTTGACGATGTTGCCGCGCGAGGTGGTCCGCTGCCAGTGACCCACGGACGGGTCGTACTCCCACAGGTTGCGGCCGATGCGCAGGTAGCCGCCACCCGCCATGTTGCGCGGCTTGGTGATGTAGATGAGCAGGTCCTTCGACGAGTCCCGGCGGAACACCAGCATCTCCAGCAGCGCCTCGGTGCCGTCCTTGCGCTTCTCGCGCAGGCGCACCGTGCTCTTGAAGTCGCTCTTGAGCGCCATGCGCGCATCCACCCGCCGGATGACCTCCTCGGCGGACACGGCGGCCTTCGACTCCGCGGCCTTCGGCTCGGCGGGCTTCTCTTCCTTCTGCGCCGCCGGGGCCAGGGGCGCGAGCGACAGGGCGAACATCACGGCGAGACGGCGGATGGATGTCTGCATCACAGGGACTCCATGGCGGACCGAGGTGTCAGCGAGGCGGCACGCGCCGCCGGAATGAAGGTGGCAACCCCCGCGCCCACGGTGACGAGCACCACGGCGAGGACGCACAGCCCCATGTTGGGCGTCAGGGGCAAGGTGCCACTGAAGAACAGGTTGGCGATCTCTTCGTGCAAGGGCACCGCGCCGCGCAAGGCCACGCACAGCACCGAGGACACCACCACCCCCAGCGCCGAGCCCACGAAGCCCAGCAGCAGCCCCTCCGTCATGAAGAGGGCCACCACGCTCCGGCGCTGCATGCCCATGGCGCGCAGGGTGCCAATCTCCCGCGTGCGCTCCCGCACCGCGACGCTGAGCGCGACGAAGAGGCCAATCACCACCAGCACCAGCACCACCAGGCTCACCAGCACCGCCAGCGCCGTGAGGCCCAGCGTGACGAAGGACATGAACGAGGACTCGTCCTCCCACGTGCTGACGTCCAGCTTCTGGCCCCGCCAGCCCTCGCGCAAAAGCAGCATCTGCTTCTCCGCGTAGGACTGGTTCGCGGCGGGCAGCACGTCGAAGCCCGCGCCGCGCAGGGAGTCGCGCAGCGACGTGCCCAGCGCGTCCACGTCCACCGGCGTGTCACCGCACACCACCTGGAGCACACCCGCCGAGCCCGGCTTGAAGCCGTCCAGCTCCCGCAGCGTCTCGTTGGAGACGAGCAGGCCGGCGGACTCACCCAGCAGGCCCGCCTTCTCGGTGATGGCCACCACCTCCACGTCCAGCGCGTTGCGACGACCTCCGCCCACCGGCTGCGCGAAGAGCGTGGCCAGGTCTCCCGTCTTCACCTGGAGCCGCTCGGCCAGCGTGGTGGAAACGGCCAGGGTGCGCGGCCGCGCGAGGTCCTCCAGCCGGCCGGACGCCACGCGGAAGCGGGCCAGGGAGTCCTTCTCGCTCGCGACGTCCATGCCCACCAGGAAGGAGCCCGTGCGGCGGCGCCCCGCGCCCGCGAGCGCGAAGCTGCGGCCCCGCTCCCGCAGGTAGCAGCCTTGCGGCACCTGGGGCTCCAGCACGCCGCGCACCTTGCCGGCGTCACCCACCACCGGCGCAATCGAGTCCGGGTGGACCTTGAAGAAGCCGCCCACGTTGAGGTCGCCGGTGAGGAACGTGGTGACGGCCTCGCGCTGGGCCGTGGCCACCCCGGCCGCCAGCGACGACACGGCGACGATGACGCCGCTGGCCGCGGCGGTGATGCCCAGCAGCAGGAGCACCCGCTCCCGGTGGGCGAAGAGGTTTCGCAGCGCCAGATGCAGAAGGGAGAGCATCGCCTCAGTCCTCCCTCTTTCGCATCGCCACCGCGGGAGGCACCGCGCTGCCCCGCCACGCGGGCACCAGCGACGCCACCACCACCACGCCCACCACGCCCAGCCACACCCCCAGGCCCTGTCCCCACGACAGCCGGGGCATCAACACGGGGCCGCCCATGAAGAACTGGAGCGCCTCGTCGGTGACGGAGATGCCATCTCCCATCGACCCGAACAGCAGCAGCGCCGAGAGCGCCATGCCCACGCCCGCGCCCAGGCCTCCCAGCAGGAGCCCCTCCATCAAGAGCGAGCCGAACACGTCCCGCCGCTGCATGCCCACCGCGCGCATCGTCCCCACCTCGCCCACGCGCTCCTGCGCGAGCAGCAGCAGCGTGCCCGCGGAGACCAGCACCACGAACAGGCACAGCATCACCGAGAAGGCCAGCAGCACCACCCGCGTCATGCCCACCACGCCGCTGATGAAGCCGCCCGCGGCCTCCCAGTCCACCGTGGCCAGCGGCGCCGAGGCGCTCGTGCCCTCTTGCACCACGACCTCGGCCACCCGAACGGGGTCCGCGTCCGGAGCCACCACCACCGCGGCCTGGAGCACGCTGCCTCCGCGCAGCTCCGTCGCGGAGAAGGTGTCCGGCCAGGCGCGGGCGCGCGGGAAGTCGGGGATGTCCGTCGCGCGCGCGGGCACCGTCTCCACCTCCACCACCGTGGCCGGCTTGAGCTGGTCCACCTCCGCCTCCGACAGGAAGTCGAGCCCCAGCGACTGGGCGTCTCGCTTCGCCTCCTCCACCATGTCCGGCGACAGGCGCCCGGACAGGTAGCGCGCGCTGACCAGGTCCATCAGACTCAGCGTGTTGACGCGGCTGGTGTCCCCGCCGAGTCCCCGGAAGCGATACGTGCCCCACACCTTGAGCGGCACGCCGTTGACGAGCGAGTCCAACCCCTTGAGCACCACCGTGTCCCCGGGCTTCACGCGGTACAGCGGCAGCAGGGGCGCCAGCTCCGCGTAGAAGACCTGGTGACGGGCGGCGAAGTTTCCGTCGTCCAGTTGCAGGAACTCGCGCCACAGGGCCTCCGGCTCCCCCGCGTACCCCAGGACACGCTGGAGCACCGCGCGCGCGGCATCGGAGCGCTCCGCGTCCACGCGGGCCAGCAGGTCCGGCAGCTCCGCCGAGGCGCGCTCCACCAGCGTGCGCAGGCGCTCGTCCTCCGCGAGCAGCGCGCCCCGGTCCAGCTCCCGCTTCAGCTCATCCAGCCGCGCCGCCACCGGCAGCTTGAAGCGCTGCTCGTAGAGGCCGTGGCCCAGGAGCAGCCCCCGGTGTCCCTCGGGCGGCAGCGTGCCCGTCACCATCTCGAAGCGCGGGAAGGCGCGGGCGAACTGGGACAGGTCGCTGCCCAGGTACTCGATGTCGATGGACTCGCCCTCGCCCACCTGCCGGGCGACGTGGTTCTCCAGGTACTCGAGCGCCACCAGGGGCTCGGCGCGGAAGCGCTCCCAGAACGCGGGCTTCGATGTCTCCTCCAGCGCCGCGCGGTCCATGCGCGCCTCGTCGGCGGTGAGGAAGGCCTCCGTCTGACGGTCCGCGTCGCGCGCCACGTCGCGCAGCGTGCGCTCCAAATCGGTGGCCAGCCGCGAGAGCCGCGCGTCGCGCTCGGGCGAGGGAGGCTGACGGGCCACGGCGCGCGCGGTGGAGAGCTTGTCGTCCAGGTAGTTGCCGCGGAACGTCGCGGCCATGCCCACCTCGAGCGGCACGACGTCCTGGACACCCGGTGTCTGTCGCAACCGGGTCTCGAGTGACGGGTAGTCGGGCAGCGGCATCAGCACCGGCGCGCCCGTGGGGCCCGTCACCACCACGGCCTTCTCGGCGGACTGGGAGTTGTAGACGAGGAAGTGCCCCGCGCCGCTCTCGATGACGCTGCGCTGGGTGCCCTCGGAGATACCGGCCACCATCGCGAGCCCCAACGCGAGCAGCAGCGCGGAGCCGAGCGCCAGCAATGCGACCACCCAGCTCCGAGGCCGGGCCACGACGCTCTGAAGCGCGAAGGACAGCAACGTCAATGGAGACTCCTCGCGATGCGGACCCTGCACCCTCGCCCCAGCGGGGCGGGCGGGCGTCCTCGACCGGACGTGGAGCCCCCGACGATAGAGAACCCACCCGGGCGATACAAGCGATGCGCCCCGCCGGGTTGCGCGACGCGAGACGACCGGACCAAGCTGCGAGTGCATGTCGGCCACCCCCAGCCCCTCCCTCGCGCAGTCGGTCCACTTCTGGGCACGCAACGCCGCGAACGAGTCCGCGCTCCTGCGCGCCTCGCTCCGCCTGGGCCTCTTCGACGCACTGCCGGTGGAGGGCACCACCACCGCGTGTTCGCTCGATGCCCTGGCCACCGCGACGAAGTCCTCGCCCCGCGGGCTGCGCGCCCTGCTCGAGCTGCTCGTCTGCCTGGGCTACGCCTCCCTGGATGACACGCGCCGCTTCGCCCTGACGCGTCATGCCGCGACGTTCCTGCGCGACGCCACCTTCCTCGAGCGGCTGCGCGCCGAGCTGCCCTGGTGGGGGCCCCTGTCCCTGCTCGACGAGGCGGTGAAGCGGGGCGAGCCCGTGGAGCACGAGGGCCAGCGCTGGGACGTGCTCGGGCACTACCGCGCGATGTTCCTGGAGGACACGCGCGCCAAGGCAACCGCCGGGAGCGCGGAGGACTTCTTCGACCGCTTCGCCCGGAGCGGCGCGCGCACGCAGGTGCTCATCACCGCGGGGAGGCTGGGCCTCCTGGAGCTGCTCGCGTACGCGCCGCGCACGCTGCCGGAGCTGGGCGCGGCCACGTACCTGAGCACGACGGGGCTGCGCGTCGTGGTGGAGGTGCTGGAGGCGCTGGGGCTGGTGACGCGCGAGGGCGAGACCTTCGGGCTGAGCACGGAGGCGAAGCGGCTCCTCGACGGCAAGGCGCTGGCGTACCTGGTGCGCTCGCTCAGCGTGTCCGCGCAGTACACCGAGGCGCTGGGCCGACTGGACGAGACGGTGCGCGAGGAGCGCTTCATCCTGGACCTGAAGGACCCGGAGGTGAGCCGGCGCTTCTACGCGGACAACTCCAATCAGATCACCGCGGTGTTCGCGTCGCACTTCCAGCTCAGCCGCAAGGCGGCCACCACGCTCTCGAAGGCGCACCCGCTGGAGGGCGCGGCGGTGCTGGACATCGGCACGGGCTCGGGCGTGTGGGGCGCGGCCTTCGCTCGCGCGACGCCCACCACCCACGTCACCTACTTCGACCAGGGCGTGGTGCTGGAGCAGGTGAAGACGAACCTGGCGCGGCTCCAGGTGGCGGACCGCGCGCGCTTCTGGCCTGGGGATTTGTTCACCCACGACTTCGGCGAGGCGGCCTTCGACGTCATCATCCTTCCCCAGGTCTTGAACGTGCTCAGGCCGGAGAGCCTGCCCGGCCTGTTCGCGCGCGTGGCCCGGGCGCTCAAGCCGGACGGCGTGCTGCTCATCGCCGAGTATGTCTTGAACGAGCGGCGCGACGGTCCGCTGGACCACCTGTACTTCGGTCTGCGGCGGTTCATGACCAACGAGGGGGATTTGCTGTCCGCCTCCGAGTACGGACAGCTCCTGCAGGCGGTGGGGCTGTCCTCGTCCGTGTGCATCCCCCTGCCCACACAGGAGATGATTCTGGCGGCCCGGCCCGGGGTGGAACTGCCCTCCCGACTGGCGGACTGAGCACGCGC
The DNA here is from genome assembly GCF_020037055.1 of Myxococcus sp. AS-1-15. Taxonomy (NCBI): domain Bacteria; kingdom Pseudomonadati; phylum Myxococcota; class Myxococcia; order Myxococcales; family Myxococcaceae; genus Myxococcus; species Myxococcus sp. AS-1-15. The sequence goes on along the minus strand of NZ_JAIQDF010000012.1, from coordinate 200,212 downwards.
CGCGTCAGAGCCAGGGATTTCACGGCCCCTTGCTTGCTCGTGGCGCGGCACCCCGACTACCGTTCCGACTCCCCCCGCGTTCGAGCAAGACCCCTGAAAGGTCCTGATGCGCGCAGCGCCGCAGCTCGACAGCCCTGACACCCAGACCTCACCCGAGACGGGCGAGCGGGGCGGGTCCATCGCCGCGAAGCTCCGTGGACGGTTCGCCCGACGGGTGGCCTCGCTGGGCTATCACTCGCATTCCCTGCCGGGCGGCGTGGGACATCTGCTGTTTCACATCGGTCTCGGCGCGGGCGCGGCGCTCGGGTGCGCGAGCCTGCTGGCGATACATCCCTGGGCGGGCTGGGTGCTCTACCCGCTGGTGGCCTTCTTCATCGGCACCCGCTTCCGCGCGCTGGGCAACATGCTGCACGAGGCCTGTCACGGCATGTTCGTGCGCGGCAAGCGCCGCAACCGCGCGCTCGGCCATGTGCTGGCCATCATCGACTGGACGGCGCTGGAGCCGTACACGCGCGAGCACTTCACGCACCACCTGCACCTGGGGGATGCGCAGAAGGATTTGGACTTCGCGCCCCGCCGCCGCTTCGGCTTCGCGGAAGCCGACCGGCCGTTCGTGAAGGACCATCTGCTGCGGCCGCTGACGCTGATGCACCTGCCCGCGTTCCTCAAGCCGGTGCTCTTCCACCGCGCGGACCCGTGGATGGTGACGCTCGCGCGGTGGGGCTTCATCGCGGGGCTGGCGGCGCTGGCGCAGTGGGGCATCGGCTGGAAGGCGTTCGCCCTCTTCTACGTGGTGCCGTACGTGGTGCCGTACCAGGTGATTCGCTACTGGTCGGACGCGGTGGACCACGCGGGGGTCATCGGCTCGGCGGATGAGTTCCACCGCTCGCGCAATCACATCTTCGCGTGGGGCTGGCTCAACCGGGTGCTCTTCCCCCGGCATGACCAGTACCACCTGACGCACCACCTGTTCCCCGCCGTCCCCACCGCGTTCCAGGGCCGCGTGCACCAGCTGCTGCTCGAGGACGCGGACTACTCGGCCAGGGACCACTCCTTCTCCGCGCTGCTGCGGTAGCGAAGCCGAGGGCGCAGCGAGCCCCGAGGGCCTCACCGCTCCGGGGCCCCCTGGCTCCAGGCGTCACGCCGAAACGCAAAAGCCCCGGCCCCCTGAAGGGACCGAGGCTTTCTGGAGCATCGCCGGTGTGGGCCGGGCGCTACTCGATGGGCATGAACACCTTGAAGCCGGTGCGGCCGCTGTTCGTCGTGTTGCGCTCGATGAAGTCGCTCGCGGACGAGTGGCCGTCGCCCAGGGTGATGGCGGTGTGGCCGTAGATGCTGCCCAGGCGCGTGGAGGTGCTCTCCCACGTGAGGACGAGGCCCGGAATCTTCAGCGCCTCCTCCAGCGACATGTTGACCTGCTTGAACTTGTCGCGCGGCAGGTTGTTGTCGATCTGGTTGCCGTTGCCGGACACGCCGATGCCGTACGCATCGCGGATGGCGCGGCTGACGCCCGTGGCGCACAGGCCCTGGCTGTTGTAGCCGCCCATGCCCATCGCGGCGCGGCGCGCGGCATCCGCCAGCCGGGACATCCCCGACGACGCGCTGCTGGGACCCACGCCCGTGGGACCGCCCACGTCCTGGCCGCCCGTCGGACGACCACCGCCGCGGAGGCCCTGACGCGAGCCGCTCGGCTCGAAGGTGTCCTTGCCGGAGTAGCCCACCTTCAGGGACGCGCCCGTGAAGATGAGGTCCTTGTTCGCGATGTTGTTGTCGCGCGCCAGCTTGTCGACGGTGGTGCCGAACCGAGCCGCCAGCTTCGTGAGCGTGTCGCCACGCTGAATCACGTAGTCCTTGGGGGTCGTACGGCGCTCACGAGGATTGATCCGGTAGTTGGCCATAAAAGCTCCTGCCCTATTCTCGGGGTTCCCCTGGCTGAGTTGCTGATCGCCCCGCAATTCTCTGCCTGTTTACAAAATTGTGAGATTTCTACCCGGGCTGTAGAGCAGCCCCCGTCTCCGCGAGAGATTTCCAGACGGAGAGTGACAAATCTCCGCGCGTATTCACTCCGAGAGGGTTCACGGCGCGGTGGCGCGCTCAATCACCGCGAGCGCTTCCGCGAAATGGGCGGGCTCGGCGCCCAGTCCCAGCCGGAAGCCGTGGCCCCGTTCCAGCGGGTGGCTGCCGTTTGGATCTCCCACCTCCATGGCGCTCAGCGGCAGGACGAAGACGCCCTCCGCCGCCAGGGCCTCCAGCCGCGAGGTGAAGGCCGCGGGCTCCAGGGCCCCCTTCACGCCGATGCAGGTGACGAGGCCCCCTTGGGGCGCGGTGCCGTACACGCCCCGCGAGCGCTCCAGGAACGCAGCCAGGGTGCGCCGGTTCTGGAGCCAGTCCTCGCGCGCCCGCTTCAGCGCGGGGCTGTGCAGGTCCTTGAGCACCTCGTACGAAATCCACTCCGTCACCGGGTTCACCGTGTGCGTCGTGTAGTTCTTCTCGTTCTGCATCCGCGCCAGCATCGCCGTGTCGCCCACGCACCAGCCGATGCGCAGCCCCGGACAGCCCAGGCACTTGATGAACGAGCCCGTCACGAACGAGCGCGTGCCCGGCCGATACACCGTGGCCCCCAGCACCGCGTCCTCGGAGGACAGGAAGCGGTAGTGCTCGTCGCCCACCACCGTGGCCCCGTTCGCGTCCGCCCACTTCGCCACGGTGTCCAAGAGGCCCGCGTCCAGCACGAGGCCGCTCGGATTGTGGGGCGTGTTGAGGATGACCACGTCGGGGCGCTCGCGCTCCAGCCGCGCCACCCAGTCGCCCGCGTCGATGGACGGCCGGCCTCGCTCGTCCCAGCGCACGGGCAGCTGCACCACCTGCGCGCCCTGCTGCATGGGCAGCTCATAGAGGAGCTGGAACGCGGGCCACGCCAGCGCCACCTTGCGCGGACGCAGCTGCCGGAACAGCAGCAGCAGCGCCTCGCTGGTGCCCGTGGTGATGAGCACGTTCTCGCGCGTGGCGCCCGGGTGCATCGCGGCGACCAGGTCCCTCAGGTCCGCGCGGCCCCAGTTGGGGCTGTCACGCAGCAGCGTGGACAGGAAGACGGCCGAGGCCTCGTCGGGGCTCACCCCCGAGCCCGTCAACAGCTCGCCCACGGTGACGGGACGGCCTCCGGACTCACCCAGGTTGTAGCGCGCGGTGAACCGCGAGCCCTCCAGATAGTCCTCCATGAAGAATGAGCGCAGCGGTTCCATCTCGACTCCGGATGTGAGGACTCAGGCGGCCGGCACGGCGGCGACTTCGGGCCAGGCGACATCCCCGCGGTGCGCCACCACCACCTGCTGGATGGGCATGTCGAACGCTCGCGCCGCGGTGAGGCCCACCGGCGAGAGCAGCGCCTGGAACTCCGGCAGGGACAGCACGTCCCCTTCATTGGACACGTAGCGCCGCAGCGCGAAGTAGAGCGCGTCGAGCGGCCCGTCGCGGCGGTCCGTCAAGAGATAGCCGGAGATGAGGAGCAGTCCGCCGGGCTTGAGCGCCCGCGCGAGCTTCGCGAAGAAGCCCGGCAGCGCATCGGGCGGCAGCGCGGGGATGATTTGCGGCAGGAGGATGACGTCGTACTCCGCCTCGCCGTAGTCCACCGAGAGGCAGTCCCCCTCCCACAGCCGCGAGCGCGCCTCCAGCTTCAGCTTCGTCAGGTGCGGGCGCACCGCGTCCAGCACGTGCACCGAGTCCAGGTACGTCACGTGCGTCGTGGGCGCCGCGAGCCCGAAGGCCGCGCCCCACACGCCCGAGCCCGTGCCCACGTCCAGCACCCGCGCGCCGGAGAGCGAGCGCATCTGCCCCACCAGCTCCGCCGCCTTGCGGCTCAGCCGGAGGTGCGAGCCGAAGATGCCGGAGATGCGCGAGGCGTTCTCCTGGTAGATGCGGCGCGCCGTCTCCGGGTCCCTCAGGTCCAGGCGGAAGCGCTGCTCGCGCACGGCCTCGCCCAGATGTCCGAAGGCCTCCCAATACGCCATGGTCGCCGGCAGCGCGCGCTGGAAGTACGGCAGGCTCGTGGCGTCGAGCATCCGCGCCGCCGCCTCCGTGAAGGACCAGCGCCCCGCCTCCTCCCGCGCCACGCCCAGCGAGGCGAGCACGCCCAGGAGCACGCCCAGCCCCTCCGGGTGCACCTTCAACCCGGCGGCGAGCTCGTCGCGAGGCGTCGCGGTCTCCACCAGCCGCGTGAGCAACCCCAGCTCCGCGGCGGTCACCAGCGCCTGCGTGCGCGCGAAGTTGCGCGCGTACCGGTCGAAGAACTCCTCGGCCCGCGCGTTGGGCGCGGCAGGCGACGGCTCCAGGAACAGGGCGCGGAACCACCCCAGCAAATCCCGCCCGTCCACCGCGGCGCCGATGCGCACCGCCTCGGGCAGCTTCGCCACCACGTGCCACCAGTCCGGCACCGCCCGCAGCCGCGCACGGAACGACGCATCCGCGAGGAACGCGGCCGTGTCCTCCGCGAGCAGATACCCCTGGCCCTCCTGGAACAACACGAAGCCCAGGCCCACCAGCGGCTCGAGGATGGCGCGGACTCCGCGGCGATTCGCGCCCAGGTGCTCGGCCAGCGAGTCCAAGGACAGGGGCCACGCGCCCGGCCCCGCGGAGAGCTGTCCGAACAGCCCGAGCGAGAACGCGGCCTGGAGCGCCGCCGACTCGTTGCTCGCGTCACGGCCGAGGAAGTTGAGCTGCTGCACGAAGGCGGGCGACGCGGGAGGCTTCGACATGGACTCTCCTTCAGACCCAGCGGAACCAGCGCAGCGCGACCACCAGGGGGAGCACCGTCCAGGCCGCGAGCACCCACATGGCCGGCCCCAGCGCCATCAACGACGTCCCCTCCAGCATGATGGCGCGCAGCGAGTCATTGAGCGCCGTCAGCGGCAGCGCGTGGATGACCGGCTGCAACCAGCCCGGGAAGTTGTCCGACGCGAAGAAGACGCCGGACAGGAACAGCATCGGCATGGACACCAGGTTGACCAGCCCGCCCACCGCTTCCTCGTTGTGCGCGCGGATGGACACCAGCAGCGCCAGCGAGGCGAAGCACATGGCGCCCATCAGCCCCATGCCCAGCAGCGCGACGTAGCTACCGAACATCGGCACCCCGAAGAGCCAGCGCGCGAAGGCGCAGAAGAAGGCGACCTCCAGCACCGCGAAGGCCGTGCGCCCCAGCAAGAAGGCCAGGAAGAAGTGCGTGCGCGACATCGGCGTGCCCGCCAGTCGCTTGAGCAGCTTGCCGCCGCGCATGGACACCAGCGGCACCGCCAGCGCCCACAGGCTGGAGGACATCAACGACATCCCCAGGAGGCCCGGGATGAGGAAGTCGATGTAGCGATTGCCCGGCTCCGACACCGGCGTCGTCCGCACCGCCTCCAGCCGAGGCGCATCCGGCGCGCGCGACAGGGCCTGCATGACGAGCAGTCGCGCCGTCCTCCCCTCCGCCTGGCTGGGGTCCACCAGCGCCTCGGGCTCCGGCGTGCCGGGCACCAGCACCAGCATCACGCGCCCCCGGGCGAGCTGACGGCGCGCCTCGAGGAGCTCCAGCGTCTCCACCTCCAGCTCCGGCGTGCCCACGAGCCGGGCGGAGAGCTCGGTGGCCCCTTCGCCCTGCGCGATGGCGACGCGCACGGGCCCGAGCGACTCGTTGCGGAAGGCCAGCCCCAGCACCAGCGTGGTGACGATGGGGAAGACGAACGTCCAGAACAGCACCTCGGGCTGCCGCCACAGCACCCGCAGGCGCATCAACACCAGCTCACCCAGCGAGCCCATCACGCCGCCTTCTCCTCGTTGCCCTCGCGCAGCGAGCGCCCCGTCAATCCGATGAACACGTCATCCAACGTGGGCCGCCGCGTGGACAGGTGCTTGAGCTTCGCGCCGGACGCCTCCACCTCGCGCAGCACCCACGGCAGCGCCTCGTGCAGCGCCCTCACCCGCAGGGACAGCCGGTCCGCGTGACGCTGCGCGCAGACCACCGCGGGCAGGGGCGACAGCCGCTCCAGGTCGAGCGACGGCTCCGCCTCCAGCTCGATGACCTGCTCGGCCCCCAGCGACGCGACGATGTCCCCGGGCGTGCCCCGGCTGATGACGCGCCCCCGGTCGATGATGACCAGCCGGTCGCAGAGCACCTCCGCCTCGTCCATGTAGTGCGTCGTCAACACCACGGTGCGCCCCTTGGCCTTGAGCGTCGCCACCACGTCCCACAGGGCCCGGCGCGACTGCGGGTCCAGGCCCGTGGTCGGCTCGTCCAGGAAGAGCAGGTCCGGGTCTCCCGCCAGCCCCAGCGCCAGGGCCAGCCGCTGCCGCTGGCCGCCCGACAGCTTGCCCACCCGGGCGTGCCGCTTCTCGCCCAGCTGCACCATGCCAATCAGCTCCTCGAGCGGCAGCGGGCGAGGATAGAAGGACGCGAACAGCCGCACCGTCTCCTCCACCGTGAGCTGCTCCACCAGCTTCGTCTCCTGGAGCGTCAGGCCGATGCGCTGGCGAAGCCTCGTCGCGTCGCGCCTCCAGTCCAGCCCGAGCAGCCGTACATGACCGGAGGTCGGCTCCTGGAGGCCCTCGAGAATCTCGACGGTGGTCGTCTTGCCGGCGCCGTTGGGGCCGAGCAGGCCCACGCACTCGCCGCGTCGGATGTCCAGGTCGATGCCGTCCACGGCGGTGACGTCGCCGAAGCGCTTGACCAGTCCCTTCACCTCGATGGCGAGCTCGTCTGGGGATGTCATGGGGGGAGTGGGCGGCAGTATGGCCCAAGGCGGGCCTGGGCCCAACGGCGCGCGCGTGGAATGCGGCGGGCCGCGTCCGGGGGTGCTACGGTCCGCCGCCGTGGCCCTGAGCGACGGATTGGATGCGCGGGTTGACCGGCTGGAGTTGCCGTTCAACGAGTACGGCGTGGACCCGTACGGAATCTCCCGGAAGCACGTGAGGGATGCGCTGCGCGTCTTCGCGCTCATCTACCGGTACTACTTCCGGGTGCGCTGCCACGGCATCGAGCACATCCCCGCCCGGGGCCGGGGCATGCTCGTGGGCAACCACTCCGGCGGAGTGGCCGTGGACGGCGCCATGGTGCTGACGTCCACCCTGCTGGAGATGGACCCGCCCCGGCTCGCCCAGGGCATGGTGGAGCGATTCCTCCACAAGTTCCCCGTCTCCTCGCTGTGGGCCAGCCGCACCGGCCAGTTCACCGGCCTGCCCGAGCACGCGCGGCGGCTGCTCGAGGACGACCGGCTGCTCATGATTTTTCCCGAGGGCGCGCGCGGCACGGCGAAGCTGTTCCCGGACCGCTACTCGCTGGTGGACTTCGGCACGGGCTTCGTGCGGCTGGCGCTCCAGACGCGCTCGCCCATCATCCCGTTCGCGTTCCTGGGGGGCGGCTCGGCCATCCCGACGGTGTTCAACGCGTACACGCTGGGCAGGCTGCTGGGGGTGCCGTACGTGCCGCTGACGCCGTACCTGCTGCCGGTGCCGCTGCCGGTGCGGCTGGAGATCCACTATGGCGAGCCGCTCGTCTTCCGGGGCACCGGGGACGAGGAGGACCACGTCATCGAGGGGTATGTGGCGAAGGTGAAGGAGCGCATCGCGGGTCTCATCGAGCGCGGCCGGGCGGGGCGACAGCACCGCGGGCTGGCCAGAAAGCTGCTGCCATGAGGGTGCTCATCCCGGGTATCTCCGGAGGAATCGCGCGCAAGCTGGCGCTGCGGTTGAAGCGGGCGGGCCACGAGGTGGCGGGGGTGGACATCCGTCCGTGGGACACGGCCCAGGAGGCGGACATCCAGGTGTTCCGTGGCGACGTGCGAAAGCGCGTCGCCGAGGACGTCTTCCGCCGCTGGCGCCCGGACGCGGTGGTGCACATGGCCACCGTCACGGCCTTCACGGTGCCGGGCGCGGAGCGCGGGCGCATCAACCTGGACGGCACCAAGGCGGTGTTCGACCACTGCGCGACGCACGGCGTGAAGCAGCTGCTCTTCGTCGGGCGGCACACCTTCTATGGCGCGGCGCCGGACTCGCCGCTGTACCACTCCGAGGACGAGCCGCCGCGCGCGCTGGAGGCCATCCCGGAGCTGGCGGACCTGGTGGCCGCGGACCTGTACGCCGCGACGGCGCTGTGGCGCCTGCCCGAGGTGACGACGGCGGTGCTGCGGCTGCCGTACACGCTGGGCGCGCCGGGCACGGGGACGCTGGCCTCGTTCCTCAAGGGGCGACGGGTGCCGATGGTGCTCGGCTATGACCCGCTGTTCCACGTGCTCCAGGAGGAGGACGTGGTGACGGCGCTGCAGCTGGCGCTGGAGAAGAAGATCCGGGGCATCTTCAACGTGGCCGGGCCTCCGCCGATTCCGCTGTCGGTCATCGTGCGCGAGACGCGGCGCACGGCGGTGCCGCTGCCGGCGCAGGTGCTGTCGTTCCTGTTGGGACGGGCGGGCTTCCCGCGCCTGTCGGTGGGGGCGCTGGACCACCTGCGCTATCCCATCGTGGTGGACAACCGGCGCTTCCTGGAGGCGACGGGGTTCGAGTACCGGCACAGCGTGGCGGACACGCTGCGCATCTACCGTGAAGCGGCGCCGCCGCCCGTGTCCGGGGGGCTCATCTAGGGCCCCCGCGTGGACGTGGTAGCGTGAGGGCCCCCTCGTGCCGCGAGTTGGAGCCCCATGCCGATGAAGCCCCTGCCCTTTTCCGCCAGGCCGGTCCGCAGGCTGGAGCGTCCGTCGCTCGAGGAGCTGCGGGAGTGGCACTACCGTGAGCCGGTCATCGTCCGGGGGCTCCTGGACGCCTCGGGGGCGCTGGACGCGTTCCGCGCGCAGGGGACGTTGGACGGGAAGCTCGCGGTGCTGGAGGCGCAGTTGGGGGAGCGGCCTCAGCATTACTTCTGCGTGTTGCCTCCGGAGTCGGGCGGGCACTACCGGCCCAAGCTGGTGGTGAGCGACGCGGAGGGGGGCGTGGCGGTGATGCCCGAGCAGGGCAGCTTCGCGGACTTCGCGGACCGGCTGAAGGCGGCGGTGCGCACGGGCGAGTACGTGTACATGCAGAACGGGATGCTCGAGCAGTCCCACGTGCGAGAGAAGCTGCGGTTCGACTTCCTGTCGTTCAGCGACCCGCTGGGGGTGGAGAGCAAGTTCTGGGTGGGCTCGGACGGGCAGGTGGTGAACCTGCACTACGACGACTGCATCAACTTCATCTGCATGTTCGAGGGCACCAAGCGGGTGACGATGTTCCCGCCGGAGCAGTTGGAGAACCTGTACCACGCGCCGCTGGACGTGCTGGGCGGCGGGGCGCCCACGACGCCCGTGCACCTGTTGAACCTGGACCTGGAGCGCTTCCCCCGGTTTCGCACGGCGATGGAGCACGCGTGCGTGGCGGTGGTGGAGCCCGGGGAGGCGCTGCTGATTCCGCCCTTCTGGTGGCACCACGTGGAGTCCTTCGGGGCGATGCATGTCATGGTGAACAGCTTCATCACCACGATTCCGTCCACGGCGACGCTGGAGCTGTGGAAGGACCTGTCGGCGGGCATCCGCGCGCTGGCGAAGGCGACGCCCGAGGAGCGGAACCGGGAGCGGGAGTTGTTCCGCCGTCGGGTGTTCGCGGGGGGGGAGGTCTCGGTGTCCTCGGCGCTGGCGGAGCAGGCGCGGGTGACGTTCCAGAAGCTGCCGGGTTCATGGCGTGAGCATGTGGCGCGGCTGTGGGAGGCGTTCGCCTTCCAGACGCACGGGGCGCCGTTCGAGGAGACGGCCGGCGGGCTCGCGGGGCTCATCGAGCGACAAGCGGGACAGCTCACGCTCTATCCCAACGCCAACATGCTGGCGGAGATGCCGGATGTGATGGAGCTGCCCGCGGGGGACCCGGCGCCGCGGTAGGGATTGCGCCCCTGACGAAGACAGTCACTCCAGTCCATACCACCACGGGGTGAGTCACTCCTCGCATCGATGTCGTGACAGACCCGGCGGGCGGTGTGAGACATTGGATGCACCGGGTCTCGCCGCTTGCAAGGAATGACATGAAGGGCGCAGGCTCTACCCGGTGTGACGGGTCCATCTCCGGGGACCCGTGGGGGCATGGGCTTGGTGACAACCGCAGACACCGCTCTCCTGGACTCGCTGGACCGGCATGCCCGGCGCCGTGCGGAAGGGATTCCCACCCTGAGCGCCCTGGTGGGCGACCCGGAGCGCGCGCTCCGGCTCTGGACGGAATGGCTCCACCGCAGCGGCTTGAAGGCGGCCTTCGCCCAGAGCGAGGACCTGCGCTCCACCGTCGCCGCCTGGGCCACCCAGCTCGCCCGTGAGCGCAATCTCTTCCGAGACGCGGAGAGCTACGTCGTCTTCTCCCAGCGCGCCATCTCCTCCCGCGAGCTGCACTTCGAGGGCAAGACGCAGCACGACCGCCGCGTCCTCTTCGAGCGACTGGAGCCGCCCCACGCCGAGCCCGTGACGTGGGCCCTGTGCCGACAGCTGCTCGAAGCCCCGGAGCCCGCGCCCCCAGGCACGCTCCCCAACGAGGTCCGTGAGGCCATCTCCCACGACCCGCTCCGCGTCCTCCACGCGCTGCTGCTCATCATCCCCGAAGGCCGCGCCCCCGCCCTCCACCTGGCGCTCTCCCCTTCCGACCCGCGCAGCCTCCGCACCGCGACCGCCATCTGCTCCGCGGCACCGCTGCTTCACGTCGCCTGCGTGCTGCCACCCGATGCGCTCGAAGGCACCCGTGGACGCAAGGACTCCCACGCGCTCGCGATGATGCGGGAAGGGTTGCTCGAGCTCCCGGACCCTGTCGCCGTCACCTCCGAGCAGGGAGCGCCCGTCGGCGAGCTCGCGTCCCCTCGACGTGCATCCTCGAAGAAGAAGGCTCCGGCCTCACAGCCGGAGCCCCACGTCGCGCCGCCGTTGCTGGAGCGCTTCCGGGAGAACGCGGAGGCCATGGTCGCCGAGCGCGAGAAGTCCGAGGCCCGCGCCCGCAGCAAGATGGAGCACTTCTTCTACCACGACATCCTGCAGGTCCATCCGGCCACCAAGGACGTCTTCACCCTCAACGCCAAGGTGGAGCTCGGCGAGGGCAAGCGCCCGCTGGAGGTCGACCTGCTGAGCCGCGAGCTGCGGCTCGCCGTCGAAATCGACGGCCAACACCACTTCCTCGACCCCGAGCGGTTCCGTCGGGACCGACGCAAGGACCTGGCGCTCCAGCGCATCGGCTACTGGGTGGCCCGCTTCCTCTACGAGGACCTGCACCCTCACTGTGAAGACATCTTGAAGACCCTCGAATCGCTCATGGAGGCCCGGCGGCGAGAAGCCACCGCGCAAAGGACAACGCATGGACAGCCCTGACAACCGGTTGGCGGGACTCGCACTCACCTGGCTCGCGCCGCGTCCACAACGCAGCGGCACCCGCACGGAGCTCGGCAATGCCCTGCGCCCCTTCGTGGAGCACCGCCTCTCGCGCCCCGAGTGGAAGGCCCGACTCGACGCCGTGCTGGAGCAGCTCCTGCGCGATGAGCTCGTGGCCGCGAAGAAGAAGGCGGGCCTGACGCTCACCAGCGCGGGGATGGAGCGCGTCCTCCAGTTCCTGCGCCTGGAGCAGCTTCCCAAGGGGCTCACCTGGAAGAAGCTCAAGGCCACCTACCTCCTCGCGAACAGCCTGGACGTCGCACCTTCCAAGGCCACGCTCACCCGCCTGAACGACGCGGATGGCGTCCGCGCGGCGGTGCTCGCCCGGCACCATCCCGAGGTCGGAGAGGGAGAGCCGTCCCTGTCGCAGATTCGGGACAGGCTGCTCTGGCGCCAGTTGGGTGTGGAGACGGAGCGGCCGTTCTCCCTGGGTGCCGTGCAGGCCCACCTGCTCGGCAAGATGCTCGACACCGAGGTGAAGAATCCGCGCAAGGCCGTGGAGCAGCTCGCTGCCCGCGCCGCTGGGGCACCTCGCGCCGACGCGGAGATTCTTCGCCTGACGCTGCTGCGGCAGTGGTTCCTCCCTGAGTCGTCCACCGCGGCCGCGAGCGACACCCGGTCTGTGCCCCAGCGAAACACCGCGTCCACGCGCGAGGCTGGGGCAACGCCCCAACGAACCCCAGCGCCCACGCGAAACACCGTGCCCTCACGCGACACCGGGTCCGCGCCCAATCAAGCCCCCGCGCCCGCCGCGCCGCCACCCTCGGTCCTCGTGGAGTCCTTCGCCGAGCATGTGCTCTCGGTGGCGCGGGCCCTGCCCACGGGCCGCTTCGGGCGCGACAAGGTTTTCATCTCCCACGTGTGGCGAGCCCTCCAGCCCGAGTGGAGCAATCGCGAGGCGTTCGACGCCGCGCTCCTGGAGGCCAACCGCACCCAGCATCTGTCACTGACGCGTGCGGACCTCGTCTCGGCCATGGACCCCAAGGACGTCGCCGAGTCCGAGGTGCGCTCCTACGGCGCCAGTTTCCATTTCGTCGTCGTCTGATTCGTCCTTCCAGGAGCGCCCATGTCCCGCGACCCTCGACTCGAGGTCTTCCTCTCCGACGGCGGCGAGGTCTTCAGCAGCGTCCAACAGGGCCAGTACCTCTGGCAGCCCGACCCGTTCGACGTGGAGACCCTCAACCCCGCCGCGCGCCGCGCCTTCAAACGCCTGTTGGACCGGGCAACGTCGTCACCTGCTCCCGACACGGGAAAAATCCTTCTCCTGCTCGGAGAGTCCGGCAGCGGCAAGACGCACCTGGTGCGCGCCTTCCGCAACGCGGCGCACGAGCAGAAGCGCGGCTTCACCGGCTACATGCCCATGACGGTGGATGCGGCGCACTACGACCGGTACATCCTGTCCAACCTCATCGACTCCATCGATCATCATCCGTACGACGTGGCGCAGGATGACGACAGCGGAATGATGTACCTGTCGAACCTGCTGATGGCTCAGTGCACCAGCCTCTTCGCGCCGCTCATCGAGCCCGAGGAGAAGGTCCTGGAGGACGACGAACTCCACGGCACCGTCCGCGCGGTGGCGGACGATCTCCTCTCCGACCCGCGCTTCCGCGGCGTCGAGGTGGACCTGCTGCGCGCGCTCATCTACTTCCAGCGCCGGGACCCGCGCATCAACCGCCGCATCTTCAACTGGCTGCGCTGCGAGGACATCACCCCCGAGGACCGGAAGGTCATCGGCGAGTTGGTCCCACGCACCTCCGACGACGCGCCGGCTCGCATGGTCGAGCAATTGGGCCGCGTCATGAGCGCGCTGGGACACGCGCTCGTGCTGTGCATCGACCAGATCGAAGACATCAGCGACTTCGAGCAGCGCCCCCAGGCTGAGAATGCCTTCCGCCGGGCGATAAATACCCTGGCATCCATCGCCGGCAAGGTGCCCAACGCCATCGTGGTCATCTGCTGCCTCTCCGATTATTGGGAGAAGATGCGCCCGCTCCTCACGCGGGCCATGGTCGACCGCGTCGAGAACGACCCGGACCCCGTGACGCTGGAGCGCACTGTCAGCGCGGCCACCGCTCGCGACATGGTCGCTCGGCGCCTGCGCTTCCTCTACGAGCAGCGCGGCGTGCAGTACCGCCCCGAGGAGCCCACCTACCCCATTCCTCCCGAAGGCTTCGAGAAGCTCGCCGGCCAGCGTGCCCGGGACGTGCTGAACGAGTGCCGTCGCTACCGTGAGAAGGCCATCGAGCTGCAGCGCCTGCCGGACACCTTCCCGCTGCCGAGTCGAGACGCGCGTCCACCGGCCCCTCAACCTCCCGCTGGCGTCGACATGGACCGGATGTGGACGGACTTCCGCACCGCCTACAAGGAGAAGCTCCCCGAGGACGCGTCCGACATCACCGCCCTGCTCGCGTGGGCCGTCGAGATGGGGAGCGAGGAGATGGGAGGCTCGCCTCGCTTCGCTGTGAAGACGCGCAACGGAGACGACCTGCTGGACGTGGCCGTGCACCCCTCCGGCAAGAAGCTCGTCCTCGCGCTCTGCGAGCGCCGTCCGCACGGAGGCGGGTTGGGCCGGCAGATGAGCGAGGCCCTCACCGCCGCGAGGGGGAAGACTCCGGTGCTCATCCGGACCTCCGACTTCCCATCGTCCACGGGGACCCTCGTCTCGGACGCCTTGAGCAAGCTCATCCGGCAAGGCGGGCGACGCGTCGTGCTGGGCGACAGTGACCTCCGCGAGCTGGTCGCCCTGCGTGACTTCCGTGCCCTGCACGTCGGACAGGCGGCGCTCGCGGAGTGGAGCCGCGCCGCGCGTCCCGTCACCCGACTGAAGTCCATGGGTGACATCCTTGGACTGGAGCCGCTCGGCCCTTCGCTCCCGCCTCCAGGCCCCGCGAAGGACCCGGTCGCGCGGGAGTCCGAGAAGCGAGAGACCAAGGCAGCCGAGGTGACGCCTCCGCCCGTGTCACCTCCCGCCCCCGTCCACGTGAAGAACGAGAACAACTTCGTTCCCCGGCAGTCGGGCCTGTTCTCGGACGCCATGGTGACGACGACTGCGACGCCGACACCTCGCAACGCATCAAGCCCTTCTCCCGCGCCGACGACTCCCGCGCAGTCCTCGAAGCGTCCTTCCGGGAAGGTCGCCACCGTCACGCCGCAAGCGAGCACCCCACCCGCCGCGGGTCCGAAGACGGCTGCCACCGAAGATGACGACACGGACCTCTCGACGATGAAGCCCGTGAGCAATCTGCTGCCCGACCCGGACCCCAAGCCCGTCCAGAAGCCCGAGGCCCCCGTCAACCTGGTGCGCAAGCCCCGCCCGACACCCGCGACAGGCACCCCCGCTGTCCCGAACGTGGTGCTCACCGGCCCCCTGCGCCTGGGCGTCTCCGAGGGGCTGCTCCCCCAGAACGTCATGCTCGACACCTCCGAGCTGACGAAGCACAGCGCCTTCCTCGGTGGCTCGGGCAGCGGCAAGACGACGCTCGCGCTCAATACGCTGGAGCAGCTCCTGCTCCGAGGCATCCCCGTCATCCTCGTGGACCGGAAGGGCGACCTCGCCGCCTACGCCCGCCCCGAGGCCTGGGAGGAGCCCATCGAGGACGCCACGCTGCGCGAGCGGCGCCGACTCCTGCGTGAGCGCGTCGACGTCGCGCTCTACACGCCGGGACGCTCGGATGGCAGACCGCTCGCGATTCCCATTGTCCCCCAGGGACTGGAGACACTCCCCGCCGAGGAGCGCGAGCAGGGCGTCCAGCAGGCCGCGGACGCCATCGCCGGCATGCTCGACTACCGGACCAGCCCCAACGACAAGGCCGCGAAGGCCGTGCTCGCCCAAGCCCTCCGGCTGCTGATGAGCCAGTCCTTCGGGAAGGAGGTCACCCTCGAACTCATCCAGCAGTTCGTCATGTCGCAGGACCCCGCGCTGCTGGAGGCCACGGACGGAATCCCCACGAAGACCCACGCCAAGCTGGCCCAGGACCTCAGCGTGCTCCGCATCAACCTGCGCACGCTGTTGGCCGTGAGCGGTGAACGGCTCGACCTGGATGAACTGCTCGGGCGCGGCGTCCACGGTGTGCCCGGTCGCACGCGCTTGAGCATCATCAGCACCAAGTTCCTCGGGGACAACTCGCGCATCCTCTTCTGGGTGTCGCAGCTGCTCCTGGAGACCCACCGCTGGGCCAGCCAGCATCCGTCACCGAAGCTCCAGGCCGTGATTCTCTTCGACGAGGCGGACATGTACCTGCCCGCGACGAGCAAGCCCGCGACCAAGGAGCCGATGGAGAGCCTCCTCAAGCGCGCGCGCTCCGCGGGCCTCGGCATCATGCTCGCCACGCAGAGCCCGGGGGACTTCGACTACAAGTGCCGGGAGAACGTGCGCATGTGGTGCGTGGGCCGGGTGAAGGAGGACAACGCCCTCCGGAAGCTCCAGCCCATGTTCACCGAGGCGCGCGTCGACGCCGACGCCAAGCTCCCTGGACAGAAGGCCGGCCAGTTCCACGTCCTGCGCGAGGGCAAGGTCCAACAGCTCAAGGCGGACCGCTCGGCCATCAGCACGAACCAGCTCTCCGAGGACGAGATCCTCCTGTACGCCCGCAAGTCGCGCGAGGCTCAGACGGGTGGTCCCCAGAGCACCGGCACGTCCTGAACCACCGCCGGATGCCCGTTCCTGGACTTCCTGCTAGGAAGCCCCCCGGAATGAGCACCCGGCCGCTTCCGCCACCGTTGGACCGCGAGCGCTTCGATGCGCTCGTGGCCCAGGGCTTCAACCAGGTCCCCGTGTATCGACGGTGGGACATCGGTGCATCGCGGCCCGTGGACCTGCTGCGCGCCCTCCCCGCGCACCACCGCTTCCTGCTTGAGAGCACCCGCGTCAGTGAAGAGGGGCGCTACTCGTTCCTCGGCGCGCGCCCCTTCCTGCGCTTCGTCGCCAAGGGCCCCAGGTGCTTCATCGACGACGTGCCCCAGCCGGGTGCGCCCCTGGACACGCTGCGAGCCCTGTTCCGTCGGTGGCGCGGCCCCCGCATCGACGGGCTCCCGCTCTTCCTCGGCGGCGCCGTCGGCTTCTTCGCCTACGAGGCCAACCACTACTTCGAGAGGCTCCCCGTCCACCCGCGCGATGACCTGGCACTGCCGGACATCGCCCTGTCCTTCGTGGACACCTTCCTCGCGGTGGACCACCTCGAAGGGCACCTGCTCGCCATCGCCACCGGCTCGGATTGGGAGGACTGCCAGCGCCGCCTGGACACCCTCGCGTCCATCGTGCGCCAGGCCACGCCCACCTCGCCTCCCGCCCCCCCCGCCGCCGATGCACCCCTCGCGGAGCCGCGCTCCAACTTCACGCAGCAGGGCTACCTGGACGCGGTGGAGCGCGTGCGCGAGTACATCCGCGCCGGAGACACGTATCAGGTCAACCTCTCGCAGCGCCTCGAGGTCGACTTCCCGGGCGAGCCCCTCGCGCTCTACGAGACCCTGTCCGCCACCAACCCCGTCCACTTCGCCAGCTACCTCGAAGGCGACGGCTTCCACGTCGTCAGCGCCTCCCCCGAGCGGCTGGTCCGCGTCGAGCACGGACGCGCCATCACCCACCCCATCGCGGGCACCCGCCGCCGGGGCACGCCCGAGGAAGAAGCCCGCTTCGTCCAGGAGCTGCGCACCAGCGAGAAGGAGCGCGCCGAGCACGCCATGCTCGTGGACCTGGAGCGCAATGACCTCGGCCGCGTCTGCGCCTACGGCACCGTCGAGGTGACGAAGCTGATGGAGATCATCGAGTACGCCCACGTCCTCCACATCGAGTCCGAGGTGACCGGGCAGCTCACGCCCGACACCGAGCCGCTCGACGTGGTCGGCGCGCTCTTCCCCGGCGGGACCATCACTGGCGTCCCCAAGATTCGCACCATGCAGCTCATCACCGAGCTGGAGCCGCACGCTCGCGGTCTCTACACGGGCTCGCTCGGCTACGTGTCCTTCAACGGCGACCTGGACCTGAACATCGTCATCCGCACCCTGCTCGTGAAGAACGGCCGCGCCTACGCGCAGGTCGGCGGGGGCATCGTCCACGACTCGCAGCCTCGCCAGGAGTTCAAGGAGACGCTGAACAAGGCGCGCTCCCAGCTCCTCGCCCTGCGCGCGAGCGGAGCCACGCGATGATCCTCCTCATCGACAACTTCGACTCGTTCACCTTCAACCTCGTCCAGGCGCTCGGCGCGCAGGGCGCGAAGCTGAAGGTGGTGCGCAACGACGCCGTCACCGTGCGCGACATCGAGGCCCTCCAGCCCGAGCGCATCGTCATCTCCCCCGGCCCCGGGACGCCCGAGGATGCGGGCGTCTCACTCGAGGTCATCCGAGCCTTCGGCGGACGTGTCCCCCTGCTCGGCGTGTGTCTGGGCCACCAGTGTCTGGGACAGGTCTTCGGCGCGAAGGTGGTCCGCGCTCCCGTCCCCGTGCATGGGAAGACGGCCGAGGTCCAGCACGAGAACCAGGGGGTGTTCCAGGGACTCCCACGGCCCTTCGTCGCCGCGCGCTATCACTCGCTCGTCGTGGAGCGGGAGGGCCTGCCCGAGTGTCTCGAAGTGACGGCCTGGCACGAGGGGCTCATCATGGGCATGCGGCACAAGGCGCTGCCCGCGCTGGAGGGCGTCCAGTTCCATCCCGAGTCCTTCCTCACCACCCACGGGCCTCGACTGCTCGCCAACTTCCTGGCGGCTCGGCGCTGACGGAGCCACACCATGTTCTCCACCGTGGCGGTGAACGGCGAGGTGAAGCGCTGGGAGGACCTGCGCCTGCACGACTTCGCGCAGGGCTTCTTCTTCGGCGCGGGCTTCTTCACCACCTTCCGTATCGAGGACGGCGCCCCCCTCTTCCTGTCCCGTCATCTGCGCCGACTCACGGCGAGCCTCGCCGCTCACACGGACACCGTCCGCGCGCCCTCGCCCGAGCTGCTGGAGCCCGCCTCCGTTCGTGACACCCTGCGACGCTGCCTCGCCGCCGACCCGCTGCTCGGTCCCCGCTTCCAGGGCATCGGCAAGCTGTCCGCGAGCGATGGGCAGCTCCTGCTCACCCTCCGGCCCCACGCTCCCGACGCCGAGCGACTCCAGCACGAGGGACGCGCCATCCTCACGGTGGAGCACGGCGCCTATCGTCACGGGGAGACGTCTCCGAACCACAAGGGCTTGTCGTACTTCCGGCAGTTCTCGCGGATGCAACAGCTCCCCGTGCTGGCCAACGAGCTGGCTCACGCGTGCGAGCTGCCCACCGCGAACCTCTTCGTCCTCTTGGACGGCGCGCTCGTCACTCCGCCGCTCGATGCGCCGTGCCTCCCCGGTGTCATCCGCGCGGTGCTCCTCGATTCGGGCTCCATCGATGGAGTCCCCATCATGGAGCAGGCGCTTCCCCTCGCGCGGCTCGCCGAGGCGCGTGCAGGTGTCTTCACCAACGCCGCGGTGCTGGCCACCGGAGTCCCGCGCCTCCTCGGCCACACGTTGCCCGAGAGCCTGTCACTCGCGGCGAGGCTCCGGGAGCACATCCTGACGATGGCATCACGCGAGGACTGAGGCAGACTGCGGCCCCATGAGCCGCACCCTCGTCGTCGTGCACCGCTGGGCCGGACGTCCGAACACCGACTTCTATCCCTGGCTCGAGGAGAAGCTGCGCGAGCCACCCGCGCCCTTCGACGACATCCTCACGCTGGACATGCCCGAGCCCGCCACGCCGACCATCGACGGCTGGGTGTCCACGCTCACGCGCACGCTCGGCCCTGTGCCTCCGCCGTCCACCGTGTTCCTGGGCCACAGCGTGGGTTGTCAGACCCTCCTCCGCTACCTCGCCGCGATGCCCGAGGGACACCGCGTGGAGGGCGCCGTGTTCGTCTCCGGCTGGTTCGAGGTGGACAAGCCGTGGGACGCGCTGCGCCCCTGGCTCGACACGCCCATCGACTTCG
Source organism: Myxococcus sp. AS-1-15 (assembly GCF_020037055.1). Taxonomy (NCBI): domain Bacteria; kingdom Pseudomonadati; phylum Myxococcota; class Myxococcia; order Myxococcales; family Myxococcaceae; genus Myxococcus; species Myxococcus sp. AS-1-15. The sequence continues at coordinate 180,895 of NZ_JAIQDF010000012.1, read as the reverse complement.
CCCGCGTGCGCGCCGCGCTGGGCCGCGCCGTCGTCGTGCTCTCCGACAGCGACCCGTTCACCTCCGACTGGCGTCGCAATCAAGGACTCTGGGAGGAGCACCTGGGCGCCGAGGTCATCGTCGTCCCCGGGGGACGCCACTTCAACAACCCGCGCGAGCCCGCCGTGCTCGAAGCGGTGCAATCACATTTCGGCGCACGCCCTCGATAGGACATGGAAAGCTCACACCATGGGCTCTCCTCGCGCGACCTCGCCGCTCCTCCTGGCCTCCGCCCTCGTCATGCTCCTGTGCGCAGGGAGCGCGTCCGCCGAGCCACCCTCGCCCCAAGCGCAACCTCCGAAGCGACGTCCGGGCACGGCCTCCTCGCCCAGACCGAAGGCCCCCGCGCCGGAGAAGCCCCCCGCGAAGCGCACCCGGCTCACCATCCCCGCCTCGGACGTGCAGTCGTTCGGCGTGAAGACGGCCCTCGAGCTGGACGTGGTCTCCCCCTTCCAGGCGAGCTACGTCCTGGAGGACCCCGGGACTCAAGGGGTCAAGGTGAAGCTGACCCTGCCCGCCACCGCGCCGGGCCTGTCCAAGCTCGACGTGCAGCTCGCCAACGTCCGGGGACTCGGCCTCTACATCCCCCAGTTCTTCCAGAGCCTGAAGAGCATCGAGAGCGGCTACCGGCTCACCGACGCCACGGCGCGCATCGAACGCGTGGGCGAGCACTGCCTCTGGACGGAGACGCCCAAGGACACCACGCATCCCTATCAGGCGGACTGCATGTACTCCGCATCCCCCACGAGCCCCGCGTTCCTCTGCACCTTCTCGAGCCAGAACCGGAACCTCGCGCGGGCAGCGCTGGAGACCTGCCAATCACTCACCCTGCGCTGACCCGTCGGACTCCCCCTGAGCGCCGAACCCCAGCGCCTCGGAGACCTCCGCCGCACGCAGCTCCCGCCATCCCCCCTCGGGCACGTCGAGCACCACCGCGCCCACGGCCTCGCGATGGAGCGTGAGCACCGGATGCCCCACGGCCGCCAGCATCCGCTTCACCTGGTGGTGCCGTCCCTCCGTCAGCGTCAGCTCCACCACCTCCGGAGCCCGTGACTCGGCCCGGGATGGACGCGTGAGCCCGTCCTCCAGCTCCACGCCGTCCCGCAGTCGCTGGAGCGCGGACTCGACAGGCTGTCCCTCCACCCGCGCCACGTAGCGCTTGGGCAGATGGGTCTCCGGCGCCGTGCCGTGGCGCACGAAGCGCTCGTCATTGCTGAAGAGCAACAGCCCCGTGGTGTCCCGGTCCAGGCGGCCCACGGCGAGCCACTCGTAGCCCCGCAGGGACTCGGGCAGCACCGCGCGCAGGCGCTCGAACACCGTGCCCACACCCTCCGGGTCCGTGCCATGCACCACCGGCCCCGCGGGCTTGTGGAACATCAACACCCGCGTCACCGACGTCAGCGGGTGTCCCTGCCCATCGACTCGCACCGTCTGCTCCGGCCCCACCGGCGCGAAGGGCTCCGTCACCACCCGTCCGTCCACCTCCACCCGGCCCGCGCGAATCGCCGACTCCGCCTCCGCCCGAGGCATCACCCCGGCGCGCCCCAGCGCCCGCGCCAGCCAGTCCGAGCGCCCCGCCGCCACCGCCCCCACGTCCCGCTTCCGCGCCGCCTCCAGCCACCTGGGCGTCCTGCTCTTGCGCGCCATGCTCTCGTCTCCTTCCTGCACCACCCCGACATCCCTTGTCTTCTTTGGAGACCCCATCAGCCGTGCTTCCCGAGCGCGCATGGCGGACAGGCGGACGTCACCGTGCCGCCATTTGACTCCACCCGGGCGGCTCTGCCATTGCGCCGCGTGTGGCCGTCCCTCCTGAAATCGCCGCCTCGCTCCAACACCACCCGGCACCGCCAGGGCCGTCCGTCGCCTTTACCCTGAGACTGGCCGAGGCGCTGCACCGCTACGGCACTCCCTCCCACCGGCTGGAGGGGCTGATGAAGCGCGTGTCCGAGCGCCTGGGCCTGGAGGGCCGCTTCTTCTCCACCCCCACGTCCCTGTTCGCGTCCTTCGGCCCGCCCGAGGCGCTGCGCACCAGCCTCATCCGCGTGGAGCCCGGGGACATGGACCTGGAGCGCCTCACGCAGCTCGACGTCCTGGCCGACGACGTCATCCACTCGCGCCTCACGCCCGCCGAGGGCGCGCTGCGCGTGGAGGACATCCTCGCCCGCCCCCCGCGCTTCGGGCCCGTGCTCCAGATTCTCTGCTGGGCGCTCGCCGGAGGAGCGGGCGCCCGTCTGTTCGGCGGAGGACTGAAGGAGATGGCGGTGGCCACGGTGAGCAGCCTGCTCATCGGAATCCTCAGTGAGGTGACGCAGCGCCAGCCCACCACCGCCCGCGTGCTCGAGCCCGTGGGCGCCATCCTCTCCTCCGCGCTCGCCGTGCTGGCCGCGAGCGTCATCGGCCCGCTGTCCATCCAGGTCGCCACCCTGGCGGGCCTCATCGTCCTGCTGCCCGGCCTGACGCTGACGGTGGCCCTCAACGAGCTGGCCACGCGCCACCTCATCTCCGGCACCTCGCGCCTCACGGGCGCCGCGGTGGTGTTCCTCCAGCTGGGCTTCGGCGTCGCGCTGGGCAGCAAGCTGTCCGTGCTGCTGCCGCCCCCCGTCGCCCCGCCGCCGCCCTCGCTGCCCTCCTGGACCCAGGCCGTGGCGCTGCTGGTGGCGGGCGTCGCCATCGGCGTGCTGTTCCGCGCGCGGCCTCGGGACTGGGGCTGGATTGCCGCCGCGGGCACGTTCGCGTTCTTCGGGGCCCGCCTGGGCTCGGAGTTGCTCGGGCCGCAGCTGGGCGCCTTCGTGGGGGCGCTCGCGCTGGGCATCGTGGGCAACGTGCTGGCGCGGCTTCGCAACAAGCCCTCCGTCACCGTCGTCGTCCCCGGGCTGATGCTGCTGGTGCCCGGCAGCGTGGGCTTCCGCAGCCTGTCCTCGCTGCTCGAACGCGACGTGGTGGCGGGCGTCGACACCGCCTTCAACATGCTGATGGTGGCGGTGGCGCTGGTGGCCGGACTGTTGTCCGCCAACGCGCTGGTGCCCACGCGCAAGGTGATGTGACGCGGGGCCTTCAGCGCATGCGCGTGAAGTAGATGGCCGCGAGCGACAGCAGGAAGTACGGCACCAGCCCGCCCGCGCCCGCGTAGTCCTTGGCCATGCGCTGGCCGAAGAACAGGCACACCAGCGACACCGCGGACAAGAGCGCGCCGAAGAAGGCCAGCGCCGGGCTGCCCGTGGCGATGAGCGAGACCACCCCCGCGCCGCTGAGCGCGCCGGCCGCCAGCTCCAGCAGCGTGATGACGCCGAGCATCAACGGCACCATGCCCTTCAGGGGGCTCTTGGCGAAGTGCCCGGTGAGCCAGCCCAGGTTGCCCTTCCAGTCGATGACCTTGTCCAGTCCGGACTGGAGGAAGAGGATGGCGAGGAAGGCGGCGCACAGCGCCTGGAGCAGCCACGGGGTGAACTGACTCGAATCGAATGCCGGCATGGCGGGGCACTCTAGCCGCCCGGGCCCCGGGCCCAAGTCTTCTTGCTCGTGGAGCAGGCAGCCGACCTGGGGGGCCGCCTCCCCCTTCCCTCCCACGGAAGCCGCCCTAGCTTCACGGGCATGGCTTCCGAGCAGACCGCCCGGCGTGTGTTCACCGGCCTCATCCTGCTGTCGCTGTTCCTGCTGGCCCTGGTCATCAAGCCCTTCGCCAAGGGCATCTTCCTGGCGGCGGTGCTCGCGGGCGTCTTCCATGGGCTGCACGTCCGGCTGACGCGCAAGCTCAGGGGGCGCAAGAACATCTCGGCGGGCCTCATCTGCACGGCCGTCATCCTCGCGCTGCTGTTGCCCCTGGGCGGGCTCACCGCGTTCGTGGTGGCGGAGGTGTCCTCCGGCGCGCAGTTCATCACCAAGACGGTGCAGCAGGAGGGCGTGGAGGGGCTGGTGCAGAAGCTGCCGAGCCCCGTGCGCAAGGGCGCCGAGAGCCTGATGCAGCGGATGCCCCTGGAGGAGCAGGAGTTGGACCAGACCATCCAGGAGCAGGTGAGCAACCAGGGAGGGACGGCGGCGCGCGCGGTGACGGGGGCGGTGGCGGCCACGGGCTCCATCGCCTTCCAGACGGTGATGATGCTCATCGCCCTGTTCTTCTTCCTCACGGACGGGCGGGAGCTGGTGCACTGGATTGAGAGCGTGTCGCCGCTCAGGCGCGGTGAGACCTTGGAGATCATGCGCGAGTTCCGCAGCGTGTCCGGCGCGGTGCTGCTGTCGTCGGTGGTGACGGCGGGGGTGCAGGCCTTCGCGGCGCTCGTGGGGTTCCTCATCGTCCAGGTGCCCGCGCCGCTGTTCTTCGCGGGGGTGGCGTTCTTCATGGCGCTGATTCCCGCGGTGGGCGCGGCCATCGTCGTGCTGGTGGCCGCGGCGCTGATGTTTTTCAGCGGTCACCCCTGGGCGGCGCTGTTCCTGGTCATCTGGGGCACGGTGGTGGTGGGGCTGGTGGACAACATCGTCAAGCCGCTGCTCGCCAAGCGCGGCATGCACCAGCACGGCGCCATCGTCTTCTTCTCGCTGCTCGGCGGCCTGGCCGCGTTCGGCACGGTGGGCCTCTTGCTGGGCCCGCTCATCGTCGCCTTCTTCCTGGCGCTGGTGCGCATCCACGAGCGCGACTACGGCCGCAACCACCCGACGCCCGCGAGCCCGCCGACGCCCGGTCCCCAGGATGGAGGCGCGCACACCGCGCGGGCCCCGGAGCGCGAGGGAGCGCTCACGTCTCCGGGCGAGAGTCACTGAGACACGGCGCGACGACCAGATTCATCGCGTCCCTCCGTAGTCCCTTTGTCAGCCGCGCAGGGCCCTCCGAGGCCCACGCCCCCCTTTGCTGACAGAGGAAGTCCCCATGTTCCGTCGTGGCAGTCGCAGTCCCTGGATGATGTTGGCCACCATCCTGTCCGCGAGCCCGGGCCTCGCGGGTGACACCACCAACGTCATCTCCATTGACCGCTATCCGCTCCCAGCCGTTCGCGAGAGCCGCTACCGCAACCGCATCGCCACGGAGCTGAGCGGCGGCTGGCAGACCTTCGTCGGAGACCTGCACAGCCATCCGCGAGGACACTCGGACATGGGGGGCGCGAGCCTCAGCTACACGCCACAAATCCGGCGTGACGAGGTCCTGCTCTCCGCCTTCCGTCATGGCTATGACTTCTTCGGGACCAGCAACCACACCACCTCCTGGGACAACTCCTATGACGAGGACGACCCCGTCGGGCAGGTGAGCCTGGAGCAGGATGCGAACGGACAGCCCGAGATGCTGACGCTCGGGGGCATGGAGAGCCACCTGGGCTCCTCCGACCCCGAGCACCACTTCAATACCTTCAACCGCCGCATCCGGTTCAACTCGAGCAGCCTCTGGAACTGGCACCACGAGATCCTCAACCACTACTCGACCGACCCGCTCCAGAGCACCCACGTCCAGCTCAACCACCCGAACGAGGACGTCTTCTTCGCGCTGCCCACCGAGCCGGACCGCCGCCGCAACGTGCGCGACGCGGTGGAACTGGCCGAGTACAACGACCGGTACTTCGAGCTGCTGCGCCGCGGATTCCGCGTCGCGCCCGCCGCCAACACGGACTCGCACGCCGCCGCCCGGGTCCAGCTCGGTTTCGACTTCAATCTCAAGTACTCGAACGGCAACTATGTGCTGCCCTACATCGACGAGCCCGGTGTCCCGCGCGAGAAGATTCACGGCCGCGACACCGCCCAGGGCCGCACCGGCATCGTGCTGCCTCCGGGCGAGTGGTTCGACTACGGCAACTTCCTGAGGGCGCTGCGCAACCGCTGGGTGTACCGCACGGCGCTGCCGCCCGCGTCCGGCTTCTTCATGGTCAACGGGCGCACCATGGGCTCCGAGTTCTCGCTGGCTCCGGCCGAGCGGCGGCTCGACTTCACCGTCTGGGGCACGACCAAGGACGGCACCGGCGGCGGCAACAACTGGACGAGCCTCAAGGTCTGGAGCCCCTTCCAGCCCAACACGCCCATCAAGGAGATCACCTACACCGACCCGAACCTCATCGACCTGAAGCAGGTCTTCTCGCTCACCCCCTACGAGTCCATCTACGTCGTCACGCTCAACCAGCAATGGGAGAACGCCGAGGTCACCCTGGCGCCCATCTGGGTGCAGAACCCCGTCGCCAGGCCCACCATCTCCTTCGAGTCCCCGGTCAATCATCGCCAGACGGTGCCCGTGATTCTCGTCAACGGAGGAGGCGACACGGTGGTGCTCCAGCGCGCGCGCACCGGCACGGAGTTCAATGGCTGGCAGACGGTGGGGACCGTCTCCAACTTCTTCATCCCGCTGGACCCCTCCATTCTTCCGACGACGTCACAGTGGCGCGTCGTGGACCCGCATCAGCCGGAGGTCGTCTCCAACGCCATCACGCTGACGGTGAGCAATGGAATCGACGTCAAGCAGCCGAACCTGTCCACCCCGCCTCTCGACGGCGTCAACGTCCGACTCTTCTGGTCCAACCCGACGCCGCTGGCCGTGGACTACTACGCCTCGCGTGACAACGGCGCGACGTGGTCGAAGCTCGCGGAGTCCATCAGCCCCACGACGTCCACGTATTGGGACTTCTACACGGGAGGCTGGGGCGGCTCGAACGTGATTCTCAAGGTGGTGGACCGCGCCGACCCCGGCCACTTCGGCGTCACCCTGCCCTTCTTCGTCTCGCCCGAGCTCCAGCTCAAGATTCCCGCGACGTCCGGCAACGCGACCGTCAACGCCATCGCGGCGTTCACGGTGACGGATTCGGACCTCGGCTCGTGCTGGTGGACGAACGACGGCAACGAGCAGTCCGTCATCGTCAACCTGGGGCAGGAGCACCTCGTCAAGCGGATGGAGGTGCTGTTCGGTAGCGAGAACCCACCGAGCTGGTACATGGGCACCAGCCACAACGGGAGCACCTGGAGCATGCACGACAGCGGCTCGCTGTCCTACGCGCCGAACCAGACGCTCGTGAAGGACTACACGAACCGCACCGGCGGCGGCCTGACGGCGCGCTACATCCGGTTCTACGTGGCGGGCAACTTCCCCGGCCTCACGAGCGGGTCGAAGGTCTGCGACATCCGACTGTACCGCTGACCGACCCGCGCCCCCTCTTCACACCGAGGGGGCGCGGAAGGCTTCATCAGAACGCCGCGCCGCTCGCGCGCCGGCCCGGCGAGGACGTCAGGCTGGACAGGCTGGTGTGCAGCACGAAGGTGGCGGCCGAGCCCAGATCCGGGCTGCGGTTCGCGGAGACCCCGTCCGTGCCCGCCATCGCCGAGGACAGCACCGCCGTGTCCACCACGGTGCCGGACGCGTTCTTCACCGTCACGGTGTCACCGCTGTTCGACAGGCCCAGCGTCCCCGTGGACGCCCCCACCGCGTTGGGCGTGCCCGAGGGGATGCCCGCCGCGCCGCCGAACACCACGATGACGCCACCCGCCGGCACCGTCGTCCCGCTGGGGAACGTGTGCCGCACGCTCGCCGCGTCGGACACCGTCCACCCCGCGATGCTCAGCGCCGCCGTGCCCGTGTTCACCAGCTCCACGAACTCGCCATTCACATCCGAGCCCGCCTCGTTCACCAGCACCTCGTTGATGAGGAGCGTCCCCGTGCCGCCGCCACCGCCCGTAGTGATGGAGAAGGCCGCGTCGCTGGTGTCCGTGATGCTCGCGTCGGACGTGTCCGTCACCCGCACGCGCGCCGTGGTGCTCGCCGTGGTGGGCAGCGTCCAGGCGAGGCTCCCCGCCGAGGCCGACGTGCTCGACGACAGCGTGGTCCACGTGCTGCCGTTCAGCGTGTACTCCACCCGCACGCTCGACACGCCCGAGGACGTCCAGGAGATGGAGCGGGCGCTGCCCGTGGTCCAGCTCTCACCGCCGTTGGGCGACGTCACCGTCAGGCTGGAGGACACCGCGTCCCCCGGGATGAGGAAGTCCTTGATGACGCCCATGTGCTGCATGCCGGACGCGCCGCTGTCGCCCGAGAGCGCCGGGGCAATCTCGCCGATGGGCGAGTACACGCGCGTGTCCACCACCAGCCCGCTGGAGAACGTGCTGCCCCCAATGACCACCGCCGTCTGGTACGGCCGCAGGTCGCTGTCCACCAGCACATGGTCATAGGGGCTGTTGCGGCCCGCGTTGGTGTTGGTGTTGCCATTGCGGTCCGCGGGGTACGGGCTCGCGGTGTTGACCACCTGCGACAGGGTGCCGAAGCACGACTCGGAGCGGCTGCCCGTGTTCAGGTCGCCGCCAATCACCAGGTAGTCCCCCGCGGGGATGTTCGCCTGGATGCGGCTGACCAGGCTCTGCGCCTCCGTGTTGCGCGTGCTGGCGTTCGCCGTCAGCAGGTGCACGCTCACCGCCCACAGGTCCTTGGGCCCGGGGATGTCGATGCGCGCCCAGGCGAAGTCGCGGTTGCTGACCTGCGGGTCGTCCCACTCTCCCGAGGCGATGATGGGGTAGCGGCTGATGATGCCGTTGGGAATCTGCGCGCCGGACTCGCGGTAGTACGAGAAGCCCGGCCCGAAGGCGGTGTCCACGAAGCCGCGGAGGTCGGCGGCGGAGTCCGTCTTGTAGTTGAACTCCTGAATCATCACGATGTCCGCGTCCGTGCCCTGGAAGATACGGATGCCGTGGCCCGGGTCGTAGTCCTGCCCGTTGCCACTGGAGAGGTTCGCCGCCATCAGCCGCAGGCGCACGTTGGCCAGCGCGTCACCGCGCTCACCGAGCGACGTCTCCTCCGAGGGCGCGTCCGACACGGGCGCCTCGCCACCGCAGGCGGCGAGTCCCAGGAAGAACACCATGAGCCAGTGGCGCCATGACGACAGCGCGCGCGTCGAGACTGCGAGGGTGTTTCGCACGAGGTCCAGTCCTGCTCCCGCCAGTGGGAGCGGTTGAGGGTCGGCAACGAATGCTGAACGGGTGGGCCAGACAGGCTTCGCCTGGAACCACGGCCTCAACTTACCTTCCGGGACTGACGGAAATACTGGCGAAACACGATTGAAACATGACGAGACGTCGCCCTACAGGGCAGCGGCGGTGGACAGGGCGACGAACGCGTAACGCAGGCCCTTGCCCAGCGTGACGAAGACGACGAACGGCAGGGGCCTGACGCCCACCATGCCGCCGGCGATGACGAACGCGTCGCCGACGATGGGCATCCACGACATCATGAGCGCGGGCGCGCCCCAGGTGCGCAGCCGCGCCTCGACGCGCTCCATGCGCGGGCCCTCCTTCTCACGGCGGCGCGCATACCAGCGCCCCAGCGCTCCGCCTCCGCCGCGCGCCACCCACAGCCCCAACAGGTAGAGCGACACCGCGCCCAGCACGTTGCCCACCGTGGCCACGCCCGTGGCGAGCATCGGCGGAGCGCCGCCATAGATGAGCGCGGCGAGCAGCGCCTCGGAGGGCACCGGCACCACCGAGCCCGCGAGCATCGCGACGAAGAAGAGGCCTGGGAGCCCCCAGGCGGAGAGGAATGAGGCGTCTGGCATGGAGAGGTGGGTGCGAAGGACCCCGGCAGTGTGCCATGTGCACACGCAGGCTCGCAGCCTCCGCGTCCAGCCCGCCTGCCCCCACCGGGGGTGAGCCCCGGGCCCGCAGGAACTGCGTGCCTGCTCCCGGGCGCGCAGGAAATGCACGGCGCGCAGGTGGCTGGCGCCTGGGTCCCCGAGGGAGGACAGGCCTCGGCGCACGCCTTGCTACGGGGAGGGGACATCACCTCACCGTGAAGGAACCCCGTCTCATGAGCAGCAGCGACCATCCCGCATCGGGCTTGAGCAACGACCTGAGAATCGTCCCCGTGGAGATTGCTCCCGAGACGTTCTGGGTGGGCAAGCGGGAGCCGGGCAACATCTTCTACGCCAACCCCTATCTGAGACGCTTCCGTGGGACGGACGTGAAGACGCAGCGGGCCTCGGAGTTCAACCTCCTCATCGACCCGGGCTCGAGCAGCGACTTCTCCACCATCCACACCAAGGTGACGTCGCTCATCGGAGGGATGGAGCGGCTGTCGGCCGTGTTCATCAACCACCAGGACCCGGACGTGGGCTCGTCGGCGAGCATCATCTCCGCGCGCTATGCGCCTCGCGCCGGCATCCTCTGCTCGGAGGACACCTGGCGGCTCATCGTCCACCAGAACCTGCCGCGCAACCGCTTCATCGCCACCGAGAAGTTCTCGCAAGGGCTGAGCGTCCCCACCGGGCACAAGCTGCTGCCGGTGCCCTCGCCCTTCTGTCACTTCCGGGGCGCGGTGATGCTCTACGACCCGCAGACGCGCGTGCTCTTCACGGGGGATTTGTTCGGCGGGCTCACGGACGCCAACGCGAAGGGGCTGTACGCGGACGAGTCCGACTGGGCGGGCATCCGCGCGTTCCATCAAATCTACATGCCGGTGAACGCGGCGCTGGCGCGCACGGTGGCCACCATCCGCAAGCTCACGCCGGCGGTGGAGATCATCGCGCCGCAGCACGGGCGCGTCATCCGGGGGCCGCTGGTGCAGCAGTTCCTGGAGCGGATGGAGCGGCTGCAGGTGGGCCTGGACATCATGGACGAGGCCCAGGACAGGACGCACATCCAGGCCTGGAACGCGGTGGTGGACCGGGTGCTGGCGCTCGCGCGGGGCTACCTGGGCGAGTCGGTGGACGTGAAGCTGGGGGCGAGTGACGAGCTGTCGGACACGTCGACGTTCGAGGGCAACCGGCTGGTGGTGAACCGCCTGGGCAAGTGGACGGTGGAGCACGTGGTGGACGTGCTGTGCAAGGGTGAGCCGCCGGAGATCGCCGGCCCCATCATGGTGGAGGCCACCAGCGCGGCGGCGGAGTACAACCTGCCCACGCCGCACCTGGACATCGAGGGCGCGGGAGCCCCCTCGCACATCTCGCTGCTGGACCCCTGAGCCGCGGCACGGGCCAACGGACACCGAGGGAGGAGCGGTGGGCTCGACGGAAGATGACGCCGGGGGTGTGGTGTACCTCGGCGGCGTGCAGGAGACGAAGGTGACGGCGGGCACGACGCCGGCTCCCGCGCCCGAGCTGTCGTGGGGTCCCGCGCCGACAACGCCTCCGCCCCCGGTGTCCCTGGGCGAGACGCTGCGCGCTTCGACGCCCGTGTCCCCGCACGGGACGCTGCTCCAGGGAATCCCCACGCCCGCGCCGCTCCCCGCGGCGCTGGTGCGAGGGCTGATGCCGGGGCAGGTGGTGGCCCAGCGCTACCGCGTGGAGCGCTGGCTGGGCGCGGGTGGGAGCTCCACGGTGTACGAGGCGCACGACCTGCTCGAGCGGCATCGCGTGGCGCTCAAGGTGCTGGCGACGCCGCACGCGGACGCGGCGACGGTGGCGAGGTTCCGCCAGGAGGTGGAGCACGCCCGGGCGCTGGAGCACGTGAACATCCTGCGCGTCTTCGACGTGGGGATGGATGGGGAGCGGCACTTCCTCACGGTGGAGCTGTTGGACGGAATGGACTTGCGCCAGCGGATGATGGAGCGGCGCCCCACGCTCGCGGAGGCGCTGCGGTGGCTCACGCACGCGGCCGTGGCGCTGGAGCACGCGCATGGACGGGGGGTGCTGCATCGCGACGTGAAGCCGGCGAACCTGTTCATCACGCGCGGTGGGGTGTTGAAGCTGATGGACTTCGGCCTGGCGAAGAGCGCGCATGTGGCCGGGACGACGGCGCAGGGGACGGTGCTGGGGACGCCCGAGTACATGGCGCCCGAGCAGGTGATGGGCAGTCCCCCCGTGTCGTCCGCGACGGACCTGTATGCGCTGGGCATCGTGGCGTACGAGCTGCTCACGGGGCAGCTGCCGTTCCGACATTCGGACCCGGTGCCGCTGATGTTCCTGCACGTGCAGCAGGCGCCGGTGCCGCTGACGACGCTGCGGCCGAACCTGCCGGGGGCGTTCGAGCGGGTGGTGCTGAAGCTGCTGGAGAAGCGCCCCGAGGACCGCTACGCCAGCGCGACGGAGTTACGCTCGGCGCTCGCCAAGCTGTGGCCGTTCGCGCTCAAGGAGTCGCACTGAGGCTCAGGCCTCGCTCGTGGATTTGCCGGGAGCGGCCACGGCGAGCCCCAGGGCGACGACACCGGCCAGCCCGCCCGCGATGGCGAACTGCAAGGCGAAGTGGCCTCGTGCCAGAGCCAGCGCGGCCACCGTGAGCGAGCCTCCCAACAGACGCGTCGCGTAGAGGCTGCTCGTGACGATGCCCCGGTGGTGCCAGGGCGCACGCGACTGCGGGCCGATGAGCGACGTGCTCGCCGCGGGGCCCAGCCCCATGCCCAGCACCGCGAGCGAGGCGAGCGCCGCATACGTGCCCCACCCGTACGCGGCCGTCAGCGCGAGCAGCCCGGCGCCCGTCGCCGCCACGGCGAAGCCCACGCCCGCGCTGAGCCGCATACCGCCTCGCACCAGCAGCTTCACGCCGAACGTCGACCCCACGGACCATCCCAGCAACATGGGCAGCAGCGTCAGTCCGGCGACGATGGGCGTCTGTCCGCCCTGCTCCGTCATCCACAGCGGCACCCACGCGGCCATGCTGTAGAGCAGCGCGCCACCGGCGATGCCTCCCGCGACACCGCTGAGCACCGTGCGGTCCTTCACCAGCTCCATCGGCAGGAGGGGCGCGTGGGATTTGCGCTGCTGGAACACCAGCCCCGCGCCCAGCACCACCGCACCCAGGAGGCACAGCCACCTGAGCTCCGCGTGCCCGGGCTCCAGTGAGAACAGGAGCATCGCGGCGGAGGTGCCCGCGAGCACGGGCCCCCAGCGGTCCAGCTTCACGTCCGTGCGGCGCGGCGGGTCTCGGTACGAGAGATACAGGAGCAGCGCGGCGAACAGGCCCACGGGGACGTTGACCAGGAACACCCACCGCCACGACGCGTGCATCACCAGCCAGCCGCCGATGAGCGGACCCACCGCGTTGCCCGCGCCCCACGCGCCGGTGAACAGGCCCTGCACGGCGGCGCGCTCGCGCAGCGTGTAGAGGTCCGCGCTGATGGTGAGCGTGGTGGGCTGGAGCGCGCCGGCGCCGAGCCCTTGCAGCACCCGGAAGGCGATGAGCGCGTGCACGGAGTCGGCGAGCCCGCACAGCGCGGAGCCGACGAGGAACAACCCCATGCCCGCGAAGAAGACGGGCTTGCGGCCGAGCCGGTCCGCCAGCTTGCCGGAGATGAGCACGCCGACGGTGGAGGCGAAGAGGAACGCGGAGAAGACCCACGAGTAGAGGTGCTGGCCGCCCAGCTCGCGGGTGATGGTGGGCATGGCGCTGGTCACCACCGTGCCCTCGAAGGCGCTGACCACCAGGGCCAGCAGCACCGCCCCGGTGGCCGTCCGCCTCGCCACCCCGGGCCGAGCGGAGGGCACCGGCTCTACCGACACACCGCTTCCATCCATTCCGAACGTGTAACCGGGGGCTGCCCATGCGGAAATCGCAACTTCCGCATAGAGTTCTTGCCGAATCCGCATGACTCGAGACCAGCTCCAGGCCTTTCTCCGAGTGGCACAAGAGGGGCGCCTCTCTCCGGCGGCCAAGGGACTGGGACTGTCCCAGTCCGGACTGTCCCGGCAGCTCCAGGCGCTCGAGGCGGAGCTGGGCACCCGGCTGCTCGTCCGCACGCCCGCTGGCGCGGTGCTCACCGACGCGGGTGAACGCTTCCTGCCCCATGCACGACGTGCACTGGACGCACTGGCCGCGGGCACGTCCGAGCTGGAGCGATTGTCGGGGACGCCTCGCGGCCCCGTGTCACTGGGGACGTTGCACACCGTGGGGGCGTACCTGCTGCCGGACATCATCCCGACGTTCGCGCGGAGATTCCCGGAGGTGCGCCCCCGGCTCAGCGAGGGCATGAGCACGGCCCTCGAGGACAACGTGGTCCGAGGCGTCCTGGACCTGGCCATCGTGTCGTTGCCGGTGCGGCACACGGACCTGGTGGCGCAGAAGCTGTGGGAGGAGGTGCTGGTGCTGGCGGTGCCGCGTGGGCATCGCCTCACGAAGGTCACCCGGCCGCTGTCCTTGGCGGACGTGGTGGAGGAGACGTGGGTGGTCATCCCCAGCATGAGCGGGACGCGGGCGCTGGAGGCCGAGTGCGAGGCGCGCGGGGTGACGCCCAGGCTCGCGCTGGAGACGGACAACGCGGAGGCGATGCGGCGCATGGTCGAGCGCGGCCTGGGCGTGGCGCTCATCCCGGAGCTGATGGCGCGGGACCACCAGTCGCGCGGCTTCGACGTGGTGCCGCTCGTGAAGAGCGGGCTGAAGCGCCAGGTGGCGCTCGTGCATCGGGGCGAGGGCTACCTCACCGCGGCGGCGCGCGAGCTCAAGTCGTTCATCGTGGAGAGCGTGCGAGCGATGCTCGAGCCATGGGGGGCGGGCAGGCGCGCGGGAGCGGCCTCGGGCTCGCGGGTGCGGTAGCTTGGCGAGCCCATTCACGCGCCCTTTGGGCGAGAGAGGAGATTCATGCCGCTGAAGGTGATGACGTTCAACGTGTTGCAGGGAGGCGAGGAGCGGTTCGACGACATCGTCACCTTCCTCGCCCGGAACGCACCGGACGTGCTGGTGCTCCAGGAGTGCCTGGGCTGGGACGACGGCGGGAGGCTGCGTCGGGTGGCCGAGGCGCTGGACGTGCCGCAGGACGAGGCGCACCTGGTGCTGGGACAGTCCCGCTCGCGGCCCAGCGGGCGGTGCTACCACGTCGCCGTGGTGAGCCGCCCTCCCCTGCGCTCGCTGCGCATCCACAATGACCGGCACTTCCTGGGCCACTGCATCGTCGAGTGCGAGCTGGAGGCCAGCGGCCCGGTGACGCTGTTCGGCACACACTTCGACGCGCACCACGAGAAGCTGCGCTACGTGGAGGCGCGATATCTGCGCTCGCTGCTGGACGCGTCCCGGTTCCGCGAGGGGCAATATCTGCTGGTCGGCGACCTCAACTCGCTGTCGCGCAGGGACCCATATCCGGTGGACCTGGAGGACCGGCTGCGGCGGGCGGGCACGGACAAGTACGGCCATCCGCCGCGCTTCGACGTCATCGACGACATCGAGGACTACGGCTGGGTGGACACGCTGCCGACGCGGGCGGCTTCGACGCGTTGGGTGACGGCGCGGCGCAACCGGGGCGGCGTCACCATCGACTACCGCACGGACTATGTCTTCGCCTCGCCGCGCATGGCGGAGCGACTGGTCTCCGCGGAGGTCATGGACGTGGGCGACACGTCGGACCACAACCCGCTGGTGGCGACCTTCCGCTAAGAAGCGGCGCCAGGGAAACGGAGGAACACGGTGGCTCGAATGGACAGCTTCGTGGAGTACACGGTCGAGTTGTTGGAGAAGCTCGGCCCGGTGCAGGCCCGGCGGATGTTCGGCGGCTGGGGGCTGTACTTCGGCGGGCGGATGTTCGGCCTCATCGGCGACGGCCAGCTCTACTTGAAGACGGACGAAATCTCCCGACCGGAGTTCCAGGCCGCGGGCTGCCGTCCCTTCGTCTGGGAAGGCGGGGGCCAGCGCATCGAGATGAGCTACTGGACGCCGCCCGCCGACGCCAGCGATGACGCCTACGCGCTGCTGCCCTGGGCCCGTCGCGGCGTCGACGCGGCGACCCGGGCCGCGCTGAAGAAGGCGCCGAAGAAGAAGGCTGCCGCGAAGAAGACTCCTGCGGAGCCCGCGAAGAAGGCCGCCGCTCCACGCAAGGCCACCAAGACCCCGGCGAAGAAGGCTCCCGCCAAGAAGCCCTCGGCGACGAAGAAGCCCGCCGCGAAGAAGACCTCCACCGCGCGCAAGGCGAAGCCTTCGTCCCGCCGCCGGTGAGCCCGCGCGCCGCTCAGGCGGTCTTGATGTCCGCCGCCGTCTGCAACCCCAGCTCGGCGACGGAGACCTCGCGCATCCGGAACTTCTGCACCTTGCCCGTCACCGTCATCGGGAACGCATCCACGAGCTTCCAGTAGCGCGGAATCTTGAAGCTCGCGATGCGCCCGGTGCAGTGCTTCGTCAGCTCCTCCGTCGTGAGCGCCACGCCCGGCTTCGCCTTCACCCAGGCCATCACCTCCTCGCCGTACTTCACGCTCGGCACGCCGATGACCTGCGCCTCGCTCACGCCCGGGTGCGTGTGCAGGAACTCCTCCACCTCGCGCGGCGAGATGTTCTCCCCGCCCCGGATGATGAGGTCCTTGATGCGGCCCACGATGCGCACGTAGCCGTCCGCGTCCATCGTCGCCAGGTCCCCCGTGTGCATCCACCCCGCGCGGTCCACCGCCTTCGCCGTGGCCTCCTCGTTCGCCCAGTACCCCAGCATCACGCTGTACCCCCGAGTGCACAGCTCCCCCGCCGTCCCGCGCGGCACCACCTCGCCCGTCTCCGCGTGGACGACCTTCACCTCCAGGTGCGGATGCACGCGCCCCACCGTCGACACGCGCTTGTCCAGCGGGTCATCCAGCGAGCTCTGCGTCGACACCGGTGACGTCTCCGTCATTCCGTAGCAGATGGTCACCTCGCGCATGTTCATCTTCGACTGCACCTGCTTCATCACCTCCACCGGACACGGCGAGCCCGCCATGACCCCCGTGCGCAGCGTGGAGAAGTCGAACTCGCCGAAGCGCGGATGGTCCAGCTCCGCGATGAACATCGTCGGCACGCCGTACAGCGACGTGCACTTCTCCGCCTGCACCGCCTGCATCACCGCCAGCGGCTCGAAGGCCTCCCCCGGAATCACCATCGTGGAGCCGTGTGACGTGCAGGCCAGGTTGCCAATCACCATCCCGAAGCAGTGGTAGAACGGCACGGGGATGCACACCCTGTCAGCGGGGCCGTACTTCAGCGACTCCCCGATGAAGTACCCGTTGTTGAGCACGTTGTGGTGCGACAGCGTGGCCCCCTTGGGGAAGCCCGTCGTCCCGGACGTGTACTGGATGTTGATGGGGTCATCGAACTGGAGCGACGCCTCGCGCGCCTCCAGCGTGTGCCCGCTCACGTGCTTCGCGTTGGACAGGAGCAGCTCCCAGTCCTCGTCCAGCACCAGCGCCACGCGCAGCTCGGGACAGCGCGGACGCACCTGCTCCAGCATCGACTTGTAGTCCGTCTGCCGGAACCCCTTGGACAGCAGGAGCACGCTGGTGCCCGACTGGTTGAGCGAGTACTCCAGCTCCGCCGTGCGATAGGCCGGGTTCAGGTTGACCAGGATGGCGCCGATGCGCGCCGTCGCGTACTGCGTCACCACCCACTCGAAGCGATTGGGAGACCAGAGCCCCACCCGGTCCCCCTTCTCCACGCCCATGGCCAGCAGCCCCTTCGCCACCTGCGTCGTGGTGTCCCACAGCTCACGGTACGTCGCCCGGTAGCCCTGGGAGACGACCACGAGCGCCTCGCCGTCCGGGTACCGCTCCACCGTCCGCCGCAGGTTCTGCCCGATAGTCTCTCCGAGCAGCGGAGTGGAACTGGTGCCATGCACGTACGAGGGAGGCAGTGGGCTCATGCCGGCATCGTCACGCCGTCCATCGCGGTGGGCAAGCCTCACCGACCTCGCCTGCACACTCCTCATCGTCGCGCAGGAATTGCGCGGCACCTCACCGGGCCGTCGAGCGGGCGGTCCGCTTCTTCACCTCGCGCCGCGCGTCGCGTCGCTTCTCCTGGACCGCGCGAGCCTTCTTCTTCGCGACCCGAGGTCGAGGCCCCGCGTCGACGCCCTGGCACTCCGCGCAGAAGAACAACCCCCGCGCCGCCAGTTCCCTGCGTCGCACCTTCGCGCCACAGCGAGGACAGGGCTGTCCCTCGCGGCCATACACACAGAAGCGCTCCGCGCGCTTGCGCCCCGCCACACACTCCGGCACCCGCGGCGCTCCCGGCGTGACGATGTGCCCATCCCGCGACGCATCCGCCAAGAGCCGCTGGAGCACGTCCCACAGCCTCGCGAAGTCCGCCTCGCTCAGCGCGCCCGCCGGCAGCAACGGGGGAAGCCTCGCCAGGAACAGCGCCTCCGCCCGGAGGATGTTGCCCACGCCGGACAGCCGCTCCTGGTCCAACAGCGCGAGCGCCAGCGGCATCCGCCCCCGACACAGCTTCTCGCGCGCACGCTCGGGCGACGACTCCGCGCGCAGCGGGTCCTCTCCGAGCCTCGCGCGGAGCTTCGCCTCGTCCTCCGCCGTCAACAGCTCACAGGCCTGCGGCCCGGTCAGGTGCAGCGTGGCGTGGGGCGAGGACAGCCGCAGCCGACAGGCCGGGGACGGCACAGGCGCCTCGCTCCGGAAGTGGCGGATGTTCCCGAACAACCCCAGGTGCACATGCAGCCGGACCTCGCCCTCGAAGCGATAGAAGAGATGCTTGCCGTGCGCCTCCACCGCCTGGAGCACCCGCCCGGACACCACCCGCGCCCCGTCCCCGAAGCGCCCCTGCGGCGAGTCCGCCGTGAAGCGCCGGCCCGACAGCCAGCGGCCATGGACCCGCGCCACCCGGTGGATGATGTTCCCTTCTGGCATCCCCCTGGGTA
This sequence comes from Myxococcus sp. AS-1-15, assembly GCF_020037055.1. Taxonomy (NCBI): domain Bacteria; kingdom Pseudomonadati; phylum Myxococcota; class Myxococcia; order Myxococcales; family Myxococcaceae; genus Myxococcus; species Myxococcus sp. AS-1-15. The sequence goes on along the minus strand of NZ_JAIQDF010000012.1, from coordinate 162,390 downwards.
ACCCCCGGCCCTTCCAGGCGCCAAGGCGCCCCTGCCCCCCGCCCGGGGACCGGCCGGGGCGGCGCCCCTGTCCACTGGGCTCCTCCCCACCACCGAATCGGGCGTTCCCCTGATGCGCGCTCACCACGCACCGCATTAAAAGGGGGAGGTTCATGGAAGACTCAAACGCCAGGCTGGTCGCCGCGCTGCTGGAGGCCCGACAGCGCCACTGCTTCCCCCCGGATGTGCGGCGGGCGGCTCCCGAGTTCGTCGGACAGGTGCTCGGACTGCTGTTCCCCCACTTCGCCGAGCGCCTGGAGTGTACCGCCGCCGCCGTGCGCCGGGACGTCACCACCGTGGAGGCCAGCCTCCACCGCCTGCGCGAGACGCTCGCCCCGCTCTACCCCGACATCAACGCCAGCATCCCCACGCGCTTCATGGAGCGGCTGCCGGAGCTCTACGACTGGCTGCGACAGGACTCGCAGGCCATCTTCGAGGCCGACCCCGCCGCGCGCTCCGTGGACGAGGTCATCCTCACGTACCCGGGCTTCCTCGCCATCGCCATCTTCCGCGTGGCCAACGCGCTGCACACGCTCGGCTTCCCGCTGCTGCCGCGCCTGCTCACCGAGCACGCGCACCAGCGCACCGGCGTGGACATCCACCCGGGCGCCACCATCGGCCGCAGGTTCGTCATCGACCACGGCACCGGCGTGGTCATCGGCGAGACGACGCTCATCGGCAACAACGTCACCGTCTACCAGGGCGTCACGCTGGGCGCGCTCATGGTGGAGAAGGCCCTGGCCGACAAGAAGCGCCACCCCACGCTCGAGGACGACGTGGTGGTGTACGCCAACGCCACCATCCTCGGCGGGGAGACGGTGGTGGGGCGCGGAAGCATCGTCGCGGGCAACGCCTGGCTCACCCAGAGCATCCCCCCCAACTCGGTCGTCACCCGCCGCAGCGAGATTCGCCCCCGAGGGGCCGACGGCGCCATGGACGCCATCGAGTTCCACATCTGAACGCTCCCGAAGCACCCACCGCGCAGCCCCCGACGAGGCCCGACATGAAGGCGAACAACATCCTGGAGACCATCGGCAACACGCCGCACGTGCGTATCAACCGGCTGTTTCCGTCTCGCGTCACGGTCCACATGAAGCTCGAGCGCGCCAACCCCGGCGGCAGCATCAAGGACCGCATCGCGCTCTCCATGATTGAGGACGCGGAGAAGCGCGGCATCCTCAAGAAGAACAGCATCATCATCGAGCCCACCAGCGGCAACACCGGCATCGGCCTGGCCATGGTGGCCGCGGTGAAGGGCTACAAGCTGGTGCTGGTGATGCCGGACTCGATGAGCATCGAGCGCCGCCGCCTCATGTCCGCCTACGGCGCCACGTTCGAGCTCACGCCCCGCGCCCAGGGCATGAAGGGCGCCATCGCCCGCGCCAAGGAGCTGGTGGAGCAGGTGCCCGACGCGTGGATGCCCCAGCAGTTCGAGAACGAGGCCAACATCGAGGTGCACAAGCGCACCACCGCGCAGGAAATCCTGAAGGACTTCCCGGACGGGCTCGACTACCTGATTACGGGCGTGGGCACGGGCGGCCACATCACCGGCTGCGCCGAGGTGCTCAAGCAGCACTGGCCCAAGCTGAAGGTGTTCGCGGTGGAGCCCACCAAGTCGCCCGTCATCAGCGGCGGCCAGCCCGGCCCCCACCCCATCCAGGGCATCGGCGCGGGCTTCATCCCGGCGAACCTGCACACCAACGTCCTCGACGGCACCATCCAGGTGAACGAGGAGGACGCGGCCGAGTTCGCCCGCCGCTCCGCGCGCGAGGAGGGCATCTTCGTGGGCATCTCCTCCGGCGCCGCGCTGGCCGCGGTGAACCAGAAGCTGGGCGAGATGGCCGACGGCAGCCGCGTGCTGTGCTTCTGCTACGACACCGGCGAGCGCTACCTCTCCATCGAGACGCTCTTCCCCGCGCAGCAGTAGACGCGGGTTCAGCCGCCGAAGCCCCTCACCAGCTCCACCAGTCGGTCCATCTCCGACGGCAGGTTGTAGAAGTGGGGGGACAGGCGGATGCGGCCCCGGCGCACGGAGTGGGAGACGTGGTGCTCGGACAGGTACGCGCTGAGCGCCCGAACGTTGGCCCCTGGCGGCAGGAAGGTGAGGATGCCCGCGCGAAGCCCGGGCGTGGGCCCCACCTCGCAGCCCAGCTCGACGAGGCCCTTCTCCAGGCGCGCGAGCAACTCCTGGATGCGCGCCTCGATGTTCTCCACGCCCACCTCCTGGAGCAGCTCCAGCGCGGCGCCCAGCGCGTAGAGGCCAGGGTACGCGGCGCTGCCCTCCTCGAACTTGCCCGCGTCCGGACGCAGCTCGAAGTGGGTGCGGTTGAAGTTCCAGGCGTCCGTGGTGCTGCGCCAGCCCACGAGCACGGGGCGCACGCGCGGCAGCACCGCCTTCGCCACGTACAGCACGCCGATGCCGGAGATGCCGAGCATCCACTTGTGGCTGTCCGCGCTGAGGAAGTGGATGCGACACTTCTTCACGTCCACCGGCACACAGCCGACGCTCTGGATGGCATCCACGCAGAACAGGACGCCGGCCTTCTCACACAGCGCGCCCACCGCCTCCAGGTCCGTGCGCACGCCGGTGGCGAACTGCACGGAGGACACCGCCACCAGCTTCGTGCGAGGGGTGAGCGCCCGGGCCACCGCCTCCACCGTGACGCCGCCGGACGGTGCCTCGATTTCGCGCACCACCACGCCCCGGTCCGCCAGGTGCTGCCAGGGATAGACGTTGGAGGGGTACTCCAGCGACGTGGCCACGGCCACCTCGTCCCCGGGCTTCCAGTCGAGCCCCTCCGCGACGAGCCCCAGGCCATGGCTGGTGTTGCGCACGAAGGCCATCTCGCCCGGCTCCGCGTTCAGCAGGCGGGCCGCCAGGGCGCGGATGCGCTCGCAGTGGGCCTCCCATCCCCGCTCGTGCTGGATGCCATGGTGGACCAGGTCCTCCATCCACCCGCGCACGGCCTCGGCGGCGCGCAGGCTGGTGGGGGCCACTCCCGCGTGGTTGAAATAGAGCTGCTCCTGCAGCACGGGGAACAGGGCACGGTAGGACTCGAGAGGGCGCGTCATCCGCGCGAGTCTAGCCAGGAGCCCGGCCAGCCGGGCGGGTGACGTTGACACTCCAAGGAGCTGCCCGTTCACCCGAGAGCAGGAGCCCCCCTCCCGGGACGGTGGGTGGATGGGATAAACATCGGGCCCCGGTTCCAGGAGAGAGGGCAGCACATGCGACGCGAGGTCCGCGGTGTCGTGAGGAGCATGGTGTTGGCGAGCGTGTTGCTGGCCGGATGTGCCGGCACCGTCAAGGCGCCCTATCCCAAGCTCCAGGCGGACACCTCGCCCGCGGCCATCGCGCGCGGCGCCGCCATCTTCCACGCGAGCTGCGAGTCGTGTCACCGCGGCGGTGACAACGAGACGGCCTCCGGCGCGCCCCTGCACGAGCTGCCGTCGTACATGGGGAAGTTCCACGCCTCCAACCTGACGTCCCATCCCACGGCGGGCATCGGCTCCGCGACGGACGAGGAGCTGGCGCGCGTCATCCGGTACGCGGTGAGCCGGGATGGCCGGCTGATGGTGATGCCCAGCTACGGGATGGGGGACAAGGACCTGGCGGCGGTGCTCGGGTTCCTTCGCTCGGGGCATCCGCTCTTCACGCCGGACCCGACGCCCGCGCCCCGCTCCGAGTTCAGCTTCATCGGCGGGCTGGGCTTCCGCATCATCACCGGCAACGAGCCCATTCCCCGTCCGCCGCTGGGAATCCCCGTGCCGGAGAAGGCGGCCACGCTGGAGTACGGCCGCTACATGGCGCATGACGTCTATGATTGCGCGTCCTGTCATACGCCGGGCTTCAGCCCGCGCAAGACCGAGGGCGACGAGGTCTTCTCCGGCGGCATGTCCTTCAAGGACCCCGAGGGACAGGACGTCGAGTCGAGCAACATCACCTTCCACGGGACGGGGCTCGCGCACTGGACGCTGGAGGACTTCACCCGCGCGGTGAAGGACGGCATCGCGCCGGACGGGTCCGCGCTGCGCTCGCCCATGCCCCGCTTCCGTGGAATGGACGCGGTGGAGGCGCAGGCGCTCTATGACTATCTGCGCTCGGTGCCGCCCAAGAAGAACAACGTGGATGGCGCCCGCCCGCGCCTCACCGCCACGTCCGTGCGCCCCACCTGGGTGACGAAGGTCCATGGCGCCGATGACGGTGCGGAGGGCGATGAGGGCGCCGAGTCGACGACCGTGGCGGAGGCGGCGTCTGCCACCACGACCGGTACGGGCACGGCATCCGCTGCGCCGACGACTGGCTCCGTCGCGGGCACGACGCCGCAGGGCCCGGCCACCACCGTGGCGGGCACGGCGACTCAAGGCTCGGCCACCGCGGTGGCCTCGAACACCGTGGCGGGTACGACGTCGCAGGGCCCGGAGACAACGCGCCCCGTCGCAGGCACGCAGCCTCCCGCCACCACGCCCCCCGCGCCCCGCAGACCCCGGCCCGCGGCTCCGAAGGTGGACGCGCCCAAGCTCTTCACGCAGCTGGGCTGCGCGGGCTGCCATGCCCCCGGCGCCCGCTACCACGAGCAGATTGCCCGCGCGTCCCGCCGCTCGGACACCGAGCTGGTGCGCTGGGTGCGCAACCCGGAGCAGTTCCAGCCCGGCACCCCCATGCCCACGTACGCGGACCTGCTCGACGAGCGCACGGCGCTGGCCCTGGTCCGCTGGGTGAAGTCCGGTGGCCCCGCGACGCTGGCCCCTGTCGCCCACTGAGCCCACCGCGACGCACGGCGAAGCCACCTCGCGCCCCGCGTGCCAGCCGCGCGGCATAATTCGCGCGAAATGACCCGAGAAAGCACGCCCCCACGTATCTGGGTTGGAAGTTCCTCGGGGTGTCTTTCGACAACACCGGGGCACGCGCCACCCCGGTGCCATCCGGCCCCTGCCCCGGGGTGGCGTGTGTAATCTTCCGAGTCCTCGCTGCGCTTCCCGGACAGAGGGCTGCGTCCGGGACGCGGCTCGCATAGCGTGGACGCATGACGGAGTGCCTCCTCAACATCGACCTGGGTGAGCTGCCCGACGAGGATGAGCGGCTCTACGCGCTCGCCCACGTGGCCAACATCGCCTGCGGCGCCCACGCGGGCGACGATGCGTCCATGCGCCGCGCGCTCGCCCTGTGCGCACGGCATGGCACCCGCGCCGGCGCGCATCCGTCCTACGAGGACCGGGAAGGCTTCGGACGCCGCGCGCTCGACGTGACCCCCGAGGCGCTCCGTCGACAAGTCGCCCACCAGTGCGCCCGCCTGGCCCGCCTGGCCCGCGAGGAGCGCCTCCCCGTCAGCCATGCCAAGCCCCACGGCGCGCTCTACCACGCGGCCAATGCCTCACCCGCGCTCGCCCGCGCCGTGGTGGAGGGCATCGTCGAAGCGCTGGGCACCGGCGTCACCCTCATCGGCCCGCCCACGGGCGCGCTCGCCGACGCGGCGACCGACGCGGGCCTGTGCCTCGCGCGCGAGGGCTTCGCCGACCGAGGCACCCTCCCGGACGGCTCCCTGATTCCGCGCGGCCAGCCCGGCGCCGTGCTCACCGACCTGGCCAGGGTCCGCGAGAACACCGTGCGGCTGGTGACGGGTGGAGGCGTCGACACCGTCTGCGTCCACGGCGACACGCCCGGCGCGGTGGAGCTGGCCCGAGAGGTGCGCACGACGCTGGAGGCCCTCGCCCTGCCCCTGGAGCCCCTCGGCGACGGCGCGCTGCGCCTCGTGCTCCCCGCCGGAATCGAGCGACGCGCCGCGCGCGACGTGCTGCATGCGCTCGAGGGCGTGGTGGACGCCGTCGTCACCGAGGAGCACGCGTGCGTGTACTTCGACCCCGACAGGCCGCCCGCGGAGCCTCGACTGGCCCTCGCCCGGCTGCTGAGGGGGCCCGTGGCCACGCAAGCCGCCGCGCTCGTCACGCTGCGCGTGCGCTACGACGGCCCCGACCTGGAGAAGGTCTCCGAGCGGACGGGACTCTGCGTCGACGACGTGGCCCGGCTGCACACCGCGCGTGAGTACACGGTGCGCTGCGTGGGCTTCCTGCCCGGCTTCGCGTACCTGGGCGAGCTGGACCCGAGAATCGTCGTGCCCCGACTGCCCACGCCGCGCACGCGCGTGCCGGCGCTCGCGGTGGGCATCGCCGGAGGCCGCACGGGCGTGTACCCGTTCGCGTCCCCCGGCGGCTGGAACCTGATTGGCACGGCGCTGGACTTCACGGCCTTCCACCCGGACCGGGGCGCGGTACTGCAGCTCGGTGACAGGGTGCGCTTCGAGCGGGTGGACTGATGGCGGGCTGGTTGGACATCACGGCGATGCGGGCCCCCGCCACCGTGCAGGACGGCGGCAGGCCCGGACAGATGCACCATGGCGTCCCTCCCGGCGGAGCGGTGGTGCCGGAGCTGCTGGCGCGCGCCAACCGCGCGGTGGGCAACCGCTGGGACGCCGCCGCGCTGGAGTGCCTGGGCGCGCTGGAGCTGCGCGCGCGTGGCGCGCCCCTGCGCGTCTCGGTGGATGGCCATGAGCCCCACGCGCTCGATGAAGGCGAGGTCCTCCGCGTCCCCGCCTCCGAGCGCGCCAGCGTCAGCTACGTCGCGGTGGCCGGCGGCGTGGACGTGCCGGTGGTGCTCGGAGGCCGGGGCACCCTGCTGGTGGCGCGGCTGGGAGGACACGAGGGGCGGGTGCTGCGCCCGGGAGATTCGCTGCCTGTCGCGGACGCGCTCTCGCTCGCGATGCCCGTGGAGGGACCATGGGAGGCGTCGGGCCCCATCCGCCTGACGCTGGGCCCCGACACGCGCCACTTCGACTCGCTGATGGCGGCCTCGCTGCTGGGCGGCACCTTCACGGTGTCCAGCGCGAGCGACCGCGTGGGCATGCGGCTGCAGGGGCCCGCGCTCGCGCACGGCGACGAGGGCGCGAGGACCTCACGCCCCATGGTGCGCGGCGCCATCCAGGTGACGCTGTCGGGCGAGCCCATCATCCTCGGACCGGACCACCCCACCACGGGCGGCTATCCCGTCATCGCCACCGTCATCCGCGCGGACTGGGGACGGCTGGGAGCCCGGCGCGCGGGCACGTCCGTCGAGTTCCAGGCGGTGAGCCCGCGCGAGGCCCGCGAGGCCTGGCGCGAGCACGCGCGGCGCTTCCACGCGGAGAGCTGACATGGAGCTGCGCACCGAGCGGCTCGTCCTCCGGGACTTCCGGCGCGAGGACACCCCGAGCGTCCTCGCGTATCAATCCAAGCCCGCCTACCTGGAGCACTACGGCCACCCGCCGCCCACCGCGGACGACGTGCGCGCCTTCGTGGAGCTGCTGACCCGGTGGGCCCACGAGGTCCCCCGCGCGAAGTACCAGCTCGCCATCACCCTGGAGGGCCGCGTCATCGGCACCTGCGGCGTGCGCAAGGCGTCCGCCGGGGACACCGTCGCGGAGTACGGCTGCGAGCTGGACCCGGCGTTCTGGGGCCACGGCTACGCGCACGAGGCCTCACGGGCGCTCATCACCTTCGGCTTCACCACGCTCGGCCTGCGGCGGCTCTTCGCGCTCACCCGGCCCCAGAACCGCGCCGCCATCCGGCTGGCGCAGGCCCTGGGCTTCCACGGCGTGAGCGACGAGCGCTACGAGCGCGGCCCGGACTGACCCGGCGCGCCCGTGGGGAGCGAGAAGGTGAACGTCGTCCCCAGCCCCAGCTGACTGCGCACGCTGACCGTGCCGCCGTGGGCCTCCACGATGCCCCGGGTGATGGAGAGCCCCAGGCCCACGCCGCTGCCCGGCGCGCGCGTCGTGGGGCGCTGGAACCGGTCGAACAGGACGGGCAGCAGCTCCGGGGAGATGCCCGCGCCGGTGTCCTCGACGCTCACCTCGACGACGTTCTCGCGCACCTGCGCCATCACCGTGATTCGTCCGCCCGCGGGCGTGAAGCGCACGGCGTTGCCCACCAGGTTGGAGAACACCTGGTGGATGCGGTCCGGATCACACCACACGTCGACGTCATGGGTGTGGTGGCGCAGCTCCAGGCCGATGCCCCGCTCCTGCGCCAGGGGCCCCAGCTCCGAGGCCTGCTCCAACAGCCGCGACAGCGCCATCGACTCCTGGCTCACGCGGAAGCCGCCGCCCTCGATGGCCGCGAAGTCCAGCAGGTCATGGATGAGCCGCTCCATGCGCAGCGCGGAGCGGTTGAGCGTGTCCAGGTGATGGCGCGCGCGCCCGTTGAGCGGGGCCAGGAGCGGCGCGAGCAATGACGTCGTCATCGTGATGACGCCCAGCGGGTTGCGCAAGTCGTGGGACACCATCGCCAGGAGCTCACCGCGCAGGCGCGTCTCCGACTCCGCCGCCTTGCGCGCGCGCCGCTCCGCGTCGTACAGCCGCCCGTTGTCCACCGCGACGGCGGCGGAGTCCGCGAGCGCCTGGAGCAACGCCACCTCGCGCGCGCCCGGCATGCGCCGCTCCGCCCAGTACGCGCCGATGGCGCCCACCGGGTCCGTGCGGCGCACGGGCACCATGACCAGGCTCTTCACGAAGGTGGAGCGGTAGACGTCGTGCGGGATGCGCTCGTCCGCGTAGATGTCCTCGATGACCGCCGCCTCGCCATGGAGGATGGCCCAGCCGGAGATGCACGCGTGGATGGGGAAGCGCCGCCCCTTCCACAAGGGCGCGATGGCCTCCTCGTCCGCGTAGTGGACCATGTCCCCTTCGCGCAGCACGAACGTGACGCCGTCCGCGCCACTGAGCTGTCGGGCCGCGCGGCGCACCAGCGCCATCACGTCCTCCAGCTCCCTCAGATGGGACAGCTCCTGCACCACTTCCAACAACACCAGCGCGTCATCGAATGTCAGCGCCTCGAGTGGCAAACGTTCCTGAAACCTTCTCAAGGACGACCTCCCTGGGAGCAAGACTCAGCCAACACCTCCGAAAGGAAGGACGTTCACTCGCTCGCCGCGCCCGCCAGGGAAGCGGCCTGGCGACCTGCCTCCATCCGTCCTGTCTCCACACCCTTCCACACCCCTCGTTCCCGCAGGAACGGAAAAAGTTGCAACCGCGCGCGCCCCTGGAAGGTTCCGCTGCGCCCGTTCAGAAAAGCGAGCACCCGGGTGAGGGGAAAAAAGCGGGGGTTTCGTTCAGGGGACAGGTGCGCATCCCGGCCCGTCATGACGACGACCGGGCGCCCCTTCCGAGAGGCTCCCCGTGTCATCGCATCAGGACGTCGCCCTTCGCCTCCGCCGCTCGGACAGCCCCCATCCCCGCGGTGACGCCCGCACGCGCTGCCGCCGGCACCCCGTGGCGCGGCGCCGCGAGCACCGCCGTGCGCGAGTCTCCGTCACGCTTGCCGCGGGAGGAGCCTTTCGATGACCATGAGCTTTCCCCGGAGGATGGTCCACGTGGAGCCACGACCGAGACCGACCCAGGCCGCGGGCGCCCTGCTCGATGACGAGCTGGAGAAGCTCCGAAGGGATTTGACCCACGCCGTCGCGCGGGTCTGCCCTCCCCGCCTGGCCGAGCGGCGCGACGACCTGGTGCAGACGGCGATGATGCGCGTCATGGAGCTGCAGCGGCGCGAGCCCGAGCGCTCCAAGCTGGCCCCCGCGTACCTGTACCGCGTCGCGTACACCGCGCTGGTGGACGAGCTGCGCGGGGTGCAGCGGCGCAAGGAGGTGGCGCTGGAGGAGGTGGAGTCGCTGCCCGAGTCGCCGGTGGCCTCGGGTGACCCGGAGCGCTCCGCGGGCTCCTCGCAGATTGCCCGCGCGGTGCGCGACTGCCTCAAGCGACTGGTCCAGGACCGACGGCTGGCGGTGACGCTGTACCTGCAGGGCCACACCGTCCCGGAGGCCGCGGAGCTGTTGGGTTGGGATGGGAAGCGTACCGAGAACCTCGTCTACCGCGGACTGGGTGGCCTGCGCGCCTGCCTCTCCGCGAAGGGATTCGAGCCGTGAGCGAGCACCGACGCGACGACACCGTGGTTCCCGAGGAGGCCACCGTCGAGCGCCTGCGCGCCGTGGTGCGCGGCGAGGACGCCCCCGAGGACGCAAGCTCGCCGGTGGACCCGGACCTCATCTGGCGCGCGGTGAGTGGAGAGCTGCCGGCCGAGGAGCGCCGGGCCGTGGTGGAGCGCGTGGCGGCCGACCCCGCCTGGGCCGCGGCGTGGCGGCTGGCGCACGAGCTGAACCGCGCCTCCCGCCGGTCCACCTCCGACGAGCGCGACGACGGCCAGGGCTTTCGGGCCCGGAGGAGCCGTGGCAGGGCGCGCGACGAGCGGCGGTTCCGCTTCGCGTGGAGCCGGCCCATGTGGGGCGCGGTGGCCACCGCGGCGCTGGTGCTGGTGGTGGTGGCCGTCAGGCTCCCGGAGGACGCCGACGCGCCGAACCTGCGGGGCAGGGACACCGCGGGGCTGGTCTCGCGCGTGCCCGAGGACGCGCCGCTGCGAAGGAATGACTGTGTCCTGCGTTGGAGCGGTGGGGTCGAGGGGACGCGCTGGTCGGTGCGGCTGTCCACCGAGGACCTGGGCTGGGTGCACCGCGCGGACTCGCTGGAGCAGAGCGAGTACCGCGTGCCGGAGTCGGTGCTCGCGCCGCTGAAGTCGGGCACGAAGCTGCTGTGGCAGGTGGAGGCGCGGCTGCCGGAGGGTCAGGTGCTCAGGAGCGCCACCTTCGTCAACCGCGTGGAGTGAACTCATGGTGGGGAATCACGAAGGGGGACGCCTCATGAAGACGAAGCATGCGATGACGATGCGAGGATGGATTCGCGGGGGACTGCTGACGCTGGCGCTGGGCCTCTCCGCGCAGGCCTGGGGACAGGCGACGACGTACACGAGCGGGAGGACCCCCTCCATCGCCGGCGAGAGCGGCGACACGGTGGTGTTCTCCGTGGTGGAGAACGCGGTGCGCACCGGGGCGACCCAGTCCGTGGTGCTCCAGGTCGTCGATGCGAGCACGGGCGCGGTGCTCGCGCAGACGCAGGGGTCGGTGGGGCCGGACGCGCCGATGCGGCTGTTCTATCGGCCCTCGGTGAGTGGCCCCGTGTATGGACGCGCCTTCGCGCCCACCACCGGGCCGCAGCTCTCCGTGCCCGTCCTCACCGTGGAGCGCTGGGACCCACGCTCCCCGACGGGGTGGAGCTACCCGCAGACCTGCCACTGGGAGCTGGTCCCCATCATGCCGGAGCCGGACCGCCCCGACGGCCCCACCACGGTTCGCGTCTGCGTTCCCGATGACCCGCCCCCCACCCAGGTCCGCGCGGCCCCGTAGGGATGAGATGAGTCCGACGCGACGGCTCCGGCGCGGCACCGAGCACCTCCTCACCCTCGTGGTGGGGATGCTGCTCGTCGTGTGTCCGGCCGTCGCGTCCGCCGCGGAGGATGGGCGGGCCCCCGCGCCCACCCTCGTCGACTGCCAGGAGCGCTTCGCGGCCCGTCCCGATGAGCAGGCGGCGGTGATGTGCTTCTACGAATGCGCGCAGGTCCCCCAGGCGCGGGACACCGTCCGACGGGCGTTGATCTCGCTGGGGGAGAAGCACCCGTCGAACGGGTGGCTCGCCCTGGTGCTCGGCCACGTGGAGTTCCTGTCGGACCGCAAGGCCGCCGAGGCGGCCTATCTGCGCGCGGCGGACCTCTTCCACGAGCGACAGGACGCGGAGGGCGAGGTGCTGGCGTCCATCAACCTGCGCTCCATCCTGCTCAAGCAGCGGCGCACGGAGGAGGCCCTGTCCTGGACGCACCGCGTGGGAGAGGTGGCGCGCGCCTCGGGCAAGCCCGACCTGCTCGCCCGCGCGCTCATCGTCGAGGCCAGCCACCTGCACGACGTGGAACATGACCTGGGCCGCGCCGTCCGCGTGCTCAAGCGCGCCGAGCCGCTCACCTTCCCCGACGGCGCTCCAGGCTTGCAGAAGCAGTACCTGACGCTGCTCCACTCCATCAGCGAGCGGCTGGGGTGGCTGGAGGAGGCCACCGAGGCCTCGGTGCGGCTGGCGGAGGTGGCGCGCGGCTCACGGGACCTCTTCTCGGAGGCGCGCGCGCGGCACTCCCTCGCCAACCTCATGACGCGCCGGCACCTGCGCGACAGGGCGCCCGAGACGCGCGCCCAGGCGCTGCGCATGGCCCGGGAGGCGCTGGTCGCCGCGCGCAACGCGGGTGTCCAGCAGCTGGAGGCGAAGGCGCTGCGGCTCATCGCCGACCTGCTCGGCGACAGCCCGGAGGAGCAGCGCGAGGCGGAGGCGCTGCTGCGGCAGTGCATGCGCATCGCGGAGGAGCTGGCCTCGGACGAGCGGAAGATTTCGTGCCTGTGGACTCGCGCGGAGCGCAGGGCCCACGACGACCCGGTCGGCGCCATCCAGGACTCGGAGGAGTCCATCCAGCTGGCGCTCGGTGTCCCGGACCCGCTGATTCTCGCCCTGGCCCTGCGGGGGCGCGCGCAGGTGGCGTACCTGACGCAGGCGCTCCCCATGGCGCTGGAGCACGCCGAGCGCGCCCTCGACGCGGTGGAGTCCCTGCGGGCCTCGCAGAGCGACGCCCTCATCCAGGCGGAGCTGTTCGCCAGCTGGGCGAGCGACTACCACCGGCTCGCGGGGTGGACGCTGGAGGCGGGCGGCGCCACGGGGAAGAGCGTGCTGATCAACCCGCGCGAGGCCCTGAGCCGGGCCTTCGCCCTGAGCGAGCGCATGCGGGCCCGCAGCCTGCTGGACGCGCTCGTGGCCTCACACGCGCTCGCGGCCGTGGAGGAGACCCCGAAGCACAAGGCCCAGCGCGACGAGGTGCGCGGGCGGCTGACGGCGGTGCAGCGCAAGCTGCTGGAGCCGACGCGCACCGCGGAGCAGCGGGAGGCGGCGCTGCGCGAGCTCCAGGAGCTGGAGCGCATCGAGCGGGATTTGCGTCCCGCGCCGCGCCAGGGCGCCCGGGAGTTCGCTTCACTGGAGAGCATCGAGCAGGGGCTCGGCGAGGACGAGGCCCTGCTGGCGTTCCTGGTGGGCGACGACACGGACACGCGCGGCGGCTTCGCGGGCGGCGCGTGGGTGCTGGCGGTGACGAGGAGCGGGACGCGCGCGCACCGCATCCCGGAGCGGGCGCTCCTGACGCCGGCCATCGCGCTGTTCTCGGGACTGCTGGAGCGGCGCGACGGCTCCGAGGCGGGCGCGGCGGCGGCCCTGTACACCCAGCTGCTCGGCCCCGCGCTCGCGCAGCTGCCCGCCGGGGTGCGTCGCCTGATGGTGGTGCCGGACGGTCCGCTGCATGACCTGCCCTTCGCCACGCTGAGACAAGGCGCGGACGGGCCACCGCTCGTCTCGCGCTACGAGCTGTCCCTGGTGCCCTCCGCGAGCCTGTGGCGTCACTGGCGCCAGGCCGCCGTGCGCCCCCCGGGAGGCCAGGCCCTGGTGCTCGCGGACCCGGACCGCAGCGTGCGCGTGGCGGACGCGCGCGTGGTCGCCAGGGAGCGCATGACGGTGTTCGCCGAGGCCGCGCGCGTCGGAGCGCTGCCCGAGGCCCGGCGCGAGGGCCGCGCGGTGGTGGAGGCCCTGCAAGGCACGCAGGTGACCCCGGACCTGCGCACGGGCACCGCGGCCTCCGAGCGCGCGCTCAAGCGAGCGGACCTGGAACGGGTGAGGGTGCTGCACGTGGCGGCGCACGCCGTCGTCGACGCCGAGGCCCCCGAGCGCTCGGCGCTGGTGCTCGCCCCGGGCAGCGAGCAGGAGGACGGCATCCTCCAGCCGCGTGAAATCGCGGAGCTGGGCCTCCAGGGCGCGCTGGTGGTGCTGTCGGCATGTCGCAGCGCCTCTGGCGCGGTGCTGCCGGGCGAAGGCGTGCTCAGCCTGTCACGCGCCTTCTTCGAGGCGGGCTCGCGCGCGGTGGTGGCCAGCCTGTGGCCCCTGCGCGACGACGAGGCCGCGGACCTGGTGGCGCGCTTCTACCAATACCTGGCCCAGGGCCTGAGCAGCTCCGCGGCCCTGAGGCGCGCGCAGCTCGACGCCATCGACGACGGCCTGCCCGCGGCGGCCTGGGCGGGGCTGGTGGTGCTGGGGGACGCGTCGCTCACGGTGACGCCGCCGCGCGAGGGTCCCCTGCCCTCCCTCCTCCTGCTGGGAGCCGCTGCGCTCGCCGGGGTGCTCCTGCTGGGCCTCGTCGGGTGGCGGTGGCGCTCCCGCCTGACTCACCGCTGAAGCAGGCGCGCGAGGAACTCACGGGTGCGCGGGTGCTGGGGCTCGCGCAGCACCTGCTGGGGGCTGCCCTCCTCCACCACCTTGCCCGCGTCCATGAACAGCACGCGGTGCGCGACATCCGCCGCGAAGCCCATCTCGTGCGTCACCACGCACATCGTCATCCCCTCTCGCGCGAGCGTGCGCATGACCTCCAGCACCTCGCCCACCAGCTCCGGGTCCAGCGCGCTCGTCGGCTCGTCGAAGAGCATCAGCTCCGGCTTCATCGCCAGCGCCCGCGCGATTGCCACCCGCTGCTGCTGTCCGCCGGAGAGCTGCGCCGGGTACGCCTGTGCGCGCGCGTCCAGGTGCACCATCCCCAGCATGCGGCGGCCGAGCGCCTCGGCGTCCGCGTCCGACAGCCCCAGCACCCTGCGCGGCGCGAGCGTCACGTTGTCCAGCGCGCTCAGGTGGGGAAACAGGTGGAAGCGCTGGAACACCATGCCCACCCGGCGGTGCAGCGCCTGGAGCGAGCGCGGGTCATCGCGCACGGGCGTTCCGCCCACCACGACCTCCCCCTCCGACGGCACCTCCAGTCCACACAGGCAGCGCAGGAGCGTGGACTTGCCACAGCCGGAGGGGCCGACGAAGACGACCACCTCTCCGGGCTGCACCGTGAGGTCCACGCCCTTGAGGACCTCCAGCGCGCCGAAGCGCTTGTGCAGATTGCGAACCTCGACGAGCGCCATGGCCTTCCTCACGCCTGACGGTGGAGGCGCTTCTCCAGCGCCGAGGCCAGCCGCGTCAGCGGCAGCGTGGCCATGAGATAGAACAGCGCCACCAGCGGCCAGACGGCGAGCGGCGCGGCCAGCTGGCTCGCCAGCTCCTGCCCCGCCCGCGTCAGCTCCGCCATGCCGATGATGGACACCAGCGAGGAGTCCTTGAGCAGGGCGATGCCCTCGTTGGTCAGCGGCGGCAGCACGTTGCGCACCGCCTGCGGCAGGATGACGTGGCGCATGACCTGCGCGCGGCTCAGGCCCAGCGCCCGCGCCGCCTCCTCCTGCCCCGGGTCCACCGAGGCGATGCCCGCCCGGAAGATTTCGGCGACATAGGCCGCGCTGTTGAGCGTCAGCGCCAGCACCGCCGCCAGCATCGGCGCCAGGTCCACGCCGAGCAGCTGCGGCAGCGCGTAGTAGATGAAGATGATTTGCACCAGCAGCGGCGTTCCACGAAGCCCCTCGACGTAGGCCGCGCACAGCCACGACAGCGGCTTGAAGCGCACACGCCGCCCCAGCGCCACCGCCAGCCCCAGGGGCAGCCCGGACACGAGCGCCAGCAGCGTGAGCCCCAGCGTCAGCCCCAGCCCCCGCGCCAGCCGCCACGCCACCTTGCCCCAGGGCACCTCCGCTCGCGCGGCCTGGGCCTTCTGCGCCGCCTCGCCGAAGTAGCGCTCCTCCAGCGCGGCGAACCTCCCGTTGTCGCGCAGCCGCTGGAGCGCGCCGTCCACCGCCTCGCGCAGCGCGGTGTCATCCGGCCGCAGCGCGATGCCGTAGTGCTCCTCGGTGAGCAGCCCGCCCGCGGCGCGGAGGCCCTCGAAGCCGTGGGCGAGGAAGTAGCGCAGCGTCGGCCCGTCCCCCACCACGCCCGCGAGGTTGCCGTTGCGCAGGTCCTGGAGCGCCAGGTCGATGCTCGGATACTGCCGCACCTGGATGTCCGGGTACTTCTCCAGCACCAGCGAGGCGCTCGTGTTGATTTGGATGCCCGCCGTCTTGCCTCGCAGCGTCTCGATGCCGGTGACGGACGTGTCGCCCTGGCGCACCACCACCAGCTGGCCCGCCGTGTAGTACGGCGTGGAGAAGCCCAGCCGCTGCTGGCGCTCGGGCGTGATGGTCACCGCCGAAATCACCAGGTCGAACTTGCCGGCCATCAGCGCGGGGAACACGCCGTCAAAGGACGTGTTCGTCCACGCCACCTTCGCGCCGAGCTCCTCGGCGACGAGCGCGCCCAGCTCGATGTCGAAGCCCACCAGCTCGCCGTCCTTCACGGACTCGAACGGCGGGTAGGTCGCGTCCGTGCCGATGCGCAGCGTCTTCCCCGTCCAGTTGCTCCGGTCGGCGGGAGCGTCCTGGCGGCCACAGCCGAGCCCCACGAGCACCAGCAATCCCCAGGCGAGGCAGGACAGGACGCGCCCACGAAGGGGGGCCCAGAGGGAACAGAGGCGGTGGCGCGGCATGGGACGAACCGCTCACATGCACAACATTCCCTGTCGTTTCAAGGACTTCCGCAGGGGCCGGGCCAGCCCTGACAGCCGCGCAACTTCCGCCCTCCTCGGAGCGATACTTCCTCCACATCATGAAGACCCCCATCTCCGGCCCCCGCGTCCAGCCCCGTCCGCTCGAGACCCCCGCAGCGCCCCCGCCTCGCAACGAGGTGAAGCCGCAGGCTCCGGTGGCGCGCGGTGACTCCCGCGACGTGTCCCGCTTCGACGTGGGCACGCCCCAGAAGCCGGTGGTGGCGCTGACCCCGCCCGTCGCGCCCCAGGGCACGCAGGTGGCCCCGGGCAGCTACCCCAGCGTGGCGGACGTGAAGGCCATCTCCTCCATCCAGGACCCGGTGGCGCGCAACTACGCCATCACCCAGGGCTACTCGGACCTGTCCAACGCGCTGGGGCAGATGCTGGGCAAGGAGAACGCCAACTGGTCCACCTTCGCGACCTGGGCCTCGAAGCAGGCGGGCGTGAGCATCCGCAACGAGGACATGCCCAGGTTCCTCACGGACGCGCTGCAGAAGGCCGGGGACTTGGCCGGTCCGCTGAAGAAGGTGGACGACGTGCTGCGCAAGGTGGGCCTGCCCGCGCTGCCGCTGGGTGACATCGCCGCGGCGGGCAAGGAGGCGCTCGACAACGTCAGCGGCTCCATCGCCGAGGGCAACCAGTTCGTCTTCAACGAGGTGGGCCAGGAGTTCGCCCGCTTCATCGAGACCTTCCAGGGCGACACGTCGTACGACGCGGCGAAGGCGCAGAAGTACCTGGACGGCTTCGCGAAGGACAAGCCGGTGCTGAAGGAGGCCTTCGCGCACTACACGAAGGCCATGTTCGAGAAGGACCCGAACAAGAAGGCGGAGCTGATGCTGCTGGCCAACGACAAGATTGGCCTGCACGAGCAGACGCAGCTGCAGGGCTTCGTGGAGAAGGCGCTCAACTCGCCGGTGCACGACACCTTCCGCAACGTGCTCAAGCAGAGCATCGAGTCGGGCATCAACGGGCTGCCCTTCCCGGCGAGGCTCGCGGGCCAGGCCGCGCTGAAGACGGGCCTGGTGGACGCGGCGCTCGGCCCCGTGGTGGACGCGACGGCGACCGTGTTCCGTCGGCTCGCCACCGAGCACATGATGAAGCTGGCGGTGCCGGGTGGCGCGCTGAAGCTGGGCAACGATCTGCCGCCGCCCGCGGGCATGGAGTCGACGCTCTTCCCGCCGCACCTGCGCTCCATCGAGAACCCGGAGCTGCGCGCGCTGCTGGGCAAGCTGGACTCCAGCCCCGACAGCCTCAAGGGCACCGCGGCCAAGGACTGGAGCAAGCTGGACCAGCGGATGGACTACATCATCGACCTGTTCCGCACGCGCCAGTCGGACCCGCACCTGTTCGACGCGCCGTTCGGCAAGACGGGCACCACGTACCCGCTGCCGGCCACGCAGCCGCGCGGCGGCTGAGCCGTCAGACCTCGTCCACCACGAACTGCTCCTGCCGGGCGATGCCGAGCTTCTTCATCCGGCTCTGGAGCGTGGAGGGCTTGAGGCCGAGCAGCGCCGCGGCGCCACCGGCTCCATAGACGCGGCCCCGGGTGAGGGAGAGCACGTGCAGGATGTGCTCTCGCTGGACCGCCGCCAGCGTCAGCACGGAGCCGGGCTTCATCGTCGCGTCCACCCCGCCGGGGACCGCGGAGGCCTCGAGCTGCGGCGCGCTGCTGGTGGCGCCCGCGTGCGAGGTGATGTCGAAGGACGAGGGCCCCAGCTCCGTGCCGGTCGCGAGGATGGTGGCGCGCTCCAGGGCGTTGGCCAGCTCGCGCAGGTTGCCGGGCCACTCGTAGGACGCGAGCCGGGCGAGCCCCGCGGGGGACACGCGCATGCCGCGACGTCCGGTGCGCCGGGCCTGCTCCTCGAGGAGGAACGCGCACAGCTGCGGCAGGTCCTCGCGCCGCTCACGCAAGGGCGGCAGGCGCAGGGGGAAGACGCTCAGTCGGTAGTAGAGGTCCTCGCGGAAGCGCTTCTCGGCGATGGCGCGCTGCAGGTCCACGTGGGTGGCGGCGAGGATGCGCACGTCCGCGCGCACGGTCTTGTCGCTGCCCACGGGCTCGAAGGCCTTCTCCTGGAGGGCGCGCAGGAGCTTGGCCTGGAGCTCGACGGGCAGCTCGCCCACCTCGTCGAGCAGGAGCGTGCCGCCGTGGGCCATCTGGAAGCGGCCCGCGCGGTCCTTGGTGGCGCCGGTGAAGGCGCCCTTCACGTGGCCGAAGAGCTCGCTCTCCAGCAGGCCCGCGGGGATGGCGGCGCAGTTGAGGGTGACGAAGGGCTCGTCCGCGCGGGAGCTCCAGCGGTGGATGGCGCGCGCGAGGCGCTCCTTGCCGGTGCCCGTCTCGCCGGTGATGAGGACGGGGGTGTCCGTCTCGGCCACCTGCCGGGCGCGCCGGGCGAGGTCGCGCATGACGGTGCTGAGGGAGGTCTCCAGGATGCCCTCGGACTCGCCGCCGAGCTGGGCCTCCAGGAGCTTGGCGTGCTCGTGGTCCTGGCGGTGGAGGCGCTCGAAGGTGGCGCGCTGCTCGGCGGCCTGGAGGGCGGTGGCGAGCATCTGACCGTAGACCTCGACCAGGTCCACCACGGGCTGCGGGTAGGTCTCACACTCGGCGCGGTCGAGCGTGAGGACGCCGTAGGAGCGCTCGCCCGCACACAGGGGGACGACCATGCAGGCGTGGCCCGGAGGCAGGTCGAGGACGCCGTCGAACGGGTCTCCGTCGCCGTGGGAGTGGTCCTCCTCGGTGAAGGCGCGGGCGCGGCGGGTCTCCAGGGCCTGGCGCAGGGAGGGGAACTCCGAGAGCGGCAGGGCGTGGTGGCGCACCTTGGCGTTGGCGAGCGGGCCGCGCGCGGCCACGGAGACGAGCTTGCCGTCCCGCAGGAGGAACAGGGTCGCCAGGTCGAAGCGCACCACGCGCGTCAGCCAGTCGAGCCCGCGACGCAGCAGCTCCTCCACCGAGTCCTCGGTGGTCGCCAGCTCCACCAGGTCCCGCGCGTCCTTCACGCCCTCGACTCGGCCCGACAGTTCATCCGCCATGAGGCGATGGATAATAGCGTTCCACCGAAATTGCAGTGCCCGAGGCACCGAGATTTCGTGGCGCGGGCACGGGATGTAGGCCCATCTGCCGAAACGCTTGCAAACCCAACACTCGGCGCGAGGGAGGCGGCTTCGACCTTCCGCACCTGAGGTGAATCGGGCGCGGGCTTCGTTCCTGGCTGGCAGCCACACCGTCAAGCAGGAGTCCACGCACATGAAAGCCTTTGGAATGAAGCCGCTGCTGACAGCCCTGTCAGTGCTGATGGCGTCCCTGGTGGGATGCGGGGTGCCCGAGCAGGAGGCGCCCGCCGCTCCGGAGTCCACGCCCGAGTCCACGTCCCAGCAGGCCCTGGTTGGTCCCTATGACCCCTGGGTCGCCCGCCACAACCTCACCGCCGCCCAATATCAGACGGAGTTCAACACCTGGACGGGGCAAGGCTATCGCCTCTCCTATGTCAGCGGTTACGAGGACGGGGGCAGTGCCCGCTATGCCGCCATCTTCGAGGACACGAGCGGGCCCGCCTGGCGGGCCTCACACGGGCTGACCTCCGCGCAGTACCAGACGGCCGTCGTCAACCAGAACGCGCAGGGCTACCGCCCGGTGATGGTCAACGGCTACAGCGTCGGAGGCGTCGCCTACTTCGCGGTCATCTTCCACGCGGACAATGGCGCCCCGTGGGTGGCCCGCCATGACATGACCGCGGCCCAGTACCAGACGGAGTTCAACACCTGGACGGGCCAGGGCTACCGTCCCGTGCACGTCAGTGGCTACACGTCCGGTGGCGCGGAGCGCTACGCGGCCATCTGGGAGCAGTCGGCCGGGCCGGCCTGGCGAGCCCACCACGGGATGACCGCGGCCCAGTACCAGTCCACCTTCAATACCAATGCGTCCCAGGGCTACCAGCTCGCGAAGGTCAGCAGCTACAACGTGGGCGGCACGGACCGGTACGCGGCCATCTTCCACGCGTCCTCGGGGATTCCGATGGCCGCGCGCCACGGGCTCACCTCGGCCGCGTATCAGCAGGCCGCGACGGACCTCAAGAACCAGGGGTACCGCCCCGTCGTGGTGGCGGCGCACAACAACGGGAGCGCGCCCGAGTTCTCGCTGCTCTGGCAGAACCTGACGTTCAGCGCCGCGGACCTGCAGCACATCGACACCACCGTCCAGCAGGCGATGAACGCCACGAACACCGTCGGCCTGTCGCTGGCCATCACCCGCCGCGGGCGCCTGGTGTTCGCCAAGGGCTATGGCCTGGCCGACCGGAGCAACAACACCCCGGTCCACAGCTCCCACCGCTTCCGCGTCGCCAGCGTCTCCAAGCCGATGACGGCCATCGGCATCATGCGGCTCATCGAGAGCGGCCAGATTCAACTGACGGACCGCGTCTTCGGCCGGGGCGCACTGCTCGGTGAGCTCTACGGCGCGCAGGGCACCTACGCCGACAGCCGCGTCCTGAACATCACGGTCCAGCACCTGCTGGAGCACACCGCGGGCGCCTGGGACAACGACGGCGGCGACGGCACGGGCGACCCGATGTTCATGAACACGGCCATGAACCACGCGCAGCTCATCCAGTGGGTCCTGCAGAACGTGCCGCTCGAGTTCGCGCCGGGGACGCGGTACCAGTATTCGAACTTCGGCTACAGCGTCCTGGGTCGCATCATCGAGCGCGTCACGGGGATGACCTACGACGCCTACATGCAGAGCCGCGTGTTCACGCCCAGCGGCGCCACCAGCTTCGCGGTGGGCGGCGACACCCTGGCCGCGCGGCTGTCCAACGAGGTCGCCTACTACCAGCTCGGCGCGGGGGCGGCCAACCCGTACGGCATGCCGGTGCGCCGCATGGACGCGCACGGCGGCTGGGTCGTCACGCCCATCGACCTGCTGCGCGTCTCCGTGCGCGCGGATGGGTTCTCCACCGTGCCGGACCTGCTGAGCGCGGGTTCGACCACCACGATGACCACGCGCACGACGGCGCCGGACACCGCGGGCAACGCCGTCAACTACGCCAAGGGCTGGTCGGTGAACAGCATCCCCAACTGGTGGCACGGCGGCTACGTCCCGGGCACCCAGGCCTTGTTGGTGCGGACCGATGACCGCTACGGCCCCAGCCGCACCGAGGAGTTCACCTGGTCGGTCATGACCAACTCCGACAACAGCACCAGCTCGGGCGTGCCCGACATCAACCTCGACAGCCTCATGTGGAGCGTGGTGAACGGCGTCAACGCCTGGCCCGCACACGACCTGTTCTAATCCGGCACGTGGGACCGGCGGGACGCGCCAGCGCCTCCGCCGGTCCCTTGCCCTCTCGTCGAATCTCGCTCAACCTTTCGGCCTGACGGCGTTGTTCCATCGGAGGCACCCGAGCTCGGGAGGCACGCGATGCGAATGCACACCAGGAAGGCCCAGGACCCGGTCCGGTCCAGTGCCCCCCGGCCCATGGCGAGGGTCGGCAAGGGCCTCGTGGGGAATGACGCCGAGCATGTGGCCAGCGCGCCCCTGGGGTCATGGAGCATCGGCGACATCCCGCTCTTCCCACCCACCGCGCCCCAAACGAAGCTCTCCATCGGAGAGGCGCAGGGCCCGCTGGAGCGCGAGGCGGACCGCGTCGCCGACCAGGTGCTGCGCATGCCCGAGCGTGTCGGTCCTGTCGGCACCTCCCCGCTGCAGCTCAGCCGCAAATGCACCTCCTGCGAGGAGGAGGACACAATCCAGACGATGGCCGCCGGGTCCCGGCCCTCGAGCTGGTCACGTGACACGGTGAGCGACGTGCTGCGCTCGCCAGGCCAGCCGCTCGATGCGCAGACCCGGGCCTTCTTCGAGCCGCGCTTCGGGCACGACTTCTCCTCCGTGCGCCTGCACACGGACACCCGGGCCGCGCAGTCCGCCCGGAGCCTGAATGCCCATGCCTATACCGTCGGCCACGACGTGGTCTTCGGCCGGGGGCAGTTCGCGCCGGGAACCCACGAAGGGCGGTGCCTGCTTGCCCATGAGCTGACGCATGTGGTGCAGCAGTCCGGCGCGAGGGGGATGCGCTCCGGCAGCCACCAGGACACGCCTCGGGTCTCCGCCGGGGGCGCCTCCAACACGCTCATGAAGAAGGGCTTCGAGAGCACGGTGCAGGTGTGTCACCGGGTCCTCGAATCGCGGAAGTTCGAGGTCACGAACGGCGGCCTGCGCGTCGTGCTGCTCCCTCAGGCCGTGGACCGGGGCGTCCCCAACTGCCGGGACTTCGATTACCACGTCACGTTGACCCGCTCGGTGGACTGGGGGTTCGACCAGGAGATTGGCACCTGCGAGGCCACCACCGGGGGCCCCAGGACCTTCACCTTCGGCAACCTCTCGTCCGGAACGTATTACCTGACGGTCTGGCGCAACTTCGACCATCCCCACTGCTGCCTCGAAGGGGACCTGATGGTCTTCGACGAAGCAGTCTCGGAGGACTCTTCCGGCTGCACACGCCACAAGTCGCTGTCGGCCATGGACATCGTGCATGGCGCATTGGACCTCGCGGGGTTCATCCCAGTCCTGGGAGCCATTCCCGATGGGGTGAACGCTGGCATCTATGCGTTGGAGGGCGACTGGGCCAACGCGGGTCTCTCGGCGGTGGCCATGGTGCCCGCCTGGGGAGATGGCGTGAAGCTCGGGGCCATCGCGGGCAAGGGGGCCATCAAGGTCTCCGAGAAGGCGGCCTTCCGGCTCGGCGAGGAAGGCATCGCCAAGGGCCTGAAGGAGGTCAAGGCCGCGAGCCAGGCGGAGAAGGCCGCCGTGGAGGCCTCGCAAGGCGCGGCCAAGACGGAGAAGGCCGTCGGCAAGGAGGCCGCCGCCCAGGCCGAGAAGAAGGAGGCCAAGGAGGCCGCCCAGGCGGAACAGGCAGGCAAGGACTCGAAGAAGAAGAAGGACAAGGGCTCGGGAGGGAAATGGACCTGCTACGGCCACAGCGCCGTCTTGCAGATCCCCAGCGCATTGCCTGAGCACAAGTGTCCCTACGATGGCACCTACGTCGACGGCCCTCCCGTGAGCGCCGCCAGCGAGGATGCAGCGTGCCTCGCCGCCAAGCATGCCTTCAATGCGATGATGCCGCGTGGCTGCCGCCCCAAGCACCTTGCTTGCAGGTGTTCGAAGCGATGAAACCCGACCGCAAGCTCGCGAAGAAGTTGGACGCCATCGTCCAGGGAACCCTCGTCGATGGACGGGCCCAGACCGAGGCGCTCGTGGCCTCCGTCGTCAGCGCGGGAGGGACATCGGAGCAGCAGCTCGTCAGGATGCTGGGGGACCCGAGCCTCGACCCCGAGCTTCGCGCGGACATCTGTTGGTTGATTCCGCGGCTGGAGCTCGACGGGGCGCAGACACTGCTCGAACCGCTCATGTCCGAGTCCTCGGACAAGCTCCGGGAGGAGGCGGCGGTGGGACTGGGGCTCATCGCGCACGACACCTCCATCGAGGTCCTGCTCAAGGCGATGGAGCAGGATGCCTCCCCATCCGTCCGGCGGGCCGCGCTCCACGCGTTGGGCATCTTCAGTCCACCGCGGGCCGCGCCCCACGTGATGAAGCTCCTGCTGGACCCGAGCGAAGACGAAGAGCTGAGGGCGGACGCCGCGGAGGCCCTGGCCCACTTCAGACATGAGGGCATCGTGGAGGTCCTCATCGACCAGCTGCGGGACGCGTCCGCGAAGGTGCGCTACTCGGCGGCCTACTCGCTCGGACAACAGGGTGATGGAAAGGCCATCGAGCCTCTGCGCGAGGTCTCGCTGAGAGACCATGCCGCCACGCCGTGGGGCAGCGTCTCATCCAGCGCACGGAACGCCCTCGATGAGCTGGAGGGCCGCGACGCCTGAGGCACGTCAGGGGGCGCTCGATGCCTGGACGACCAGGGCATCCAGCTCGATGACATCGCCCACGGTCCCTTCGTCGCCCGTCACCTCCACGGACACCCGCGCCGTTCCCTCCGGAGCCGTCAGCTCGAGCGCGGTCCGCGCCCACTGCCCGGAGAGCACCGGGCTGGTGAGCGTCTGCGCCTGCAGCTCCTCGCCGTCCGAGTCACGCCAGCTGACCTTCATCCGCGCGACGACCGAGCGTGCCGTGGTCCCCCGCGCCCAGAAGGAAGCCCGGTGTGCCCCCGGCGCCGCGGCGAACCCCGGCCAGTTGTCCAGGTGAACACCCCAGCCATACGGCTCTGTCACCTCCACGCGCAGGACCGCCGCACCTACTCTCGCGTCGGTGGATGCTCTCGAAGCGGTGACGCCGTACCACGCGGTCCACACGCCCAGCCCTGTCTCCAGGGAAGCGGTCTCGGCGTCGAGCAGGTTGGAGGCCGGAGCATGGTCGATGACGACCTCACCGCAGGCGGTCAGCGCGACGGCCAGACACAGCAGGCTCCGGCGACTCATCGCTCCCGCCCCTCGCAGGACAGCGTCCCACGCGCACGTTGGACGGCCTCCGCGTAGCGTCCGCGCCGGAACTGCTCTTCATGCCGGGCCCAGTGAGCACAGGCCCGCTGCGCGTCCTGCAGCTGGTACGTCAACAACGATCCCAGCTCGAAGCTGAGGCGCTCGCGCGTCGCCGCCGGCTGCTTGCGCATCGACTCCTCGAGGTACCGCGCCGCTTGCTCGAACTCGTGGCGACCGCGAAGGACCTCCAGCTCTCGCAGGACCTCGTCCACGCTCGGAGCACGCACCGACGTCGCGGGAGGACGAGAGGGAACGACCTTCGGCGCCGGCGGCGGCGCCAGCGTGGGAGGTGGCCTCGTCTCGGGAGGGAGGGCTGGCTTGTTCGGGTCGACCACCGGCCACGCCAACGTCTGCCCTGGCTTCACGGGGACCACCTCGCCACCGAGCCGTCGGAAGGCGATGGACCCTTCATGCAAGGTCACGGTGCCGCTCCCTCCTCGCTCATCCACCGTGAAGCGAGTGCCCATGACCTCGATGGCGCCGCCCGACACGAGCACGACCGCTGGGAGCGCATCTGTCGGCCGATGATTCACCGAGAACTCCGCACGCCCCCGGACCAGCCGCACCCCAGTGGGCTCCCGACGAACAACGAGCGCCCCCTGGTTCCGGAGCGTGATGCCGCGGGACACGTCCAGCAGCGCGGCCTGGCCCCTTTGAATCACCACACCCTCGAAGTCCTCCCGCACCAACAGGTCGGTGCTCATCACGTGAGCGACCTCGAGCCCGCCCACGGAGCGCGCGGCAGGAGTCCCCTTGAAGAACACCACGAGGGCCACCGCCACCGCGACCGCCGACGCGGCGAGCACCCAGGACACCGGACGCCTGTGCCATGCGGTCGGCCCGGGCTCACGTGTGTCCCGCAGCCGCACGTCCAATCGGGCACGGACCGCGGGCGGCATCCCTTGCTCGCGGCGAAGGGCTTCTTCACGCCGCAGCTCTGCGCGGAGGTCACGGGGCGCCATCGTCCACCTTCCATCCCCAGGCCGACAGGCGGCCCTGGGCGCGGCTGATCAACTTCGACACGTAGCCCTCTGACAGCGAGAGGAGCTGGGCAATCTCGCGCTGGCTCAAGTCGTCCAGGAGCTTCAAGGTCATCACCACCCGCTCCTGCCCCGGCAGGCGGTCCAACGTCGCCGTGGCGCTGCTCACCGCTTCCCTGCGTTCGAGGGCCGCATCCGGCGTGGACTCCGGCGGTGTGGAGGACTCCGGAAACAAGAAGCTGGCGATGCGCTGTCGGAACGTCTTCTCGCGACGCAGGGCCGAGAACGCCACGTTCTGCGTGACGCGAAAGAGCCAGCCCCGCACATCCTCCTCGCGCAGCCAGGTCTGGTGCTCCCAGGCCTTCAGGAACACGTCATGCGTGACGTCTTCGGCCCACCCCGTACGGCCCGCCGCGTACCGCATCGCCCACACGTAGACGTCCTCGACGTGCGCCTCGTAGAGCGCGTCGAAGGACACGGGCCGGGCAGGCAGGGCCTTGAAGTGGACAGCACGCGACATCCATCACCTGCGAACCTACGAATGAGGCGGAAGGAACTTTCCTCCGGAAGCTACAGCCCCCACGAGAGCTGCACGCCGGTTTCGAGCCTCGCCCCTCCTCGTGACCACAGTGTCTCGCCCTCGCGCACATGCGTCACGGGCCGCAGCAGCCCCAGGGCCACGCGCACCTCCGCGGCGAGACGCTCGGTGAACCGCCAGCCGAGCTTCAGCCGGACCCAGCCCGCGGGAGAGACCTGGGTACCGCGCGGCTCCGACACCCAGGTGTCCTCGAGCCGGAAGACATGGGCGACGAGGCCCGCGCCCACCGCCGGCTCCAGCCGCAGGCGCTCCGACACGGCGTGTCGATAGCTGACGAACGCACCACCCTGCACCTCGAACACGTTCAGCGCCGGCTCGCGGGACACACCGAGCCCGGTCTCCACATCCAGTCCCAGATCCCCCAGCCCCCACCTGGCCGAGAGCAAGAGGTGTGGAGCAACCCCGGGTCCGCCCCAGAGCGTCCCCAACCCCAAGCCCAGGTCCAACCCGGATGAATGCACCGGGGCAGCAGCCACCTCCACGGAAGGCTGGAGCACCGGCTCGGGCGGGGACGGCTCAGGCTCCGGCTCGGGCTGCACCGCGCGCGTCATCTCCGCGAGCTTCTGCGCGACCTCCAGATGGAGCTCCGCGATGGAGCCCCGGCCCACGCGCACACGTTGTTCCACGCGTTGCCGCGGTCCGACGGCCTCCAGCAACAGTCCATCGGGAGTCCGGCTCGCGCGCAGCCGGAGCTGGGCCGGGCCGCGTGGGGAGACGACCGCGAAGCCCTCCTGAATCAGCCGCAGGGCCACCTTCCGCTCCAGCTCCACGCCGTCCCACCGCCGATAGTCCTGCTCGGGGAGCGCGCGAAGGTCGAAGGAAACAGACACCACCGGGGACTGGGTCAGGACGACGAGGGAGAGCGCGCAGAGCAAGGCGGTCATGCGGTGTCGGCGAGAGTACCGTCGGCCGTGTCCCTTCGGGCAGGAAAGTATTTTCGGCCTCGGGAGTAGCCAGGGACATGACGCTCCTTCGCTCCGTGAGCATCCTTCTTCTTTGCGCTGGCGTGGCCGCCTGTGAGGGCTCCGCGAAGAACAACCACCATGTCGGCGGAGGTGAAGGCGGAGGTGGCGAACCCGAGCCTCCGTCCCCGTCCGACGCCATCCGTCCGGCACCCGCGAAGTTCTCCTGCGACACGAGCGCCGTCCCCACGGAGCTTCCGTTGCCCCGGCTGTCCCGGAAGCAGCTGATGAACTCGCTGCGCTCCGCCGTCGACCGCGCGCTGCCGGAAGAAGCCGATGCCATCTGGACGAAGCTCACCCCCATCCTCGCCCGCTACCCCACGGACCAGCGCACCCCCGCGCCCGGCGACGTGAAGGGCGGCTTCAGCCGGCTGGACCAGTCCATCCAGCAGACCCAGGTCGACGTCATGTACGACCTGGGCAAGGCCGTGGCCCAGGAGCTCACCAGCACCGACGCGCGCCGCGACGCGCTGCTGGGCCACTGCGCCAGCGACAGCCAGACCTCCAACGACCGGGCCTGTCTGGAGTCCTTCCTCCGAGGCTGGGGCGCCCGCGTCCTGCGCCGTCCCTTGTCCACCGCGGAGGTCACCGTCTTCGCGGACATCGCGGGCACCACGCCCGTGGACAGGGCCGCGGTGGCGGACGTCATCACCACCCTGCTGAACTCGCCCGGGTTCCTCTACCGGATCGAGCACGGCACCACCGCCGGCCAGCCCGCGAGTCCCCTCTCCGCGTTCGAGCTGGCCGCGAAGCTGTCCTACCAGTTCTGGCAGGCGCCTCCGGACGACGCGCTCTGGGCCTCGGCGGAGGATGGCTCGCTCCTGACGGAGAGCGGCTTCGAGGCCCAGCTCGACCGGATGCTCCAGAGCCCCCGACTGCGCGGCTCGCTGGACGAGTTCGTCAGCGAGTGGCTGCGCCTGGATGAGCTGCCGTCCCTGGTAGCGCTCCGGAACGACCCCATCTACCGCTCCTTCGTCGGCGCGCAGATGCCCACGGACGCCACGCGCACCGCGATGTTCGAGGACGTCCAGCTCTCCGCGTGGAGCACCCTCGTGTCGGGCGGCTCGGTGAGCGACTTCCTGAACGACCGGCGGTCCTACACGGCCGACCCCTTCCTGGCCGGCATCTACGGTGTCCCCGTCTGGGATGGCTCGGGTCCAGCGCCCGTCATCCCCTCCCAGAATCGCAGCGGCCTGCTCACCCGCGCGGCGCTGCTGGCCACGGGCACCGCGTCGACGCGTCCCATCCACAAGGGCTACCTGGTGCGCAACGCGCTGCTCTGCCAGCAGGTCGGCGCCCCACCGCCCAACGCCAGCGACAGGCCCCCCGCGCCGACGGACCGCATGACGACGCGGCAGGTGGTGACCCAGCTCACCTCCGGAGGCAGCTGCGGGGGATGCCACAACAACTCCATCAATCCCCCGGGCTTCGTGCTGGAGGGGTTCGATGCGCTGGGACGCGAGCGCGGCGTGGAGCGGCTGTTCAACCCGCAGGGCCAGGAGACGGCCGCGCCCGCCGTGGACACCTCCGCGGACGTGTGGCTCTACGACTCCGAGCAGCGGGTCATCTCCAACGCCGCGGAGCTGTCGCGGATGGTCGATGAGAGCCAGCTCTTCGAGTCCTGCGTCGCGCAGCACTACTTCCGCTTCGCGCACGCTCGCGTGGAGTCCACCTCTCGCGATGGCTGCCTGCTCTCGGAGCTGGAGTCCGTCGCGCGCAGCGGCGCGCCGATGGCCGACCTGCTGAAGACCATCGCCCGACACCCCACCTTCAAGCAGAGGAGCTTCCAGTGAGCAACACACCTGTCATCCGATGGGACCGCCGCATGTTCCTGCGCGGCGCGGGCGGCGCCGTGCTGGCGTTGCCGCTGCTCCCCTCGCTCTTGAGTCCCCGCGAGGCGAAGGCCCAGGCCGCTCAGCGCCCGAAGTGCTTCGTGCACTTCCGCACCCCTCACGGCGCCATCTTCGGCGCGAGCATGTGGCCGACGGACGCCGCGCTGACACAGAGCCTGTTCTACGCGGACCACGACGTCCGACGCGGAGACCTGGTCGCGACGGCCAACGCGAGCGGTGACGCGGCCATCAGCCGGGTGCTCACCGCGAGGTCGTCCGTGCTCACGCCCACGCTCGTCTCGAAGATGAACATCCTGCGGGGGCTCGATTACCCCCTGTACATGGGTCACAACTTCGGCGCCCCGCTGGGCTACTACGACTTCGACAAGCAGCGGCCCGGCTCCCCCCGAGCGACCATCGACCAGGTGATGGCCTACTCCCCGGCGTTCTATCCAAGCGTCGCCTCCGTCCGGAAGCGGAGCGTCGCCATCGCCGGCTCGGGCACGTCGACGGGCAGCTGGGGATACAGCACGCCCGGGGTCCGCTCCTCCGGCGTCGCCACGAGCGCCATCGGCGGCACGGAGAGCTCACTCGCCCTCTTCGACACCCTGCTGGCCGGGACGAGCAGCCCCGGCACCACCCGGCCCTCCGTGGTGGACAAGGTCCTGGAGAGCTACCGGCGGCTGCGCAACGGCAACGGTCGGCTCTCGGCCGAGGACAAGCGGCGACTCGACCAGCACATCGACGCCGTCGCCGAGCTGCAGCGCCGCCTGGAGACCACCAGCGCCGGTTGCCAGGTGCCGGCCCGCCCCACCACCGACAACCTGTCGCTGCGAAACTCCAGCGCCTTCGCGGGCGACCCCGCGATGAACGTCGAGTACTTCCGGCTCATCAACGAGGTGCTCGCGGTGGCGATGAACTGCGGCGTCTGCCGCGTCGCCACCCTGAGCATCGACGAGAACAACCAGAACCTGACCTTCACCCCACGCGCGCCGCAGGGAGAGGACTGGCACAACAACGTCGTGCACCCCTCGACGGTGCCCGGGGCCAACCAGGACCTGGTGGTCCAGTTCAACCAGGTCTTCTTCTCGCAGGTGTTCCTCGACCTCGTCTCCCGCTTCGAGCGCTTCTCGAACGGCGCGGGAGGGACGCTGCTGGATGACGCGCTCATCGCGTGGGGCCAGGAGAACGGCAACACGCCGCACTTCTCCTTCTCCGTCCCGGTCGTCACCGCCGGCAGCGCGGGGGGCGCCCTGAAGACAGGCAGCTACTGCGACTACCGGAACATCACGCGCAAGGTGAGCGGCGACTCGAGCACGGGCAGCGAGGGCAGCTTCCTGTGGGCGGGGCTGCTCTACAACCAGTGGCTCGGCACCGCGCTCCAGGCGATGGGCATCCCGAAGTCGGAGTGGAGCGAGACGGACCACCCCGGCTACGGCTGGAAGGCGTCATACCAGTCCACCTACGAGTACCTCTTCACGAACAAGGGCTTCAGCTCGGCGCAGGCCTACCCGGCGTCGATGTGGCAGAAGACCGGAGAGCTCCTGCCGTTCCTCTCGCCCTGAATCAGAGCGACTGGAGGAACCTGAGGAGCGCCGCGCGTTGGGCGGCGCTCGCGGTGCGGAAGGCCTCCTTGGAGGACTCGGCTTCGCCTCCGTGCCACAGGATGGCCTCGGAGAGGCTGCGCGCGCGGCCATCGTGCAGATAGGCCTCGCCGCCGCTGACGCCCGCCGTCAGGCCGATGCCCCAGAGGGGCGGCGTGCGCCACTCCGCGCCCGACGCCCCCTCCTCCGGGAGGTTGTCCGCCAGCCCCGCGCCCAGGTCATGCAACAGCAGGTCCGTGTAGGGGCGAATCACCTGGCTCCGCAGCTCGGCGTAGGGGTGGTACGGGCTGGTCGTCAACGTCGAGACGTGGCACCGCGCGCAGCCCATGCCCCCGAAGAGGCTCTCCCCCTGGAGCGCCTGGGCGTCACCGAGATTGCGGCGCGCGGGGACTCCGAGCAGCGCGATGTAGCGCACCATCTTCTCCAGGTCCGCGTCCGCCAGCTCGGTGCTCGCGCCCGCGCAGGTCTGCTGCGAGCCACAATCCGGCATGGGGAAGACAGACGTGGTGACGCCCATGTCGACATTGAGCGCGTTCGCGACCTGATGTCGGAGCCTCGCCTTGCCCGCCTTCCAGCCGAAGCGCCCCGCGCGCGTCTGCCCCGTCTGCGGGTCCACCACCGTCTGCACGCGGCCGGAGATGCCATCGCCGTTGGCGTCATTCGGGTCAGCGAGGCTGGCCAGCGTGTTCTCATCGATGGCCTCCAACAAACCCAGGCCGACGAGGGGCGGCGTGATGCGAGCCGAGTGGTGCGTGGGAACAGGCCCGGTGAAGGCGTAGACCGGGCGCCGCAGCTGATAGCCCGTGCCGTCGCCATACGTGCCGTTCGTCACCGTCCAGCCCGAGATGCTCACGCTGCCCTCGGGGGTCCCCTGGGTGCTCTGCGGCTGGAGGACCCATCCCAACGCCGGATGCGCCGTCACCGTGGTGCCGACGGCCCCCACCCTGACGGTGTGGCGCAGGGGCGGCGCGACGACGACGTGGCCATGGGGGCTGGCTCCAGTGGAGTCCGCGCCGTTCACCGTGATGCTCACCGGGGACGTGGTGCTCAGCCCTCCCGAGGAATTGCCGATGGTGAAGTGGTACTGCACGACCGAGCCCGCCGGGACGTTGGTGAGCACCTGGGTGTTCGTGCCGGAGCTGTCACGCGCCATCCGGAAGCTCTGCTGCGAGCCCCCGTTGAGCCGGTAGTGCACGTCCGCCCAGGGCGCGGCGTTCACATAGAACCGCACGGTGTACAGGGACGTCGCCGGGTCCGGCGGGAGCGCGCGGCCATTGTTGATGTGGCAGGCCACGCAGCTGCGAGCGATATAGGAGGGGCCCAGCTTGTTCTGCTGCGCGGTGAAGCTCGGGTTGCCAGCCTCCGAGTGGGTGCCGTCCGCGAAGTCGGTGTGATGCAGGCGCCGGCCCTCGACGAACGGCTGGGCATTCACCGGCGCCAGGTTGGTCGCCATCTGCTTGAACAGGTGCGCCGGCTCGTTCGAGTAGTTGTAGCCCAGCGTCGTGCGCCCACCCAGCCACGCCGTCTCCGCGAGGGGGAACGAGTCCAGGTTCGCCCCCCTTCCCTCCCAGGGCACCATGCCGCCCTGGCCCACGATGTAGAGGAACGCCGTGCCGTAGTAGTTGGCGCGCCCCACCACGGGAGGCAGCATGAAGGGGCTGATTTCAATCTCCATGCGGTCGCCCACCTGCAGCCGCCGGTTCTCCTTCGCGTTGTAATTGATGGTGGCCGTGTAGCGCAGGGGGTCCACCTGCGCCATGTCCACGTTGAACCAGTATTGAGAGAGCACCGCCTGGCCTTGGTAGAAGGCTCGGAAGTCCGGCGTGTCCAGGGGCCAGAGCGAGGTGATGTTGACGGTGATGTCGTTGCCGCCCTTGGCCACCCTGTCGATGACCTCGATGCTGTACGTGCGGTACTCGAAGTACAGCGGCAGGTAGTGCTCGTAGCTCTGGAACTGTGACTCCCGCGCGTGGCGATCTCTCGACCGGTCCGCGAGCCGGGTGATGAGCGCCGTGGGTGTATCCACCACCAGCGCGGGCTCCAGCGGAGTGCTGGCGTCGAAGAGCGGGACCACCGGGGCCAGGGGCGCCACGGTGGAGGAGGCTTCCGGCGGCGCTTCCTCCTGATGCGCCTGGGGCGCGTTCCCACAGGCGCCCATGAACAACCCCAGGATGGCCAGACTCCAAGCCGCCGCGCGTGTGCTGGAAGGCTCTCTCATGCCAGGGATTATATCCCGGCGAAATCAGCAATTCGAGAACTCACGGATGGACGTATTGCATCCCTCCCATGTCTGTTTGAAATCAGATATCGGCGGGGCCTCACCGGGCCGCGGCATCCCCCCGTCTGCGTGGAGCTCCGGCGTCCAGGACCACCTGTCCGTCCTTCATCACGAAGCGCACCTGCCTCAGCGCGTGGATGTCCTTCAGCGGGTCGCCCTCTACCGCGACCAGGTCCGCGATCTTGTTCGGCTCCACCGAGCCGAGCTGGTCCTGCAGGCGCAGCAGCTCCGCCGCGTTCAGGGTCGCGGCGCGCAGGGCGAGGCGCGTGGGCACCTCGGGCTCCAGGCCCCATGCCGGAAGAGGAAGGCTCCACCAGAGGAGCGTGCCCATGACAGTCGTCCACTGCCGCCGGGAACGATGGAACAAGGTGTGACGCTCCCGGTGCGCGGTGTCCAGTCACTGTGAGCGCCCGGACCTGTCTGCTGAAGACGGTCACCTCGCGACGCCCCTGGCCATGTATCTTCGCCAGCGCGATACGGCCAGGCCTCCTCGCGCGTCCTCACCCGTCGGGCTCTTCACCGCCGCCGCGCTGGCGTCCAGCGGAGGGGCGCTCGCGGACAATCCGCCGCTGACGGGCTCCGTGCTGTTCAGCGGCGCGGTGTCGAACGCCATCGGCTTCGACTCGTTCCTGTCAAAGCGACTGGAGCGCTCGGGGCGGCGGCTGTCGGGAAGGCCTTCGCGCGCGGCATGGGTTCGCTCCGCGCCGGCGCGACCGGAGGCCTACAGGACGATGGCGGGGATGTAGATGACGCCGCTCGGCAGCCAGATGCGGAACACCATCCCACGAATGAGGTCCTCCAGCGTGGCGGCGCCGGGGGGCTTGCCTCCAATGAGGACCCGCGCCGCAGGGACAGGCCCACCCTCGGGCCTCGTCAGCGAGGTGGTCTCGAACGTCGCGACGACCCGAGCGACCTCCTGCCCCGCCAGGTCGAAGAACCCGACGCTCCCCGAGTACGTGCCCACCTGGATGTCACCCGCCTTCGCCGTGGCCCTCAGCCGGTAGTAGCCCACCGGGATGTTCGAGGAGGGCGAATCCAGGTAGACGAAGGCCACGTCCACGCCCTGGGCGTATTGCAGGGCGGAGACGTTCTCGAGCCCGACGACAGCCCCCGCCGAGGCGACATACAGGTCCGAGGTCGCCGTCGAAATCCGCCCGACATGGATGGGGACTCCCGCCTCCTGCGCCGCCACCGAGAGGGCTCCCGGCAGGTCCGCGCAGGACAGGGATGACTCCGCGAGAGGCGACCCGGAGGCTTGTCCAGGCGCGGCGGCCCAGACGGGATTCGAAGCAAGGAACAGCGTCGCGACAAGCGCCGCGCACTCGAACGTGAGGCTCTTCATGGACATCTCCAATGGAGAACGACTGTGATTGAAACAGCCTCGGGGCACACAACGGCAGTCGCCCCCCACTCGCGAAGTCACCCGGATGCGCCGGACAGCCCTCGCGGTGTGGAGCCCCACCTCGAATCATCCCCTGGAGGTTGAAACCAACGTACGATTCAAATCGTACTTTGTCAACGCGGCGCTCCTCCTCATCCGTCAAGCATCCACGTGGATGAGCCTGGGTGCCGACCATAATGTCGGCACCATGCGCCCCACTCCATCGACGCTTCGCCTCCCGACAGTGTTCCTCGCGCTGGCCCTCCAGGCCTGCGCGGGAGACCCGAGGCCGCTCCCGGAGCCACCCCAGGAGGAGGTGAGCCCGGTGCTGGCCGTCCCGGCAGGGATGGGGCACTACTGCAGCATGCGCTGGCCGGAGCAGGGCTGGGCCTTCGCCTGGGAGCCCACCACGGACTCGGCCCCCTGCGAGCAGCTTCGCGCACAGTCCGCGGGCGGCAGCGTCGTCCGGGCCGGTCTCTACTCCGCCCAGGGACGCAACAACGTCATCTCACGGTGCGCGGACGGAACGGTGGGGCTGTGGAGCGGCCTGGGCGCCTCCCCGCTCCAGTCCGCCCATGCAGACGCCACGAACCACCAGCGCCAGGGCTGCGTGTTCACCGCGGCGCCCGACGCGCTGCCCATCTTCGATGCGCCCTTCTCGTTGCTGACGCGCGTGTTCCACGCGACGGGCTTCGACTTCGCGCAGGACGTCCCCCTGGACGTCGCCGACTTCGGCCAGACGGGCTCGGCGAGCGCGCACATCGTGGACCACCTGGGGCGGGACCAGTCGAATGCCAACTTCGTCAACAACCACGATGGCCATGACTGGGGGATGGTGACCGGCACGCCCATCCTCGCCGTGGCCAACGGCACGGTCCTCCTCGCCAGGGACCGGGAGGTCCCCTGCGCCTCTCCCATCCAGAAGGAGGTCTACGTCCAGCACGACGTCGGTGCGGGTGAGTACCTGGAGCGGTTCGTGAGCTACTACGCCCACTTCAAGTCCTACGTCGTCACGGACGGGCAGGTCGTCAAGAAGGGCCAGGTGCTCGGCTACGCGGGCACCACGGGGTGCTCGTCCGGCCCCCACCTGCACCTGGCCGTGGCGCGCCTGACGAACACCGCGTCGGAGTACCGTCGGGACTACTCGATTCCGAGCACGGACCACCCACCCATGACGAGCAACATCGAAATCTATGGGTGGGCCGCGCCCAGCGGCTTCGACCCGTGGGCGTGGCGCAATCATCCCAGCGGCGCCCTCAGCATCCACCTGTGGAACGAGGGACAGGCGCCCGTGAACCCCAACTTCTGACGGGCGCCCCCGTGCTCACAACGCGATGGTGCGAATACCCCGCGACCTCCCAACCTCGCGGCCCCTTGGACAGGCACAGCGTCGGAACATTCGCCGCTCAGCCCTTCTCCTTCCGGGTGGCGAAGAGCCCGTAGCGCACGAGCGTGAAGAGGAGGAAGTAGCCGAGCGCCATCAGTCAGCAGGGCCCGCGTGAGCCACATTGCGTACTCCACCCGATACGCAATGCCACTGCTGGACCAGGTGTCCACCCCTCCCATCGAAATCACCCTCCATGCTCGAGAGGAGGGGTGGAAATGAATCTTCGTGCGAGAACATGGACGTTTCTCTGGGGGCTCGGTTGCCTGCTCTTCGCGAGCAGCAGCCCTGCCATGGACGAGGCGACAGCGAATCGTGCCCTGCAATTCGCCCAGCAGCAGGCGACCAGGACGGACGCGCTGGTACCCGCGGGCCGCTATCCCCAGGCCACCACGAACGGTGGGTGGACCACCTTCGATGCCGCCGCGCCCATTGAATGGACCCAGGGATTCTTCCCCGGCGAGCTCTGGTATCTCTTCGAGGACTCGGGCATCGCCGCCTTCAAATCCCTGGCGGCCGCCCGGACGGCGCCGCTGAAGGTCCAGCAGACCAACTCGACGACACACGACACGGGCTTCAAGCTCATCACCAGCTTCGGCAACGCGTACCGCCTCACGGGCGACGAGACCCAGCGGCAGGTGCTGCTCACGGGCGCCGCGTCGCTGGCCAAGCGCTACAACGCCAGGCTGGGCGTCATCGTGTGTTGCGATTGGAACCGGCCCGTGTGGCTGGCGCCCATCTTCGTGGACACGATGATGGACCTCGAGCTGCTCCTCTGGGGCGCCGCGCACGGGGGGCAGGCCGCCTGGCGGGACATGGCCGTCAACCACGCGCTCAAGACGCTCAGCGTGCTCGTCCGCTCGGACGGCAGCTCCTTCCACATGGCGGACTTCGACCCGAACACGGGCGCCATGCGCCTGCGCGGCACGTTCCAGGGCGCCTCGAACTCCTCCACCTGGGCCCGAGGGCAGACCTGGCTCATGTATGGCTACACCATGGTGTACCGCTACACGCGCGACACGCGCATGCTGGCCGCGGCCCAGAAGACCACCGACTGGTACCTGAGCCACCTGCCCGCGGACATGGTTCCCATCTGGGACTTCAATGCTCCGGCGAGCCAGCAGTACAAGGACACCTCCGCGGCCGCCGTCGCCGCCTCGGCCCTGTTGGAATTGAGCAACTACGTCACGGACACGGCCACCCGGCAGCGCTATCGGGACGCGGCCCTCCGCATGCTCGATGCGCTCAGCGCCGCGCCCTACCTCGCCAGCGGGACGAGCAAGGCCAGCGTCCTCCAGCACGCCGTGGGAAACCTGCCCGCGGGCAAGGAGATTGACGTGGGCCTCATCTACGGGGACTACTATTTCGTCGAGGCCCTCCAGCGCTTCAAGCAACAGGACCGCCTGCTGGCGGGCTGGGGCGCGCGCACCAGCTTCCCGGCGGGGGTCCATGACCTGGGGACCCAGAACACCGGCGTCGTCACGGTGGAGTTCGACGTGACGCCACGGCGCTACCCCATCGATGGCGTCATCGGCTACGCCGACACGTCCACCACCGTCACGGGCTTCTCCAGCATGGCCATGGGCATCCGGATGAACACGGACGGCCGCTTCGACGTGCGCAATGGAGGGGGCTACGCCGCGCTCACCCCAGTGCCCTACGCGTTCGACACCACGTACCACGTACGCATGGTGACGAACCTCGACACCAGGCGCTACAGCGTCTGGGTACGTCCGCCGGGCGGCGCCGAAGTCCAGCTCGCCAGCAACTACGCCTTCCGCTCGGACGCGCCCGCCACGGATGACCTCGGCAAGGTGGTGCTCAACAGCACCACCGCGAACGACGCGTACACGGTGACCCGTCACACGGTGTCAGGTGCCTCTTCGATGGCCTGGCCCTCGCGGGTCGATTTCTCGGCGGCCGTGCATGGGTTGGGGACGAGCAACACCGGCACGGTGACGACCGAGTTCGACGTGACGCCGGCCCTCAGCCTCATGGATGGCGTCATCGGCTACGCCGACACCTCCACCACCATCACGTCGTTCTCCAGCTCCGCCATGCTCATCCGGATGAGCACGGACGGCCGCTTCGACGCGCGCGACGGAGACCGCTACGCCGCGCTCACCACCGTCCCCTACACCGCCAACGCGACGTACCACGTGCGGATGGTGACGGACCTCGACGCCAGACGTTACAGCGTCTGGGTGCGCCCGCCGGGCGGCGCCGAAATCCAGATCGCGAACAACTACGCCTTCCGCTCGAACGCCCCTTCGACGAATGACCTGGGGAAGGTGACGCTCAATGGCACGACGGGCAATGACACCTATGTCGTGAGGAACCACGTCGTCAGGAGCGGGGCGGCCGCCGAGCCCACGCCCGACGCCGAGGCCCTCGGTGAGGTGCTCCCGCCCGAGGACTCACCGCAGGTACAGGGGGGCTGCGCCGCCAGCCCCGGCCCCGGGGCGCTGGCCCTCTGCGGCGTGGTGCTATGGCTGACGCGTCGGCGCGGGCGCTCACGCATCGCGGCCTGAGGGCACCCCGCCAGGTTGACGCTCGCCTCGGGCCACGGCCCGAGGCGGGCGTCGCCGTTGCACGTCGATGGCATGCGCCTGAGGTTTGTCGTGAGGTGGACCCGAGGCACATCCCGCCGGGGGGGAATCATGCGAGCAACCGTCTTTCGAGGCGTCGGGGACTTCGGTCTCGAGGAAGTCGAGCAACCCCGGGCTGGAGCGGGCGAAGCCGTGGTCCGCGTGACGTCGACGACCATCTGCGGCACGGACCTGCACATCGTCCGAGGCGAGTACGCCGTGAAGCCGGGCCTCACGCTCGGCCACGAAATGGTGGGGGTCATCGAGGAGCTGGGCTCCGGAGTGCATGGCTTCCAACCGGGCGAGCGCGTCCTCGTCGGCGCCATCACGCCGTGCGGGCAATGCAACGCCTGCCTGTCCGGACACCTGTCCCAGTGCGGACATGGGACGGGATACGAGGCGATGGGCGGCTGGAGGCTGGGCAACACCCTGGATGGGGCCCAGGCCGAGTACGTCCGGATTCCCTCCGCGCAGGCCAACCTGGCGCCGGTGCCCGCGGGGCTCTCGGACGAACAGGTGCTCTTGCTGGCGGACATCGCCTCCACGGGATTCAGCGGCGCCGAGTCGGGCGGCGTGCGCATCGGCGACACCGTGGTCGTCCTCGCCCAGGGCCCCATCGGACTGTGTGCCTCCCTGGGCGCCCGGTTGATGGGCGCCGCGCGGGTCATCGGGGTCGACGGGGACGAGTCCCGGCGGGCCTTCGCCCGGCGGATGGGCGTGGACGTGGTGCTGGACCCTCGAAGCCAGGACGTCGTGGCGGAGGTCAAGCGGCTGACGGGGAGCGGCGCGGACGTGGCCATCGAGGCCCTGGGCGCCCAGGAGACGTTCGAGACGGCCCTGCGCTCGCTGCGTCCGGGCGGCACCCTCTCCAGCCTGGGGGTCTATTCGGGCAAGCTGCAGCTGCCCTACGACGCGTTCGCCGCGGGGCTGGGGGACCACCGCGTCGTCACCACCCTGTGCCCGGGTGGCAAGGAGCGCATGCGCCGGCTGATGGCCGTCGTCCAGTCGGGACGGGTCGACCTGACGCCCCTGCTCACCCACCACTTCGCGCTGAAGGACATCCGGGACGCGTACGAGCTCTTCGGCCAGCGCCGCGACGGCGTCATCAAGGTCGTCATCCACCCGTGAGTGACGCCCCCCTCCGCCTGAACCGGAGCCCCCATGCTCAAGCCCTTCGAGGTGCACGTCCCGGCGGAACCCCTCACCCGCTTCGAGCACGAGCTGGACGAGCAGGGATGGAACGCACTGCGGACGCTCGCACAGCAGACGCAGGCCCGCATGGCCGGTCGCACGTTCTGGAACATCAGCTCCACGGCGAGGGGCGGCGGCGTGGCGGAGATGCTCCCACGCCTCATCGCCTACGCGCGCGGCACGGGCGTGGACGCGCGCTGGCTCGTGCTCACCGGCACCCCGGAGTTCTTCCACATCACCAAGCGGCTGCACCATGCACTGCATGGCTCCCCCGGTGACGGCTCCGGGCTGGGGACGTCCGAGCACGACTGCTACGACGAGGTCCTCCGCGACAACGCGGAGGAGATCCTCGTCCTGGTGAAGCCCGGGGACGTGGTCCTGCTGCACGACCCGCAGACCGTGGGGCTCGGCCCCGCCCTGTCCTCCGCGGGCGCCCACGTGGCCTGGCGCTGCCATATCGGCCGGGACACGCCGAACGCGGAGGTGGAGCGGGCGTGGGAGTTCCTCGCGCCGGGCCTGGCCGCCGCCCGGCTCACGGTCTTCAGCCGGGCCGCGTATGCGCCCCCCCAGTGCGCGGGCCGGGCGCTCGTCATCCAGCCCTCCATCGACATCTTCGCGGTGAAGAACCAGCCCATGGCGCCCGAGGTCGCGCGCGCCATCCTCGCGACCACCGGTCTGCTGCGCGAGACGCCGGACACGGCGGCGCCCGTCTTCACGCGCGCCGACGGCGTGACGGGGCGCGTGTCGCGGGGCGTGGACGTCATCCGGCTGGGCGCGGGGCCCACCGCCGAAGTTCCCCTCGTGGTGCAGGTGTCCCGGTGGGATCCGCTGAAGGACCCGGCGGGCGTGCTGCTCGGGTTCGCGAGGATGCTGCGCAAGGCGCCCCACGTGCACGCGGAGCTGGTGCTCGCGGGGCCCGCCGTCACGTCCGTGGCCGATGACCCCGACGCGGCGGCGACCCTCGAGGACGTCCACGCGCTGTGGCGACAGCAATCGCGCTTCGTCCGCCAGCATGTCCATCTGGCGTGCCTGCCCATGGCCGACAGCGAGGAGAACGCCGCCATCGTCAACGCGCTGCAACGCCACGCGAGCGTGGTGACGCAGAAGAGCCTCCAGGAGGGCTTCGGGCTCACCCTCACCGAGGCCATGTGGAAGCAGCGCGCCGTGGTGGCGAGCGCGGTGGGCGGACTCCAGGACCAGGTCGTCACCGGGGAGAACGGCCTGCTCATCCGGGAGGCCGGGGACACGGAGGCGTTCGCGGGCGCGGTGCGCTCGCTCCTGGAGGACCCGGCGCGGGCCGCCGCGCTGGGGCGCCGTGCCCGTGAGACGGTCCGCGCCCGCTTCACCGCCCCTCGTCACCTCACGGACCTCGCGCGCCTCATCGAACGACTGGACGCGCGCTGACACAGGAGATGGAAGCATGGACCCTTCCCATGAGAGCCAGCAGCCCGTCCGGCCCGACGCGCCCGGCGCCACCCCAGACCTCATCCGCTGGTTCGACTCGCTGTCGCGAGAGGACGTCAGCGTGGCGGGAGGCAAGGGCGCCAATCTCGGGGAGCTGACCCACGCCAGCCTCCCCGTACCGCCGGGGTTCGTGGTCACCGCCGCCGCCTTCCAGGAGGCCATGGCGCCCGTGCGCCCCCGGCTCCGCGAGCTCTGGCAGCGCGTCGACCCGGAGGACCCGCAGTCCCTGGCGGAGGTCACCGAGGCGCTGCGAGCCACGGTGCGCCAGGTCCCCGTGCCCGAGCGCCTGCGCTCCGCCCTGCTCGGCGCCTATCACCAGTTGGGCGAGCAGGGGGCCGTGGCCGTCCGCTCCTCGGCGACCTCCGAGGACACCGGCGCCACGTCCTTCGCGGGCATGCACGAGACGTACACCAACGTCGTGGGTGACGAGGCGCTGCTCGACAAGCTGCGCGCGTGCTGGGCCTCGGCCTATGGACAGCGCGTGGTGGCCTACCGGAAGGCCCAGGGCCTCACCGAGGAGCCGGCCATCGCCGTCGTCGTGCAGCGCATGGTGGACTCGACTCGCGCGGGGGTCATGTTCACCGCGGACCCGGCCACCGGGGACCTCCACCGCGTCATCATCGAGGCCGCCTACGGCCTGGGCGAGGTGGTGGTGAGCGGCCAGGTGGAGCCGGACACGTACGTGGTGGCCAAGCAGGGGCCGCGTCTGCTGGAGGTGCGCGTCGGGGAGAAGTCCTTCCAGCGGGTGCGCGATGGCGTGGGCCAGGAGCGGCGCGAAGCGCTCTCCCCCGCGCAGGCCCACCAGCGCGTGCTCCAGGACGTGGAGGTGTTGGAGCTGGCGCGCCTGGGCCTGCGCGTGGAGCGCCACTATGGCGCGCCGCAGGACATCGAATGGGCACAGGCCGGTGGCAGGCTCTATCTCGTCCAGTCGCGTCCGGTGACGACGCTGGGCGGGGCATCGAAAGAGGAGCGCGGGGACGCGCGGCCCGGGCGCCCCCGGGTGTCCGGGCTGGGCGCCTCTCCAGGGGTCGCGACGGGGCGCGTGCGCGTGCTGCGAAGCCCCGAGGAGGGCCGGCGGCTCCAGACAGGCGAGGTCCTGGTGGCGCCGATGACCTCTCCGGACTGGGTGCCGACGCTCCGGCGCGCGGCCGCGGTGGTGACCGACAGCGGCGGGAT
Organism: Myxococcus sp. AS-1-15; assembly: GCF_020037055.1. NCBI lineage: Bacteria > Pseudomonadati > Myxococcota > Myxococcia > Myxococcales > Myxococcaceae > Myxococcus > Myxococcus sp. AS-1-15. The sequence goes on along the minus strand of NZ_JAIQDF010000012.1, from coordinate 120,001 downwards.
GACCTGCCATGCCGCCATCGTCAGCCGGGAGCTGCGCAAGCCCTGCGTGGTGGGCACGCGCACGGCGACCCGGCGGCTCCAGGACGGCGAGGAGGTGACGGTGGATGGCTCCGCGGGCACGGTCCTGGAAGGCCGGGTGGAGCAGCAAGCCCCCGGGGTCGTCTCGTCCGAGCCGCGGAGGCCGAGCGGCCTGGCCTCCGCTGGAACCGCCACGCCCGAAGTGCTCGCCACGCGCCTCTACGTCAATCTGGCCCTCCCCCAGCAGGCCCGCGACGCGGCGGCGCTCCCCGTGGACGGCGTGGGGCTGCTGCGCGCCGAGTTCATGCTCACCGAGGCGCTGGGCGGGGTCCACCCACGCAAGCTCATCGCCGAGGGGCGCGGCCGCGAGTTCGTCGAGCGGATGTCCGACGCGCTGCTCCAGGTCACCCGCGCCTTCGGGAGACGGCCGGTGGTGTACCGCACCACGGACTTCCGGACGAACGAGTTCCGGGGCCTGGAGGGCGGCGCCGAGTTCGAGCCCGCCGAGTCCAACCCCATGATGGGCTTTCGTGGCTGCTACCGATACATCCGCGAGCCGGAGGTGTTCAGGCTCGAGCTGGAGGCGGTCGCCCGCGTGCGGGAGCAGACCCCCAACCTGCACGTGATGATTCCCTTCGTGCGCACCACGTGGGAGCTGGCCGCCTGCCTCGAGGCCCTGGACGCAAGCCCCCTGGGCCGCCACCGCGGGCTGGAGCGCTGGGTGATGGCGGAGGTGCCCTCGGTCGTCTACCGCATCCCCGAGTACGCGCGGCTGGGCATCAGCGGCGTGTCCATCGGCTCCAACGACCTCACGCAGCTGATGCTCGGGGTCGACCGGGACTCCGAGTCGTGCGCGGAGCTGTTCGATGAAGCGGACGCGGCGGTGCTGGACGCCATCGTCCGCATCATCCGGGCCAGCCGTGAAGCCGGCATCACCTGCTCCCTCTGCGGTCAGGCCCCCTCCAACCGCCCCGAGTTCGCCGAGCACCTGGTGCGCGCGGGAATCACGTCCATCTCCGTGGACCCCGCGGCGGCCTGGGCCACACGCGAGGTCATCGCGGCGGCGGAGCGACGGCTGTTGCTCGAGGCCGCGCGAGCGCGGTGATGCGTCGCATGCGACGGACAGCGCCACGAGCGCCCTCCTTCTGGGCCCGCCTGCGCCTGCCGCGGCTGCGCCAGGCGAGGCGCTCCCGAGCCGCGCTGGAGAAGTCGCTCCGGCTGGCGGAGGCGCGCCTGTCCGGGCTCATCGCCACCACGGTCGACGCCATCATCTCCGTCGACACGCGGCAGCGAATCACCCTCTTCAACGAGGGGGCGGAGCACATCTTCGGGTACTCCGCAGGGGACGCGGTGGGTCAGCCCCTGGACATCCTGCTCCCGGAGCGCTACCGAGGGGCCCACCAGCACCACGTCCAGCGATTCGCGGCGGGCTCCCGGCTCTCCCGACAGATGGGCGAGCGGAGCACCATCATCGGCCGGCGCAGCAATGGCGAGGAGTTCCCCGCGGAGGCCAGCATCTCCAAGGTGGAGCAGGAGGGCACGCTCGTGCTCACCGTCATCCTGCGCGACATCTCGACCCGCAGACAGGCGGAGGAGGTGCTCCGGACCAGCGAGGAGCGCTTCCGCACGGCGTTCGCGAACGCGCCGACCGGCATGGCCCTGGTCGGGCTGGATGACCGGTTCCTGAGCGTGAACTCCGCCATGTGCGACATCGTTGGCTACACGCCGGAGGAGCTCCTCGCCCGGACCTTCCGGGACATCACCTGGCCCGGGGACCTGGAGGTGACGCTCCAGAACAGACAGCGACTGCTGCGGGGGGAGGTCCACACCTATCAACTGGAGAAGCGCTACCTGCACAAGCAGGGGCACACCGTGAGCATCCTGCTCACCGCCTCGTTGGTCCGTGACTCCCGGGGGCAGCCGCTCCACTTCATCGCGCAGGTGCAGGACATCTCCGAGCGCCAGGAGCTGGAGCGGGCCCAACATTTCCTGGCGGAAGCGGGGCCACGACTGGCGGGCTCGCTGGACTCCCGGACGACGATGGCCGCCGTCACGGGGCTCGCGGTCCCCGCGCTGGCCGACGGGTGCATCGTCGGCCTGGTGGATGAGCACGGGCAGGTCCGGGCGGTGCAAGCCGCGGCGGTCTCCCCCGAGAAGTCCAGGCGCCTGGACGCGCTGCTCGCCCACCACCCGTGCCTCCCCTCCCTCCAGGGGGAGCTCGTCGCGGGTGTGCTCCGAACGGGGCGCTCCGTGGTCCTGCCGGAGTCCTCCGGAGCGGAGACACCGCGGGAGGACGGCTGCCCGCTGGACCTGCTGCGCGGCCTCGGGTCCGTCTCGGGACTCATCGTGCCGCTGCGGGCCCGGGAGCAGACCCTGGGCGCGGTCATGCTGTGGACGGCCGAGTCCGGGCGCCGCTACGGCGAGCAGGACCTGGCGCTGGCGGAGGCCCTGGCCAACCGCGCGGCGCTCGCCATCGACAACGCCCGCCTCCACGAGCGGTCCGAGCAGGCGACCCGCTTGCGGGACGAAGTCCTGCGCGTCGTCGCCCACGACCTCCGCACGCCCCTGAACGTCGTCGCGCTGTGCACGGAGTCCCTCGGCAGGAGGCCCCCCGGCCAGCGGCCTCCCACCCAGACGCTCGAGACCCTCCGCAAGGCGGTGGAGCGGGCCCAACGGCTCATCCAGGACCTGCTGGATGTCGCCCGGATGGAGTCCGGGCACCTGCTCGTCGAGCGTGCGCGGGTGGATGGCGCGTTGCTCGTCCAGGAAGCGCTCGACCTGCACCGCGCGCTCGCCGAGGAGAAATCCATCCAGCTCTCCAGTGACATCCCCCTGCACGCCCCGGCGCTCCTCGCCGACCATGCCCGGGTGGTCCAAATCCTCTCCAACCTGCTCGGCAACGCCATCAAGTTCACGCCCGCCGGCGGACACGTCCACCTCCAGGCCGTCCCCGAGGGAGCCATGATGAGGTTCTCCGTCCGGGACTCAGGGCCCGGGATTGCACCGGAACACCTCTCGCATGTCTTCGAGCCCTTCTGGCAGGCGCAGGCGGGGAGGAAGGAGGGCGCGGGACTCGGGCTCGCCATCGTGAAGGGGCTCGTCGACGCGCATGGCGGCAAGCTCTGGGTGGACAGCCGCCCCGGACAGGGAAGCACCTTCTGCTTCACCCTCCCCACGCAAGCGTCGGCCGACCAGCCACACCCACCTCACGCGTGAGTCCACGGCGGCAGGCCGCACGCTCGCCGAGGCCGGGCACGGGGGCAGGTCTGTCGTGGCGGTCCGAGAGGAAGCCCCAACACGGGCAGGGCGGCGATGGCCTCCGCGTCCGGGGCCCAGCACACCTTGCGCGCTCCGAGGCCCCCCTTACCCTTCAAGAGGGAGCCAGAGGCCTGGCACGCATGGCGCGCGCCGGTCAGCCCCAAGGAGGTCATGAACCATGGCAATGCTTCCCGTCCGACGCGCGAAGAGGCTCGCGAGCAGCGAGCAATCCTGGGACCCCTTCGCTCAGATGCGGGAGTTGCTCCAGGCAGCCCCCACGGAGTCACTGCGAGGGCTGGTGCCGGGAGCCAGGGAGGACTGGACGCTCTCCCCCGACTTCGACGTCAAGGAGACGCAGGACGCCTACGTCTTCAAGGCGGACCTGCCGGGCATCCAGCAGGAGGACGTGGAGATTTCCGTCACCGGGCAGCGGCTCACCATCAGCGGCAAGCGCGAAGAGGAGAAGCGCGAGGAGGGCGAGCGCTATTTCACGTACGAGCGCAGCCACGGCAGCTTCGCCCGGACCTTCACCGTGCCGGAGGGCGTGGACCTGGACAACGTCAACGCGGAGCTGAAGGAGGGCGTGCTCACCCTGAACATCCCCAAGCGCCCGGAGGGCAGGTCCAGGCGCATCCCCATCGGCAGTGGCCCGGCCAAGGGCAAGGCGTGAGCCTCGTCCCGCCAGGAGCCGGCCCCGCACCGCGGGGGACGCGGCCCGCGCCCGAGGCGCCTCCGCGGAGGCGCCCGGTGGGGCGGCTGGGAGTGTCCGCGCATGCTTCATCGCAGCATGGACAGACACCGCCGCGAGCCTCCCCCCCGGGCTGAGCGCGGGGCGGGGCCGCGGCCCCGGATGGAGTGGCGCAGGTGGGGCTTCGGACTCGCGCTGCTGGCGTCCGTCGTCCTGGTCGCCACGCGATGGACGGAGGAGCGGGACTTCGCCTTGATGCTGCGTCGGGCGGCGCCCTCCTGGCTGCTGCTCGCCGCGCTGCTGCAGGCGGCGACGTACCTGTCCCAGTCCGCGGTGTGGAGCGCCGTGCTGGCGAGGACGCCCTTCCGCGTCCCGCGAGGCGCGCTCTATTCGATGAGCGTCGCCAAGCTCTTCATCGACCAGGCCCTCCCCTCCGCGGGCATCAGCGGCTCGGTGCTCATCGTCCAGGGGATGACCCGGCGGGGGGTCGGCCGAGGGGCCGTGATGGCGTGTGTGGTGGTCGAGACGATGACCAACCAGGCCGCGCTCATCCTGGGACTGTTGCTCGCGCTCGGGACGGAGGGCTGGGTCGGCGAGGCGCGCGCGCTGGTGTGGCTCGCCACGGGGGTGCTCATCGTCCTCACCGGCGCGCTCATCGGCCTGCTCCTGCGACTGTCCCGAAGGGGGCGCGGCGGTGTCCCGTCCTCGCGGCGCATCGCGAGGATTCCCGGCGCCAGGACCCTCCTCGAGGCGCTCAGCGAAGCACCACCGTCACTGACGCACAGCCCCCGGGTGCTGGGCGAGGCCACCGGCTACAACTTCCTCATCCACCTGCTCGACGCCGCGACCCTGTGGGCCCTGCTCCGCTCGGTGGGGGTGGACGCTCCCGCGGCGGGGGTCTTCACGGCGTTCATGCTGTCCACGCTGGCCCGCACGCTCGGGGTCGTCCCCGGCGGCCTCGGGACGTTCGAGGCCGCGTCCATCGGCCTGCTGCACCTGATGGGCGTCTCGATGGAGGCGTCGCTCTCGGCGACGCTGCTGTTCCGTGGGTTCAGCTTCTACCTCCCCCTGGTCCCCGGGCTGCTGCTGTCCAGGCGCGAGCTGCGCGGGCAACGGGAGGCCTCCCGTCCGAGCCCCGTCGAGCGATATTGGAGTCAGTCCCTCCCGGCCCTGCTCGAGGCCCTGCGGACGACCCCCGAGGGACTCTCCCGTGAGGAGGCCGCGCGTCGGCGGGAGCTTCACCGCGCGAACGCGGTGGAGCAGACGCATGCGCCCTCCCGCCTGGGCGTCGTCTGGGGCCAGCTCAAGAGCCCCCTGGTCCTGCTCCTGGTCATCGCGGCGGCCATCTCCGCGTTCACCGGCGCGTGGAGCGATGCCCTCATCGTCCTGGCCATCCTGTCGGGCAGCGTGCTGCTCGGCTACTCACGCGAGTACAAGGCCCAGGCCACCATCGCGCGGCTGAGGGAGCAGGTCACGACCGGGGTGAAGGTCCTGCGCGACGGGCGACCCACCACCGCGCCGCTGCCGGACATCGTCCCGGGGGATGTCGTGCTGCTGTCGGCGGGCAGCGTGGTGCCCGCGGACGCCCGCCTCCTCGAGGCGACGGACCTGTTCGTCAGCCAGGCGGTGCTGACCGGAGAGAGCTTCCCGGTGGAGAAACGCCCCGGGAGCGCGCTCCCCGAGGCGGCGCTCATCGGACGTGACAACTGCGTCTTCCGGGGGACGCATGTGCGCAATGGCACCGGCCGATGCCTCGTCGTCGCGACCGGCCGGGACACGTCTTTCGGAGGCATCACCCGACACCTGGCGCTCCGGGCCCCCGAGACGGAGTTCGACCGGGGCCTGAGGCAGTTCGGTCATGTCCTGCTCACCACCATGATGGTGATGGTGCTCACCGTCGTCGCCATCAACACGCTGCTGAACCGGCCGCCCCTGGAGACGCTCCTGTTCGCCCTCGCCCTCGCGGTGGGGCTGAGCCCGGAGCTGCTGCCGGCCATCCTCAGCGTGAACCTCTCCGCAGGCTCTCAGGCCATGGCCAACCGAGGCGTGCTGGTCCGCAGGCTCGGCGCCATCGAGAACCTGGGCAGCATGGACGTGCTGTGCACCGACAAGACGGGGACCCTGACCGAAGGGGTCGTCAGCCTCCTGGGGGCCCACGACACCTCGGGCCAGCCATCCGAGCACGTCCTCACCCTGGCGACCCTCAACGCCGGACTCCAGGCGGGCCTGGCCAATCCGCTCGACGAGGCCATCCTCCGGGCGCGACCGCTCCCGGCCGAGGGCGCCCGGAAGCTGGGGGAGATTCCCTACGACTTCGTCCGCAAGCGCCTGTCCGTCATCGTCCGCCAGGGTGGCGAGGTCCTGCTCGTCACCAAGGGGGCCTTCCCCCAGGTCGTGGAGGCCTGCACCCGGACGGCCGGAGGAGCCCCGCTCGACGCGCCGCTCCGGGCGAGGCTTCAGGACCAGGTCGACGCCTGGGGAGAACAGGGAGTGCGCGTGCTGGCCCTGGCGACGCGCGCCATCCAGGCCCGGGAGCGCTACACGCGGGAAGACGAGCACGAGCTGACCTTCCTGGGATTCTTGACCTTCGTCGACCAGCCCAAGGCGGGCGCCCGGGAGGCCCTCCTGGAGCTCTCCGGGTTGGGGGTGCGCGTCAAGCTCATCACCGGAGACAGCCGCAGGGTCGCGGAGCACGTCGCGAGGCAGGTGGGGCTCGGCGCCGAGCGGGTGCTCACGGGCGCCCGGCTCCACCACCTGACGGACGAGGCGCTGTGGCACCAGGTCGAGCACGTGGAGCTCTTCGTCGAGGTGGACCCGACCCAGAAGGAGCGCATCATCCTGGCGCTGAAGAAGCAGGGCCATGTGGTGGGCTTCCTGGGAGACGGGGTGAACGACGCCCCGGCGATGCACGCGGCCGATGCCAGCCTCTCCGTGGACCAGGCCGCGGACGTGGCCCGGGAGGCCGCGGACTTCGTCCTCCTCCGGCGACACCTGGACGTCGTCCGACACGGCATCGAGGAGGGGCGCAGGACGTTCGCCAACACGATGAAGTACGTGCTCACCACGACGAGCGCGAACCTGGGGAACATGATCAGCATGGCGGCCGCCTCGCTGTTCCTTCCCTTCCTGCCGCTGCTGCCGGGGCAGATCCTCCTGAACAACTTCCTCTCCGACATCCCCGCGGTGGGGCTGGCGGGCGACAGCGTGGACCCCGAGCTGGTGGACCGGCCGCGGCGCTGGGACAAGCGCCTCATCGGGCGGTTCATGGTGACCTTCGGACTGCTGAGCTCGCTCTTCGACGTCCTCACCTTCGGGGTGCTGCGGCAGCTGTTCCACGCCGGCCCCGAGCTGTTCCGCACCGGCTGGTTCATCGAGTCGCTGCTGACGGAGCTGGCGGTCGCGCTGGTGGTGCGCACGCGCCGTCCCTTCTACCGCAGCCGCCCTGGGAGGCTGCTGCTGGTCTCCACGGGGGCCGTCATCGCGCTCACCTTCCTGGTGCCCTTCATCCCCCACGCGAGCGTCCTCGGCTTCGTGCGCCCTCCCCTCCTGCTGCTCGTGGCGGTGACCACCATCACCCTGCTGTATGTCGTCGCAGCGGAGCAGGCCAAGGGGCCCTTCTTCCGGAGACAGGACCCAGCCCACGTCCGATGAGCAGCGGCACCAGCGCCACCAGCACCCCCAGCGCGACGCGCGCCCAGTCATCGACATGCAAGGGGTGCAGCCCCAGCACCGCCGCGAAGGGCCGCACCTGGATGAGCAGGACGGACACGCCCAGGGACAAAGCGCAGATCCACCGGGCCGTGCGGGTGCGCAGCCCCGTGAGCACGGCCGCGAAGCAGGCGCTCGCGAGCGTGAGCGAGGCCAGCGCCACCGCGCGACCGTGCTCCACGTCGCGCGTGGGGCCGAGGCTCCGGTCGTAGCCCCAGACCAGTCCCGCGGTCAGCAACCCGCCCGCCACCACGAGGGTGACCCAGTCCCGCGAGGAGAAGACGCGCGTGGCGCTCCGTCCCCGGGAGGGCCCCAGCCGGCCCGGCCGCGCCGCCTCCTGGAAGGCCAGCATCGCCGTGGGGTGGATGATGAGCTCCAACCACACGATGTGGATGGGCAGGTACAGCAGCGGATAGCCCGCCAGCGGGAGCAGCGCGGCCGTGAACACGAGCGGGATGTGGACGAGCAGCAGGTACTGGAAGCAGCGCTGGAGGTTGTCGAAGAGCTGTCGGCCCTCCGCGATGGCGCGCACCAGCGTGCCGAAGTCGTCGTCGAGCAACACGATGGACGAGGCCTCGCGCGCGCCGCGCGTCCCGCGCTCCCCCATGCAGATGCCCACGTCGGCGGACTGGAGCGCGGGGATGTCGTTCACCCCGTCCCCCGTCGCCGCCACCACCTCGCCGTGCTCTTGCAGCGCCCGCACCAGCGCGTGCTTCTGGGCCGGCAGCGCCCGGGCCACCACGTCCACCGCCGGGGGCGCGCCCGCGTCCTGAAGGCGCGCCTCCAGCACCTCGCCCGTCATGACCACGGGCCGTGCGCCGCCGAGCCCCAGCTCCCGCGCCACCGTCAACGCCGTCTCCGGATGGTCCCCTGTCACCATCACGGTGCGCAGCCCCGCCTCCCTGCACTCGCGCACCGCCTCCCTGACCCCGACGCGAATCGGGTCCTCGCAGGCGATGACCCCCAGGAAGTGGAAGCCCTGGTCGGGCTCGCCCCCACGCCACGAGGCGGGGTCCAACGGCTGACTCGCGCACGCGATGACCTTGCGCCCCTCGCGCGCGAGCGCCGAGACGCGCTGGGCCCACGCCGCCCGGTCGTCGGGCGCGAGCGCAGCGCGGGCCATCACCTGTTCGGGGGCTCCCTTCACGGCGGCGAGCAGCCCAGCGCCCTCCTCCACCACCGCGGTCTCCCGCTGGCGCTCCTCCGTGAAGGGGAACGTGGCCCGGACCCACCCTCCGCGCACGGGGACCGAGGCCCGCGCGGCCTCTTCGAGCAGCGCGGTGTCGAGCGGGTCCTGCCCTTCCTCGCGCGACGCCAGCGCCGCGACGCGCAGCAGCTCCTCCCGGGTGACGTCCGACGAGGGGAGCACCCTGGCCACGCCCAGCCGACCCTCCGTCAGCGTGCCCGTCTTGTCGGAGCAGATGCACGTGACCCGGCCGATGTTCTCCACGGAGACGGCGCGCCGCACCAGGGCCTGCCTGCGCGCGAGCCGGTAGACGCCCGCGCCCAGGAAGAAGGTGAGCGCCAGGGGGAACTCCTCGGGGAGCGCGGCCACGCCGAGCGTGGCGGCGCTCAAAAGCGCATCCGCCCATCCGAAGCCCTGGCGCCAGCGGACGAAGGCGAGGACGCCACACAGCCCGGCGGCCACCATCACCAGGACGGAGACCAGCTGCGCCACGGCCTGCTGGAGCGGTGTACGGGCTCGCGCGCCCCGCTCGGCGGAGCGCACGATGCTCCCATAGAGCGTGTCGGCGCCCGTGTAGACGACGCGCACCCAGGCCGTCCCCGTCAGCAGGCGCGTCCCGGCGAGGCCCCAGTATCGCCCCTCCACGGGTGGCGCCTCTCCGGGCGGCAGTTGCCCCAGGGGCCGCTTGCCCACCGGCAGGGACTCGCCCGTCAGCGAGGACTCCTCGGCCTGGAGTCCCTCGCCCCGCACGACCAGACCATCGGCGGGGAAGTAGGCACCGGCGTCCACGCGGGCCAGGTCCCCCACCACCACCTCCGCGGCGGGGACCTCCGCCTCGCGCCCATCCCGGAGCACGACGGCCCGCGCCGCCAACCGGCTCTGCAGGCCCTCGGTGGAGACGCGCGTGCGATGGTGAAGGAAGGCATCCATGCCGAGCAGTGGAGCAATGGCTCCCAGCAGCACCAGCCCCTCCGACACCTTGCCCAGCACGAGGTAGAGCGTGCTCATCCCCACGAGGAACCAGAGCATCGGGTCGCCCGCCGCCTCGCGAAGGCTCGCCAGGGTGGAGCGGCGGGGCCTCACCACCACGTCATTGCGCCCATACTGCCCGCGCCGCGCCAGCACTTCGTCGGATGCGAGCCCCGTGGCCTCTTCCAGGGGACAGGGCAGGCGGCGGGTGGGGACGGGGATGCGCATGAGCGCTCACGGTGCCGCTTCGTCGCGAGGCTGGCGGGTCGCCAGGGCGTCCACGGAGACGGGTCTGGCGGCGACGCCCGACTCCGGATTGGCTCGAGGCAAACGTGCGGCGGGAGCACGCGTCGCACATTCACCGCCCCCACGCAGGGTCGCTGCGTCGGCTCCGTTCGGGCGCTCGGCGCGCTGTCCCCCGCCGGGTTCCGCCAGGACGACCCCGACCCGCCAAGACCACGCCGACGGGATGGGCTCCTCCCCTGGCGGGCATCAAGGTCGAGCAATGGCTCCAGGTAGAAGAGGTCCACTACCGCCAGCGACAGGAACAGGGTCAACAAGCGGCGCCCGCCGGCCACCCCCACTGCGCCATCCCGGAGGAAGTGCTGCCCTTGGCCCGTGGTGCGTGGGGCCCGCGTGCGCGCCCCCTGGCGCGCGGACGGCTGGCGCGTGCCCGGACAGCCCGCTTGAGCTCAGACGAGCGAAGGGCGATGGACGTCCGCGGGGCTCACGTCGCTGGCCTCCAGGAGCTCGCTGAAGGCGTCGAACCCTTCCTTCTGGATGAACGCGTACTCCGCCTCATGCAGCGGCACGAGCCAGCACAGCTCGAGGTGCTGGGGGCCCAGGTGGAGTCCGCCGAACTCCTCGTCCTCCCCCACGGCCTCGTCCACGGGCGGTGGCGAAGCGCGCGACGGGGGACTGCGCGGAGGCCGGGAAGAAGTGGACCTCGACGACGTCGGTCTGCCGGGAGAAGCGCTGCCGGTCGCGCGGCATGCCCCAGTGCCGCAGGTAGGCCCCCAGCACGACGGTCCGCCGGAGGTCCTGTTGGAACAGCTCGGGTGAGTCCATGCGGCCAGTCTACCGTCACGTCACTTCGTGGCGGGCACAGGCGGCTTGACGGGCTCGGGCCGCGGCGGTGCCTGGAGCGGAGGCAGTGACGCGGTCAACGCGCCCACGTAGAGCCGGCCGGAGAAACCATCCGGCTGTCGGGCGGGGTAGAGCTTCAGCCCCGCGTCCTGCGCGGTGGCCTGCCGCGCCTCCAGCGACGGGCTGATTCCGAAGACGTTGCACTCCACGTCCTCCTCCCAGACGCTGTAGCGACACACGTACTGGGTGCCGCGCCGGAAGCCCACGTCCAGCGCTCGCACCGAGGGCAGCACCTTCGCCACCCGCGAGCCCATGGGCTCCAGGTCCCCATCCCAGCTCACCTGCGTGGTGCGAGCGTGGACGCTCCCCGTGAGCACCAGCGTCCAGGCCTGGAGGCGCCTGGCCCGCGCCTTCAACAGTCCCTGGGCCATCCGCTCCTCGCGCTCGTTGCCGTGCGCCTTGTCGGAGTCGATGGCGACCACGGCCACGTCCTTGCCGGAGACGCGCAGGCGGCGCGCCTGCTCGACGAGCCAGAGCATGGCGCGGCTGCTGCGCCCGTCCTGGTACACCCGGCGCCAGAAGGCGCTCCCCGAGAGGAGCTCCTGCAACGCGGAGGAGTCACCGGAGCTGCCCAGATAGCGCTCGAGCAGCGGCTGCTCCACGTCGGGGATGGACAGCGCCAGCGTCACCGGCAACTCCCGGGACGTGGCCTCACACAACATCCGCAGCGCCACGGACGGCACCTCCTGTGTGCCCAGCGGGTCCGCCACCAGCAGGACGCCGCCCGCGGAGAACAGCGACGAAGCGCCCTCCACGGGAGCACCACAGGAGGGCGGAGCGACGGGGGCGCGCTCCTCCTCGTTGCCTCCCTCCATCACCACCGAGCGCATGGGCAGGGGAGGATTGCCGCCCACCAGCTCCAGCGCGGGAGCCATCTCCAGCGCCGCGAGGAGCCGCTGCTCCACGCCCATGTCGCGAAGGCCCTGCGCCGGCCGGTAGCCCTCCAGGCCGGGGAGGCCCTTGAAGTCGGCGATGATATCCACCTGCCTGCTCGGGGTGCCGCGGACCTCGGAGGCGAACGCCGGGTCATGCACGTAGCGAAGGCGGAAGATGCGGACGACGGACTGTCGGGGGCCGTGCCGCTCACCCTGGATGTAGAAGCGCTCCGGCGGGGAGATGTCCGGGATGAAGGAGGAGAACATCTCCAGGCCGCCCTCCTTCTCCAGCACGTCGAAGCGGCCCGTCTCCAGGATGTGCCGGGCCGTCATCATCGCGTCCTCGACGGGCACCTGGTAGACGAGCTCCTCCGCCGGAACCTCGTATTGGCCCGTCTCCGGGTTGTACTGGGTCGCGATGCCTCGCGTGGGGCCGACACATCCCACGAACCCCAACAGCCCCAGCATCACTCCGGACCATCGCATCGAAGCCTCCATGGCCAACCCGCGGCCCTCGATGAACGACTGGCGCGCGCCGGACATATTCCTCCACCGTCGGATTCGTGGGAACCCGGGCCCGTGCGAGCACCGGCTCCGGTGCGGACCTGGCAGCTTGCCCGCGCCTCGGGTGCGCTTCGCGCTTCACCTCGCGGAGGGCGTGCCGCGCGGGTAGTCCGTGTACCCCTCCGCGCCACTCGCATGGAGCAGCTCCTTGCGAATCTCCGCCAGGGGGAGCCCCTCTCGTGCGCGCGTGACGAAGTCGGGGTTCGCGATGAATGGCGAACCGAAGGCCACCAGCTCCGCCTGCCCGGCGGCGAGGGCGGCCTGGGCGCTCTGCGCCGTGAAGCCCCGGTTGGCGATGAGCGCCCCCCCGAAGGCGGCGCGGAGCGCCTTCACCGTCGCCGGCAACGCCTGGTGCGAGTTGCCCACCACGTGGACATAGACCAGACCGCGCAGCCTGCCCGCGACGTAGGTGTAGAGCGCGTGGATGTCGTCGTAGAGGGGCATGTCCACGTGGGTGTTGTAGGGCGACAACCGCACGCCCACCCGGTCCGCGCCAATCGCCTCTGCGCAGTCGTGCGCCACCTCCACCAGGAGCCGCGCGCGGTTCTCCAGGCTGCCGCCATGGGCATCCGTGCGCGGGTTCAGGTGCGGGTTGAAGAACTGCTCGAACAGGAAGCCATTGGCCCCATGCAGCTCGATGCCGTCGAAGCCGGCATCGATGGCGTTCCTCGCGGCCTGGACGAACTCGCGTCGGACCTGGGCCACGTCCCGCGAGGTCATCGCCTCGGGCGTCGAGATGGGCCTGGGCCCCTGGGCGTCGGTGAATATGTCTCCTTGGGCCGGCACCACGCCCGGCGCCAGCAGTCGCGCCCCCGGCGGCAGGTTGAGCACGTGGCCGACACGGCCGCAGTGCATCACCTGGACGAAGATGTGGCCGCCCGCGTCGTGCACGGCGTCCGTCACCTCACGCCAGCCGGCCACCTGCTCGCGGCTGTAGATGCCCGCCTCACGGGCGAAGCCGAGGCCGTTGGGCGAGGGGCTCGTCCCTTCGGTGATGATCAACCCCGCCTCCGCCCGCTGCCGGTAGTAGTCGCGCATCAACGCGTTGGGCGTCCCGCCGATGGCGCGACTTCGCGACATGGGCGCCATGACGACGCGGTTCGACAGCGTGATGCGACCCAATCCGTAGGGAGTGAACAGTGCCATGCGCGGAACATGCGCGGACGAAGGCTTCCGGACAATCGAACCTGGATTGGATACACTGTCCGGATATGCGGACAGTCGACCCGAATGGCATCATCGCGTTCCTGGAGGTGGTCGAGCGCGGCAGCTTCCGGGGCGCCGCGCGGGCGCTGGCCCTGCCCAAGTCGACGGTCAGCCAGCGTGTGGCGGTGCTCGAGGAGCAGCTCGGCGTCCAGTTGCTCCTGCGCACCACGCGCACCGTCATGCTCACCGACATCGGCGCCAGCTACCAACGTGAGGTCGCGCCGGCCATGGCCGCGCTGCGTGACGCCGAGGCATTGGTGAGCGAGCTGCAGGCGCACCCGAGCGGACGGCTCCGCATGAGCGCGCCGGTCGAGCTCGGCCAGCGGTTGATGGGCGGGGTGCTCGCGGCCTTCGCGCAGCGGTATCCGCAGGTGAAGCTGGAGCTGGAGCTCACCGACAGGGAGGTGAACATGGTCGAGGAGGGACATGACCTGTGCATCCGCGTCGGTCCGCTCCGGGACTCGCAGCTCATCGCCCGCAAGCTCGGCGCGCCCTCGCACGTGGGCGTCTTCGGGAGCGCCGCCTATCTCAAGAAGGCGGGCAGACCCAAGCACCCTCGCGAGCTGTCGGCGCACCGGTGCCTGAGCATGGGCAGCTCCACCTCTCCGATGACCTGGGCGTTCAGCGGGACGCGGCCCGTGGGCATCCGGCCGGCCATCGCGGTGAACAGCTTCCAGGTGCTGTGCGCGCTGGCGGCCGCGGGGGCGGGGCTGGCGCGCCTGCCCCGCGCGCAGGCGAACACGCGCGCCCTGGTGGAGGTCCTCGAACCGTTCGCGCCAGCCCCGCACCAGGCCTTCGCCGTCTATCCGGCCGCGCGGCACCCGAGCGCGGCGCTGCGCGCGATGCTCACGGTGCTGGGCGAGACGTTCGGCTCCTGTGAGGCCGCGGTTCGCGGGGGTGAGCCGTGATGGCCTCGCGGCGGCGGGAGGCGGTGCCCGTCCGGCTCAGCCTCGCCCCCACGGCGCCCCTCACAGGGGCTTGAGCCGGGCCTCGGCCTCGACGTGCCGGGCGCGGAGCTTCTCCCATGCGCCGGGCAGGAACGGGTCCTTCCCGCTCGCCATCAACTCCCACACCGACTCCTCGTGGTAGCCGTCCTCATCCAGCGCCTCGGGGACGAAGAACTCCGCGGCCACGTCCTTCGAGGTGAAGTGGAGCGGCAGGCCCCAGCCCTCGCCCGCGAACACCACGGCGTCGAGCTCGGTGGCGTTCACCCCCGTGTGGCCATCGAGCATCACCACGCGGGCCTTCAAGCGCGCCGTGTGCAACTCGGCCGACTCGTCCCCGTGGTCTCCGAAGCAGCCGCCCGTGAGCTCCACCGACTTCGTCACGTAGCAGCACGCGCTGCCGCTGAAGCGCAGGTTCCTGGCGCGCACCTCGCCGAACACCACGAACAAGCTGATGTCGTAGGGGCTCGTCGACAGGTCGATGTCGCCGGCCACCTCGAGGTCGCCATCCACCACGAGAATCCACGGAGACTCGGGGACGAGCTTCTCGAGTCGCACGGGCCCGGTCGCCAGATGAATCTCGGGCACGGGATTGTCGTGCTGCCCGGCCCGCTCCTGGATGTGCTCGAGGTTCTGGACGAACCAGCTGAAGGTCTCCGCTTCGTTCGCGGCCTCGAAGCGGGCCTTGATCTCGTCGAGCGGGACGACGCGCGTTGCCAGGTCGGGGAACATCGGGCCGTCATATCAAACGCGGCCCGCGCCCAGCGTGCGTCAGGCCACGTCGATGAAGATGGCGGCGCTCCCGGTGGCCGCGCTCAGCTGGACCTCGCCCTCCCCCAGCTGCGCGCCCTCGCCGAGCGCCAGATCCACGCCCGAGCCACCTCCCACCGCCTCCACCCGGACGGGCCCCGTCGTCGCGAGCAGGTAGCCACGACGGGCACGGCCGATGGTGAGCCGCTCCGACCGGCCCGCGGCGAGCGGGAGCCACCAGACCTTCACGTCCGCGCGCAGCGACATTCCCTCGTCGCCCGCGATGAGCTGGCGCCCTCCCCCCGAGAAGTCGCGCGACGAGTAGACCGGCGGCCCCCCATGGGTGTTCGGCCGGAACCACAGCTGGAGCATCCGCGTGGGGCTGTCCGTGTCGTTCCCCTCCGCGTGCACCATCCCATCCCGCGCGGAGATCAACTGCGCGGTCCTGGCGCCCATCGTGGCGCCGTGCGCCTGGTCTCCGTGGTGGGACAGCGTCCCGTCCACGACGATGCTGAGGATCTCCATCTCCTCGTGTGGATGGAGCGGGAAGCGCGACCTCGGCGCGAACGTCGCGTCCGCGAGGACGAGCAACGGCCCCAGCGGCTTCCCCCGTCCGGCGTGAGGTCCCACCGTCGCCACGAAGTGGTCACGGAGCGAGAGCCACGAGAGCGTGGTTCGTGGCAGGGAGGCGAGCGGACGGTGTTCGAGGTGCGGCATGGGTGTGCTCTTTTCGGTGCGGCAGCCGGAGAGGGCGACGGCGCTCCCGGCAACGAACGCTCGACGGGAGAGCGTCACGACGTGCGCCTGGGAGGCGTCGTCGGGCGACCCGGTGCCCGAGCGGCGGAAGGTGGGGTGGCGGGCCATCAGCGCGTGCTCCTACGTGGTGGGATTGATAGCCGGGCACGCCTCGTTTGACACCTGCGCGTGGGCGCACAGAGGATGTGTGCCCATGCACATCTCCTGGGATGAGATTCAGACCCTCGAGGCGCTCGTCCGCACCGGCGGCATCGAGGCCGCGGGGCGCGAGCTGTCGCTGCGCCACTCCTCCGTCTCCAGACGCATCGCCGCGCTGGAGGCGCGCCTGGGAACGGCGCTCTTCGCGCGGGGTGCGCGCCTGGTGCCTGGCACGCTGACGCTGCGAATCGCCGAGCGGGCCGCGCCCATGCGCGATGCGGCCCGGGACATCGAGGGCTTCCTGGGGTCCGAGCGGCGGGGTCGGGAGCGGACCGTGGTCGTCACGACCAGCGACGTGCTGGCGCCGCTCCTGTTCCGCGCGCTCGCGAAGGCACGCCCCGCGCAGGCGGTGGAGGTCCTCGTGAGCGACGACGAGCTGGAGCTCTTGCCCGGCCAGGTCGACCTGGCGCTGCGCCCCGGCCAGAACCCGAGCGGCTCGCTGCGCGGTCGGCGGCTCGGGCGGCTGAAGGTCGGCGTCTACCGCGCGAAGGGCGGAAATGCGGACTGGCTCCAGCCGAGCGCCGAGCTGCGCGCCAAGTCCTCGATGCGCTGGTGGCGCGAGGTGCCCGGGGCTTCGCCGGGCGCGGTGACGTGCAATTCACTCCTGGCCATGCGGGACGCGTGCTGCGTGGGGCTTGGGAGGGCCGCGCTCCCGTCCTTCCTCGCGCATGGAGATGCCCGGCTGCAGTTGGAGCGGGAGCTCGACGGTGGGCCACCGCTCTGGCTCCTCGCGCCGATGGCTCGCGGCGTCCCCAAGGCGCTTCGAGAGACCCAGAGCGACATCTTCACCGCGCTGCGCTCGACGGAGGACGCCTTCGCCGAGTAGCGCGGAGGTCACGCGAGCATCAGGGACGAAGCTCCCCGAGCAGACGCAACGTGACCTCTGTCCATGGCGGCGCCATCATCGATTTCGGCATCCAGCCCCTCGACGACGCGGTCCTCGAGCGTCCGCCATGTTATGCGGTTTCGCCCAAGCATCTCCGCCACGGAGCAAGCCATGCGCAGCCTCATCCTCTGGACCCTGTTGTTGTTCGCCACGGAGAGCCTGGCCGTCGAGACCCGGCTCGTCGTCCGGGCGCGCGCCCGGGACGGCAAGTTCGTCGGGACGTCCATGGGCGGCGTGCAGGTGGTGCTCCGCGATGCACGGACGGGTCAGGTGCTGACCCAGGGCGTCACCGCCGGCTCGACGGGCAACACCCAGACGCTGATGAAGCAGCCCCAGGTGCGCGGCGCGCCGCTCGCGGACGAGGCCTCCGCGAAGTACACGGCCACGGTGGACCTCACCGAGCCGACCCTGGTGACGGTGGAGGTCTCGGGGCCCCTCGCGCAGCGGCAGGCGCTCGCCACCAGCACGACGCAACTGTGGCTCCTGCCCGGCAAGCACGTCGAGGGCGATGGCCTCATCCTGGAGCTGCCCGGCTTCGTCGTCGACGTGGTGACGCCGTCCGCGCAGGAGTTCATCAAGCTGCCGGCCGACAAGAAGCTCACCGTGCCACTCCGCGCCAACCTGGTGCTCATGTGTGGCTGCTCCACCGAGCCCAACGGCATCTGGGACTCCAATCGGTACGAGCTGCGGGCCTCCGTGAAGCACAACGGCAAGCCCCTCTCCCAGGTCCCCCTGAAGTTCGCCGGGAAGACCAGCACCTACGAGGCCGCGCTGTCCGTGCAGCAGCCGGGCATCTACGAAGTCACCGTGACGGCGTTCGACCCCGCCACCGGAAACTCCGGCGTCGACTCCACCACGTTCGTCGTCGAGCAGTAGCGCGGCGCCTGTCCGCCCCTGAACGAGCGGACGCCGCCTCCGAGTCGGAGTCAGCGTCCGCAAGTCACCAGGAGGCCGACACCGCCGCGGCTCCGTGCGCCCGAAATGGAAGACTCGCGCTCGGGGTGGATTCGACTTCCCCGAGGGGAAGGCTCATGCCCGGGCGCCATCTCCTGACAGCGGGCCATCGGAGCGTGACATGCAAACCGAGACAAAGACTCTCTTCGCGAAGGGGTGGGGCACGGCGTGTGTCCTGACACTGATGGGAGCCTGTAGCGGTGGACTCGAGCCCGCCACTGACGAAGCGGCGCTCACCCGCCTCGTCCCAGAGGAGCGCGCCGGCCCGGTCCCGACACCGCTGGCGTCACAGCCATCGTATGCCCAAGCCGTGGACTCGACCTCCACGGCGGGCGTGCTCCAACCCGCGCAAGCGCTGGGTCCGCCCGATGGACAGGCGGCGCTGGTGCTGAGCCTCCCTGGCGCGGCGCTGGTGCTGGACATGGGAGAGGGCACCGAGGGGACGGGAGACCTGGAGGTCTCCTATCGGAACGCGACGGTGGAGGTCCTCACGTGGGTGGAGTTCCTGCGCGCGGACAAGAGCGTCATCAGCACCGGCCCGCTGCGGCTGGCGAACCTGGAGCTGGGCACGCACACCACCACAGTGCCGTACCAGGACAAGCCCGTCCCCTATCGCTATGTGCGGATGACAGGCGTGCTCGCGCTCTACGGGGTGGACGCGGTGCGGAACATGGGCTCCGACGGCATCACCTGTGGCGACGGCCAGCCGAACGAAGGCGAGACGTGCGACGACGCGAACCGCACCTCGGGGGACGGATGCAGCCGCGACTGCCAGAAGGAGGCGGGGTTCAGGTGCGAAAGCACCCCCAGCGTCTGCACGGACATCGACGAGTGCGCGGAACGGCTCGACAACTGCGCCGCGGGCTTCTCCTGCATCAACAGGCCGGGAAGCTTCTTCTGCTGGGAGGGCGTCTGCCGGCCGCCCCACTCCGTCTGCGGCAATCAGTGCTTCAACCTGTATACGGACAAGGAGAACTGCGGACGCTGCGGCAATCGCTGTGGCTGGAGGGATGTCTGTGCTCGTGGCGTGTGCAAGACCATCGGCAAGCTGGCCTTCACCCTGTCCTGGAGCCGGCCGGGGAACGGAGACCTCATCGTGAGGGCCCCCGGCGGCATCCATTACAGCGCCCAGAACCCAGGACCGGAGGGACAGGAGCTGTTCGTCTTCGATGACCAGGATGGGAAGGGGCCGGAGGTCGTCTACTGGGCGCCGGGCGTCGAGCCAGACCTCGGCGACTACAACATCTGCTTCGAAGCCAGGTCCTTCGACCCAGCCCCCAGCTTCAACAATCCGGTCAGCGCCTCCGCGACGTACCTGGGCCCCTGGAATGGAACCACCCACCTGGGCAGCACCACCGTCACCGCCCACTCCACGGGAGAACCGGAGTGCGGACGGCCCACCCGTGGATTCGTGGGGCGGATGACCTACTGGGGCCGCTTCGCTCCGGAGCCTTCCGCTCCGTAGGCCCCCACGCGAAGTATCCTGACATCCCCCTGTCACTCCGGGTGGGTAGAGCTTCCGCTCATGAAACTCTACTTCCATCCGATGTCCGGCAACTCGCGCCGCGTGCTGCTCGTCGCCACCCACCTCGACGTGCCCCTCGAGCGCGTCATGGTGGACCTGCCCAAGGGCGAGCAGCGCGCGGCGTCGCACCTGGGTCGCAACCCCAACGGGCTCGTCCCCGTCCTCGACGACGACGGCTTCCTGCTCTGGGAGTCTCGCGCCATCATGCAGTACCTGGTCGAGCTGACACCGGGACAGACGCTGCTCCCCACGGAGGCGCGCGGGCGCGCGGACGTGAGCCGCTGGCTCTTCTGGTGCTCGGCGCACATGGCGCCGGCGTGCACCATCCTGGTCCAGGAGAACTTCGTGAAGGCGATGACGGGCCGTGGACCGCCGGACCCCGCCGAGGTCGCGCGAGGGGAAGCGCTCTTCGCGAAGTACGCACGCCTCCTGGACGAGCACCTCGCGGGCAAGACGTGGGTCTCGCAGGAGCGCCTGACGCTCGCGGACTTCTCCCTGGCCGCGGGGTTCGCGCTCGCCGGACCGGCGCGCCTGCCGCTCGGGGATTTTCCGAACGTCCGGACGTGGCTCGGCCGCGTGCAGGAGCTCGAGGCGTGGAAGCGCACCGCTCCGACCCTGCCGCTGCCGGCTCGCGGCTGAGTCGAGCGGAGACGGCCTTGGGGTGAAATCGGGGACGGGCGAGAAGGCGAGGTTGCAATCGGGGCCCCCCTGGAGCGTTCCTTGAGCGCCATGGCCCCTCGTCCACTTCGAGCCCCCCGTCCCCACTTCGCCCACCTTCGCTCGGGAGTCCTCGGGCTCGCGCTCCTGATGGGTGGATGTGCCACCTCCCGCCCCGCCCCCGGCGTGGCGGCCGCGTCACCGGACGGTGCCGACGCGGCCCATGCGGTGGGCTTCACATCGCTCAGCTACACGGATGGGGCGCGCCAGCGCACGTTGAAGACGGTGGTCTGGTATCCGGCGGCCGAGGGCACGCGGATGGAGGAGCACCCGACGTCGCCCATCTTCGTGCCCTTCGTCGCCGCGAAGGACGCGCCGGTGGCCACGGCCCACGCGCGCTGGCCGCTCGTCGTCCTGTCCCACGGCAATGGCGGCGCGGCCATCAACATGTCGTGGTTCGGCGCGCACCTGGCGGCCCATGGGTTCATCGTCATGTCGGTGGACCACCCCGGCAACACCTATGGCGACACGAGCCCCGAGGGCTATGTGCGCGGCTGGGAGCGGCCCCAGGACTTCACGGCCTTGTTGGATGCGGTGTCGAAGGACGCGGTCTGGGGGCCCCGGGTGGATGCCGGGCGCATCGGCGCGGCGGGACACTCCATGGGGGGCTACACGGCGCTCGCGCTGGTGGGGGCGCGGCTCAACCTGTCGCCCATCATGCAGGGGTGCACCTCGCCGGAGACGCGCGCGCACCCGGGCTGCGATGAGCTGCGCGATGTGGACTACAGCCGCATCGACCTCGCGGTGGCACGGGCGTCGTACAAGGATGCCCGGGTGAGGGCGGCCTTCTCCATGGCCCCCGGCATGGCGGGGAGCTACGAGGCGCGGGACGTCGCGGACATCGACGTACCGGTGGCGCTGGTGCTGGCCCAGGGGGACGAGCTGATGCCCCACGCGCAGAACGGCATGCACCTGGCGAAGCTGTTGCCCTCGGCGAAGACGGTGGTGCTGGAGGACGCGGCGCACTTCACCTTCCTGCCCCGGTGCACGGAGCTCGGATTCAAGGTGGCGGAGATGCTGTGTCGGGACGCCACGCCCGGGACGCGAGGGGCCTCGCAAGCTCGGACGCTCGCGGAGGCCGTGGCGTTCTTCCGGCGGACGCTCGGCGGCGACTGAGCGGGACTCGCCGGTCCCGTTCGCCGACGGATGGACCCCGTTCGCCGCTCGCGCGGGCCCGCTGACAGAACACTCCACCCGCGTGCTGCTCGCGCGGGCACCGTGCCTCCACGACCTGTTGCCTGGAGGCATGTCCCATGTCGTGCAAGCGGCGCGCTGTCCTTCTCCTCGCCGTCGGTCTGGCGTCATGTGCGACCGAGGATGACGGCGCCCCCCAGACGGCCGTGGGCGGCACGCCATCGTGAGTCACCACTCACGGGGCGTTCGTCGACTGGCGCTCGCCCTCGTCCTCGTCGCCGTTCCGACACACGCCGAGCCGCTGCCTCCGCTCAAGGTCGAGGACGCGATGCTCAGCC
This sequence comes from Myxococcus sp. AS-1-15, assembly GCF_020037055.1. Classification (NCBI taxonomy): domain Bacteria; kingdom Pseudomonadati; phylum Myxococcota; class Myxococcia; order Myxococcales; family Myxococcaceae; genus Myxococcus; species Myxococcus sp. AS-1-15. Next base: position 98,181 of record NZ_JAIQDF010000012.1, on the reverse strand, counting down.
CCGTCCCTCCCGCACCCCGGCTCGTGAGGAGCTGGGGTGAGGCGCTCGCGCTCGTCCGGGAACGGTCCACGGATTTGCGCGGCGCCGAAGCGGGCGTGGAGCGCGCGAGCGGCCGCTGGCGACAGGCGCTCTCGGCGCTGCTGCCCCAGGCACGCACCCAGGTGGCGGTGGCCCAGGACCTCCTCAATCCCTCCCTGGCCCCAGGTGTTCTTCCCGGGGCGGCAGGGGACGACCGCACCGCCACCCAGCCCGCGCTCACGCTCACGACCACGCTGACCCAGTCGCTCGTCGGCCCGGGCGCGTGGCGAGGCCTGTCCTCCGCGCGAGAAGCCGAGGCCGGCGCGGTGGCCACGCTCCAGGACCTCCGCCGTCGCCTCGTCCTCGGGCTCGCGCAGGCCCTCGTGGCCACGGTCGCCGCCGAACGCGCGGCCGAGATGAACCGTGTCGGCCTGCTGCGCGCCCTGGAGCGCGCCGCCCTCACGCAGCGCGCCTTCGAGCTGGGCGCGGGCAACCAACTGGACGTGGTGCGCGTCCAGCAGGACGTGGCGGTGGCGCGCGGCGCGCTCGTCGCGGGGGACGAGCAACTGCGACGGACGCGTGAGGCGCTGGGACTCGCGCTCGGCTTCGGAGAGTCGATAGGCGTCGACCCGTCCTTCGACCTGCACGGGCTGGTGGATGACACCCGGCGGGACTGCGTCGCGCTGGAGAACCTGGACGCCCGGGCGGACCTCGTGGCGGCGCGGACGCAGGTGGCCGCGGCTCGTGACAGTCGGAGACAAGCGGTCGCGGGATATCTCCCCACCCTCGGTGTCAGCAGCACGCTCCTCGGCCTCACCACGGAGCCGGGCTTCGGCCGCTTCGCGACGTGGAGCGTCTCCGCCGTGCTCTCCCTGCCACTCTGGGAGGGTGGCCTGCGAGAAGGACTCGTGCGCGAGCGCGCGGGCCTGGAGAAGCAGGCCGAGGCCCAACTGGAGGACGCCCGCCGAGATGTCTCGGTGGAGGTGACACGCGCACGCCGGAGCGTGGAGGTGGCCGAGTCCCTGGTGAAGACAGCGGTGGAGTCACGCGACCTCGCCGAGCGCACCGACCAACTCACCCGCCGCGCGTTCGAGGTGGGACGGGGCAGCAGCCTCGAACTGGTGCAGAGCGGCGCGGCCCTGCGAGAGGCCGAGCTGAACCTGGTGCTGCGTGAGTTCCAGCGCGTCCAGGCCCACCTGGACGCATTCCTCACGGAGGCTCGATGCAACGGATGAATTCCCCGATGCGCCCCCTGGAGACAGGGATGACGCGTCCGCGGACAGCGCGTCCAAGCCCACCTGGATGCCTTCCTCACGGAGGCCCGCTGCAACGGATGAATCCCCCCGATGCACCCCTGGAGACAGGGATGAAGCGGCTGTGGACGGCTCGTCCGGGCTCACCTGGACGACCGCATGACGGAGGCCCGATGCGACGGATGAAGCGGCTGGTGCGCCCCTGGAGACTCGGATGAAGCGGCTGTGGAGTGTGGCGTTGTTGGTGGTGTTGGGGTGCTCGGGGAAGACGGCGGCCCCAGCCGCGCCCGAGCCTCGGGAAATCGACGTGGTCACCGTGGCCCCTCGCGAAGTGCGCGACACAGGGGAGTACCTGGGCAGCCTGCTGTCGCGACAGAGCGTCACGGTGCTCCCCCGGGTGGACGGCTACGTGCGCCGCATCCACGTGCGCCCGGGCCAGCACGTGGAGTCAGGTGCACCGCTCCTCGAGGTCGACTCCCGCGTGGAGACCGCCGCGCTCGACGGTGCGCAGGCGCAGCTCAGCTCCGCGAGGGTCGAACTGGAGCTGGCTCGCCGCACGCTGACCCGCACCCAGGCGCTGCGTCAGGAGGGGCTCGCCAGCGCGCAGGAACTGGAGAGCACCCAGGCCCGCGTCGAGGCCGCCCAGGCCACCGAGCGCGCGGCCTCGGCCCAGGTCGCCCAGCGCCAGGTGCAGCTCCAGTTCCACGTCATCCGCGCGCCCTTCGCCGGCACCGTCGACGACGTGCTCGCCCGTGAAGGCGACTTCGTCACCGCCTCCACCCCGCTCACCCGCGTCGCCCAGGCCGAAATCCTCGAGGTGAGCGTGTCCGTGCCATCTCATCGCGCCCGCTCGCTGAAGCCCGACACGGTGATGGAGGTGCTCGACGCGAAGGGCGCCGTGCTGCTCACCAGCCCCCTCTTCTTCGTCGCGCCCCAGGCCGACCCTCGCACCCAGCTGGTCGAGGTGAAGGCCGCGTTCCAGAACACCCAGGGCCTGCGCCCCAGTGAGCTGGTGCGAGCGCGCCTCGTCTATTCCGTGCGCGACGCGCTCCAGATTCCCGCGCTCGCGGTGGTGCGTCAGAGCGGCCAGCCCTTCGCCCTCGTGGTGCGCGAGAAGGACGGCGCCACCGTGGTGGAGCGTCGGCCCATCACCCTCGGCGCGCTCGGCGAGCGCAGCTACGTCGTGGAGCAGGGCCTGGAGACAGGCGAGCGCGTGGCCGTCTCGTTCCTGCAGGCCCTGCGCGACGGCGCGCCCGTGAAGGTGAAGGCCTCGCTGCACACCGCCGCGCGGATGAACGGACGCTGACATGTTCATCGACTTCTTCATCCGCCGACCCGTCTTCGCCATCGTCTGCTCCATCCTGCTGACGCTGGTGGGCCTCATCGCCATCCCCACCCTGCCCGTCGCGCAGTACCCGGACCTGGCGCCGCCCCAGGTCACCGTGTCCGCCACCTACGTGGGCGCCAGCGCCGAGGTGGTGGAGAGCGCCGTCACCATCCCCCTGGAGCAGGAGCTCAACGGGGTGGAGGGCATGCGCTACATCTCCTCCACCAGCGGCAACGACGGCACCAGCAACGTCACCATCACCTTCGAGGCCACGCGCGACATCGAGGTCGCCGCCGTGGACGTGCAGAACCGCGTCAGCCGCGCCGCCGCGCGACTGCCCGCCCAGGTGAACCAGACGGGCATCGTGGTCAACAAGGCCTCCAGCCAGATCCTCCTCTCCGTCGCGCTCTACAGCCCGGATGACCGCTACGACGCGAAGTTCCTCTCCAACTACGCGGATGTGAATCTCAAGGACGCCATCAAGCGCGTGCGCGGCGTGGGCGACGTGCGCATCTTCGGCGAGCGCAAGTTCTCCATGCGCGTGTGGCTGGACCCCACCGAGCTCGCCCGCCGCAAGCTCACGCCCCTGGACGTGACGCGCGCCCTCCAGGAGCAGAACCTCCAGGTGGCCGCGGGACAGGTGGGCCAACCCCCGTCCGAGGAGGACCAGCCCTACCAGCTCGCGGTGCGCGCCCGCGGCCGCCTCATCGAGCCGGAGGAGTTCGGCGACATCGTCCTCATGCGGGACGAAAGCGGCAGGGCCGTGCGCATGAAGGACGTGGCCCGCGTGGAGCTGGGCGCGGAGAACTACGGCACCCTCTTGCGCTTCAGCGGCAAGCAGGCCGTGGGCATCGCCACCTTCCAGCTCCCCACCGCCAACGCGCTCGAGGTGCGTGACGCCGTCCTCGCCGAGCTGCAACGCCTGTCCGCCCAGTTCCCTCCGGGCATGGAGTACCAGACGGGCACCGACACCACGCTCGCGGTGCGCGCCACCCTGCGCGAGGTGGTCCGCACGCTGGTGGAGGCCATCGTCCTGGTCGTCCTGGTCATCTTCCTGTTCCTCCACGGCTGGCGCAGCGTCCTCATCACCGCGCTCACCCTCCCCGTGTCGCTCGTGGGCACCTTCGCCTTCGTGAAGCTGCTCGACTTCTCCATCAACACGCTCACCCTCTTCGGCCTCACCCTGGCCACGGGCCTCGTCGTGGACGACGCCATCGTCGTCATCGAGAACATCGAGCGGCTGATGCTGGAGCGGAAGCTGACCGCCGCCGAAGCCGCGCGCGAGGGCATGAAGGAGGTGTCCGGCGCCGTCATCGCCATCTCCATCGTGCTGGTGGCGGTGTTCCTCCCGGTGGCCCTCTTCCCCGGCACCACCGGCGCCATCTACCGCCAGTTCGCGCTCACCATCGCCGCGTCCGTGGCCCTCTCCACCTTCTGCGCCCTCACCCTCACCCCCGCGCTCGCCGCGCGCATGCTGTCCCACCACACCGGGGACAAGTGGGTCTTCTTCCGTCAGGTGGACCGCGTGCTCGACCGGACACGCCACCTGTACGGCCGAGGACTGAGCCGGCTCCTGACGCATCCGGCCCTCGTGCTCGGCGCCTTCCTCCTGTGCGTCGTCGCCACGGCCGCGCTGGTCGTCGTCACGCCCACGGGCTTCATCCCCGACGAGGACCAGGGCTACCTGCTGGTCACCGTGCAGGGCCCCGAGGGCACGTCCCTCTCCCAGACGCAGAAGGTCATGGCCGAGGTGGAGCAGGTGCTGCTCGCCCAGCCGGAGGTGCGCGCCCTCTTCGCCAACGGCGGCATGTCCCCGCAGGGCACCGGCTCCAACCTGGCCAACATCTTCGTCCCCCTGAAGCCCTGGGACGAGCGGACCGGAAAGGACCAGAGCGTGGCCGCGCTCGTCGAGCGGCTGCGCGCCCCCTTGAGCCGCATCGGCGGCGCGCGCGTGGTGCCCTTCCAGCCGCCCGCCATCCGGGGCGTCGGTGCCGTGGGCGGCTTCCAGTTCGTCGTCGAGGACACCGCGGGCGTAAGCTCCCTGGACCAGCTCGCCTCCGCCGCGCGGCAGCTCATGGCCCAGGGCAACGAGGACGGCCGGCTGCGCGGCGTCTTCACCGGCTTCAACGCGGACACGCCGCTGCTCGACGTGGAGGTGGACCGCCAGCTCGCCAAGGCCGTGGGCGTGCCCATCGACCAGATCTTCAGCACGCTCCAGGTCTACATGGGCAGCCAGTACATCAACGACTTCAACTACGCGAACCGCGCGTACCGCGTCTACGTGCAGGCCGAGCAGCAGTTCCGCGACAGCCCCGCGGACATCGCCGCCTTCTACGTGCGCAGCGACACCGGCGACATGATTCCGCTCGAGTCCCTGGTGAAGGTCCAGCCCACCATCTCCGCGCAGCTCATCCGCCACCACAACCTGTTCCGCGCCGTGGAGCTGAGCGGCCAGGCCGCGCCCGGCGTCTCCTCGGGCCAGGCCATGGAGGCCATGGAGGAGCTCGCCGCCCGGCACCTGCCCCAGGGCATGAGCGCCGAATGGACAGGCATCAGCCTGGAGCAGAAAGAGAGCGGCGGCCAATCCCTGCTCATCTTCGGCCTGGGCCTGCTCTTCGTCTTCCTGGTCCTCGCCGCCCAGTACGAGAGCTTCAGCCTGCCCCTCGTCATCATCCTCTCGGTGCCGCTCGCCATCCTCGGCGCGCTCGGCCTGCAGCTCTTGCGCGGCCAGGCCAACGACGTGTTCTGCCAGCTGGGGCTGGTGATGCTCGTGGGGCTCGCCAGCAAGAACGCCATCCTCATCGTCGAGTTCGCCGAGCAGCTGCGCGCCCAGGGCCGGAGCCTCACCGACGCCGTGGTGGAGGCCGCCGAGGTCCGCCTGCGCCCCATCCTCATGACGTCCACCGCCTTCCTGCTCGGCGTGGTGCCCATGATGACCGCGTCGGGCGCGGGCGCGGGCTCGCGCAACTCGCTGGGGACGGCCGTGTTCGGCGGCATGCTCGTCTCCACGGTGGTGAATCTCGTGTTCATCCCCGGCCTCTACGTGCTGGTGCAGAAGCTGCGCGGCGAGGCCAGGCTGCCCGCCCCCGACGCACGCGTTGTCGCCACGCCCTCGCACTGAGGAACGAAGGCCCTGTCACCGGCCCGGGCACCCACATGTCGGGGCCCGGGCCTTTTCAGTTGGCGGCCCATCAATCGGGCGTCTGCCCGCCTGTACCGCGTGCAACCTCGCGAGAGTTCTCGTATTTTCCGCCGGCTCTCCAGTCGTGATGGAGGGCACTCCACCGGCCCGGCTGTTCATCCACCGAAATTGCAGTGGCGAGTGCCACCGACATTTCGTTATTCACCGCCCCGGCGGCAGTGACTCGCAGGGGATGGAAGCCAAGTCCCCGGAATCATTGCAGTGGATGGGCTGGCACGAAGACTGCTGTAGCAGTGCGCAAGAAGACACCTTCCCAGGGGCCATCCCCGGCCCCTCAAACCCAAGGAGCAGTAACGACATGCTGACCGTTGGCGACAAGATCCCGAGCTTCAAGGTCAAGGCCACCGTGAGCCTGGAGAAGGGCAAGGAGTTCCAGGAGATCACGAACGAGACGTACAAGGGCAAGTGGCTGGTGCTGTTTGCCTGGCCGAAGGACTTCACGTTCATCTGCCCCACGGAGATCGCGGAGTTCGGCAAGAAGAACAAGGACTTCCAGGACCGTGACGCGCAGGTGCTGGGCCTGAGCACCGACAGCGAGTTCGTGCACCACGCGTGGCGCACGCACCACCCGGACCTGAAGAACCTGCCCTTCCCGATGCTGGCGGACCTGAAGCACGAGCTGTGCAACGCGCTGGGCATCCTCCACAAGGAGGAGGGCGTGGCGCTGCGCGCGACGTTCATCGCGGACCCCGAGGGCATCATCCGCCACGTGACGGTGAACGACCTGTCCGTGGGCCGCAACGTCTCCGAGACCGTGCGCACGCTGGACGCGCTCCAGACGGACGAGCTGTGCCCCTGCAACTGGAGCAAGGGCGAGGAGACCCTCACCCAGAAGCTGGCGAAGGCGGGGTAAAGCATCATGGCCTCACTCGAAGTCGTCCGCGCGGAACTCACGGACGCCCACAAGGACACCCGCCTCAACCTCCAGGCCGTCCTGGAAGGCGGCAGCCTCACCCCGGAGCAGCGCTGGGGCGTGGCCGTCGCGTGCGCCTTCGCCGCTCGGAATGAGCGGCTGAAGGAGGCGATGTTGAACGAGGCGCGGAAGGCACTCACGAACGCCGAGCCCGTCATCGAGGATGCGCGCGCCGCCGCCTCGCTGATGGCGATGAACAACGTCTACTACCGCTTCCGGCACATGATCGGGAAGGAGTCCTACTCGACCAAGCGGGCCGGTTTGCGGATGAACAGGCTGGCGCAGGTGCTGACCAACAAGGTGGACTTCGAGCTGGTCTGCCTCGCGGTGAGTGCCATCAACGGCTGCGAGATGTGCATGCAGTCCCACGAGAAGGTCGTCCTCGAGGGCGGCCTGTCGGAGGACCAGGTGCACGACGCGGTCCGCGTCGCGTCGGTCATCCACGCCGCGGCGGTGGGTCTGGAGTCGTAAGGCTCCCAGCCGCGAGTCACTGACGTGATGAGAGGCGCCCTCCGGTGGAGACACCGGGGGGCGCTTCCTTTTCCGGCGCCGCGCATCCAACGGGCGTCCAGAACGAACGAGCACGAAAGGAAAGCCATCATGTACCGCAGCCCCAGCCCCCTTCCCGAGAAGACCCGCGCCTCCGTCGTCGAATCCCTCAACGCCCGACTGGCGGACGGCCTGGACCTGCATTCGCAGATCAAGGTGGCCCACTGGAACATCAAGGGCCCGCAGTTCGCGGCGCTGCACCCGCTGTTCGAGACCTTCGCGGTGAGCCTGGCCAATCACAACGACTCCATCGCGGAGCGCGCGGTGACGCTCGGTGGCAAGGCCTACGGCACCACCCGCCACGTGGGCAAGGCGAGCCGCCTGCCGGAGTACCCGCAGGAGACCACCAAGGATTTGGAGCACGTGAAGCTCCTGGCCGAGCGCATCGAGGTATACCTGGACGGCCTGCGTGAGAGCCGCAAGCTGTTCGTCGAGGTGGACGACGCGGACTCCGAGGACCTGGCCACCGGCATCATCGTGGAGTTCGAGAAGCACGCCTGGTTCCTGCGCGCGTCGCTGGAGAGCTGAGACAGCCCTGTCACGTGCGGCGCGTGTGCCCGGAGTGTGCACCGCGCTTCACGCCCCTCGCGGGGGGAGGATTCGGCTTTCCCCTGTCCTTCCGCGAGGTTGCCTCCAGGCACAGCGGTTGCTCTCCCAGGGTGCACCCCGCCCGCGAAGGCGCGGATGGGATACCTTGGAGCAGCGCCATGCGAAGCCTCCTCTCTTTGTCCGTCGTCGTCGCCCTGCTGTCCGGCTGTGGTGGTGAGCCTCCGGAGGAGCTGGTCCAATCCGCGAAGGCGAAGGTGGAGCGCGCCGCCGCGGTGGGGCACCTGACGCGCGGGGCGCTCGAGGTGCTGGGGCTGATGCCGGTGTACACGTGCGGCGAGCCGCGCCGCGGCTTCCTCGACGTCGCCACGGTGGACCTGTCCCAGCGGCTCGCGTGCGCCACCACCACGGTGGAGTCGCTCGACGCGGTGACGGACGGCGTGGTGGTGACGTTCAGCGGCCCCGACTGTCAGGTCCACGGCCTGGGCCTCTCCGGGCGCGTGTTCTTCAAGTACCGCGGCGGCGAGGACCGGATGGAGGTGGAGGCGGACCTGCGCCAGCTGCGCGTGGAGGGCGTGGTGCTGCCCGCCGAGGTGGGCTACGGCACCTGTGGCGATTTGACGAGCGTCTGGGTGAAGGCCGAGGGCGACATCCCCGGGCGCGAGGGCCACACCCTGCGGATGGACGCGAAGGTGACGAAGCGTCCGGGCATGCCGCTTCTGGGCGGCTCGTCGCTGCTGCTCGACGGCACGGGCGAGCTGAGCGGCCCCGACGGCGTGGACAAGCTCACCCTCACCACCCTGCATTACGAGGTGGGTGAGTATCTGCCCAAGGAAGGCATGGCTGTCCTGGAGACGGCGGATGGCCACCACGTGGAGGCGAGCTTCAAGCCGGTGCTGTGGCGGGTGGGCAAGGTGGAGCTGACGGTGGATGACCACTCGCCGGTGACGGTGCCCATCGTCCGGTAGCGCCGGGCCACGCGCGCGGCGCCGGTTTTCCGCTAGGGTGTGGCGCCGTGAGCGACGACGTCACGATTCCCGCCTTCCGCTCCGTGCCGCGCACGGGCGTCATCTACGTCACCGCCGAGGCCACGCGCCGAGGCTACCGTTCCAGCGACCCGGACTGGTGCAACCTGGGCCAGGGGCAGCCGGAGACGGGGGATTTGCCCGGGGCCCCCGCGCGGCTGGGCTCGGTGAACATCGACGTGGCGGACATGGAGTACGCGCCCGTCGCGGGGCTGTGGGACGTGAGGGAGGCCATCGCCGGCCTCTACAACCGCCTCTACCGCAAGGGCATGCCCGGCCAGTACAGCGCGGAGAACGTCTGTCTTTCGGGCGGCGGGCGCGCGGCGCTGACGCGGGCGGCGGCGAGCCTGGGTTCCATCAACCTGGGCCACTTCCTGCCGGACTACACGGCGTACGAAGAGCTGCTGGACGTCTTCAAGGCCTTCACCGCCATCCCCATCCTGCTGGAGGGCGAGCGCGGCTACGCCTTCACGCACGAGGACCTGCGGCGCGAGGTGCAGGGGCGCGGCCTGTCCGCCCTGCTCTTCTCCAACCCGTGCAACCCCACCGGCAAGCTGGTGCAGGGGGACGAGCTGGCCCGGTGGGTGGGCGTGGCGCGCGAGCTGGAGTGCACGCTGCTCATCGACGAGTTCTACTCGCACTACGTCTGGACGGGCCGCCCCGGGCACCTGCCGGTGGAGAGCGCCGCACGCTACGTGGAGGACGTGAACCGGGACCCCATCGTCCTGTTCGACGGCTTCACCAAGAACTGGCGCTACCCGGGCTGGCGCATGACGTGGACGGTGGGGCCCAAGCAGGTGATTGAAGCCGTCTCCAGCGCGGGCAGCTTCCTGGACGGCGGTGGCAGCCGGCCCCTGCAGCGCGCCGCGATTCCGCTCCTCCAGGAGGAGCCGGTCGTCGCGGAGACGATGGCCATCCACAACACGTTCCGGGAGAAGCGAGACAGGTTCCACTCGCGCCTGGAGCGGCTGGGCATCCGCACGGACCGCGCGCCGGACGGGACGTTCTATGTCTGGGGCAACGTGTCCGGCCTGCCCGCGCCGCTCAACGACGGCATGGGCTTCTTCCGTGCCGCGCTGGAGGAGAAGATCATCACCGTGCCCGGTGAGTTCTTCGACGTGAACCCCGGCAAGCGCCGCGCGCGCCCCTCGCGCTTCCGCAGCTACGTGCGCCTGTCCTTCGGCCCGTCGATGGAGGTCCTGGAGAAGGCCCTCACGCGGCTGGAGGCGATGGTGCTCAAGCACAGCCGCTGAAGACAGACGGCCACCTTCCGGAGCGCGCTTTTCCGCGGCGACTCCGGAAGGCAATCCCAGACGAAGACGGCCTAGAGGGCCTTCTCCAGCAGGTTCACGATGCGCTGACGGCGCTCGTGCGTGTAGTTCTCGATGTTGCTGAAGTTGTGCCGGTACGACAGCGTCTTGTTCTCGAAGCGGTAGAAGATGCGGTCGTCCGGCTCGATGCCGCTGATGAAGTACTTCTTGAAGCCGTCCCGGATGGCCTGCTTGGAGAAGTCATCCACGCCGATGTCCTGGAGCGCCAGCACCAGCGGCTCGAAGTAGATGGCGTCGATGCCCTTCTCGAAGAGGTGCGCCAGGCCCTCGGCGCCGAGCGTGTCCCACTCGACCTCGATTTCGACGGGCGCGCCAACGAGTTCGTTCAGCGTCTGCTGCCACTTCGGGAAGACGTTCTGCTTGTACTGCGCGATGGCTCTTCTCTCGGGCAAACCCATGACTGCCCCCTCTGAGGTGGAATCCCAGTGTGCTGATGGGAGGCGCGTCACGATTCTATGGAGGCCCTAACCTGTCAAACACCCCGGGTCCCGAGAAAACGAGACACGTGGTTGTTGGCACTCAGCGCGAGGCGGGCGGCTCGGCGCCGGGTTCCGGGACGACCCGGCGAGCCGGGGCGGGTGCCGGGTTTCCAGGAGACCGTCCAGCGATTGAGGCGGGGCCCCCGCGCGCACGCCAGGCGCCCAAGCGAGCCCGCGCGGCGCGTTTCAGGAGGCCCTATGCTCGGCGGTGTCCATGAGACTCCCCGCCTCCCGGCTCGCACTGCTCGGCGTCCTCTACTTCGTGCAGGGACTGCCCTTCGGCTTCCAGGCCACCGCGCTGCCCGTCTATCTGCGCGGGCAGGGGGTGTCGCTCACCGCGCTGGGCTTCGCGGGGGTGCTCGCGCTGCCCTGGGGACTCAAGGTGCTCTGGGCGCCGCTGGTGGACCGCTACTCCTCGGCGCGCATCGGACGACGCAAGTCGTGGATCCTCCCCATGCAGGCGGGCCTGACGCTCACGTGCGTGGCGGCGGGAATGCTCGTGTCGGAAGGCGGCTCGCTGAAGGTGCTGCTCGGGCTCATCCTGGTGATGAACCTCTTCGCCGCGACCCAGGACATCGCCGTGGACGGGCTCGCGGTGGACCTGCTGCGCCCCGAGGAGCTGGGCCTGGGCAACACCGTACAGGTCGTGGGCTACAAGCTGGGGATGCTCACCGGCGGCGGGCTGCTCGTCTGGGCCAGCAAGTACCTGGGCTGGCCGGGCCTGTTCCACGGCATGGCCCTGCTGTGCGCCATCGCGCTCGGGGTGACGCTCCTGTCTCGCGAGGCGCCGCCGCGTGAGCGCGACGCCGAGCCCACCGCGCCGAAGACCGAGAGCTGGCGACAGTGGTTCGCGGTGTTCCTCACGACGGTGCGTCAGCCGGGCATCGGCTGGGTGCTGCTCTTCATCGGCACGTACAAGTTCGGCGAGACGATGGCGGACGTGCTCTACAAGCCCTTCCTCGTCGACGCGGGCATCCCCGCCTGGCAGATAGGCCAGTGGGTGGGGACGTGGGGCAACGCCGCGTCCATCCTCGGCTCCGTGACAGGTGGCGTGCTCGCCACGCGCATGCCCATCCTCGGAGCCCTGTCGCTCGCCGCGTCGCTGCGCGTGCTCCCGCTCATGGGGCGCTGGTGGCTGGCCACCCACGGCGTCAGCGACGCGGGCGTCATCGGCGTGACGCTCTCGGAGGAGCTCGTCGGCGGCGCGCTCACCACCGTGATGTTCGCGTTCATGATGTCGCGCGTGGACCGGCGCATCGGCGCGTCGCACTACACGCTGATGGCCAGCATCGAGGTCTGGGGCAAGGCCCCCGCCGCGCCTCTCGCGGGCTGGTTGGCGGACCCCCTGCACGGGCTCGCGTTGGGCTATGGCCCCGTGTTCCTGCTCGGCGCCGGACTGTCCGTCGCGTTCCTCGCGCTGCTGATTCCCATCCGTCATCTCCAGGCGCGTTTCGTCACGGATGTGTCACACGAAAACAGCGCCCCACAGCCTCGAGACGAGAGCCCTCCCGTGGAAACAGGCACACGCTGAGCACATCGCGAGACGTGTCAGTCGCGGGTGCTAAGTGCGTACGCGCTGTCCCCCATTCATCGTGGGCGCGCTCGCTCACGAGAGGTGCAACGTATGCTCTCTTCTTCGATGAAGTCCCTGTTGGGTGGTGTCGTCCTGGCCGCCACCCCTGCCCTCGCTGACAGCACCACGACGATTCCCGCGTTCGCGGCCGACATCGCCGCCGCCCGCCTCGCCACGAGCCCGGGTGGCACCACCGTCATCCGCTCCGAGATGCGCGGTGCCGTCGACCGTTTCCTCCACGACGACAGCAAGGTCGACGCCGTCGAGCGTGCGTACCTGGCCGACCGCATCGCCGACCTGACGTTCAAGCAGGGCGTGACGGCCACCGCGATGAAGTACCTCATCGACACCCACGAGCTGAATGACGGCCTGACTTGGTACTCGCCGCTGTGGCTCGACGTCCTCCCGCAGACGCCGGCCGACTACTTCGGCGCCACCGGGCCCCTCACCACCTCCACGGACATCAAGGAGGGCAACATCCCCGCCGGGATGGGCGTCGCCAACCAGCGGACGCTCACCTACAAGGCCAACGCGGCCTGGGGCCTCCAGGACGTGTCGTACTTCAAGCCCATCACCGTCCAGGAGCTGCTCGCCATGCTGAAGGAGCAGGTCATCAACGGCACGCCCAACTCCGATGAGGTGGACGGCGCGCTGGCGTTCATCACGCAGGTCTCCCGCAACAGCAACCGGCTCTACACCACGGGCTGGTCCTGCCAGACGTACTGCGGCGGTGGCGGCCCCGGCGACGCGGGCGGCTTCTTCATCGCCGCGGTGAGCACGGAGCGCAACTTCGTGCGCATGGTGCGCGTGACGACCTGGTCCGACTAGTTCTCCATCGGCGCACCTGCGCCACGGAGAGACACGCGGGAGGGACGCTGCCTCCCGCGTGGGTCCATCGGAGTCACACTCCCCGTGTGCGTGTTGAATACGCGCGCGTCGTCCCCTTGCATCGTGGACGTGAGCGTCCGCGAGAGGAGCAACGCGTGTTCTCTTCGTCACTGAAGTCGCTGCTGGGTGGTGCCGCGCTGCTGGCCGCCGCTCCCGCGTTCGCGGACAGCACCACCACGATTGCCCTCTTCGAGGCGGACATCGCCGCCGCCCGTCTCGCCACGAGCCCGGGAGGTGTCACCGTCATCCGCACCGAGATGCGCGGCGCCGTCAGCCGGTTCTTCCAGGATGACAGCAAGGTCGACGCGGCCGAGCGCATCTACCTGGCCGACCGCATCGCCGACCAGCCCTTCAACGTGGGCGTGACGGCCACCGCGATGAAGTACCTCATCGACGTCCACGAGCTGAACGACGGCGCGACCACACATGCGCCGCTGTGGCTCGACGTCCTCCCGCAGACCCCGGCGGATTACTTCGGCGCCACCGGTCCGCTGACGGTCTCCACGGAGATCATGGAGGGCTACATCCCCAGTGGCCAGGGCGTCGCCAACCAGGCCACGCTCAACTACAAGGCCGGCGCGGCCTTCCGCTATGGGTATCCGCGTAACTTCCAACCCATCACCGTCCAGGAGCTGCTCGCCGAGCTGACGTCTCAGACGGACAACGGCCTGCCCAACTCCGACGAGGTGGATGGCGCGCTGGCGTTCATCACGCAGAGCTCCCGCAACAGCAACCGGCGCTACTCCGCGAGCTGGTACTGCCGGACGTACTGCGGCGGTGGCGGTCCTGGCGACACGGCGGGCTACTACATCGCCGCGGTGAGCACGGACCGCCGCTTCGTGCGCATGGTGCGAGTGACGACCTGGTCGGAGTAGTCCTCAGCCGGCGCGCATGCGCCACTCGAGGCCCGCGGGAGGAAAGGTGCCTCCCGCGTGGGTCCACTCGAGTCGGACTTCACGCCGGCCCTCGGGCGGCAGCTCGAAGCACGCGAGCACCCGCCCCTCGCCCCGCTGGTTGACGCGAGCGTCCAGGCGCTCACCGTCGACGTTCATGGCGAGGGTGAGCACGCCGGCCTGCGGGAAGAACTGTTCCGAGGGATGACGGCGCGGGGAGGTGAGCAGCAGCTCCACCTCGCGCGGCTCGGCGTCGGCGTTCTCCAGGGTGTACGTCAGCGCGTACGAGATGCCTCGGGCTCCCTCGTGGGTCCGGGGCGTTCTCGGCTCGGGCTCGCGCGCGGTCGGCGTCAGGGGCGCGGCATCGGGCCAGACGCCACCGTGTCTGCCGGGCATGGACATGACGAGGTCTCCGGCGCGCTGGCCCGCGGACAGGCGCACCGTGCGGCCGCCGACGAAGACACTGCCGGCCTCGAGCACACCTTGATGGGGAGGAAACGCTGGGGCGCTCGTCTCGGGTGCGTCCGTTCCCGCGCTGGCCATGGGGTGCTCTCCGCGGGAGATGGCGGTGAGCTCGTCCGCAGTGAGGGGCAGCGGGCTGGACACGGTGGCCAGCCGGAACCTCGCGCCCACGTCGAGCTGCCCCTTCGCATCCACGGCCGTGAAGTCCAGGAGCGCCTGGAGCGTGCCGCCCTTTTCATGGCGCGCGGCGAGGACGAGCACGGCGTCACCGGGCTGCACGGTGAGGGCGGCCTCGATGCGTCCGCGTGTGCCCAGACGCACGTCGTCGAGGTGAGCCAGGTCGAGGTCCTCGCGGAGCAGCGGCTCGGCTTCGCGCTCGTCCTGGGGGCGCGGGTCGACGCGCGCATCGAGGAAGCCCGAGGCGAGCACGGCGTGAGGACCACGGAAGAAGAGCCCCTCCGGGTCGGGGACCTTTCCTGACGCCGAGTCGACGAGTCCGGTGAGGTCCTCGGCGAGCGCGTCCTGCTCATCTGGATTGAAGGGCTCGCCGCGCGCGTTCGCGGGGAACTGGGGCGTGAGGTACCTGGAGAAGACGACGCCCGCGAGCCGCAGGTGGATGGGGCGGCCCGAGGTGTTTCGCAGCACGATGGAGCAGCGCTGCGTGCCCGTCGGGGGCAGGGTCTGCGTCACCTGTCCCTGTTCAGCTCGCGCGAAGGTCTCGCCGACGCGATTGACGGCGCGAAGGAACAGGCGGGCCTGGCCGGCGAACGTGAAGCCGCCCTCGCTCTTGCCAGGCACGATGCGCCCCATCGTCGTGCCGAGGACTCCGGAGGTCCGAATCGGCTCGGGGCTCGCGTGGAGGAGCAGCGGCGCGCCCGTGAACGCGCCATCGAGGGGTTCGAGCGCCGCGATGGGGAGCACGTCCGCGTCGAGCGCTCCGACGGGCAGCGGGGGCCGCTCATGCGGATGCGCGGAGACACGAGGCGCGGGGACCTCCTCCTCGCGGGTGGCGTCGACTTCGAGGGCCCTCGCCAGCTCACGCACGTCATGCGCGGCCTCTGTCTTCTCGCCCGAGGCAGGCAGCACGTTGTCTGCGTCGCCGCTCTCTTCCGAAGACTCCGCCGCGCGCCGCGGGACACCCGCCTTCGCCCCATCCGTCGTCGCGCCGGCGCCCTCTTCCGCGGACACCACGACGAGTCGCGGGACAACCTTCACCGCATCCGTCGTCTTCTCAGCGACGTTCTCGTCTGGAGGCGCCGCGACGAGCCGCGGCGCCCCCTTCATGGCGGCCTCCTCCAACATCAGCCCCCCGGGCTCCGCCGTCTTCGTGGCGGCCTTCCCGTCGGAAGGGACCAAGACGGGCGCCGCAAGCGTCTCAGCGACCTGCGCTCCGGCAATCGCTGTCTTCTTGACGCCCCTCCCTTCCGAGGGCGGCGCCGCGGACGTCACGGCGGCCTTCGCCCCCACCATCTTCGCGACCGCCTTCCCCTCGGAAGGAGACACACCAGCCTTCGCGACAGTCTTCTGACCCGAGGCATTCGGCGCCGTCTTCGCGGCCTTCGCCGTCTTCGCGACGGGCTTCGCCTGTCCTCGCTGGGTCGCCACGCCCGGCGTCGCGGCCCCACCCGCCTCGGGCTTCCGCGCGGTCTTCTTCGCGGCCTCCGCAGGGGGCTTCGCCCCCGAGGGTTTCGCGGCGGGACGTCGAGGGGGCGGCTTCGAGGGAGGCATTCCCGGGAATCCTCACAGAGAACAGGCCTGGATGTCGCCTCCCCATGGCGCCGGGTCTCCCCCACCCCGGCGCCACACCGGGCCCCACCTCACCTCACGCGCGCGCCCACTTGCGCCACACGGTGTGGGTGAGCGCCAGCACCCCCGCGGTGGGCAGCGCCCACGGCAGCACCCGCGCCAGACGGTGCTCCCAGACATCCACCCGGTCCGCCAGCAACAACACCATCCAGTGGCGGGCCTTGTGGTCCGGGACCCCATAGGCCACGCGGCGCAACAGGCCGCTCAGCCCCTTCGGCGGCTGCGCCGTTCCATACACCGGCGGCAGCTGCGCGCGGCCCGGATGCTTGAACACACGCACCGGCGAGTGCTGGAACCGGATGGGCATCCGAGCCCCCGGCAAGGGATGCGGCAGTGTCTCCATCGGGACGCCGGGGCGGCTGGAGAAATCCAGGTCCGCGGCGGCGCCAGGTACAGGTCTATCCGGCATGGCTTCACTCCCTCTCGTCACGCATGGCCCGGCGTGAGGACGCACTTGACGCAGCCGTCACGCTTCTGGGCGAACAGGTGGTAGGCCTCCGGCGCATCCTCCAACCCGAACCGGTGGGTGATGATGGCCTTCGCATCGATGCGCCCCTCCCGGATGTGCTTCAGGAGGTGCGGCATGTAGCGGCGCACGTTGCACTGGTTCATCCGCAGCGTGAGCCCCTTGTTCATCGCGGTGCCAATCGGCATCACGTTCCACGGCGGTCCATACACGCCGACGATGGAGACATTGCCGCCCTTGCGCACGGCATCGATGCACCACGAGAGCACCGTGGGAGCACCCGCCTCCAGCTTCATCCCCAGGCCCATCACCCGGTGCGTCGTGGAGCCCTCGGCCTCCATGCCCACCGCGTCGATGCACACGTCCGGGCCCCGGCCCTCGAACATCTCCTTGAGGTAGGCGACGACGTCCCCCACCTCCTGGAAGTTCACCGTCTCCACCTTCGCGAACCGCTCCGCGAAGTCGAGCCGGTACTGCACGCAGTCCACCGCCACCACGCGGCCCGCGCCCATCAGCCACGCCGAGCGCATGGCGAACAACCCCACCGGGCCCGCGCCGAAGACGACCACCGTCTCGCCGCCCTTGATTTCGCCCATCTCCGCGCCCATGTAGCCCGTCGGCAGGATGTCACCGAGGAACAGCACCTCCTCGTCCTCCATGTCGTCCGGAATCTTCAGGGGCCCCACGTCCGCGTACGGCACGCGCACGTACTCGGCCTGGCCACCGTCGTAGCCGCCCGTCGTGTGCGAATAGCCATACACGCCGCACGCCACGTCGCTGGAGGGGTTGCTGTTCTCACACAGCGCCGTGAGCCCCCGCTCACAATAGAAACAGCCGCCGCACGAGATGTTGAAGGGCACCACCACGCGGTCGCCCTTGCGCAGCTGGGAGACCTCCGTGCCCGTCTCCTCCACCACGCCGGTGAACTCGTGCCCGAAGGTGTGGCCCACCCGGGTGTCCGGGACCAGCCCGTGCAGCAGGTGCAGGTCCGAGCCACAGATGGCGCTCTTGGTCACCCGCAGGATGACGTCTTGGGGGTGCTCCAGCCGGGGGTCCGGCTTGTTCTCCACTCGGACCCTGAAGGGTCCCTGGTAGGTCAATGCTCGCATGAGGGCGTCTCTCCCGTTTCATCTACGGGTGAGGACGCCAGCGCCGTGCGGCAAGGCGCGTCATCAGCGAGCCCCCCGCTCGCTCACTCGCCATGAAGCGCGAGGGGCGCCGCTCAGCCCTCGGACGGCTCCCAGCTCAGCTCCGTGGCGCGCCACATGTACCAGCTCGCCACCGAGCGCCAGGGCCGCCAGCGCTCGCCGTATTCCAGGAGCGCCTTCGGCCTGGGCATCTCCTCCAGGCCGTACGCGAGCATGAAGCCCTTGCGCACGCCGAAGTCGTCCACCGGCAGCACGTCCGGGCGGCCGAGCCGGAACATCAGCAGCATCTCCACCGTCCACTGGCCGATGCCCCGCACCTGGGTGAAGTGCTCGATGAGGGCCTCGTCGCTCATCCGGCGCACCCGCGCGAGCGGCGGCACCGTGCCATCCAGCGTCTTGCGCGCCAGGTCCTGGAGCGCGGCCATCTTGTTGGCGGACAGCCCCGCCTCGCGCAGCGCCTTCTCCGGCGTCGCGAGCAGGGCCTCCGGAGTGAAGTCACGGCCCGTGCCCACCTGAGCGCTGACGCGCTCGAAGATGGTCGCCGCGGCCTTGCCGTGCAGCTGTTGGAAGACGATGGAGCGCGCCAGCGCCGCGAACGGGCTGTGCAGCGGGCTCAACTCCATGCGGAAGGCGCCCACGCGCTTCATCAGGGCGCCCAGCGTCGGGTCGGCGCGCGCGAGGGCACGGCGGGCGCTCGGGGTGAAGGCTTCGGGCAGGCGCGGAGCGGAGGAGGCGGGGCGGGGCATGGACAAACCCCATGCTGCCGCTCCGGCCGCTCCGCGCAACCCGAATCTTGCGGCCTACAGCGGCGCCGCGTGGTCCGTCTCGGCGGGGACGTTGTTGCGGGGCTCGTCCTCCATCAGCTCCTCGAACTGCTGCTCCATCAGGATGCCCAGGTCCTCGAGCTGCTCCTTGGACAAGAGCTTGCGGACCTTCTTGAAGAGCTCGCCCTCCTCCTCCTCGACGTGGTGTTCGATCTGCTCCTGGAGCACCTTCATCTTCGGGTCGAACTCCTCGTCGTCCGGAGACATCTCCAGCAGGTCCGCGATGATGCGCTTGGCGGACAGGTGCTCCTCCACCGCCTCACGCAGCTCGTCCTCGGTCCGCTCCGACCTGGTGGCCGGATAGAAGTACAGCTCCTCGATGGTGGCGTGCGCGGCGAGCCGGTCGGCGATCATCTTGAACAGCTCGCCCCTGCGCACGTCCGCGTGGTCCGGGAGCTTGCCGTACTGGGCAAAGAGCTTCTTCACCTCGTCATGCTGCTGCTTCAGCAACTCAATCGCGTTCATGTCATGTCTCCATGTCGGCGGGGTTCAAGGCTCGTCTGACTTCGGGAGACGCGCGGGTGGCGGGCGTCAGGTGGGCAGCTTGCGGGAGGGCAGGTCCTTCACCGCGGGTCCGTTGAGCACCTTGCCCGTGGGGCTGAAGCGCGCGCCGTGACAGGGGCAGTCCCACGAGCGCTCCGCGCCGTTCCAATGCACATGGCAGCCCAGGTGCGTGCACACCGGAGAGACGGCGTGCGAAGTGCCATCCTCCTCGCGGTAGACGGCCACCTTCTGCCCGTCCACCTCCAGGACCTTGGCCTCGCCGGGGGCCACCTCGGACAGGTGCTTGCCGTCGGGCCTGGCCAGCCGGTCCGCGACGAAGCGGAAGGCCACCTCCGCGTTCTCCTGGATGAAGTCCTTCACGCCCGCCATGGGCTTGACGCGCGTGGCGTCGTACAGCGCGGCGAAGGGGTTCTCCCGCCCGAGGATGAGGTCGGTGAGGAGCATCCCCGCCAGCGTGCCGAACGTCATCCCCGTGCCGGAGAAGCCGGTGGCCACGTAGACGTGCTTGCGGGCGCTGTCGCGGCCGATGTAGGCCAGCCCGTCGGCCGGCTCGATGACCTGACCGGACCAGCGGTGGGTGATGGACTCCACCGGGAAGCGCTCGCGCGCGAAGTCCTCCAGCGCCGCGTAGCAGCGCGCCGTGTCCTCCTCGGCGCCCACCTTGTGGTCCTCGCCGCCGACGATGACGTAGGTGCGCCCGTCCACCGGCTGCGTGCGGATGTAGTGATAGGGCTCCTTGCAGTCGTAGTACTGCGCGGGCTCCAACGCTCCGTCCAGCGGACCGGCCACCGCGTAGGTGCGGTACGGGAAGAGCTTGGTGTGCATGAAGACGCGGTTGAGCGGCGTCGTGGTCGCCTCCACCACGTCGGTGGCCGTGACGACGCCCCGGTCCGTGACGACGCGGCAGGGCTTGCCGTCCCGCACCTCCAGCACCCGCGTGTTCTCGAACAGGTGACAGCCCTCGCCGGGGATGCGGTCCGCCAGCCCGAGCAGGTACTTGCGCGGATGGAACAGGGCCTGGTCCTCCACGCGCAGCGCGCCCTTCACCGCGAAGGGCAGCGGCACGCGCTGCGTGAGCGTGGCGAGCAGCCCCGCGTCGCGCGCGGCGGACACCTCTTCCTCCAGCGATTGCAGCTCGCGCGCCGTCTCCGCGTACTGGAACATGGGCACGCGCTGGAAATCGCAGTCCAGGCGCAGCTCCTCCACCAGCGACGCAATCTGCTCCATCGCGGCGCGGCTGGAGGACGCCGCCAGCCGGGCGCCCTTCTCCCCGAAGTCGCGGCGCAGCGTGGCGTAGGGCGTGTCGAGCAGCTCCGTGAGGTGCGCCGTCGTCTGCCCCGTCTGCCCGGACAGGATGCGGTTCATCTCCAGCACCGCCACCCGCTTGCCGGCGCGCTTGAGCAGCCACGCCGTGGTGAGGCCCGCCATCCCCCCGCCGATGACGGCCACGTCCACCGTCAGGTCCCCGGGCAGCGTGGGGAAGTCTCGCGTGGGCGTGGTCAGCGTCCAGAGCGAGCGATGCGTCCGCGTCTCATCCATGTCCCAAGACTAGGGATGCGCCTCAGGTGCGATAACCCGACGCGGCCGGCGCCCATGCCTGGCCGCCTGCTCGGCGTCGGGGCCACCCGGGATGTGAACGAGCAAACAGAGCGGGCCGCCGGGTGTTGGCAAGTCACGCGGGATTCCAAGCGGTTCTGGGGTGGTGGAGCGGCCCGCGATACATAGAGGCAGGGACGGCCCCCCGACCCCTGCCTCGTACCCAGGGAGCCACGAAGGATGCCGGTGGAAAGATTGGCTGGGAGCACCAGCCTCGTCGATGTGATGGACCGGGTCCTGGACCGCGGCCTGCGCTGGGACGGCACCGTCCCACCGGACGCCCCCGAGCCCTGCGCGCCCGTCGTGGTGACCTCCCTGGAGCTTCGCGTCGAAGACACCCCTCCTGCTGACGACACACCTCGACTTCCTCCTGGAGCCTGACGCATTGGTCTCGTACGCCCCGCTCGCCCCAGCCCCCGCCTCCTCCGTCGACGCGCGCCTCGCCCTGGCCGAGCAGCTGCTCGCCTGCGAGTCCGCGAGAGGGTGTGCCCGGGCCGTGGTGGAGTGGCTGCCCGCGCATGCCCAGGCGCTCGCCGCGGCCTGCGTGGCCCGCGAGGAGCCCGGAGCCCGGATGACCTGCCTGGCCGCGCAGGGGCTCTGCGAGGCCCAGCAGGCGGCGCTCGCCGCGTGGTCCGACGCCGACTCCACGCACCCGCTGGCGGACGTGCTCACCCAGGCCGTGCCGCGCTTCTTCCCGAAGGAGCGCGCGCCCCTGCCCTCCCCTGGCGCGCAGGGCCTGTTCGCCGTGCCGCTGGGACGCGCGGGCGCATCCCCCGTGGGCCTGCTGCTGGTCTGGGCGAGCACCCCCGAGCTGCCCGCCGAGGTCGCCTGGGTCGCCGGGCACGCGGGGCCCTTCCTCGCGCGCCAGGCCACGTCCGGTCCGCTCGCCGCGGGGGGCTCGGAGCTGTTCCGCCGCATCATCGACGCGGTGACGGACCCGGTGCTGCTGACGGACCTGGAGGGACGCGCGCGCCTGGCCAACGCGCGCGCGGAGGCGCTGCTGATGGCGGGCCCCGACGCGAGCCACGGCCGCCGCCGCGCCGTGCACCTCAACCAGCGCGTGTTCTCCGCCGCGGTGGCGAGCAGCGCCAGCGGCGGCCAGCCCGGGGTGAGCTGGCGCGAGGTGCCGCTGGTGGACCCCGTGGAGGGGCTGGACCTGCTCTTCGAGATGGTCAGCACGCGGGTGTACGAGCCGGACGGCCGCGAGGCCATGGTCAGCGTGCTGCGCAACGTGACGGACCTGGGCCGCGCGACGCAGGCGTTGGGTGAGAGCTACCGGCGCCTTCGCGCCACCGAGCGCGAGGCGCGCAGCGAGCGCCACCGGCTGGACCGGGTGCTGGACTCCGTGGCGGACCCCATCATCCTGTCGGACCCGTCCGGCGTCACGGTGATGATGAACGAGCCGGCCGAGCGGCTCTTCTCGCTGCCGCCCGAGGGAGGCCGCGCAGCGCAGCGCCGCGTGCGCTCCAACCACGCGACGTTCGTGTCGTTCCTCGCCAACGTGCTGGACACGGGCGGCAGTCCCCGCTGGCGCGGGCACCTGAGCCTGGTGGACCCGACGAGCGGCGCCACCCTGCCGGTGGAGGCGGTGGCGAGCAAGGTGCTGGGCGAAGGCGGGGAGCTGACGGGCATCGTCACGCTCTTCCAGGACCGGGGCGAGGCGCTGGAGAAGGCGCGGCTGCTCGAGCGGCTCAAGGAGGTCTCCACGCTGCTGGAGGCGCGCGTGCAGGTGGCCACCGCGGAGCTGGCGGAGCAGAACGAGAAGCTGCGCCGTCAGGCCATCCAGTTGGAGCAGGCCAGCGCGGCCAAGTCCCAGTTCCTGGCCAACATGTCCCACGAGTTCAGGACGCCGCTCAACGCCATCCTCGGCTACACGAACATGCTGCTGCAGGGCGTGTCCGGGGAGCTGACCGCGCCGCAGAAGCGCAACCTCACGCGCATCGACTCCAATGGCCGGCACCTGCTGGAGGTCATCAACGAAATCCTGGACATCACCCGCATCGAGGCGGGGCGGATGCCGCTGCACCTGTCGGACTTCGTCATCCCGGAGCTGCTCCAGGAGGTGATGGCGGAGATGGACCCCATCATCGCGCGCAGCAAGCTGACGGTGACGACGCACCTGGGCGCGCGGCTGCCGCCGGTGCACAGCGACCGTCAGAAGGTGAAGCAGGTGGTGCTCAACCTGCTGTCCAATGCCCTGAAGTTCACGCACGAGGGCACGGTGAAGGTGGTGGCGGAGTACCAGCCGTCATCTTCCATGCTCACCATCTGCGTGGAGGACACGGGGATTGGCATCGCCCCGGCGGACCAGGAGAAGATCTTCGAGGACTTCCAACAGGTGGACAGCTCGCCCACCCGCGCCTATGGAGGCACGGGCCTGGGGTTGTCCATCTGCAGACGTCTGGCCGACATGCTGGGGGGGCGCGTCACCCTCCAGAGCACCCAGGGGCAGGGGTCGGCCTTCACGCTGCACTTCCCACGACGCCCGAGGCGGACATGACGAATCCCTCCCCGAATCTCAAGCCGCTCGTGCTCGTCGTGGACGACTACGATGACGCGCGTGAGATGTACGCGGAGTACCTGGAGTTCTCCGGGTTCCGCGTGGCGCAGGCGAGGAACGGGCAGGAGGCGCTGGACCAGGCCTTCGCGCTCACGCCGGACATCATCCTGATGGATTTGTCGTTGCCCATCATCGATGGGTGGGAGGCGACGCGGCGGCTGAAGAACGACGCGCGCACGCGCACCATCCCCGTGGTCGCGCTCACGGGGCATGCGATGACGGGCCAGTCCGATGAAGCGAAGGGCGCGGGGTGCGACTCCTTCGTCACCAAGCCGTGCCTGCCCGACGAGCTCGTGGCGGAGGTGCGGACCATCCTCGCCCGGCGCGGAGGCGCCGCGATTCGCTGAGGCGTGCCGTGTCCCGGTCCCCCCGTCCTCCCAGCAAGGCCTCTTCCCGACGAGGCGCCGCCTCGCCCAAGCCCTCCCGCGTCCGACGCGCGGCGCCCACCGCCGAGGCGAAGCGCCCGGGGGGCTCCGCGTCCCGCGCCGCGCCTCCGCGGACCTCCGTTGCTCCCGACACGCCCGCGCGCGGCGGCAAGGCGGAGCGGCCCGAGCCGCGAGCGACGACGCTGTCCCGTGGGAGCAAGGCCGCTGTCACGCGAGAGGTGACGCCCACGTCCGATGTCTCTCCGGAGCTGGTGCCCTCACGCGGGAGCAAGGCTGCGTCCACACGGAGGCTGACACCCGCGAGTCGCGGCGCGGATGACAATACGGCCTTGGGGGAGGCAGCGCTCGCTCGCGGGAGCAGGACTGCCCACACCAGCTCGGACACGCTGACGCCCGACGTCCCGCCCCAGGTGATGCCCGAGAGCCACATCGTCGGTGTGACACCCGACGGTTCGCGGGACGTAGCGCTGCTCGAGAGCACCGGGGGGGCCGTCATCCTGAGTGAGGCCGCTCCCGCGCGAGGCGGCGACAGCCCTCGCCCCATGCGGTCCGCAGCCCCAAGCACTCGGGAGGTGCGGGCCGACCCTCAGGGCAAGAGCGCTCGCCCCCAGCCGGACGCCCCCACGGCCGAGGAGCTCGCGGGGCCCCAGTATCTCTACGGCGTGGTGCGCGCCGACGGCCCGCTGGACTTCGGTCCCATCGGCCTGGGCATGCCGCCCTGCCACGTGCGCGCCGTGCGCGAGGGGGGGCTGGCCGCGCTGGTGTCCTCCACGCCTTCGCGCAGGGTGGACCCGACGCGGGCCCATCTGCTGGCGCACCAGCGCGCCGCCGAGGTGGTGCTGCGCGAGCACACGCTGCTGCCCGTGGCCTTCGGCACCGTGCTGGGCTCGGAGGCCGACGTGCGCGCCATGCTGCGCTCCACGCAGGAGGCGCTCACCTCCGTGCTCACCGCGCTGGAGGGCAAGGTGGAGCTGGGGCTCAAGGTGCTCTACCACCGCGAGCACCTGAACCGACGCATGGAGCTGGAGGACGAGGCGCTGCGTCGGCGCGGGGACGAGTCGGAGGTCGAGCACGAGCAGCGACTGGGGCGCGCGGTGGAGCTGCGCGCCGCGCTGGACATGGCGGCCATGCTGGAGGGCCTGCGCCCGCTGGCGGCGGCGTCTCGCACCGACGCGCCCGTGGGCGAGCGCATGCTGCTCAACGCGGCCTTCCTCGTCGCCCGGCGCGACGGCCCCGCCTTCGAGGCGAAGGTCCGGATGCTCGCGGCGCGCTCGGACCTCTACACCTTCCGCTTCACCGGCCCCTGGGCGCCGTACAGCTTCGTCGACGTGCGACTGGGCCGCGCCGACGCCCCGGAGCCCCGGGTGTCACGGACCGCCGGCTGAGGACACCGGCGTCGTCACCCGCGCGGCCTCGGCGGCCAGCGGGTCCACGCCCGCGTGCAGCCGGACCCACCCTGGCGTGTGCTCGGTGCGCGCGTAGAAGCCATCCGTCGCGCGCGCCACCGTCAGCTCGCCCACCGGCTTGCCACCGCGCCGGTACTCCACGCGGAAGGACTCCTTCGGCTCGCCCCCCGGAGGCTGCTCGTCGCGGCCCAGCAGGTCCAACGGAACCAGCCGCCAAACGCGGTCATGCCAGTTGCGGGTGAACTCGTCCGGCTTGTCCGGCGACTCCTCCGGCGAAAGCGTCACCGGGTTGGGCGCCTTGCCGCTCGCCACGAACGCGCGCGACGAGCCGCCCGACGAGATGACCACCGAGTCGAACTCGCCCAAATCGAAGACATGCAGCCGCCGGTCGACCAGGCGCGTCGTCGCGTTCTCCAGGTCCGGCAGCAACGCGGGGCCGAGCAGGAACACCTGTCCGTCCGAGTCACGGCGCAGGTACGGCGTCCCCCACCCGCCCGTCATCGACGCGAGCGTGAACGACTCCGTCCTGCCACCCAACGTCAGCGTCAGCTTGCGCTGCGAGCCCGTCAGCCCCACCTCCGCCAGCTTCTTCTCATCGAGCACGCCCAACGAGCGCGTGGCACGCAGCGGAGCGAAGCGCGGATAGAGCTTCTGGGCGACCTCGTTGGCCCGCATGTCGCGAGGAGGCGGAGGCGGCTGCGCCGAGGGCTGCGTCCCCGCGTCGGCCGCACCCTGTGCCAGCGCCGCGCCGGCGCCGCCATCCACGGACGTGCCACCGTCGGCGGACGCGTCGGCAACACCCTCCACCGGGGGCAGCGGCTTCGCGGGCTTGAAGCCCAGGCGGACCCAGAGCGCGTCCCGGTCCTGCGAGTCGCGGTACAGCTCCACGTAGCGCGCCTCATCCTCGTAGCGCACCTTGTCCAGCGCGCGCGCCGGCAGCTCCACGACCGTCACGTCACCAGGGGCGCCCGCCGGAGCGCGCTGCCACACCAGGTAGGCGGCCACCAGCGCCACCACCGCGAGGGCGCCCTGCAGGGCCAGGTCCCGGGCCTTCATTGCTCACCTCCCGCCGCCACGCTGGCGCGCGGAGCACGGCGGCCCCGCCGCCGCGTCGTCACGAAGCCCACGGCCAGCACCAGCGCCGGCGCCAGGAACACGGTGGCGTAGAACCACGCCACGTCCTGCTCGCGGGTGTGCTGGATGGGCACGTCCTCCTCCGACGACACCGCGCCGGAGACGGCCTCTTCGCCCGTCAGCCACCGCAGGGTGTCCACCGCGAGGTACGCGTTGCCCATGTTGGGCAGCACCACATCGCTCACCACGTCCGCGTCCGCCATCACCACCGCGCGCATCGGCTCCTTGCCCTTGGCGGCGGGCTCCTCCACCGCCACCACCAGCGGCCAGGTGCGGCGCATCTCGCCCGGGTCCGGGCTGAAGTTGCCGTTGGCGTCCGAGAAGGTGGCCCCATGCGCGCGCACGGAGATGTCGTGCATGACGCCGTTGGGCAGCGGCTGGAGCTGGTCCAGCGCGCCCGCGCCCAGGAAGGCCACGGGGGACTGACCCGCCATCGCGGACAGCGACGTGACGGACGGGTGCGAGCTGAAGCTCGCCGTGCCCAGGTTGCCGCGGTCGCTCTGCTGACGGGCGGTGCGGAAGTACACCTGGTCGTTCGCCAGCGGCGTGCCGAGGTACTTCAGCCCCATGGGCGCGAGCAGCGCCTCGAAGCTGGGGCCCTCCGGCTCCAGCGCCATCCACAGCCGCCCGCCGCGAGACAGGTACTCGCGCACCGCGGTGAGCTCCTCGGGGAGGAAGTCGCGCGTGGCGCCCATCACCACCAGCGCCGCCGCGTCCCCCGGAACCTCGCGGCCCAGGCCCTCCGCGACGCCCAGCGGACGCACGTCCACGTTCTGCGCGCGCAGCAACTCCTTGAGCTGCGCCACGGACGGCTTCGGCATCTCCCCGGGCACCGGCCGCGTCTCCGCGCGCTCGCCATGGCCCGCGGTGAAGTAGACGACGCGGCGGGGCCTGGCCACCGTCAGCAAGCGCCGCTGCACCTCCTGGTCCAGCCGCTGCAACTGTCCCCGCGCGCGGTCCAGCTCCAGGCCCACCGTGAAGGGCTCCTTGCGCTCACCGCGCGCCAGGACGATGGTGCCGTTGTTGTGCACGCCGAGCGTCTTCGCGCGCGCGGGCTCCACCGCCTGGTCCAGCCGCTCCACGCTGAGCAGCCCCGGGCTCTCCACCGACAGGTCGCGGAAGTACTGCCCCACCGCCTCGCCCACCTCGTTCGCGGGCGGGAAGAAGAGCATGACCTGGAGCGGCTCGTTGAGCCCGCGCACCACCTTGCGCGTGGAGTCGCCGGGCTTCGCCGTGCGGAAGTACGACAGGTCCCAGGTCGTGTTCGCCTGCGTGACGACGTACATGGTGGCGAACGCGAACACGAGCACGAAGGACAGCCCCAGCCCCGAGTACAGCGCGCTGCGGGCCCGGCCCGTCTCCATCACCGGCGCGCGCGCCATGGCCTGCGTCGCGACCTCCACCAGCGCCAGCGGCACCAGGCAGCACGCGAGCAGCGCGGGGAACAGCGCCGCCAGCATCACCGCCAGCTTCGGCGCCTTCTGCGACAGGGGGGCGTCGAACAGGGACAGGCCCAGGTCGGACTGGAGGAAGTAGAGCCCCAGCGCCAGAAGCCCCAGCCCGTACAGGCCCAGCACCCAGCCATCCACGCGGCGACGGTCGAGGCTCGCGCCGCGCGAGCCCACGAACCGCCACGCCGTCGCGCCCACCGCCAGCGCCACGCCGAGCCCGGAGAAGAGCCCGCGGCCCGTCCCCACGCCCAGGATGCGCTCGCCGATGAAGACGGCCAGCAGGCCCGCCACGAAGGCCAGCGTCGCCATGAGCCCGCTCCCCGAAGTGCGCGCGCTCATCGCCACCTCCGCGCCTCGAGCACCCGCGTGGCCGCGAACAGCGCCACGTAGGTGACCACCAGGTAGTAGACGACGTCACGCACGTGCACGAGCCCCGATTGGAACGGCGGGAAGTGCTGGTTCCACAGCGACATCGCGCTGAACACGTCCGCCAGCGGCTGCTCCGTGATTCGCGCGAGCAACCAGCAGAGGATGAGCGCCACCAGCATCACCGCGGACGTAATCGCCGCGAGCAGCTGGTTCTTCGCCAGCGCCGAGCCGAACGTGCCCACCGCCAGGGACGCGCTGCCCAGCAGCAACAGCCCCAGGTAGCCGGCGCCCACGTGGCCCCAGGACACCTTGCCGTTCACCAGCACCAACACCGGCATGTACAGCGTGCACAGCACGTACAGCGCCAGGAACGCGAAGCCCGCCAGGAACTTGCCCAGCACGATGTCCCGGTCGCGCAGCGGCGAGGAGTACAGCAGGGGCAGCGTGCCCGTCTGTCGCTCCTCGGCGAGCAGGCGCATGGAGATGAACACCGAGGCGACGATGGTGAAGCCGCTCGAGTAATAGAAGAACTGCGAGAGCACCTCGGCGGAGCGCTTGCTCGCGCCGCCCAGGGCGTACGCGTTGAAGAACAGGCCGTTCAACGCGAGGATGACCGCGATGACGACGTAGCCGCTGAGCGTGCGCAGGTAGCCGGACAGCTCGCGGCGGGCGATGAGCAGCGCCTTCACGCGCGCACCTCCTGACCATGCGTCAGCTTGAGGAAGATGGACTCCAGGTGTCCCGCGCCCACGTCCAGTCGCAGCAGCTCCAGCCCCGCGCCTACCACCGCCTGCGCCACGCGCGGCCGCACGTCCGGCGACGCGCGCAGCGTCAGGGCCACCAGCCCGTCGCGGGCGCTGCCCACCTCCACCTCGCCGAAGGGCCGCAGCACCTCGACGGCGCGCGCGGAGTCGCCCCGCACCTCCACCTCGACGGAGCCCCCGCCGCCCATCTTCCGGCCCAGCTCCTCCTCCGTCCCCTGCGCCACCAGCGTGCCCTTGTGGATGATGAGCAGCCGGTCACACGTCTGGGAGATCTCCGGGAGGATGTGGCTGGAGACCAGCACCGTGTGCGTGCCCTTGAGGCCGCGGATGACGTCGCGCATCTCCACGATCTGCCGCGGGTCCAGGCCGCTCGTCGGCTCGTCGAGGATGAGCAGCGCGGGCTTGTGCACCAGCGCCTGCGCCACGCCCACGCGCTGACGGTAGCCGTGGCTGAGCGTGGAGATGAGCTCGCCGTCCACCTCGCGAAGCCCCGTCTTCTCCTCGGCCTCGCCCACGCGCGCGGGGGTGTCCCTGGCCGTCACGCCGCGCAGCTGCGCGACGTAGGCCAGGTACTCGCCCACCGTCATCTCCTCGTAGAGCGGCGGCACGTCCGGGAGGTAGCCGATGCGCTGGCGCACCTCGTGGGCGTTGCTCACCACGTCATGGCCGTCGATGACGACGCGGCCGGCGGTTGGCAACAGCACGCACCCCAGGACCTTCAGCGTCGTCGACTTGCCCGCGCCATTGAGGCCGAGGAAGCCGATGACCTCTCCCTGGCCGATGGTGAAGGCCAGGTCCCGGATGGCCGCGTGCTCACCGTAGTACTTGGTCAGCCCTTCGACCTGAATCATAGGGGGCCATTCCATCAGTCCCCCCAGGGGGGATTGTCAAGCCTCGAACCGCTCAGCCATGGCGGAACTCCGGGCCCGCCGTGGTGCGGCCGAGCGTGAAGCGCAGCGCCCCCTCCAGCTCCGGGAAGAGGAACGCGTAGCCGAGCCGCTCGGCGGCGTTGGGGAGCACCCGGGCACCCGACAGCAGGGCCTCCTGCCCCATCTGTCCGAAGAGCGTCCTGATGACGGCCGCGGGCATGGGCAGGAAGGCGGGCCGCCGCAGCACCCGGCCGAGCGTCCGGGCGAAGTCCGCCTGCCGCACCGCGCCCGGCGCCACGGCGTTGATGGGCCCCCGGGCCGCCGGGGTGAAGAGGCTGAAGTGGATGAGTCCCAGGATGTCCTCCATCGACACCCAGCCCATCCACTGGCGCCCCGAGCCGATGGGCCCGCCGCCGCCCGCGAGGAACGCGGGCAGCATCTTCGCCAGCGCGCCGTCGCGCGCGTCCAGCACCGGGCCGATGCGCAGGTGCACCACGCGGATGCCCGCGGCCTCGGCGGGCGCGGTGGCGGCCTCCCAGACGCGGCACACGTCCGCGAGGAAGCCCGTGCCCGGCGCGCTCTCCTCGGTGAGCGGCTCGTCACCCCGGTCGCCGTAGATGCCGCTGCCGGCCGCGCACACCAGCACGCGGGGCTTCTTCTTCATCTTCGCCAGCGCCTCGGCCAGCGTGAGCGTGCCCTCGGAGCGGCTCTTGAGGATGGCGTCCTTGTACTCGGGGGACCAGCGCTTGCCGGCGACATTGGCGCCCGCCAGGTGCACCACCGCGTCCACGCCCTCCAGCGCGTCGGTGTCCACCTGTCCCTTGTCCGGCGCCCACGCCACCTCGTGCCGCGAGGCGTCCGCCCGCCCTCGCACCAGTCGCTGGACCTGGTGGCCTCCGGTGGTGAGCAGCGGCAGGAGCGCCGAGCCGATGAGCCCCGACGCGCCGGTGACGGCCACGCGCAGCGGGCCCTGGTCCGCGAACGCGGCGTGGCGTCGCGCGTCCGTGAGCGTCACCCGGTGGCGATAGGCGAACATCCGCTCCAGGGTGTGGCGCGCGAAGCCGCCTCCGAGGAGCCGGCCTGGCGGGCCCATGGGCAGGGCGTACTCGATTTCGTCCTCGAGGATGGAGGAGTGGGTGGCGGGCTCGGGCCACATGCGATGGGTGTGGACCCACTTGGAGAAGGGGCCGGACACCTGCGTGTCCTGGAAGAGGGAGCCCTCGACGTACGCGGTGTGCTCGGCCACCCAGCGTCGGGGGATGGGGCCCATGCGCATCCGCATGACGACGCGGGCGCCGGTGTGGATGCCGTCGCCGGTGCGCTCGAGCAGCTCCATCCGCTCCCATGGGGGCGTCAGCCGTGCGAGCGCCCCTTCCCGGGCATGCCAGGCGAACAGCTCCGTCGCGGGGATGGGCGCCCGACTGCGCGCCTCGAAGACGAGTGACTTGCTCATGACGCCTCCTGGCGCGACAGTGCGGCATCGCATGGTAAAGCCGGAGCTCGTCGAACGCGCGGTGGAAGTGCTGCGCAGTGGTGGTGTCATCGCCCTGCCAACGGAGACGGTGTATGGCCTGGCGGCCAACGCCGAGGACGAGCTGGCCGTGCGCCGTGTCTTCGCCATCAAGGGTCGTCCCGCCACCCATCCGCTCATCGTCCACCTGGCGGGTGTCGAGCACCTGACCTCGTGGGCCCGGGAGGTCCCCGAGGCCGCGCGTCGCCTCGCGGA
Organism: Myxococcus sp. AS-1-15; assembly: GCF_020037055.1. Classification (NCBI taxonomy): domain Bacteria; kingdom Pseudomonadati; phylum Myxococcota; class Myxococcia; order Myxococcales; family Myxococcaceae; genus Myxococcus; species Myxococcus sp. AS-1-15. Next base: position 66,713 of record NZ_JAIQDF010000012.1, on the reverse strand, counting down.
CGCCTTCTGGCCGGGGCCCCTCACGCTGGTGCTCCCGCGCACGCCGCGCGCCACGGACGCCATCACCGGAGGCCAGGACACGGTGGCCCTGCGCGTGCCCGGACACCCCGTGGCGCTCGCGGTGCTCAAGGCCCTGGGCGGCGGCGTGGCGGCGCCGAGCGCGAACCGCTTCGGACGGGTGAGCCCCACCACCGCGGAGCACGTGCGCGTGGACCTGGGGAGCGACGTGGACCTCGTGTTGGATGGCGGACCGTGCGACGTGGGCGTCGAGTCCACCATCGTCGATCTGAGCTCCGGCTCGCCCGCCATCCTCCGGCCGGGCGGACTGTCGGCCGAGGCCATCGAGCGGGTGCTGGGGCATCCGGTGCCGGTGCGCGTGGCCTCGAAGGTCCGCGTGTCGGGCTCGCTGGAGTCGCACTACGCGCCCCGCGCGGGCGTGGTGCTCGCGGAGCCCACAGAGGCCGCGGCCCGCGTGCGTGCATTGAGGGAGCAGGGGTTGAGCGTCGGCGTGCTCGGGCCGCGAGGGCTGGAGCTGCCAGGGGATGTGCCGCGCTTCGACGTGCCGGAGGACCCGGCGGGCGCGGCGCGCGTGTTGTACGCGAGGCTGCGCGAGGCGGACGAGAAGGGACACGACGTGCTCGTGGCCTGTCTGCCCTCGGCCAGCGGCCTGGGCATCGCGGTGCGCGACAGGCTCGCGCGCGCCGCCGCGCCTCGCACGCCCCATCACTGAGCGCGTCGGCCACCTCGGCCGGCACGCGCGTCCGGCGCATGAGCGCGGCACAGACTTGCGGGCCCTCGAGCATGCCGGCGCAGGTGCATGCACTGACGTCACTCCCGAGGCAGGGCGCACGCTCGAACCGTGGCACCACCCGAGCCGCGCGGTCCCTGGCACATCCGAGGCTTGGCGCACACTCGAACCGTGGCACCATACGAGCCGCGCAGCCCTGGCACATCCGACGCTTGGCGCACGCTCGAATCGTGGCACCACCCGAGCCGTGCGGTCCCTGACACATCCGAGGCAGGGCGTCTGAATCGACCTCGCGCCACCTGCGCCGCGCCTGGCACATCCGAGGCTTGGCGCCTGACGACCTCGCGCCGCCTGCGCCGCGCCTGGCACATCCGAGGCTTGGCGCCTGACGACCTCGCGCCACCTGCGCCGCGCCTGGCACATCCGAGGATTGGCCCCTGACAACCTCGCGCCGCCTGCGCCGCGCAGCCCCTGGCACATCCGAGGATTGGCGCCTGACGACCTCGCGCCGCCTGCGCCGCGCGATATGCCGCGCGCGCTTCCGCGTTGTTCAGGACGTCCCGCGTGTGAGGCGAGTCTCCCTCCGCACGCGGCCACACCCGGGAACGAGGCGACGATGACGATGACGAGACGGTGGCTCGCCGTATGCGCGGGCCTGGCGGCGGTCGTGTGCGCATCCGGCTGCGCCAGCAGTCCTCAGAAGGCGCTGCTCGGTCGGACCAGCGGGCTCGTCGTCTACGACTTGCCCGCCATGCAGGTGATGAAGGCCGCGGAGGCGGAGCTCGGTGAGCGCGGCTACGCGCTGCTGCCCAGCACCGACCCCTACTTCCTCCAGACGCCGTGGAAGGTGAGCGGCAACTACGACATGGGCTCCAGCTGGTCGCGCCTCTACGTCGAGGGCCGCGTCCGCGCGGACGGGCGCTTCGTCGTGCGCGCCTACGAGATGGCCGCCACCACCTTCGCCAGGACACAGGCGCTGCCCTTCGGCCTGCGCCAGACGACGAGCGCCACCATCGACGACAAACCCAACGCCACCCCCGCCGAGCTCATCGCCTCCGAACCCGAACTCCAGACGCGCTCCGCTCGCGCCAACATCCGCCGCAACCTGGACCTGGAGTGGGCCATCCTGGAGCGCCTCAACCCCGACTTCGCCAACAAGGTGAAGGAGCAGGTCGACCTCTACGTCGCCCACGAGCCCCGATGACGCATCCGGACAACCCTCGCGGCCCCCAGCAGCGCCGCGAGGGCACGTCCCCAGGGCCCGAGGCCCGCTCGGACCGTGACTCCACCCGGGCGCGCCGGGGGACACGCGGCCGGGTGACGGACTTGAATGAGGGGTGGGGCTCCGATATCCCGCGTGTACTCCCAGAGGAGCGTCCCCGCGTGATGCGAAGCCTGTTCGGACTGGTCGTCGCCCTGTCGTTGTCCGCCTGCAAGGAAGAACCCCGAGGCCAGCTCGAGCCCATTCCTCGTCCTCCGGGCCTGAAGGACGCCCCCGCCCCGGGAGCCGCGCCCACCGCCGCCGCCCAGCCTCCGGTGGACCCGTCCAAGGTCACCCTCCGCTGGAAGCTCGCCGCGAGCGCCCCCGTCACCTACCACCTGGACCTGGAGCGCTCCGGCGCCGCCCCCGCGCCGCAGGAGGCCGCCGAGGAGACGCCCGCCAAGGGCAAGAAGGGCAAGGGCAAGGAGGAGCCTGCTCCCCCGCGCGCCGCCGCCCCCGCCGCGTCCTTCCCCACCGGCTTCACCTACGTGCTGGAGCGCACCAACTCCGGCGACTACCGCCTGCGCGTGCTCCCCGAGGGCAAGGACACCACCGAGGACACGGGCGCGCTGAGCGAGCGCGGCTTCGTGCTCGACGGCCTCCAGGGCATCAACCGCAACATCGCCGCGCTGGTGCTGGAGCTGCCGCTCGCGCCCGTGGGCCCCAACGACACCTGGGCGCTGGGCACGGAGCTGCTCACGCACGACGCGCTGGGTCCCCTGTTCACCACCACCAAGACGGAGCGCCGCAACCGCGTGAAGCTCACCGCGCTCACCCAGGAGGGCGACGACCAGGTGGCCACGCTGGAGTACGACCTGCTCGAGCAGCTCTCCGGCAAGGTGACCAGCCGCCGCGCCCCGCCCGCGGTGCCCGCGCGCGCGGACGACCCGGCCGAGGAGGACGCCGAGCCCGCCGACGAGTCCGCCGGCCCTCCCACCACGGACGCCAGCGCCGAGGTGCGCATCACCGGCAAGGGTGAGTTCCTGGTGAAGGCCGGCCGGTGGCGCACGTGGGAGGGCACCATCGCGTCGTCCTCGCGCGGGCCCTTTCCCGCCAACGCCCTGCAGGTGCCGCCCGGCACGGTGAAGCTCAAGCTCACCGCGCGGGAGTCGGCGCCCCCCGCGGCCACGGCGAAGCCCCAGCAGTAGCCGCGCCGTCGGACTCGCGCACCATCCGCACCACCGCGTCCACCCACGTCGGGTGGGCGTTGAGCGAGGGGACGAGCGTCAACGACTCGCCCCCCGCCTCGACGAACTGCTCGCGGGCGCGCATGCCCACCTCCTCCAGCGTCTCCAGGCAGTCGGCGACGAAGGACGGGCACATCACCGCCAGCCGCTTCACGCCCTGCTTCGCCAGCTCCGGCAGCACCAGGTCCGTGTAGGGCTTCACCCACGGCGTGCGCCCCAGCCGAGACTGGAAGGACACGCTGAAGCCGCCCTGGGGAAGTCCCAGCCGCTCGACAATCCCCCGCGTGGTGGCGAAGCACTGGGCGCGGTAGCAGTGCCGGTTGGCGTCCGTGAGCGCGTCGCAGCACCCTGCGGACGCGAAGCAGTGCTGGCCCGACGTGTCCGTCTTGCGCACGTGCCGCTCCGGCACGCCGTGATAGCTGAAGAGCACGTGGTCCGCGCGGGCCTCGGCAATCACCGGCCGCGCGACCTCCGCGAAGGCGTCCAGGAACGACGGGTGCCCGTGGAAGGCCGGAACCGCGCGCACGTTGGGCACGTCCCAGCCGCTGGAGAGCACCTCGTACACGCGCGCCAGCGACGACGCCGACGAGGACGTGGCCTCCTGCGGGTACAGCGGCAGCACCGTGAAGTCCGACACGCCGCGCGCGCGCATGGCCGCCACCGTGTCGGGGATGGACGGGCTGCCGTAGCGCATGGCCAGCGCCACGTCGTACTCGTGGCCCAGCTTCTCGCGCACCGCCACCTCCAGCGCCCGGCTGTACACGAGCAGCGGCGAGCCCTCCGGCATCCACACCTTGCGGTACGCCTCCGCGCTCTTGGCCGGGCGCGTGGGCAGGATGATGAGGTTGAGCAGCATCCAGCGCCCCACCGGGTGGATGTCCACCACGCGCGGGTCGCTCAGGAACTCGCGCAGGTAGCGCCGCACCGGCCCGCTGTGGGGCGCGTCCGGCGTGCCCAGGTTGACGAGCAGCAACCCTCGCTTGTTCGCGGGCGTGTTCATCAGTGCAGGGCGTTGGGCAGCGTGAGGGCGAACTCGGCGATGCGCGCATCGAAGTGCGAGCCGTCCGGGCGCTCCATGTCGTAGCTGCCGCGCATCGTCCCGAAGGGCGTGCGCAGCATCGCCCAGCTCGTGTACTCGAAGCGCTCGCCCGGGGCCACGCGGGGCTGGCGGCCCACCACGCCCTCCCCCTTCACCTCCTCCACCTTCCCGGAGGCATCCGTGATGACCCAGTGCCGCGCCTTGAGCTGCGCGGGCGCCTCCCCCTCGTTGACGATTTCCACCGTGTACATGAACGCGTACTGCCCCGACTCGGGCGAGCTGCGCTCGGGCCAGTAGGCCGGCTTCACGGTGATTTTGATGCCATCAGTGGTGGCGCTGGAAGACATGCCTCCACATTTGAAGGCAAGGCCCCCGGGTTGCAAGCAAAACCCCGGCGCCCCCCCGCCCCCGGGCTCAGGTCTTGGCGCTCTCCCGGTCCTGACCGGGCTCCGGGCTCTTGGGCCAGATGAGCGAGGCGATGATGGCCAGCAGGAGGATGCCGCCAATCACGCCCAGCGACAGGCCGATGTGGATGTGGATGTCGAAGAACGTGATGAGCATCTTCACGCCCACGAAGGCCAGGATGGCGCTCAGCCCCAGCTTCAGCAGGTGGAACTTCTCCATCAGGCTGGCCACGACGAAGAACAGCGAGCGCAGGCCGAGAATCGCGCACACGTTGGACGTGTAGACGATGAACGCGTCCTGGCTGATGCCCAGCACCGCGGGGATGGAGTCCAGGGCGAAGAGCAGATCCGTGGCCTCCACCACCAGCAGCACGATGAACAGCGGCGTCACCTTGCGCCGGCCGTCCTCGGTGACGAAGAAGCGGCTGCCTTCGCCCATGCGGGCCACCGGCAGCACCCGGCGCGCGAGCTTGACGATGCCCTGCTGCTCCGGGTCGATCTCCTCGTCCTTGGAGAAGAGCATCTTCAGCGCGGTGAAGACCAGGAAGGCGCCGAACAGGTAGATGAGCCAGTGGAAGCGCGACACCAGCGCCGTGCCGGCAATGATGAGCACCGCGCGCATGACGAACGCGCCCAGGATTCCCCAGAACAGCACCCGGTGCTGGTGCTCGGGCGCCACCCGGAAGTAGCTGAACACCAGCAGGAAGACGAACAGGTTGTCGACGGAGAGCGAGTACTCCACGACATACGCCGTCACCCACTGGAGCGCGGGCGTGCTGCCGGAGAAGTACCAGATGCCTCCGCAGAACGTCAGGCTGATGGTGATCCATACCAGCGTCCAGATGCCCGCTTCCTTGGGCGTCACCGCGTGGTCCTTGCGGTGGAACAGCCCGAGGTCCACGGCGAGCATCGCCAGGACGAAGAGGTTGAAGCCCACCCAGAGCGCGACTTGCGTATTCACGTATGAATCCTGTTTCAGGAACGGCGGGCGCACCCTAGCGGCGGCGCGTCCGGGCGTCGACACTTCCGTGTAACCGCCCAGGCCCCCACCTGGAGGCCCGGCCCACCGTCCCCGCCCGCGGCGCTACTCCGTCGACGGCCGGCGCAGCACCATCAACGAACGCCCCGCGACCTGCACCTTGCCACCCGCCGGTGTGTGGGCGTGCTGGGACTCCTCCGACGTGGATGTGTCCACCACCTGCTCCCAGTCCGCGCCCCACTCGAGCGCCGGCAGCAGGAAGCTGATGGGCTCGTGGTGGGCGTTCATCAGCACCAACAGCGTGTCACCGACAATCCGGTTGCCCTCGTCGTCCGGCGCGGCGATGGCGTCCCCGCCCAGGAGGATGGCGAGCGAACGCACATAGGGCTTCTCCCAGTCGTCCTTGCGCATCTCCTTGCCGTCCGGCCGGAACCACGCCAGGTCCTTCAGCTCGCTGTCCCACATGTGGGCGCCGCGGAAGAAGCGGCGCTTGCGCAGCACGGGCTGCTCGCGGCGCAGGCGCGTCAGCCGGCAGGTGAAGTCCAGCAGCGCGCGCTGGGTGTCGTCGAGCTCCCAGTTCACCCAGGACAGGGCGTTGTCCTGGCAGTAGGCGTTGTTGTTGCCCTTCTGGGTGCGGCCCATCTCGTCGCCGGCCACCAGCATGGGCACGCCCTGGGACAGGAAGAGCGTGGCCAGGAAGTTGCGCTTCTGCTGCTCGCGCAGGGCGTTGATTTTGACGTCGCCCGTCTCGCCCTCCACGCCGCAGTTCCAGGAGTGGTTGTCGTTGCCGCCGTCGCGGTTGTCCTCGCCGTTGGCCTCGTTGTGCTTGTCGTTGTAGGTGACCAGGTCGTGCAGCGTGAAGCCGTCGTGCGCGGTGACGAAGTTGACGCTCGCGGAGGGCTTGCGGCCCGACAGCGCGTACAGGTCCGAGCTGCCCGTGAGCCGGTAGCCGATCTCCGCCGCCTGCCGGTCATCGCCCTTCCAGTACCGTCGGATGGTGTCGCGGTACTTGCCGTTCCACTCGCTCCACAAGACGGGGAAGTTGCCCACCTGGTAGCCGAAGTCGCCCACGTCCCACGGCTCGGAGATGAGCTTCACCCGGCTGAGCACCGGGTCCTGGTGGACGATCTGGAAGAAGGCCGCGCGGGTGTCGTAGCCGTGCCGGTCGCGCCCCAGCGTGGTGGCCAGGTCGAAGCGGAACCCGTCCACGTGCATCTCTTCCACCCAGTAGCGCAGGCTGTCGGCCACCAGCTTCAGCGCGTACGGATGCGTGGCGTTCCACGAGTTGCCCGTGCCGGTGACGTCCAGGTAGTAGCGCGGGTCCTTCTCCGTCAGCCGGTAGTACGCGCCGTTGTCCAGGCCCTTGAAGGACAGCGTGGGCCCCAGCTGGTTGCCCTCGCAGGTGTGGTTGTAGACGACGTCGAGGATGACCTCGATGCCCGCCTTGTGCAGCGCCTTCACCATCCCCTTGAACTCGTCCACCTGGGAGCCCGGGCCGCCCGGGGCGCTGTAGCGCGCGTCCGGCGCGAAGTAGCCCAGCGTGCTGTAGCCCCAGTAGTTGGTGAGTCCGCGCTCGACGAGGAACGGCTCGTCGACGATGTGGTGGATGGGCAGGAGCTCCACCGCGGTGACGCCCACCTTCTTCAGGTGCTCGAGGGTGGCCGGGTGTCCCAGGCCCGCGTAGGTGCCGCGCAGGGCCTCCGGCACGCGGGGGTTGAGCTTCGTGAAGCCCTTGACGTGCAGCTCGTACAGGACGGTCTGGTGCCACGGCACGCGCGGGTGGGTGTCCCCCTCCCAGTCGAACGTGTCCTCGAGCACCACGGCCTTGGGCACGCCCGCGGCGTCGTCCTGCTTGTCCTGGACCAGGTCCTCGTCCTTGCCGCCCTGGACGTGGCCATAGATGGGCGCGCGGTAGTCCACCTGCCCGTGGATGGCGCGGGCATAGGGGTCCACCAGCAGCTTGTGCGGATTGAAGCGGAAGCCCTTCTTGGGCTCGAACGGCCCGTGCACGCGCAGGCCGTACAGCGTGCCCGGCTTCAGGTCGGGCACGTACCCGTGGAACACCTGGTGCGTGGTCTCCAGGAGCGGGAAGCGGCGCGTCTCGCGCGTGGGCTCCTGTGCGTCGTAGAGGCAGACCTCCACCTTCTTCGCGTGCTCGCTGAACACCGCGAAGTTGACCCCGTGCCCGTCATACGTGGCGCCCAGGGGGAACGGCTTCCCTGGAAGCACCTCGGCCCTCCTCATCCCGTGCTCCTCTCCAGCAGCACCACCGGGAACCGCTCCAGGAGCGGCGCGAGGGGCAGCACCACGCCACCCGCACCACGCTCGGGCCGCACCTGTCGCCCGGTGAAGACATCGCGGAACATCATGCCCGCATATGCCTCGGGAAGGTCCAGGAACGTGTCGGCATAGGCGCCGGAGAGCCCCTGGGGCGACTCCAGGGCCTCCAGCACGTAACGCGGCGCGCACACCACCACGCCCGCGTCGTCCAGCTCGCGCGCGAAGGCCACCGCCGCCTGGGCGCGGGGCCCGGACAGCTCCAGCGCCCGGTAGCCGCCCCGCCGGAACAGGTCCTGCTGACGCTGGCGCAGCCGCAGCCCATGGGCCAGGAGGAAGAGCTTGGCCCGCCCGTCATCCAGGCCCGCCACCAGCCGCGAGCACAGCCCGGGCGCGTCCTCTCGCGCCTGCGCGTCCAGCTCCTCCAGGAGCCGTGAGCGCAAGGTGAAGTCCACCGGCCGCCGGTTGTCCGGGTCCACCAGGGACAAATCCCACAGCTCGCAGCCCTGGTACGTGTCCACCACGCCGGGCGACGCGAGCTTGAGGACCAGCTGCCCCAGGGCGTTGTGCTGCCCGGCGCGCTCGATGCGGCGCTTGAAGACGCGCACCTCCTCCAGGAAGCCCCCGCCCTTCTCCTCGTCGAAGCACGCGTCCACGAAGGCCGCCACCGCGTCGTCGTAGGCGCCGTCCGGGTTGGTCCACGAGGTGCGGACCTTGGCCTCCTTGATGGCCTTGGACATGTACTCGCGCATCCGGCGGTGGAAGTCGGCCCGGGCCTCGGGCGACAGCGCCTCCCCCATGGGCCAGGCGCCCACGAGCGTCTGCAGGAACAGGTACACGTCGTTGGCGCTGGGGGCCGCGCCGGACGGCAGGGCCTGCGCGAACTTCTCCGTCAGCCGCAGCCAGCGGCGCGCGAGCTTGCGCCACTCCTCGGGCAGCTCCGTCAGCACGTTGATGCGCGCGCGCACGTCCTCGCTGCGCTTGGTGTCGTGGGTGCTGGTGGTGAGCTGGCTCGCGGGCCAGTGCTCGGCGCGCTCCTGGTTGCGCAGGTGGAAGGTGGTGGTGCGCGTGCCGAAGCGCTCGGGCTCCCCGCCCACCTCGTTGAGGCTCACCAGCCGGTTGTAGATGTAGAAGACGGTGTCCTCCAGGCCCTTGGCCATGACGGGGCCCGTCACCTGCTGCAGCTTCATGGCGAAGCGCAGCATGACGGCGCGCTCGCGCTCGTCGGACTGGGGCGGGTACTGGCGCAGGAGGATGTCGCGCAGGAAGTCGAAGATGGACGCGTTGGTGGTGGCGTTGCGCTCCTTGGCGCGCTGGATGGTCCACTCCACGTACTGCACGTCGCGCGCGTCCAGCCCCGGCCGCCAGCCGTCCACGTACGTGCGGTACACGGGGAACAGCGCGATGAACTCCACCAGCGCGCGCCTGAGCGAGTTGAGCGTGAAGTCGCGCGTCCTGCGGCTCATCTCCGAGATGCGGTTGAGCTCGTGCGCCAGCACGTTGATCTCACTCGCCATGGACACGCGCATGATGAGCAGCTTCTTCTGGTAGACCAGCTCGGCGAAGTCGCCCTTCTCCCCGGTGAGCCGCTCGTACGTCTCCGTCAGGTGCGGCTCGGCCGCGGGGTGCACGAACACGCCGCTCACCGCGTTGGCGAAGCGGTAGCCGGTGGTGCCGTGCACCGCCCACGCCTCCGGAATGCGCTCGCGGCCGCCCTGAATCTTCTCCACCACCACGTACAGCGCCTTGCGCAGGACGCTGTCCGGAGACTGCGTCACCTCCGCGCGCCAGCGCTCCCTGAGCGCCGCCTCCACGCCCGGCCAGCGCGTGTCGTCCCCGGCCAGGTCCTGGAGGAACACCGCGTGCGCGCGCTCCACGAAGTAGCGCTCCTGCAGGTCCAGGAAGTACGCCGTCGGGTCGAACAGGCCGTCCGGATGGTCGATGCGCAGCCCGGTGACGCAGCCGTCGCGCAGCCAGCGGAACACCAGCGCGTGCGCCTCCTGGAACACCTCCGGGTCCTCCACGCGGATGGCCGCCAGCCCGTTGATGTCGAAGAAGCGCCGGTAGTTGATCTCCTCCCCCGCCACCCGCCAGTGCGCCAGCCGGTAGCTGCACGAGGCCAGCACCCGGTCCAACAGGTCGAACGAGCGCGGGTTGCCCGGCTCGCCGTTGAAGACGCGGATGTTGTCCTCGATGTACGCGGCGACCTCCGGGCTCTTCTCCACCACCGCGGCGAGCCGGCGCTTGATGACCTCCTTCTCGCGGTGGCGCTCCACGACGCGGGGGCGCTCCACCTCCGTGCGCAGCGGCAGGTGCTCGATGGCGGTGAGGATGGAGAGCAGCTCCACCATGGGCTCGGACTCCGCGCCCAGCTTCGCCTCCAGCCGCTCCAGCCCGTGGCGCAGCACGCGCCCGTATTGCCGGGGCGCCAGCGGCAGCAGGTGGTCGTAGTAGTTCACGAAGAAGGCGCCGTCGCGGAAGGACAGCTTCAGCTCGCCCTTCTCCAGCACCACGCCGTACTGGTCGCCGAGTATCGGCAGCAGCACCTTGTCGCGCAGCTCCTCCTTCACCGGCGACCAGTCGATGTCGAAGTACTTGGCGTAGACGGAGGACGGGCCGTTCTCCAGCACGTCGAACCAGAGCGGGTTGCCGCGCTCGATGCCCATGTGGTTGGGCACCACGTCCAGCACCTGCCCCAGGCCGTGCTCCTGCAGCGTGGCGCACAGGGCCTGGTGGTCCTCGGTGGAGCCCACCTCCGGGTTGAGGTGCTGGTGGTCCACGCAGTCGTAGCCGTGGGTGCTGCCCGGCGTCGCCTTGAGGTAGGGGGACGCGTACAAGTCACTGATGCCCAGGCGGCGCAGGAACGGCACCACGTCGCGCGCCTGCTGGAAGGTGAAGCCCTGATGCAGCTGCACCCGGTAGGTGGACAGCGGCGTCCGGGGGCGCTCGACCAGCGCGTCCTTCACCCGCTTGAACAGGCCCTCGGCCAGGGCCTCGGCGCTCAAGGTGGCACCCGACGAGCCCGTGGGAGCCGTCCCCTCTTCTTCCAATCCGTCGCGGAGCATGGGGCCCAGAGGTAGGGCGCCGTCGCGCGCCGCGCCAGCACCCAGAGCGGCTTCCGACCTCCAGCCAACGCTCCAAGGGCCCGGATTCCCACGAGCCTCGCGCCACAAAAGCAGAGGGCTCACCGGAATCCACCGGAGAGCCCTCGAGATGCAGCCGCCGGGCGGGCCGGCGTCGGGTTCAGCTCAGCTGCTTGTTCACCAGCGAGGTCATCTCGAACATGGTGACGTTCTTCTTGCCGCCGAAGATGGGCTTGAGCTTGTCGTCGGCGTTGATCTGCCGCTTGTTCTTCGCGTCCTGGAGGTTGTTCTTCTTGATGTACGCCCAGAGCTTCTTGACGACCTCGGTGCGCGGCAGCGGCTTGTTGCCGACGATCTCGGCCAGGGCGGCGGAAGGAGTCATCTCCTTCATGAACGACGCGTTCGGCTTACGCTTCGGGGCAGCAGCAGCCTTCTTGGCGGCGGGAGCCTTCTTCGCAGCAGCTTTCTTGGCAGCCATTCGTCTTGAGTCTCCTCCCCTCCGAAGGGGACGTTGTGCGGCCTCGCTTGATTTTAAGCCAGTGCCGGTGGGGCGTAGGTAGCACGCCCAAGCCCGAAAAACAGCCCTCTCCTGCGTTTTTCCCTCGGGAAACGCCCTACGCAACGCGTTTCATGCCCGAGAAACCGGCTCCGCAGCACGTTTTCCCTCGGGGGCGAACCTCACGGACGCGAAAAATGCGCCCGGACGGCCACCGCGCCAGGGTGCATTCCTGCTCGGGAGCGGCCCCCCTTCGTCGCCGCCAGGGCCCGACCATCCGGCCTCCGCGCGATTCGTCGTCCCCCGGGCGCTCGAACGGGCCCGGATGGGAAAACCCCTTGCGGACGAGGTGTACTTTTTCGGATGAAACGCCCATGCCCATGCGTGCCCTCATCACCGGAGCTGGTGGCTTCCTCGGAATCTGGCTGACCCGCGCCCTCGCCGCGCGGGGTGACAAGGTGACGTGCCTCCTCAGGCGAGGCTCGGATGCCTCGGGCCTGGAGGGCATCCCCCACACCCGCGTGGAGGGGGACGTGACACAGGGGGCCTCGCTCGGCCCGGCGGTGGAGGGACAGGACGTCGTCTTCCATCTGGCCGGTGTTCGCCGCGGCGCGACACGCGAGGACTTCATGCGCGTCAACGCCGAGGGCACCCGCCTGTTGTGCGAGGCCATGGTGGCCTCCGGGAGCCGCCCCCGGCTGGTGCTCGTGGGCTCGCTGGCCGCCATGGGCCCCTCCTCCCCCACCCGTCCCCATGTGGAGGAGGACCCCTTCCGGCCCTACGAGTGGTACGGCGAGAGCAAGGCGGAGGCGGAGCGCATCGCCTTCTCCTATGGGGACCGGCTGCCGGTGACGGTGTCCCGGCCGCCGCGCATCCTGGGGCCGTGGGACCGCGAGAACCTGGCCTTCTTCCGGCTGGCGACGAAGGGCATCCGGCTGGAGCTGGCCGGAGGGCCCCGCCCCCTCACCATGGTGGACGTGGAGGACGTGGTCGACGCGCTCATCCTCCAGGCCGAGCACCCGCGCGCGGTGGGCGAGGCCTTCTTCTGCGCGGGTCCCGGCGAACCCCTCTCCCTGGAGTCGGTGCAGGACCTGGGGGCCCGGGCGCTGGGGCTGTCACCCCGCACGGTGCGCGTGAGCCCCTGGCTGCTCACCACCCTCGCGTCGGCGGCGGACGGCGTGTCGCGCGTGACGGGCCGCAAGCTGCCCCTGAGCCGGAAGATGGCGCGGCAGCTGCTCGCCCCGGCCTGGACCTGCTCGGGCGCGAAGGCCGAGCGGCTGCTGGGCTTCCGTCCCCGAAGGGGGGTGGAGGACGCGGTGCGCCGCAGCGCCGAGTGGTACCGCGAGCATGGCTGGCTCTAGCCGTGCTAGCAGGGTCGGGGCTTGCCGCCCCCCGGCCCCCTCGTTTCGTTGACCTACCCCCCCTTGGAGTGTCAGGAAGCTGCGCTGCCACATGCCCTCGAAAGCCGCATTTTTCGATGTCGACGGGACGCTCGTGAAGACGAACGTCGTCCACGTCTACGCGTACTACGCGATGAACCGGGGCTCCGTGCTCGGCATCGCGGGCAGGACGCTGAGCACCGCGATGAGCGTACCGCTCTTCGGCGTCATGGACGCGCTGGACCGCAAGACGTTCAACGAGTTCTTCTACCGGTACTACGCGGGGTTGAGCGAGGACCGGCTCGTCACCATCGCGGAGGACATGTTCGAGGACGTGCTCAAGCCGGCGCTCTTCGAGCAGACCCAGGACCTCATCGACCAGGCGCGCCGCAGCGGCTGCAAGGTCGTGCTCGTCACCGGGGCGCTGGACTTCACCATGCGTCCGCTCGCCCGGCACCTGGGCGCCGATGACCTGATCGCCAACAAGATGCAGTTCGTGGGCGGCAAGGCCACCGGCAAGGTGATTCCGCCCATCATCGAGGGCGCCAACAAGGCGAACTCCATCCGCGCCTACTGCACCAAGGAGGGCCTGACCCTGGACAAGTGCCACGGCTACTCCGACAGCGCCTCTGACTACGCGATGCTCGCGGTGGTGGGACGTCCCACCGCGGTGAACCCGGACCTGCGGCTGCGCTCCATCGCGCGCGCCTACAACTGGCCCATCCTCGACCTCAAGTAGCCCCCTGCCCGCCATGCGCCCGTTCAAGACGCTCCAGAAGCTGTACGACGAGGAAAGCCAGGTCGTCATCACCGAGAAGGGCAGCCCCCCGCGCGCCCTGTTCTACGGTGAGGGTTTCCTCCAGGAAGACCTGCCCGTGGGCACCCGGGTCATCTTCCCCCGTCCGCCCATGGCGGGCGTGCCCAACGTGAAGGCCGCCATCCGCTGGGCCATCAACCACCCGGAGGGCATGGAGCCGCTGCACGCGCTGCTCAAGCCGGGCATGCGCCTGACGTGCGTCATCGACGACATCAGCGTGCCCCTGCCGCCCATGGTGACCCCGGACGTGCGCCAGTCCATCCTGGAGATCGTCCTGGAATTGGCCGCGGACAGCGGCGTGGACGACGTGCACCTGGTCATCGCCAACGCGCTCCACCGCCGCATGACGGAGGGGGAGATGAAGCGGATGGTGGGCGAGAAGATCTTCGACGCCTACTACCCGGACCGCTACTACAACCACGACGCGGAGGACCCGGACGGCATCGTGGCGCTCGAGCGCACGGCGCACGGCGAGGAGGTCTCCGTCAACCGCCGCGTCGCGGAGAGCGACCTCATCGTCTACGTGAACGTGAACTTCGTGCCCATGAACGGCGGGCACAAGTCCATGGGCACCGGCGTGTCCAACTACGCGTCGCTCAGGCACCACCACAACCCGAAGACCATCCGGGCGTCGGACAGCTACATGGAGCCGAAGACCAGCGCGCTCTATCGCAGCAACGAGCGCATCGGGCGCAACATCGACAAGCACCTGAAGGTCTTCCACATCGAGACCACGCTGAACAACCGCATGTTCGGCGCGCCCGTGGACTTCCTGGCCAAGCGCGAGGAGGACTACACCGAGGGCGACCGGCTGAAGTTCCAGGCCATGCGCTACGCGCTGTCCAAGATGCCGCGCGCGGCGGCGCGCAAGGTGCTCAACGCCATCCCCGCGCCCTATGACGTCACGGGTGTGTACGCCGGGGCGACGGAGCCCGCGCACCAGAAGACGCTGGAGACCAGCTGGAAGCAGTACTCGGTGCCGGTGGAGGGGCAGAGCGACATCGTCATCTTCCCCATCCCGTTCATCTCCCCGTACAGCGTCAACTCCATCCTCAACCCGCTGCTCGTGCAGGTGATGGGGCTGGGCTACTTCTTCAACCTCAACCGCGGCGTGCCGCTGGTGAAGAAGGGCGGCGTGCTCATCCTGCTGCATCCGGCCTACGACGAGTTCGACCCCGAGCACCACCCCAGCTACATCGAGTTCTTCCACCGGCTTTTGCCGGAGACGCGCGACTCGATGAAGCTGGAGCACAAGTACGAGAAGGAGTTCGCGGAGAACCCCAGCTACGTGCACCTGTACCGCAAGAACAACGCCTACCACGGCGTGCACCCGTTCTACATGTGGTACTGGGGCGAGAACGGCCGCCAGCACGTGGGCAAGGTCATCGTCGCGGGCGCGGAGAACAACCACGTCCCGGCGCTGCTCGGCTGGGACCGCACCGACACGCTCACCGAGGCCATTGAAGAGGCGCGCGGCTTCATGGGCCGCTCGGCCACCATCAGCCTGCTTCGCATCGCCCCCACGGTGATGGTGGACGTGAAGTGAGGACGGCCATGTCACCGCTTCCCGAGCTGAACGTCTCCCAGGTCTTCACCGGCAAGCGCCTGCTCTTCGCCGGTGCCACGGGCTTCGTGGGCAAGGTGACGCTGTCCATGCTGCTGCACCGCTACGGGCAGGAGCTGGAGCGGGTGTACGTGCTCGTCCGCAAGGGCAGCGCGGCCTCCGCCGAGCGGCGCTTCTTCGACAAGGTGGCGACGAGCGAGCCCTTCCAGCCGCTACGCGACACCTACGGCGAGGAGGGCGCGCTCGAGTTCCTGCGCAAGAAGTGCGAGGTCATCGACGGCGACATCACCGACCCCTGGGTGGGGATGGAGGAGTCGCGGGTGGCGGAGCTGACGGGCCAGGTGCACGCCTTCGTCAACTGCGCGGGCCTGGTGTCCTTCAACCCGTCGCTGGAGGTCGGCCTCAACGTCAACACCCACGGCGTGAAGTACGCGGTGGAGCTGGCGCTGCGCTGGGGCGTGCCGCTCATCCACATGTCCACCTCCTTCGTGGCGGGCAACCGCAACGGGCTCGTCTTCGAGGACGAGGAGGTGCGCGGCTACTTCCCGAAGAAGGACGAGCTGGACGGGCGCGACTTCAGCCTGGAGCAGGAGCTGAAGGACGCGGAGCGCATCGTCGCGCGGCTGCGCGAGCAGGCCGATGACCGCGCGCTGACGTCCACCTTCCGCAAGAAGGCGCTGGACCGGCTCGCCGAGGAGGGCCGCGACGTCAACGACGAGAAGACGCTGCGCCTGGCCGTGGGCCGCGAGCGCAAGCTGTGGCTGAGCGGCGAGCTGGTGCGCGCGGGCATGGAGCGCGCGGCGCACTGGGGCTGGCCCAACACGTACACGTACACGAAGTCCCTGGGCGAGCAGGTCATCGCCGCCACGCCGGGCCTGCGCTACGCGATTGTCCGGCCCTCCATCGTGGAGAGCGCGCGGCACTTCCCCTTCCCCGGCTGGAACGAGGGCTTCACCACGTCCGCGCCGCTGGCCTTCGCCGGCATCAAGGGCCCGGGCGGCATCCCCGCCGGTGAGAACACCATCCTGGACATCATCCCGGTGGACCAGGTGGCGGGGGCGACGCTCGGCATCACCGCGCACTCCATCCAGGTGGAGGAGCGGCGCGTGTACCAGCTCGCGTCCGGCGACGTGAATCCGTTCTACGCCAGCCGCTCGGTGGAGCTGGTGGGCCTGTACCGCCGGCGCTACTACCGCAACCGCGAGTCGGGCAACGCGGTGCTCAACTCGCTGCGCTCCAGGCTGGAGCCGCAGCCGGTGAGCAAGCTGGAGTTCGAGCTGTTCAGCGCGCCCATGCTGGTGCGCGGCGCGAAGTTCCTGAAGAAGGCCATCGACGAGGTGCGGCCCGCCTGGGGCGCGCCCGCCGTGCAGGCCATGCTGGACAAGGCGAAGGTGTCGCTCGACGGGGTGGTGGACGGCAACGCGAGCCTCATCGCGATGACGGAGCTGTTCCTCCCCTTCCTCTACGAGAACCGCTACGTCTTCCGCTGCGACAACACGCGCTCCGTCTACGAGCGCATGGCGCACGCGGACCGGCTGAAGATTCCCTGGGACCCGGAGCACATCGACTGGCGCGCGTACTTCATGGAGACGCACCTGCCGGGCCTGGAGAAGTGGGTGTTCCCCGGCCTGGAGGAGGAGCGCGAGAAGCGCACCGTCATCCCCGCGCACAGAGATTTGCTGGAGATGTTCGAGGCGACGGTGCACGCGTACCGTCACCGGGTGGCCTTCCGCATGGTGTCGGGCGAGAAGGAGGAGCGCTTCACCTTCGGGGAGGTGCACCGCTACGCGGCGCGCGTGGGCAGCTTCCTGCTCAGCTCGGGCGTGAAGGCGGGAGACCGGGTGCTGCTGGTGTCGGAGAACCGGCCCGAGTGGGGCACGTGCTTCTTCGGCATCCTCCGCGCGGGCGCCACCATGGTCCCGGTGGACCCGGGCCTGAGCGAGGCGGAGGTCATCAACATCGCGAAGCGGGCGGAGGCGAAGGTGTGCCTCATGTCCGAGGACGCGGCGCGAGACTTCCCCGGCCTGTTCGGCGCGCTGGGAGACTCGGTCCTCATCGCGAGCCTGGCGCAGGCGATGACGGGCGACCCGGCGGCCAAGGACGACCGCATCGGCACGGTGCGCAAGTCGGCCTCGGCGGATGACCTGGCGAGCCTCATCTTCACGTCCGGCACGACGGGCACGCCCAAGGGCGTGATGCTCACGCACCGCAACTTCGCCTCGCTGGTGGCGAAGCTCGCGGGCGTGTTCGACGTGGGCGTGGGCGACGGCGTGCTGTCGGTGCTGCCCCTGCACCACACCTTCGAGTTCTCCGCGGGCTTCCTCACCCCGTTCTCGCGCGGCGCGGAAATCACGTACATCGACGAGCTGACGTCGGACCGGCTGGGCGAGGTCTTCGAGACGGGCCGCATCAGCGCGATGATTGGCGTGCCGGCCCTGTGGCAGCTCCTGCACCGCAAGATGACGCAGGAGTTCGCCAGCCGCCCGCCCATCGTCGAGCAGGCCATCAAGGCGATGATGGCCACGCACGGCGAGCTGCGGAACCGGGCGGACATCAACCTGGGCAAGCTCCTGTTCTGGCCGGTGCACCGCAAGTTCGGCGGTCGCATCAAGGTGCTGGTGTCCGGCGGCTCGGCGCTGCCCGAGGAGGTCCACAAGGCCTTCCACGAGCTGGGCTTCAACATCACGGAGGGCTACGGCCTGACGGAGGCGGCGCCGGTGCTCGCGGTGGCGAACCCGGGCAACAAGCGCACGCCGGGATCGGTGGGCAAGCCGCTCACAGGCGTCGAGGTGAGAATCCTCAACCCGGACAACGACGGCATCGGCGAGGTGCTGGCCAAGGGCCCCAACGTGATGGCGGGCTACTTCGGGGACCGCGAGGCGACGGAGGCCGTCCTCAAGGAGGGCTGGCTGCACACCGGAGACCTGGGCCGGCTGGACGCCGAGGGGCGGCTGTACCTGGTGGGCCGCGCCAAGGACGTCATCATCGACCACAACGGGAAGAACATCTACCCGGACGAGCTCGAGGAGCTGTACCAGGAGCACCCGCACATCAAGGAGCTGTCCGTCGTCGGCCTGCCCGACGAGGCGGGCGGCGAGAAGGTGGCGTGTCTGTGCGTGCCGGACTACGGCGACCGTCCCCGCGAGGAGGTGCGCCGCGAGCTGGAGGAGCACTTCCGCAAGACGGGCGCGGGCATGCCCTTCTACCGTCGCGCGAAGGTGCTGCGCTTCTGGGATGGCGAGCTGCCGCGCACCTCCACGCGCAAGGTGAAGCGCAAGCTGGTGGTGGAGGAGCTGCAGCGGCTGGAGCGCATGGCGGCCTCGGCCACCAAGGCGCGCGAGAAGGTATCCGCCGCGACGACGACGACGGGCGGCGTGGCCGACTGGCTCTTCCCGCTCATCGCCGAGGTGAGCCACAAGCCGGTGTCGAGCGTGCGGCCGGAGACGCAGCTGACGGGCGAGCTGGGCTTCGACTCGCTGATGCTCACGGAGCTGTCCTCCGCCTTGGAGGCGGCGGGAGTGCCGCTGCCGGCCATCGATGATTTGACGCAGGTGCAGACGGTGGAGGACCTGCGCAAGCTGGTGGTGGCCTCCGGGAAGCGCCCTTCGGCGGAGACGCGGGCGAAGGACATCTCCAAGCAGAACGCGAAGGCGGAGGAGGTGGAGATTCCGGTGCCGGACGTCGTCGCGGACGTGGGCCGGCAGCTGCTCTCCTTCGGGCAGAAGGTGCTCTACGGCGGCGTGTTCGACGTGAAGGTGACGGGCCGTCCCTTCATCCCGATGAACCGCAACTTCCTGGTCATCGCCAACCACGCCAGCCACCTGGACGCGGGCCTGGTGCGGGTGGTGCTGGAGGAGCAGGGAGACCGGCTGGTGTCGCTGGCCGCGCGCGACTACTTCTTCGACACGCCGCTCAAGCGCGCCTGGTTCGAGAACTTCACCAACCTGGTGCCGATTGAACGCCATGGCTCGCTGCGCGAGTCGCTGCGTCAGGCCGGCGAGGCGCTGCGCCAGGGCTTCAACGTCCTCATCTTCCCGGAGGGCACGCGCTCGCCCACCGGCGAGCTGCAGGAGTTCAAGTCCACGCTGGGCTACCTGGCGCTGACGTACCGGGTGGACGTGCTGCCGCTGTACATCCACGGGGCGTTCGACGCCCTGCCCAAGGGCAGCGTGTTCCCCAAGTCGAAGGACCTGAAGGTGAGCATCGGTCCCGCGCTGGGCCACGAGGCGCTGCGCGCGCGCACGCAGGGCATGGCGCGCTCGGAGAGCTACCGCTACGCCACGCGCATCGCCGAGGACGCGGTGCGGGAGCTGCGCGACGGACGGGTGCTGCACCTGGACGCGCCTCCTTCGGTGGACGTGCAGGTCATGCCCGCGCATGACGCGCCGGGAGGGAAGAACTCGTGAAGCTGCTGGTGACGGGAGGCACGGGGTTCCTCGGCGCGCATCTGGTGC
Source organism: Myxococcus sp. AS-1-15 (assembly GCF_020037055.1). NCBI lineage: Bacteria > Pseudomonadati > Myxococcota > Myxococcia > Myxococcales > Myxococcaceae > Myxococcus > Myxococcus sp. AS-1-15. The sequence goes on along the minus strand of NZ_JAIQDF010000012.1, from coordinate 47,025 downwards.
CGAAGCTGGTGGCGGCCGGGCACACGGTGCGCCTCATCGGGCGCTCGCGTCCGACGGGGCCGGCCTACGAGGGCACCGAGTACGTCGCGGGGGACCTGAAGGACCGGGACGCGGTGCGCCGCGCGCTCGACGGCGTGGAGGGCCTGTACCACCTGGCCGGGCTCGTCTCCTTCCAGCCGAAGGACGCGCGCAAGATGTTCGAACTGCACGTGGACAGCACGCGGGAGCTCCTGCGTGACGTGCGCGAGGCGGGCGTGAAGCGCGTGGTGCTCGCGTCCACCTCCGGCACCACGGCGGTGTCGAAGGAGGAGGCGGTGCTCGACGAGTCCGCCGACTACCCGCTCACGGTGGTGGCGCGCTGGCCGTACTACCTGTCCAAGATTTACGAAGAGAAGCTGTCGCTGGAGTACTGCCGCAAGCACGCGATTCCGCTCGTGGTGCTCAACCCCAGCCTGCTGATGGGGCCCGGGGATGACCGGCTGTCGTCCACGTGGACGGTGGTGAAGTTCCTCAACCGGGAGATTCCGGCGATGCCGGGTGGCGGCATGTCCTTCGTGGACGTGCGCGACGCGGCGGACGCGTTCCTCCAGGCGCTCACGCGGGGTGAGGTGTACGGCCGCCACCTGATGGGCGTGAACATGACGATGACGGAGTTCTTCCACCGTCTCGAGCGCCTCACGGGTGTCGCGGCGCCCCGGCTCAAGCTGCCCAAGCAGGTGAACATCCTGGGTGGCCACCTGCTGGAGCGCTGGGCGAAGGTGCGCGGCACGCCCGCGCCGCTGGACCCGCAGGAAGTGGAGATTGGCGAGCACTACTTCTGGCTGGACGCCGCCAAGGCGGAGGCCGAGCTGGGCTTCCGCGCGCGGGATGCGCAGGAGACGCTCGCGGACACGGTGAAGCACATCTACGCGAAGCTGCCTCCTGGAAGCCTGCCCGGCACCAAGGGTCGCCTCGGCGAGCTGCGCGACGGGACCTGAGCAACACTCGATATGGGCCGGGACACGGGGCCCGTATCGAGACCCGGGGCCGTGCACGGCTCAAGCACCGTCCCCCAGGGTGAGCCGCACCGACGCGCGCGAGTGATGCCGCCCCGAGAGCGCACCTCGTGGGTACGCCCGCCTCGCGCATCCATCCGGGTCCTTGCGCGAGCCTCTCGCACCATCGGGATGAGCGCGCCCCACCTCACGCATCCATCCGGGTCCTTGCGCGAGCAGCTCGCGCCATCGAGATGAGACGCGCCCCACCTCGCGCATCCATCCGGGTCCTTGCGCGAGCAGCTCGCGCCATCGAGATGAGACGCGCTCCCCTGGAATGGTCCCGGAGCCCCCTGCCCTCTCAGTGCTGTCCCGCGCGCACGTGCTTGAGCGTCACCGCCGCGAGCACCGCGAGCGACGCGAAGACGACCACACCCAGCCCCGCCGCGATGTTGATGCCTTGCGTGAAGGACTCCCGCGCGGGTGCGAGCACCGCGTCGCGCAGCCCCGCTGGTAGCGCGGAGGTCGACGTCACGGCACCGATGATGCTCTCTCGCACGCTGTCGGCCACGCCGTCCGGAACTCCCGCCGGCACCGCGTCCGCCATGTTCCGCCGGTAGATGGCGGTGGCGAAGCTGCCCAGGATGGCCACGCCCAGCGCCACACCGAGCTCGTTCGCCGTCTCCGACGTGGACGCGGCCGAGCCCGCCTTCTCTGGCGGCACCGAGCCCACCACCAGGTCCGTCCCCAGCACCGCCATGGGCGCGAGTCCCATCGTCACGATGACCGAGCCGATGACCAGCACGACGGGCCCACCCACGCTGTCCACCTGGGACATCACCAGGTAGCCCACGCTGGAGAGCGCCAGTCCCGCCGCCATGACGTAGCCCGGCCGCATGCGGCGCACGACGAAGGGCCCCAGCGACGAGCCCACCATCATCCCCAGCATCTGCGGCACCATCCACATCCCCGCCTCCAGCGGCGTGCGCCCCGCCACCATCTGGAGATAGAGCGGCACCAGCAACCCCATGCCGCCGGTGACGATGGCCACCAGCAGCAGGATGAGCAGCGTGGCGCTGAACGCGCGATTGGCGAACAGCCTCGGGTCCAGCAGCGGGTGCTCCAGCGTCAGCTGCCGCCGCACGAACACCACGCCCATCCCCAGCCCCACCACCAACGCGACGAAGGCCTCCACCTGCCAGCCGTGCCGCGCCAGCTCCTTGATGCCGTAGATGGTCGGCAGGATGGCCGCGAGCGACAGCACCACGCTCGTCAGCTCCAGCCTCCCCGCCGAGGCATCCCGGTACTCGGGCAGCAGCACGGGCGCCGTCAGGAGCAGCACCCCCATCACCGGCACGCCCAACAGCAGCGCCGCGCCCCACCAGAAGTGCTCCAGCATCCAGCCCCCGAGCAACGGCGCGATGACCATGCCGATGAGGAAGCAGTTGAGCCATACGGCGATGGCCACCGAGCGCTGGCCCGGCGCCTGGAACATGTTGCTGATGAGCGCCAGCGTGGAGGGCATCAGCGTGGCCCCCGCGATGCCCAGCGCCGCGCGCGCCGCGATGAGCATCTCCGGGCTTCGCGAGTACGCCGCCACCACCGACGCCACGCAGAACCCCGCGGCGCCCACCAAGAGCAGCTTGCGCCGGCCGATGCGGTCCCCCAGCGTGCCCATCGTCACGAGCAGCCCGGAGAGCATGAAGCCGTAGATGTCCATGATCCACAGCTGCTGCGTGCTGCTCGCGCCCAATTGGGAGCTGAGCTGCGGCAGGGCCAGGTACAGCACCGTCACATCCACCGAGATGAGCAGCGTGGGCAGCACGAGCACCGCCAGCCCCGTCCACTCCCGCCGTCCCGCCCGCGCGGGCACCGGGCTCGCCAGGTCCTGCTCCGTCGTCAGCATCGTGGGTCCCCCCGCTCTCGCGGCGAAGCGCTGCCTCGGGATGCCCCAGGCCGGCGCCGAGCCCGCCGACGGCCGCGTCGCCCACTCCTGACAACACACCCCTGGCGGCCCGGACACGAGCGCGCCTCTTCCATGTCCTGTCGATTCAGTCGGGACCGCGCCGTCACGGAGGGGGCCTCGGGAGAGGAGGCCGTCCGCTCCGGAGGCTAGCGGCCCACCGTCTGGCGGGCGCGCTCCACCATCCGCCCCGCCCAGGGCTCCGAGCGGTGGCTCCACACCCAGGCCGCACCGAGGAAGCTCAAGCCGAGCAGCACGAGCACCAGCCGCGCGAGCACCGAGGGCCCCGCCTCAGCCTGCGCCATGCTCAGCCCACCACCTTGTTACGGCCGGTCTTCTTCGCCTTGTAGAGGTTGGCGTCCGCGACCTTGATGAAGTGCGTGGGCTCCGTCATGTCGCCGGTCATCTCCGCCACGCCGATGGAGATGGTCACCGGAATCTCCTTCTCGTCGTAGACGAACGCCTTCTCCGCGATGAGCTTGCGAATCTTCTCCGCGAACAGGCGCGCCTTGTCCGGCCCGTCCTCGGGGATGACCACGGCGAACTCCTCGCCGCCGTAGCGCGCGAAGCACTGCTCGCGGCGCACCAGCCGCTTGACGGACTGGGCCAGCTCCCGCAGCACGTAGTCCCCGGCCAGGTGCCCGTGGACATCGTTGATCTGCTTGAAGTGGTCGATGTCGAACATCATCAGCGACAACGTGCCCTTGTACCGGCTGGAGCGCCCCATCTCCCGCTCGAGGTACTCGAGGAAGAAGCGCTTGTTGTTCACGCCGGTGAGGCCGTCCGCGATGGTCAGCGTGTAGATGGTCTCGTGGTACTGGGTCTCGATGTTGTCGCCATCGAGGAACTTGAAGATGGAGCCGCCGACCTTGATGAGGTCGCCGCTGCGCAAGGGCTGGGCCTGGAGCACTTCCTGGTCGTTCAGGTAGGTGCCGTTGGTGGAGCCCAGATCCTCCACCAGCATCTTCCCGCCCCGCCCCAGCACGCGGGCGTGCCGGCGGGAGACGTTGTCCAGGTCCACCACGATGTGGTTGTGCTGGTCCCGGCCAATGGTCAGCTCGGAGTCGTCGACAAGGTACTTCTTGCCGAGCTCCGGGCCGTGGATCTGCACGAGGCAGCACTCGGTGCTGCGCTCCGGGCGCAGATCCAGGGAGGAAATCTTGGTGACGCGCGTTTCGTCGCCTGACATCGCCGCCAAGGCTAGCACGACCCCGTTTTCGGAAGCCAAGCAACCCAGGTGGGAACCGTGCTTCCCGGCGTCCTGCCGGAGCCCCGGGGGCGCCGATGTCCCACATCTGGCGAGTCCGGCCCGGTGAAGAGGACGTGGGCGGGCGGTTGGGCACTCAACGAAGGCAGCCGAGCAGGCCTCGGCGCCCTTGTCGCCCGAGGGGGGCGGACTAACGTCCGGCCCACCTATGTCCAAAGTCCTGGCGATGATTCTTGCGGGCGGCGCTGGCACGCGCCTGGAGCCCCTCACCCGTGAGCGGGCCAAGCCCGCCGTCCCCTTCGGGGGGCGCTACCGCATCATCGATTTCGCCCTGTCGAACTTCACCAACTCCGGCGTCTACCGCGTCAAGGTCCTGACCCAGTACAAGAGCGACTCGCTCAACAACCACCTGTCCCGCGCCTGGCGGATGTCGGCCTTCCTGGGCCACTACGTGGAAGCCGTGCCCGCGCAGATGCGGACCGGCGTGGACTGGTACAAGGGCAGCGCGGACGCCATCTACCAGAACCTCAACATCATCACCGACGAGGAGCCCGACTTCATCTTCGTCTTCGGCGCGGACCACGTGTACCGGATGGACACGCGGCAGATGCTCGACTTCCACGTGTCCAAGCGCGCCGCGTGCACGGTGGCCGCCATCCCCGTGCCCATCGAGCAGGGCCGCGAGTTCGGCATCATCGACGTGGGCCCCGACGGGCGCATGCGCCAGTTCCTGGAGAAGCCCAAGGACCCGCCGCCCATGCCGGGCAACCCGAAGATGTGCCTGGCCTCCATGGGCAACTACCTCTTCACCACGGAGGTCCTGGTGCAGGAGGTGGTGCGTGACGCCGCCAACGAGGCGAGCGCGCACGACTTCGGCAAGTCCATCATCAGCGAGCTCTACAAGTACGCGCCGGTGTACGTGTACGACTTCGCCACCAACGAGATTGCCGGGCAGGAGCCCAAGGAGCGCGGCTACTGGCGGGACGTGGGGAACATCGACGTGTACTACCAGTCCAACATGGAGCTGGTGGAGGTGGACCCCATCTTCAACCTCTACAACGACCGCTGGCCCATCCACACGCAGGCCAACAACTACCCGCCGGCCAAGTTCGTGTTCGCGGACCAGGACAACCAGCGGGTCGGCCACGCCACGGACTCGCTCATCGCCGAGGGCTGCATCATCTCCGGCGGCAAGGTGAACCGCTCCGTGCTGTCCCCGAAGGTGCGCGTCAACTCCTACTCGGAGGTGGAGGCGTCCATCCTCTTCGAGAACGTCACCATCGGCCGCAGAAGCCGCATCCGCAAGGCCATCATCGACAAGAACGTGGAGATTCCGCCGGGCACGACGATTGGCTACGACCCGGTGGAGGACAAGCGGCGCTTCCACGTCACGCCGGATGGCGTGGTGGTGATTCCCAAGGGCATGAAGGTGACGTGAGGCGGCCATGGGCGCGTCGGGCGGGCTCCACCTTCGGCCAGCACGGGACTCGGACCGGCGCGCCCTGTGGCGCGTCCACACCGAGGCGGTGGGGACGTTGTGTCAGGGCGTCTATGCGCCCGACGAGCTGAGCACCTGGGTGCGGCTGTTGCGGCCGGAGGGCTATCTGCGCCCGGACCGGCCGCGCACCGTGCTGGTGGCGGAGCGCGACCGGCGGCTGGTGGGCTTCGGCCAGCTGGACTCGCTCAACGGGGAGCTGGAGGCGCTGTATGTGCTTCCGGACCAGGTGGGCCACGGCGTGGGCACCCACCTGCTCGCCGCGCTGGAGTCGGTGGCCTGGGGCGGAGGGAGTCCCCAGGTGGGCCTGGACGCGAGCCTCAACGCGGAGGACTTCTACCGTCACCGGGGCTACGTGTCGCTGCACGAGGCGCGGCGGCCCCTGACGGCGCGGGTGCAGCTGGCCTGCGTGCGGATGCAGAAGCGCAGGCCCGTGCTCCCGACGCGCCGTGGGGCCACCACGGCAGCGCCCGCGCCTATCTGAAGGCGGCCTTCACCTCGGGCTTGAAGAGCACCACCAGGGCCCAGATGCTGATGGGGAGCGCCAGGCAGCCACAGGTGCCACAGCATGGCACCAGTGACGCGAAGCAGCCGGCCACCGCGAGCCCCCAGTTCTGGAGCTTCTTCATCATCAGCGCGCCGAAGAAGGCGAGCGCGTTGAGGAGGATGACGGGGCCGTACCACATGAGCCGGCCCGCGAAGGAGCTGGTGGAGGTGAGCAGGGCGCGGTTCTGCTCCAGGGCGTCCTGATAGGGCGCGAGCGCCGGGTTGTTGAAGAGCTGCTCCAGGTCGTCCGGATTCACCGGCGACAGCAGGCTGACGATGGCCCACAGCAGGCTCACGCCGGCCAGCACCATGAGCAGGATGGCCGGCACGGACACGGCGTCCTTGGGGTTGGAGCGAGGAAAGCCGTCTCCGGCGGGAGCTCCGTAGGTGTTCTCCATGTCCTTGTCTCTCCCTTGATGCGTGAAGGGTGGGCCCGGGCCCACGCGCGTGGGGCGCATTCCAGCCAGGGGACGGGGCGTGGACCAAGGAAAATGGCACGCCGTCGTCCCCGGGCTGTCGTTGTAGCTCAGGCCTTGAAGGTGAGCAGCGGGGCCAGCCGGGCCACTTCGCGGACGATGCCGGCCTCCACCTGGGAGTCCACCACCGGACGGATGGGCTTGTAGGCGGCGGGGGCCTCCTCCACCCGGCGCTCGGCGCGCAGGGAGATGCAGTCCACGCCGGACAGGCCCAGCGCGGCCTCGCTGTGGTCCGCTCCGCCGCGCGACATGGAGAAGCGCGAGCGGGCGCGGCCCGCCCCGTGCGACGCGGACTCGAGCGAGCGCGCGTCGCCGCACCCCACCATGAGGAAGGACGTGGCGCCCATGGAGCCGGGGATGATGACGGGCTGTCCGTCGCCCGCGGGGCAGGCCCCCTTGCGCGCCAGCCACCCGCCCTCGTACGGGAGCGTGAGGTTGTGGGGCACGTCGTAGACGAGCGGCGCCTCCACGTCCCCGAACAGCTCGCGCAGCGTCTGGCGCAACAGCTCCGCGAGCAGCAGCCGGTTGAGGAAGGCGTAGTTGGCGGCGGTGGCCTCGGCCTCCAGGTAGCCGGCGACGAGCGCCTCGTCGGCGAGCGGGAGGATGCCGCTCTCCGGGAAGGGCGCGCCCTGGGGCCAGGCCTTGCGCGTGCGCTCCCGCCAGGCCACGCCCACGTGCTTGCCCACGTCCCGGCTGCCCGAGTGAATCATGAACGCGAGCTGGCCTTCGCGCACGCCCCACGCCCAGGCCCGCGCGCGGTCCTCGACGGCCTCCACGCGCTGCACCTCGACGAAGTGGTTGCCTCCGCCGATGGTGGCCAGGCCCGCGTCGCGCACCACGCCCTCGCGGGTGAGCGCGTCCGGTGCCCAGGTCGGGTCGCCGTGCAGCGCGCCGCCCAGGTGGATGCGGTCCACCTCCGCGTCGAGCTGCGCCAGGTCCGCGGTGCGAGCGCAGCCCAGCGGCGTGTCCAGCGTCTCCAGCAGCCAGCCGGGGAGGCCGTCACGCAGGAGCGCGGTGGAGGCGCGCGAGGACATGGCGACGTCCCGCGTGCCGAAGAAGTAGTGGCCCTTCATGCGCTCGACGAAGTCGTCCCGGCGGGAGAGGAAGTCCTCCACCGACAGGTCGGCGACGTGCAGGCGCATGCCGCAGTTGATGTCGGTGCCCACGGCGCCGGGGACGACGAGCCCCCGCGTGTGCAGCACCGAGCCGATGGCCACGCCGGAGTCACCCGGGTGGAAGTCGGGGGTGGCGCGCACGCGGAGGACCTCTCCGCCGCCCGGGTGCTTCAGGGCCGCGAGGTGCGCGAGTTGTTGGAAGGCCTTGCCCTCGACGGGCAGGTCCGGGGGGAGGAGCACCTCGGCGGGCGGCGCGTTCGCGTCACCCAGGAGGCGCACGGAGTAGAGGCGACCGTCATAGGTCACCTCGAGCCCCTCGCGGGCAAGCGCCCGCAGGAGCCGATTCAGTTTCGGCTGCATGACCAACTCGGGAATGCCCCGAGGGCTCGCGTACGAGCGCCCCGGGGGGACGTGGCGGAGGAGATGGTGGACCTTGGGTCAGCAGCCGCGGTCGCCGGACGGCCCGAAGGCCATCCTCAGCGCGCAGGGACGCCGTGGGTCCACGAACCTGACAACGTCCTTCGCCCGTGCGCCACTACGTCGCGCCGGACAGGCCCCCATCCACGTTGATGGCCGCGCCGCTGATGTAGCCACCGCGCGGCGACAGCAGGAAGGCCACCACGTCGGCGAACTCGTCCGCGCGGCCCACGCGCCCCAGGGGGATTCCCGCGTTGCGCGCCATCTCCGCCTGGAACGTCTCCACCGGCTTGCCCAGCTCCTGCGCCCGGCGCACCCACTGACCGCTCTCGATGATGCCCACCAGCACCGCGTTGACGCGGATGTTGCGCGGCCCCAGCTCCTTCGACAGCGCCTTGGTGAGCGCCAGGCCCGCCGCGCGCGACACCGACGACGGCGTGGACTGCGCGCCCGGCGTCTTCGCCCCAATCGCCAGCACGTTGACGATGGCGCCACCACCCGCCTCGCTCAGCAGTGGCAGCACATGGCGCGACGCTCGCACGGCCGCGAACAGCTTGAGCTGGAGGTCCGCTTCCCACTCCGCGTCCGACACCGACGCGAAGGGCCGGGCCGCCGCGGTGCCGGCGTTGTTCACCAGCGCGTCCACCCGGCCCCACCGCGCATGCGCGGCGTCGACGAAGTGCTCCACCTCCCACGCCCTGGACACGTCCGCCTGCACCGCGAGCACGTCCCCGCCCTCGGCCCTGAGCGCCTCGGCCGTGGCCGCCAGCCGCTCCGCGCCCCGGGCACAGAGGGCCACCTTCGCCCCCTCCTTGACGAGCCTCCGGGCCACCGCCGCCCCCAGCCCATCCGAGCCCCCCGTCACCAGCACCACCTTGCCACCCAGCTCCAGGTCCACGTGCGCCTCCGTCCCGGGCCATGACACCAGGGGCCCGGGAGGGAGCCGCCTGTCTGGCCACCGACGCGCGACCGATGACGCCGCGCGCACGGTGGAGGCTACGCCATCACGCCGGCTGCTTCACCGGCACATGCCGCTTCTTGTCGAAGGCCACCAACGTGTTGGCGATCTCCTCGTTCACCAGCCGCAGCATGTCCTGCTTCTCCCGGAACGGGAGGAAGGCGCTCTTGAAGCCGGAGACGATGATGGTCGCCAGGTCGTCCAGCGACAGCCCCAGCTCCTTGTGCGCCACCCACAGCTCCTTCGTCACCGTGGTGTCGGTGATGAGGCGGTTGTCGGTGTTGATGGTCACCCGCAGGCCGTAGTCGAAGTAGAACTTCAGCGGGTGCGCCTGGAGGCTGGACACCGCGCCCGTCTGCACGTTGGACGTGGGGCAGACCTCCAGCGGAATCCGGTGGTCGTTGACGTAGTTGAGCAGGTCCCCGTCCTCGCGCAGCCGCGTGCCGTGGCCGATGCGGTGCGAGCCCAGGTTGTGGATGGCCTGGGAGATGGACTCGGGGCCGTACGCCTCACCGGCGTGCGCGGTGCAGTTGACGTTGTTCTTGAGGATGAGCTGGAAGGCGTCCTTGTGGTCCTTGGCGGGGAAGCTCGCCTCGGCGCCGGCCAGGTCGAAGCCGATGACGCCCCGGTTCTTGTAGGCCACCGACAGCTCCGCCAGCCGCATGGACGTCTGCGGGTTGATGTGGCGGATGCCGCAGACGATGACGCCGCACTTGATGCCCGTCTCGCGCTTGGCCACGCGCAGGCCCTCGAGCACCGAGTCGATGACCGTGGTCATCTTCAGGCCCTTCTGCAGGTGCAGCGCGGGCGAGTAGCGCACCTCCAGCCAGCGCACGTTCTCCGCCGCCGCGTCCACCGCCAGCTCGTACGCCGCGCGGTAGAGCGCGTCCGCCGTCTGGAGCACCGAGAGCGTCACGTCGAACGCGACCAGGTACTCCTCCAGGCTCTTGCACACCTCCCCCATGTGGATGGCGCGCGCCAGGCCGTCCTCGGTGTCCGCGGGCAGCTTCACCTTCTGCTGCTCGGCCAGCTCGAGGATGGTCTTCACCCGCATGGAGCCATCCAGGTGGCAATGCAGGTCCGTCTTGGGGAGCGCGTGCAGCAGCTCCTCCGTCACCGCCAGCGTGGGGGGCGGGACGAAGTCCGTCCGCCGGGCTCCAGAAGGGATGCCGGTGGCGCTGGGAATCTCGTCGTCACGAATCGTAGGCATGGTCGAATTTCCTTCCTTACGCCATCCTCCAAACCATGTCGCCCCGCGCGTGTCCATGCAGGCACACCCTCCTCGCCCTGGCCCTGACATTGGTGTCGGCCGCGGGGTGTCGAGAACCCGCGCAGACGGCTTTCCGGTACTCCACGGATGCATCCTCCCGCGCGGGCCTGACGCCGCTGTCCGACGGGGTCCTCACCGGCAACGAGGCCGGCGCCGTGGTGCGCCTGGACCGGACGGGCACCCTGCAATGGCGGGTGGCCCTGGGCCGCGAGGTGGCCACGCGCCCCGTCGTCGCGGGTGACAGCGTCATCGCCGGGACGGTCGCCGGAGACCTGGTGTCCCTCTCCCTGGCGGACGGCTCGGAGCGCTGGCGGCTCACCGGTGAGCCCCCCGTCCTGACGCCCCTCGTCGTGGCTCCGGACGGGCAGTCCCTCTTCGTGGTGGCCCCGGATGGCGCGGTGCGTTCGCTCGCGGTGGACACCGGGAAGGTCCGCTGGAGGACCCCCGCGCCCAAGTCCGCCGAGCCTCCACCAGAGTCGAGCCGGGGCCTCCCCGCGCCAGTGCTGGCCGACGGACGGCTCGTCGTCGCGCTCGTCGGCACGGGCCTCGTGGCCCTGTCCGTGGCGGACGGCGCCACGCTCTGGCGGCAGGCCACGGAGGACGTGCTCGGCCTGGAGGCGGAGGGTGACGTCCTGTTCCTCGGCACGAAGGCGTCCCAGGTCCGGGCCCTCCGCGCGAAGGACGGCGGGATGCTCTGGGAGAAGACCGTGGCGGACTCGCTCACGGGCCCGCCGTCCCTGGCGCTGGGCATGGTGTGGGTGGGGGCTCGGACGCAGGACGCGCCGGTGCTGGTGGGGCTCGCGCCGTCGGACGGGAAGGAGCTGGCGCGCATGGGGCTGCCCGACCCGCTCACCACGCGCGTGGCCGAGGCCATCGGGGAGCTGCTCCTGGTGCCCACGCAGGGACGGCAGGGGCGACTGGTGGCGCTCAAGCGTCCGACGTGGGAGCGCGCGTTCTCCCTGCGCACCGACACGGCGCTGCGCTCGCCGCCGGTGGTCCAGGGGGACCAGGTGTTCGTGCTCGGACAGGACGGGCGGGTGCTGTCCTGGAAGCTGCGCCCGCTCGAGAACAGTCCCTGAGGCGAACCGTGTCCGTCAGGCGCCTCCGGGCCCGCGCGTCCTTACCGGAATCCGCGCCCGTCCGACGAGGCCTTACACGCTCAGGACTCTGCTGGTTCGAATCCAGCCCCCTCCATTCACGTGGAGGGGTAGCCAAATGGTAAAGGCACCAGATTAAAAACCTGGCAGTCGACCCTCATGGCTTCCTCACTCGGGCGCGGACTGCCCCACCCCGCTACCCTGGCATCAGGAAGCGGGCGATGACGCGCTTGAGGCCCACGGCGCCGCCGAACTCCACCGTCACCTTCGCGTTGGGCCCCGTGCCGTCCGCGGCGACGATGCGGCCCACGCCGAACTGCTCGTGCCGCACGCGCATGCCGCGCACGTCGCCACTCACCCCGTCCATGTCCGACGCCTGTGAGTAGGAGCGGTCGATGCGCGGACCGTCGTCCTCGTCCCAGGTCCGCTTGCGCGGCGCCGCCATGGGAGCGGGCCGGGGCGGCTCCGGGATGTCCTGCTCGCTGATGCCGAACAGCTTGGGGGGCACGTCGCGCAGGAAGCGGCTGGGCGGGTTGTAGCGCAGCTCACCGAACAGCGAGCGGCACTGCGCCAGGCTCACGAAGAGCCGCTTGCGCGCGCGCGTGAAGCCCACGTAGCAGAGCCGCCGCTCCTCGGCCATCTCCTCGCCGTTGTCCGGGTCCTCGCCCTTGAGCGCGCGCGAGTGCGGGAAGACGCCGTCCTCCAGCCCCGTGAGGAACACCGCGTCGAACTCCAGGCCCTTCGCCGCGTGCAGCGTCATCAGCGCCACCCGACCCTCGCCCACCTCCGCGTCCGCGTCGCCCACCAGCGAAATCTGCTCGAGGAACGCCTGCAGCGGAGGAGTGTCCGCCGACAGGGGCGCCGCGTCCACCTCCGGAGGCACCTCGACTTGAGGCCCGGACGCCGCGGCCACCGCCGCCGCGGCGCGGTTCAGGTCGAACTCCTGCGCGGCGCCCAGGAACTCGCGGAGGTTCTCCGCCCGCGTCGTCGACTCGTCGCTGCCCTCGGCGACCAGCGTCTCCACCAGCTTCGTCTCGCGCAGCATCTCGTCCACCGCGCTCGCCGCGTCCGTCGTCCCCTGCGCGTAGCGGTGCAGGGACTCCAACAGCCCGTGGAAGGTGCGCAGCCGCTTCACCGCGGTGGTGTTGAGCGCGGGGATGAGCCCGGGCTCGGCGAGCACCTCGTAGAGGCTCTGGTTGCGGGTGTTCGCGTGGTCCACCACCCGCTCCACCGTAGTGTCGCCGATGCCGCGCGCCGGCGTGTTGATGATGCGCAAGAGGTCCGCGTCCGAGCGCGGGTTCACCATCAACCGCAGGTACGCGGAGGCGTCCCGCACCTCGGCCCGGTCATAGAAGCTGCGCCCGCTCACCAGCGTGTACGGCACGCGCGCCAGCCGCAGCGCCTCCTCCAGCACGCGGCTCTGCGCGTTGACGCGGTAGAACACCGCCATGCTGGAGAACTTGATGAAGCCCTCCCGCTGGAGCGCCAGAATCTGCCGCGCGACCTCCTGCGCCTCCATCCGCTCGTCGCGGTTGAGCATCAGCTGGAGCGTCTGGCCCGCGGGCCGGTCCGACCACAGCTTCTTCTCCATCCGGCGCGTGTTCTTCCGGATGACCTCGTAGGCCGCGTCCAGGATGTTGCGGTCCGAGCGGTAGTTCTGCTCGAGCTTCACCACCTTGGCGCCGGGGTACTCGCGCGGGAAGTTGAGGATGTTGTCCACGTCCGCGCCGCGCCACCGGTAGATGGACTGGTCGTCGTCACCCACGACGACCAGGTTCGCCGAGGGCGGCGGCGCCAGCTGCTTGAGCAGCGCGTACTGCACGGGGTTGGTGTCCTGGAACTCGTCCACCAGCACGTGGTGGAAGCGCCGGCGGTAGTTCTCCAGCACCTCCGGCCGCTTGCGGAAGAGCGTCACCAGCAGGAGCAGCAGGTCCCCGAAGTCCACCGCGTTGGCCGCGCGCAGGCGCTCCTGGTACGCGTGGTAGACGCGCTGGACGAGCAGCCCGCGCTCGTCCCCGGGCTCCACCTCCATGTCCTCGGGCAGCCGGGCCTGGTTCTTCTCCTGGTCGATGCGGCTCAGGATTTCGCGCGGCTGCATGGACTGCTCCAGCCCCGCCTCGCGCATGGCGCGCTTGACCACGTTGAGCTGGTCGCCGTCGTCGTAGATGACGAACGAGCGGGTGAGCCCCACGTGCTCCGCCTCCCGGCGCAGAATCATCGCGGCCGAGGAGTGGAAGGTGCTCACCACCAGGTCGTTCGCCTGACGCCCCAGCAGTTGCACCAGGCGCTCGCGCATCTCGCGCGCCGCCTTGTTGGTGAAGGTGACGGCGAGGATGCGCCAGGGGAACACCTCGTGGACCTTCACCAGGTACGCCACCCGGCGGGTGATGACGCGCGTCTTGCCGCTGCCCGCGCCCGACAGGACGAGGAGCGGGCCGCCGTGGTGCAGCACGGCCTCGCGCTGGGGGTCATTCAGGTCTTCGAGGAGGGCGGATTCGTGGGCGTTCACGGGCGACTCGGGGGGAGCCCCTGCTTCTAACGTCTTTCACCGTCCGGTGGGCGTCCTTCCGCACCCCCTGGCACGCCCGGCCGGTCCCTCGGGCGCCGAGGCTCGGGTATATAGGGCCAGACATCATGTCCGACGCCCCCTCCGTCCCCCCGGCGAAGCCCTCCCAGGCCGCGCTGGACCGCTACGCCGAGCTGTTCAACCAGAGCCTCACCCTGCGCCACTTCGGCGCCCAGGTCGCCTTCCCGGAGGGTCGCAAGGTGGTGGTCACCATCCCCGAGCTCAAGCCCGAACACCGCGGCGGCGTGGGCAGCGCCGCGGCCGTCAACGGCGGCATCCTCGCCGCCCTCTTCGACTACGCCATCGGCACCAGCGGCGCGCTGGTGGACCCGTCCAGGAGATGCGCCACCGTGCAGCTCTCCATGAGCTTCCAGCGCCCCGTCACCGGCGACCACCTGCGCGTGGAGGCCGAAATCGACAGCCAGGGCCTCACCCTGCTGTTCGCCACCGCCCGCGTCTACGACAGCGAGAACCGCGTCTGCGGCCAGTGCCAGGGCGTCGTCCGCCTCTCCAACCTCCCCTGGCCCTCGGGGGAAAGCCCCGCCGCGAACTGACCTTTGGCCACCCCTCCGCACATCCTGCTGGCGCCCGGCGATATGTCCGCCACGGACGTACGTTCCCCGGAGACCGGGGAGCGGCCAGAGCCCCCAGACGCAGCAGAGCGACGGGAAGACGGCATGAGTGCAGCCGTGCAGGGCCTGCGGATGACGACGGTTCGACTAGCGAGGGAAGCCGAGGAGCCGATGGAGGCGGCGCGCGGGGCGGACGAGGAGGTCCTGGCGCGCAAGGCGCTCGCCGGCGACAGGTCTGCCTGGGACGCGTTGGTTGCGCGCCACCACCGCCGCGTCGTGGTATCGCTCCTGGCCCGGGGCGTCCGGGTGGACCGGGCCCACGAGCTCGCCCAGGAGACGTGGGCGAGGCTCATCCAACAACAGCAGCGTGGGCTGCTGACGGAGCTGCGCCTGCCCAACCTCGCCCTCACCCAGGCGGCCTTCCTGGCCGCGGACGATGCCCGCCGGGCCCGGCGAGAGTCCATCTCCGGGGCGGTGGAGGAACTGCCCGAGCGTCAGCATCCGGTGGACCCGGCCGTGTCCGCCGAGCGTCGCCTGCTGTCCGAGGAACAACTGTCCCGCGCCCATGCCGCGCTCGCCCAGGTGTCGCCGAGCGCGCGGAGCGTCTTCCTCCTGGCCTGTGACGGCCAGGAGCTACCCCATGCCGAAGTCGCCGCGAAAGTCGGACTCTCCGTCCAGCGCGTGCGGCAGATCCTGTGCGAGGTGCGCAAGAAGCTGCGCTCCGCGCTCGAGGAGGAGACCCATGCTTAAGCCCCACCTGACCCGCGACTCCGCGGAGCAGTACATCCTGGGCGCGCTCGCCCCGGAGAAGGCGGCGGCGTTGGAGGCCCACACGCTGGAGTGTGAGCCTTGCGCCCTGCTGCTGCAGGAAGAGGCGCTCCTGTCCGAACAGCTCAACGAGGTCGCCCAGGACTGGAGCGTCCGCGAGGAGCGCGTGGCGCGTCCCGCGCGCTGGCACGCGCGCCGCGCGGCCGCGGGCGTCGCCATCGCGGCCCTGGCGGCCTCGCTGGCCCTGGTGCTGCTGCCCGGGGGCAAGGCCACGCAGTCGCGGGAGCTGGAACCCGGGGAGGTGCTGCCGCCCACACTGGCGCTCGGACTGGAGGAGGACCTTCCGGCGACGAACGTGGTGGCCTGCCCGGACCTGGCCACGCAGGCGTTCTGCACGCGCAAGGCGGCGGAGCGGGGCCTGCTGGTCATGACCCCCTCGGGCATCGCCGAGGTCCCCCGCTATGAGGCCCGGACGGGTCTCCCCGAGGGCGCGCTGAGCGCGCGCCAGCCCGTGTCGCTGTGAGGACGCCCGCCATGGACTTCCGGAAGAATCTCGCCGCCCTGCTGCTCGCCCTGGCCGCGCCCGCGGCCCTGGCCGAGCCGTCGGGCAGCACGCCGAAGCTGCCGGTGGGCTGGTACGTCACCGAGAGCGCCCCCAAGCGCTACGAGGCGGGCGTGGACACCAGCGCCCCGTGCGAGGGCAGCCGCAGCGCGTACCTGCGCTCGCTGAGCCACGACGAGGCGGGCTACGGCACCTTCATGCAGGCCTTCGGCGCGCAGGACTTCCGCGGCAAGCGGCTGCGCTTCTCCGCCGCCACACGCGTGAAGGACGTGGATGGCTGGGCGGGGCTGTGGATGCGCGTGGAGGGGCCGGACCCCAAGCAGCCGCTCGCCTTCGACAACATGCAGTCGCGCGCGCTCGTGGGCACCCGCGGCTGCAAGCGCCACGAGGTGGTGCTGGACGTGCCCAAGGAGGCCACCACCATCATGGCGGGCCTCATCATGAGCGGCACGGGCCAGGCGTGGCTGGACGGCGTGCGCTTCGAGGTGGTGGACGAGTCGGTCGCCGTGACGGACCTGCTCGCCTCGCGCCCGCTGGTGGCCTCCACTGGCCCCGCCGGGCTGGACGAGCCCACGCCGGTCGCGAAGAACGACCAACTGCCCGTGGGCCGCGTGGGTGACATCTGGTTCAACAACGGCCGCATCGCGGCGGCCAAGCCGTACACGCGGCGCCACGACGGCGTCTGGGTCAGCATCCTCTCCGAGGAGATCTACGAGCACGGCATCGCCGTGACGGGCACCTTCGGCCAGCGGCAGGTGGACCTCCGCGTGAAGGCCGGCACGTCGCTCACGCACATCGAGGGCAGCTGGGGCGAGGAGCCCGTCAGCATCCAGCTCAGCCCGGACGCGCTCACCATGAAGTGGGGCCGGCTGACGCGGCAGCTGAAGCGGGACAAGGACGCGCCGGTGGACAGCACCTGCAACCGCTATGTGACGACCGAGGGTCCGCGCGTCCTGGACCTCGTCGACGTGTGCGGCGCCGCGCTGAGCACCCGCCCGCCCACCGCGCAGCTCGTGCTGAGCTTCCTCGACAACGGCTTCCGCCGCGTCGTCCCCCCGCGCAACTTCCCCATCCCGCAGCCGCCCGTCCGCAGCCGCGAGGCGCTCAACACACCGAGCGTCACCGCTCCGCCGCAGTAGTCGTGACGGTGGGCCCTTGGAGTCCCGAGGGCCGCGCGCGCGGCCCCTGGGACGGCCGGGGCCTTCCTCTCAGAAGGCGAAGTCCCGCTCCAGCGTGTCATTGCCCGCCTGCACCGAGAGGTGCGCGGTGCGAGCGCCGGTGGCGGAGGCCGAGGACAAATCGAACGACAAACCCTCGGGCCCGTTCGTGGGCCTGAGCGAGGGCCGGCCGGGGCTCAGGAACACCGCCGCCGTCACCGTCCTGCCCGCCAGGGGCTGCACCAGGAGCCGCACGCGCTGACGCTCGCGCACCAGCACCACGCGGAAGTCGCGCCGCTCCTCCAGCACCTCGCGCTGCTCCGGGTGGCGCGCCGAGGACGGGCGCTGCGACACCGGGGCGCGGGACGAGCGCGCGGCCCGGGCCACGCCCGCGTCGCCCTCGTCCATCTCCAGGGCCTCTTCAATCGCGTCGTCACCCTCGCCCAGCGCCAGCACCGCCTGGGCGCACTCGCCACAGCGCGCGGTGTGCGCGTCCACGCGCTCGCGCTCGTCGGCCGTCATCAGGCCCATGTCGAAGCGCCACAAATCATCCCGTGTGAGGTGACGACGGGGAGGCGCATCCACCGGCGCGGCGTCCGCGATGTCCGCGCGGCACTCGGCGCAACCCTGGATGTGGGGGGTCGGACTCTGGGGGCCGGAGGTCCACGTCGCCACCAGGTCATCGCAGCCGGCCCGGGCACCAAACCACCAGGCCTTGTCCTGCTCCGCGGGCTCGAGGAGCGCTTGCTCCTGGCGACGCTCGGGGTTGAGGGGAATGAACCAACGGGCCCTGGGAAGCAGCAGCGCGTCCAGGTTCCCGAGCGACTCGAGGAAGCGGTCTCGATTTCGCGCCGCATCCCCCTGCAAGTCGCCATGCAGGCCCTCCCAGGCGGCGAGGGCAGATGCCTGCGAGGCGGCCCTGTCACGAGCGGCAAGGCCCTCCAGCGCCGAGGCGCGCCACACCTCGGCCTCCTCCCCCCCGTCCAGCGCCACCTCCATCGCCTCTTCCGCGGCCCTCAACAGCACGGGCTGGAGCGCCTGCGGTTTCTGCGCCTGAAGCCAGGTCTCCACTTCCGGTCGACCGAGGCCCCGCAGGGCCGCCTCCACACCTTCGGTCCCCCATTGGGTCGCCCGCCTCAACAAATCTCCGGCGGCTTCGAGGACGACTCCTGGGGGGACACTCGCGGCGGTGAGCTGGGAGCGACGGGCGGCAGAGCGGGACATGGCTTCGGTCTTCATGACTTCATTCCTCCTGAATACCCCGGGGTGTGGCCGGGAAGGAGGCTCACGCTTCCTCCCCTCGTGGCGACTCGCGCTGGAGATCCAGCAGGTAGAGCTTCAAGTAGGCCTGCGCGCGACTGACGCGCTTGTAGGAATTGACCACGGTGATGTTCAGCCGACGCGCGCATTCCTCGTGATCCTCCACGTCCTCGTGGTGATACAGCTCCCATGCCGAGGCCTCCTTGGGGTGCTCCTGCTGGAGCCGTGCGAACGCGGCCCAGTACAGCTCCTGGGCGTCCGCGCGCTCCTCCGTCCTCCTGCCCATCTCGACAGCGCGAGCCCGCTCGGAAGGCGGCTCTTCCATGACGTCATCGGGGTCCGACGAGGGCGCCGCGAGCTCCTCGCGGTGCCGCCGGTAGAAGTCGATGGCCACGTGCTTGACGATGCGCAGGAAGAACGTCTTGGGAGACGCACTCCGGCCCGGCATCTGCTGGGAGATGCCACGGAACTGGTCCAGCCCTCGGTCGAGGAACTTGCCGACCGCGTCCTGATAGAGCTCGTCGCCGTCCGCTGGGGAACCGCGACCGTAGCTCGCCTGAATCTTGCTGATGACGTACCGGGCAGGCCGGCTCCACCGCTGAACCAACGCTCCGAGCGGGCCCCCAATGGGCTCGTTCGTGGCGCGGCGGCGGACCACCTCCGCGAACAATTCGTCATCCGTGAGCTGCTCGAACACCGGAAGGACCTGGGAGCTGTGCCCGGAGACCCGCCCCGGGAGATGGGATTACAGGGATGTCGCGCGGCAAGGTACCACGTTGGCATCCGCAGGCAGCCTCCGAGTGGAGCAGGGGTGCCCAGGCCACCCGGACGACCGGACAGTCGTGGCACCCACGAAGCCCGACGCCCGGGTCGCCGACTTCCTGACAGGATGATCCCCGGGGCCGTCCGGGAGGGGGAACGGGAATCTCCCGGTCAGGAACGTGGGGGCCCCCCGTCCCTGGCCGCATTGCTTCCGGGCGCCTGCCCACCCTCCCGCTTCCAAGGAACCCTCAGTCATGTCCCCCCGCACCATCGTCATCGGAGACCTCCACGGCTGCCACGACGAGGCCCTGGAGCTGCTCGCCAAGGTGGGGGCCACCTCCAGCGACCGCGTCATCTTCGCGGGGGACCTGGTGGACCGGGGGCCCAAGCGCCGGGAGTGCGTGGAGCTGGCCATGCGGCACGAGGCCATCCTGGGCAACCACGAGGAGACGACGCTGCAGCAGCGCCACCGCGCCGCCGAGCGGCTGAATCCCGACCACCTGGAGACCCGGCAGGTGCTCGAGCCCGAGCACTACGAGTGGATGGCCCGGCTGCCCCACTACCTGAGGTTGCCCGAGCACAACGCCGTCGTCGTCCACGCCGGGATGATGCCCGGCCTGCCCGTGGAGGCGCAGGCCCCGTACCACCTGCTCCACGCGCAGTGCATCCAGCCGCCCGCGAAGAAGAGCTACTGGCCCTCCAAGGCACCGGCGGGGTGGACGTTCTGGACCCACCACTGGAAGGGCCCGGAGCGGGTCATCTTCGGACACACCGTGTTCGACCAGCCGCTCGTCACCGAGCACGCGGTGGGCATCGACACGGGGTGCGTCTACGGACGCTCCCTGACGGCGGTGGTGCTGCCGACGTGGGAGCTCGTCTCGGTGCCGGCCCGGAAGACATACCGGGGCGGCAAGGACGTGGCGAAGTTCCCGGTGCATGGCGACGTGTGCGTCTACTCGTGAGCACCCGTCACCGACGCGTCGACTCCGACTGAAAAGCCTCGCGCCCGGCCGACAGGGCCAGACACGCAATGAGAGGTGCGGGTTCGAATCCCGCCGGGGCCGTCAGGCTCCGTAGTTCAACGGTAGAACACTGGACATTCAATCCAGCATCACCGGCCTCGTCACTCGGGCGCACCTTCCTTCCTCCTCACTCCCAGCTTCGCGCGGGTGGCCGTGCCTCGTGCACCTGACGCCCCCCGTGCGCTCCACGCGCGGTGCACTCCCAGGGCCCTGTCGGGCTCGAGGTCCGCCCCGCGCCTGACCCGCCGCACGTCCCGAAAGGGGGACTCCCCATGTCGACGAACCCGAACACGCAGCTGTTGCCCGAGTCCCAGCGAGGCCCCGCCGAGAAGCTCCTGGACCTGGTGCTCAGTGGCTCGGCCCACCTGTGGCACAACCGTCCGGGGCTGGACGTGGGTGGCACGTGGGTGGCCGCGGCGCACGCCACGCCGGCGCAGCGCGCGGTGGGCAAGCCCGTCAAGCCGGGCCTCTTCGTGCCCGCGGCGGTGAAGCTCTACCGGCAGCTGCTCGACATCCACCAGCTCAACTCAGAGCTGATGGCGCACTTCGCGTCGTACGCGCTGACGCAGACGGACTGGCGTGACCTGAAGGTGGCCACGTGCGCGCTCATGCTGGTGCAGCAGCACGCGGGCCAGCCGGTGCGCGGTGACGACGGCCAGGTGGCGTTCCACGACGACGACTACCGCTCCATCGGCGAGGCCATGGTGCTGCACTACGAGCGCAAGTCCACGCGCATGCTCACGCCCAAGGCGGTGCTGCGGGTGGCGGAGCTGCTCGAGCTGCCGGACATCGCCAGCCTCAACCGGCAGGCGGGCTTCGGGGACCCGGCGTCGCGCAAGCCGCCCATGGGCCGCTGGAAGCGCGTGGCGTCCAGGTGGCTGGCCGCGCGGGAGTCCAACCTGTCGATGCTCCAGGGCCTGATGAAGGCCGGCTACAAGGAGACGTTGAAGAAGCTTGCGCGCAAGGCGGGCTACAAGCCGCTCACGCAGGGCTTCTTCGAGGTGCTCGGCTGGAAGCAGAAGCAGGCCGAGGGCGGGCACCGCACGGTGGGCCTGAGCGGGCTGACGTTGGTCAAGCGCGAGCGCTTCGACGGGCTGTCCGAGGCGGAGATCTGCGAGTGGATCGACTCCGAGCGGCTCTCCTACAAGGAGGTCGTGGGTCGGCTGCCGAAGGACGTGGGGATGACGCCGGCCATCATGGCGGCGCTGTTGCCCTCGTTGTCGGACCGCGACCTGCGGCTGATGACGCCCACGTTGGAGGAGCTGGGGTTGCTCGCGGAGCCCACGGTGCGCGCGCGCTGGGAGAAGGCCGTGCAGACGGCGACGGACCAGCGGGCGCTCAACATCGCGAAGAACGTGCGCAGCGAGGTGCTGCGCCAGAAGCTGGAGGAGGCGAGCGACAACGCGGCACGACAGGCGGTGGCGGAGGCGACGGCGGAGACCGACGTGCGGGTGATGTTCCTCATCGACAAGTCGGGCTCCATGGACGGGGCCATCGAGAACTCGAAGGAGGCGCTCGCGCGCATCCTCGCGGGCTTCCCGATGGAGAAGCTGCACATCGCGGCGTTCGACACGATGGGCACCGTGCTCCGGCCCAAGGCCTCCAACCGCACGGCGGTGCAGCACATGCTCGCGGGGCTGAAGGCCTCGGGTGGCACGACGCACGCGGCCGGCGTGCACGCGCTGCACCGGGACGGCATGAGGGTGCCGGAGGGGGCGAAGCTGGTGGTCATCGTGGTGGGCGACGAGGCGGGCGAGGCGGGCGACCAGTTCGCCCGGGCGTTCCGCGACGTCGGCTTCCCGGTGGCGGCGATGGCGCTGTTGGTGAGCGTGGCGGGTGGCCGTGGCAACACGGTGCGCACGTGCGCGAGCCAGCTGCGGGTGCCCTTCAGCGAGGTGAACGTGGACCAGTTCGCGGACCCCTACCAGGTCCCCCGGGTGCTCAAGGCGCTGCTGGACGCGCCGACGCTGCCCGGTGCCAGCCAGTCCGGCTGGGTCGAGCGGGTGATGCGCACGCCGCTGTTGAAGGTGGCGTGAGCGCGAAGTCGCGGTGAAGGCAAGGAGGCGTCGTGGACTACCGGAAGTTGCTCGGGAAGGTGGAGTCGGCGGTGCTGCCGTATCTGGGCGGCGGCACCGTGGACACCGCCACGCGACGCCTCCGTGTCACCACCCCCGTGGCCCCGGGGTGGTGGCGCTTCGAGTTGAAGGGGCGCGAGGCCACCGCCCGTGAGCCCGCCGGGCCCGAGGGCCTGGAGGCGCTGCCACGGGTGCGCGGCCATGTCTGGGGAGCGCGCCTGGTGCTCGAGGGCGCGGTGGCACGGCCCCTGGAGCTGATGCCGGAGGACGAGCCGTCACCGCTCGCGCTCGTGAGCGCGCGGCGCTGGCACGACGGCGCGCTGCTGTTCGACGGCGTGGAGTTCGAGGGCGAGGCGGAGGACGCCGCGCGTCGGGCCTTGGAGGAGGGACGGCCGCTCGCGTCGGTGAAGGGCGTGAGCGCTCCGCTGCGCGCGGCGTTCGGCTATGCGCTGCTGGAGGCCGCGTCGAGGACATTGGACATCCGCTTCGCCCCCGCGGAGACGCGAGGGCGGGTGCTGAGGGTGGCTGAGCTGGGCCGTCCGGAGGCGGAGTCGTGCCTGCGCGCCCTGGCGGAGGAGCGGCGGGTCCACCAGCGGGCGCTCGAGGCGCGGCGCGTGGCCGAGCAGCAGCGAGCGTGGCTCGACGCGCAGACGGTCCGCGCCTCCGAGCTGGCCCAGGAGGCCCGTCGACGGGTGCTGTCGGGCGACATGTCACGGGGCCGGGGCGCGCCAGTGGGAGACCACTCCCGCGCGGAGGTGGCGCTGCGGGGCGCGGGAGCGCGGCTGCTTCATCATCGTCGCATGGCGGGGAACCAGTTGGAGGTGACGTTCAGCTTCATGGGGGAGCGGTTCGTCTCCATCGTGGACGCGCGCACGCTCCAGGTGCTGGACGCGGGCGTGTGCCTGGCGGGAGCGGACAGCGAGGTGACGCTGGAGAGCCTGCCCTCGGTCATCCGCGAGGCCATCGACACGGACGTGCTGGTCATCACCCGGCACGCGTGACACGCGAAGAGAGGAGGAACCATGTCGTCGCATGAGGTGTGCCTGCTCATCGGACGGGACGAGGAGGTGCTGTGGTGCGAGGCCTCCGACAGCCCCGTGCTGCTGCCTGACTCCCGCGCGCGCTGGGAGGCCATCTGGTACTGGCGTGAGGAGCTGGTGGAGGTGACGCACAGCCACCCCGAGGGTCCACTCGGCTTCTCCGAGGAGGACGAGACGACGATGGCCGCGTTGACCGAGGCGCTCGGACGCGCCCCCCGCTTCTCCGTCGTGGCCCCCGGCGGCATGGTGGCCCGCGAGGACGGCCGCGACGTCTGGGTGTCCGAGGAGCCCTGGTGGACCGGTCCCCTGCGCGAAATCTCCGGCATGCGTTACACGCCGATGGCGCGGGCCTGACGTCAGCTGGGACGTCGCCACAGCTCCCTGAGGTCCTCGGGGAGCTGGTCCATGACGTCCTCGGCCTCGCCCTCGGAAATCTGCGCCCGCACGGAGTTGAGCACCGCGCGGACCACGGGCTCCACCGCTTCCGGGTTGAGCGCCAGGTCCTCGCCCACGCGCGCGAGCAGCTCCTCGCGGCCGAAGCCCTTGGGCAGCTCGTCCTCGTGGCGCTCGCAGCGGTGCAGCAGCAGCGTCAGCTTGTTGGGAAGCTGAGCCTCCAGGTCCTGCGTCTCGCCCTGGGTGATGCGCTGCTCCACCGCGCAGAGCACGGACACCGCGGCCTTCTCGGCCACCGAGGGCGACATGCCGCCCCGCTCGCACAGGTGCTTCAGGAAGGCCGCGTAGTGCTGGCTCGCGTGCGCCTCCTTCCGACGGGCGCGGCGGACCTCGATGGGCAGACCGCCTCGCTCGTTCGAGCCGTCCGTCGAAGAAGACTCCTGCCCTTCGCGCTCCCGCTTGTCCGCCATGGCCGTGTCCTCCCAGAGTGCCTTCGTGGGGTCAGGTTGCCCACGGCGCACGGGAGGAGCACCACCCGCTGGCACGGCGGAACAGGCCGCCGGCTCCCCGCCCGCTACGCGGCCTTCTTCACATAGGTGTCGTAGAGGGCGCCGAAGAAGAAGCGGCCGAAGCGCAGCAGTGTCTGCCACTGGCCCACCGCGTCCCGCGCGCCGAGTACGCGCAACGTGGAGAGCTGCTTCGCGAAGTCCGCCGGGTCCAGTGACAGCACGCCGCGCGCGACGCAGGGGCCCGAGATGTCCATGCCCCGGTACACGGACACGAGCAGCCGCGTGGTGTCGGCCCACAGGTCGAAGCCCGCATCGTCGTGGACGTCCTTGTACCCATCCAGGAAGAAGCGCTCACCCGACTCGGCGACGAGCGGCAGCAGGTAGCGCATCCGCCGCCCGCCAGGACGTGCGCCCTCCTGGGTCATCAGGTGCAGCTCGCCCCCCTCCACGACGAGCGGCCGGGGCGACAACGCCAGGGCCTCCACCATGCCGGAGAGCGCCAGCGGGTGCAGCCGGTCCTCGAGCGTGCGCTCCAGGTCTCGCGTCTCCACCGTGACGACGAAGCGCAGACGCGTGGCGCCCTCGCGCTTCGGGTCTCCCGCGACGAGCTCATGCTCATGCACCGCGCCGGACACGTGGCCGTACATCGTCTCGGAGAAGCGCACGCCCACCGGCGTCCGCGCTTCGGCCGCGGGTGCCTCCAGCGCGGGCGTGTAGTCGATGTGCCAGCCTCGCCGACGCGCCAGCAACGCGACGGAGCGCTCGGCCACCGCGGAGATGGTGAACAGCGGGTTGGTCCCCAGGGACCTCGGAATCACCGAGCCGTCGCTGACGTAGAGCCCCTCGTGGACCTCGCTCCCCTCATGACGGGAGAAGACGCGTCCCTCGTGGTCCACCACGCCCGCGCCCGCGTGCTCCGCCATGACGCAGCCTCCGAGCGGATGGGTGCACAGGACCTCGTGTCCGGTGAGCCGGTTCCACAGCGGGTTGCGCACGAAGGTGCCGCCCAGGGCCGCGGTGGCCTCGCGCAGCCGCTGGTCCACGCGCGCGAGCTCCGGCTGCGTGCCCACGTCCGGCCAGTGCACCCGCACCCGGTCCCCTTCCATGCGCAGCTCGCCCACGCCCGCGTCGTGGGACATCACGAGGAAGGTCTGCGTGTTGCGCATGGCCCCGTGGTACGGGCCGCGCACCGCGCTGTCCGCCACCCGGGCCAGCTCCTCCAGCTTGTCCTTCAGCCCCGAGTCCATGTCCTCGCCGCCCACCGCGGCCGCGGCGGACAGCAGCGCCAGCATCGGCTTGCCGAACGCGCCCGGCATGGCCCCGTTCTCGATGACCATGCCGTCCTCCTGCCGGGCCGTCGCGCGCTCGTCGATGATGCCGCTGATGGTGGGGCCCACCGGCTCGCGGCCCTCCGGCGGATTCACGCCGTGGCCCACGCCGTTGACGGGCACGTCCGTGTTGTAGCCGAAGGCCATCACGTCCCCGTTGGCGCTGAAGCGCTGGCCCAGCTGCTTCGACAGCGACAGCCCCAGCGCGCGCGAGCGCATCAGGATCTCCGCCGTGCCCATGGTGCCCGCCGCGAGCACCACCAGGTCCGCCGTCAGCCACAGGTCCGGCGCCTCGAAGCGCTCGCGACCGGTGTTCATCGGCCGGTAGTAGATGCGCCAGCGATTCCCGTCGCGCGCCAGGTAGCGCACGGACACCTCGGTGAAGACCTTCGCGCCGTGGCGATGCGCGTCCGGCAGGTAGTTCATCAGCACGGAGTTCTTCGCGCCCTGGTTGCAGCCGGTGAGGCAGTCCCCGCACAGCGTGCACGCGCCCTGCTTCACGCCGGCGTCGTTCACCTGCTCCTCGAAGGAGACCGCCAGCGGGGGGCGCTTGAAGGTGCCGCCCATGCGACGGGCCGCGCGCTCCATGGCCGCCAGCGAGGCCAGGCGCGGCGAGGACTCCGGATAGGGCGTGGGCCGCAGCATGCGCTCGGCCCACGTGAAGCCATCCTCCAGGAGCCCGGGCACGTCCTCACGGAACGCCTCCGGCCAGCGTGAATCCTGGAGCACGCGAGGGTCCGGCCGCAGCGTCACGCCCGCGTTGATGAGCGACGTGCCGCCCAGCCCACACCCCGACACCACCGCCACGTCGCCGCCCCGGTGCAGTTCGAACAGGGCGGTGGCGCGGCCCAGGTCGACGTTGCTCTCCGCCTCCAGGTGGACCTGGAGTTCCTGGGCGAAGTCCGCCTCCGTGCGCGGGTAGTCCCCCGGCTGCAGCTCGCGGCCCCGCTCCAGCACGCACACCTGGCGCCCCGCCCTGGCGAGCCGGCTGGCGGTGATGGCGCCGCCATACCCCGACCCCACCACGACGACGGGGTAATGCGACGCCAGCTCACTCCACGGGGATGACAACCTCCGCATCGACGCTCCCACGGGCGACCCCCACCTTCGCTGCGCCACCCTCACGAGAGCGCCCACGCCCTCTTCGCGCCAGGTGGCCGGGGACACGTCCGCCCGGGCCGTGCTCGCGCCCGGAACCGTCCCCATCTCGAGGACTCTGGACATAGAGGTCGTCGGGCCGTCGGTCAAATCCAGGGAGGTCGTCTCACTCCAGCTCCGCGGCCTCGCCGTCCGCGCGGCGCAGCGCGTTCACCATCCGGTGCGCGTGACGCGTCGTCTCCGGCTCGCGGTACTTCGGGCTCGCCCGCAGGACCAGCTCCACCGCCGTGGGCAGGTCCATCAGGTGCCCCGGCGAGACGTAAACGGGCTGCACCGACTTGCGCGTGCGGACCGCCATGCCCACCACCTCGCCCTTGTGGATGATGGGCGACGTGGAGCCACGCGCGTCCGCAAGCTTGCCGTGCGTGCCGACGAGCAGGGACTTGGCGCACCCGATGGAGGGGATGCCGAACAGGAGCCCACCGTGGCTCGCGATGCCCAGCCGTCGCGGATGGGCGATGCCGTGCCCGTCGAAGATGAGGACGTCGGGCCGCATCGAGAGCCGCTCCCACGCGACGGCGACCACCGGCAGCTCCCGGAACGAGAGCAGCCCCGGCACATACGGAAACCCGAGGGTCACCGCCGAACCCGCCTGGGCCACGGGCACGAGCGCGCCGGCGTCCAGCACCACGACTCCGCCGAAGCCCGTGTCCCGCCCCTTCTCCGTGGACACGTCCGCGCCCGCGACGCGCTCCACCCTCAGGCCCGGTGGGGGCTGGAGCACCACCCGCTCCCGGAGCTCGCGCTGGAGCGCAACGGCCTCCGTCGGCGTGACGTCCCAGCGATGCATCCGAGCTGACAGTTCCATGTGTGACACGACTCCTCTCGCCTGCCCCGAGGATGCGTCCCCGCACCGCGACCGCAACCCAGGAGGTCACCCGAGGACGTCCTGGGCGTGGACTCTCGAACGCTCCCACCGACTCCTGGGGCAAGCCCCTGTCCCCCGTCGCACTGCCCTCCAGGTCCAGCATGGAATACACGGCCGCCGTGCCTACCGTGCAGCCTCCCAGGCATCGGTGAAGCCGCTCCCACGGACCTCTGCTTCGCGCCGCGCCTGGGACACCAGAGGGCCGGCCCACGGGAGCGTCGCATGTCCGGGAGTATCTGATGCGTCGAGTCCTCGCAGGCTGTCTCGCGGTATCCGCGCTGGGAGCATCGCTTCCCGCCGCCGCTTCGGAGTGTGGCTACACCGCCGCCGGGTGGAACGCCCCCAACGGCGCGGTGGTGTTCAGCCGCAGCAACGACGGGCCCATCCGCAACGTCATTGATGCGATTGGCGAGTTCCGTACGCACTCCATGCTCTCCCACGGCCCCACCGGCGGCGTCACCCACGCCACCATGAAGGACCCGGCCCAGAACAACTGGCCCACCGTCTGTGGAACACCGCTCGTCGCGTCGCAGCTCCAGTACGGCTACCCGGGCCTGGAGCAGGTGAACCAGGGCGGCATCTACCATTACCTCTACGATGCGAACGGCCACGGGCCGGACTGGACGGCGTGGCAGCTGGGCGACCCCGCGGGCGCGGCCCGCATCGCGAACAGCCTCTGGTTCAACCACCCGTACGTCAGCGACGTCTCGCGCGTCGATGGAAGCCAGCGCATCGACCGGCCGCTGTGGAACGGCTCACGCGTGCCCTACTCGCTGTTCCAGTACCGGGACCTGGAGGCGGCGCACGAGATTCCGGGCAACGCGGCCAACAACGGCATGGTGTGCTCCACCTTCCTCGCCTACGCGCACGTCTACGCGGGCAAGGGCGCCGTCTCCCCGTACACGTACCCGCACGAGGTCACCGCCAACGCGGCCAACTCCGTCCACTGGGGCGTGCATGGCCAGTGCAAGGAGTCGCTGGGCTGGTTCGAGAACGTCGCGCTGAGCGTCATCTGCCCCGTCTTCTGGAACGTGTGCACCAACGCCGGCAACCAGGTGGCCAACTGCATGTCCGCCAACCGCTGCGACACCAGCACCAGCGTCATCTGGCGGCAGGTGCGCGACGACCCCAACGCCACCGCCACTTCCATCAGCCCGGACCGCATCGGCGGCTGGGGCGTACACCCGTCCAACGTCACGCTGTGGGCCAGCGACTACTCCCATCAGCTCCAGTGGAACTCCGGCGGCAACGTCTACGGCTGCTGGCAGTGAGCCCTCACGCGTCGCTCGAATCGACAGGAGCCCTGGATGACTCCCACGCAACCCTCACGGTGGCGCAGACGCAGGACGTTCATGCTCGGACTGGGAATCGCGGCGCTGATGGCGGGTGTGCTGCTGCGCTCGAACGAGCCGGACACACCTCCCGGCCCCAAGCCCTCTCCCGCCCTCGACGGCACGCCCACGCGCGCCGAGGTGCGGACCACCGCGGTGTTGCCCTCGCGCACCGAGCACGCGCGGAGGCCCGCCGCCGCGCCTCGCGTCCCCGCGCCCCTCATCGACGAGGTGACGGTGGAGAAGCGGGAGGTCTGCTCCGGCGAGGACAACCTCATCAGCGTCCGCGCCCACTCGCCGGACGGAGACGACACCCACCTGCACGCCACCATCGGCGCGGGCAGCGGCCTGCGCGTGCCCCTGCGGGTCTGGCGGATGGCGGATGGGACGTACGAGCTGCCCACCGTGACGGTGTTCGGCAAGGACAACGTCGCCACCCAGGCGCGCGTGCCCCGGTACACGGTGAAGGACTGTGAGCCGGAGCGACAGGTGGACATCTTCTCCCGACGCGCGCCCAACACGGAGGAGGAGTTCGAGTTCCTCGCGCGCATCCTGGAGCGTCCCCGGGCCGGCGCCGCGCCCACGCCTTTCGCCCCCGTGAAGTTCGTCTGGACCTTCGACGACCGTCACACCGTGACGACGAGCGCGCCCCGGGTGACGCACTCGCTGCGCCCCGACCCGATGCGGCCCGCGGCGCTGTACTCGCAGCACCTGGTGAAGGTGGAGGCGTTCGATGCGTCCGGGAAGAAGGCGGCGGGACGCTCCTCGCTCCAGCTCCTCGATACGACGTTCGAGAACTTCGCCAAGAAAGGCATCGTCACGGTGCTCGCGGTGGGCTCGCCGCGCTTCCCCGTCGAGGACGCGCAGGGCGTGGTCCGTCAGACCTTCCAGCTGTCCCACCGCTGGAAGCGTCCGGTGCGGCTGGAGCGGGTGACGGCGCTGCGCTCGCTCGTCCCGGAGGCCGATGCACCGCCGCTTCCCGAGGACACCGCCGAGGTGAGCCTGGGCGTGGACCTGCTCCCCGTGGGCCAGGACGTGGAGGTCCCCGTGGCGCTCGACACCCGCGCCGAGGCTTCGGTGACACACGTCACCTATCTGCTCGAGGGAACCACCGAGGATGGACATCCCGCGCGGGGGACCTTCTCCATCATGCGACCGCCTCCCCGCCCCACGCGCGAGAACAGCACGCCCGTGTTGGACCCGGTGCTGCTCGCGAAGGTCAAACGCGCGCGCGAGCTGCTCGGCCAACCCTTCGTCACCGATGAGGACCTCTGGCGGCTGGAGCGTGAAGGCCGCTTCAGTGACTTGAAGGTCCAGCGCGAAGGCCCCTGAGGCCACGCCGTCCAGCCGGTGGGAGCGACCACTCCCACCGGCTCGGCGACCGGTGAGGACCCCGTCGCCCACGGCCCGGCGCCACCATGCTCCCCTGTGGGACGCATGCCCTCCCCGCTCCTGCCACTGCTCCTGCTCGCGCTCGGTACGAGCGAGGCCGGCCTCACGGACACCCCACCGACGGAGGCCCCGTCGGCCCCGTCCCTGGCGCAACTGGAGCGGAGAATCCTCGGACGAGGCTGCGAGCCCCGACTCCTGGGCGACGCGAGCCGCCGCTTCGTGGAGGCGCAGCTCCTGTGTGACGGACACCTGTCCTTCATCCTCGTCCAGAGGTCCCTCGCGGGGAGCCCCCTGCCCGAGACTCCCAGGCGACTGAAGGCGCTCCTCGACGACGCCCTCACACGGGCCCGCGCGCCCTTCCTGCGGGACGGCGTCACCGTCGTCCAGGGACACTCGCTTCCGCGCAGCGTGCTGTACCGGGGCTACGTCCTGTTGATGCTCGCGGGCATGGAGCGCGCGGGCGTGTCCGACGCGCAAAGCACCGCCCTGTTCGACGCGCTGGCCGACCAGCTGGTCGAGGCACTGGAGCGACAGCTCCTGCTGCCCTCCTTCGGCAAGTCCATCTGGCCGTGTGACAGCGCGCCCGCCGCCGCGGGGCTGCTCCTCCACGGACGGCTGCGCGGCGACGCGGCCTCGCTCGCGATGGGTGAGCGCCTCACCGCCCGACTGGTGGAGCTCGCGGCCCTGCCCTCGGGCTTTCCCACGAAGGTCGATGCGCGGGGCAAGCCCGTGGAGCCCTTGCCTCGCGGCACCACCCTGGCGTGGACGGGCGCCTTCCTGGCCATGGGCGCGCACCCTTCCGCCGCCACCTTCACCTCCGCGCTGGTGAAGGGACACTGTGACCACCCAGCAGGTGCCCTGCTCCCCTTCGCGGCCTGTCGGGAATGGCCTCGCGGCGTGAAGGGCAAGGAGGACTCCGCCAGTGGTCCCCTGCTCCAGGGCGGCTACTCCGTGGGCGCCAGCGCCCTGGCCATCGCCGCCACGCGACTGTCCCCGGAGCATCAGGACTGGCACGCGGACCTGCGCAACACCGCGCGGGAGATGGGCATCCGTCCGATGCTCGAAAAACCACATCAGCATCCGCTGGAGGCCTCCCTCTACTGGTGGGGAACCACCGCGCGCGCCTGGTAGGCAATACGCCCCCATGTCGGCATTCCGCGCTTCGTTCAATGACAGACGACTGTCTCATCCCTCGGGACACAATCAGGATTAAGCCGATTTATAAGTCCATCCGTATCATTCGGGGAGACCCAGTGCAGGGGGATGAGCCATGAATCGACGCACGACAGCGATGACGCTGGCCATGGGTGGACTGGCATTGTTGGGGGGCTGCTCGAGCAGCCGGCCCACCTGCAGGGACGCGACGGCCACCGCCGCGCTCCTCGCGCCGCCTCGGGAGAAGTTCGTCGAGGTGAGCAAGAAGGTGCCGGGCGAGTACGTGGTGGTGCTCAAGGAGCCCGAGGCCAGCCTGGAGCCGCTCGCCGTGGCCCAGCTCACCCAGGGCCTCACCACGAAGTACGGAGGCACCGCGTTCTCCGTGTACGAGCACGCGGTGCGCGGCTTCGCCACGCGGATGACGGAGGAGCAGGCTCGCGCGCTGTCGCAGGACTCCGCCGTGGCCTTCGTCCAGGAGAACGGCGTGGTGTCCATCCGCGAGAGCCAGCCCAAGCCCACGTGGGGCATCGACCGGGTGGACCAGCGGCAGCTGCCGCTCGACAAGCTCTACATGTACAACGCCACCGGGCTGGGGGTGCACGTGTACATCCTGGACACCGGCGTGCGCTTCTCCCACAAGGAGTTCGGCGGCCGGGCCTCCGTCGGCTTCGACGCCATCGGCGACAGCATGAAGGGCAATGACTGCCATGGCCACGGCACGCACGTGGCGGGCACCGCCGCGGGCAGCTCCTACGGGCTGGCGAGGAACGCCACGGTGCACTCCGTCCGGGTGCTCGGCTGTGATGGCAGCGGCACCACGGCCGGCGTCATCGCGGGCGTGGACTGGGTGACGAAGAACCACAAGTCGCCCGCCGTGGCCAACATGAGCCTGGGCACCGACACGGACCCGGCGCTCGACGAGGCGGTGCGCCGCTCCATCGCGTCGGGCGTCGTCTACGTGCTCGCCGCCGGCAACGAGTCGGGAGATGCGTGCAAGCACTCGCCCGCCCGCGCGCCGGAGGCCATCACCGTGGCCGCCACGGACACGAGCGACAAGCGCGCCCACTTCTCCAACTACGGCGACTGCGTGGACGTCTTCGCGCCCGGCAACAAGATCACCTCCGCCTGGCACTACGGCGACTTCCAGACGCGCATCCTGAGCGGCACCTCCATGGCCGCGCCGCACGTGACGGGCGTGGCCGCGCTCTGGCTGGAGCTCAACCCCCAGGCCACCCCCGACGCCGTCGCCAGCGCGCTGTTCGAGAACGCCACCGAGGGCGAGGTGCGCAGCGCGGGTGAGTGCACGCCCAACCGCATGGCGTACTCGGGCTTCATCGGCGCCTTGCCGCTCACCCCCACGGTGAGCACGCCGCCCGAACCCTCGCCGACGACGGTGAGCGGCGAAGGCTCGAAGTAGGCATCCGGCCGCGAGGACCCTCCCCCTCGCGGCCCCCGAGGGCCGGGCTCCGTCTCCACGGCGGAGTCCGGCCCTCGTCTTTCCAGCGCCCGGGCGCCCCCGGTCAGGAAGCCGCGCCCGCCCGCGTCCCGCGAGCCACCCCGTCGGCCGCGCTCCCGCGTCCCACGAGGGCCCCGCGAGGAGCCCCACCATGGCCACGCTGAACATCACCTACGACGGCATGTCCGCGGACGTGCCGGTGGAGCTGGACCGCCCCGTCTCCGACGCCGACGTGCGCCGCATCGCCACGGAGATGGTGCGCTCGGGTGGCGTGCCCGGCCTGCACCTGGCCCACCTGCGCGAGGACGCCTTCCAGCACTTCATGGTGGACCGCTTCCGCGGCGCCCGCGGCGACGAGCGCATCTACCTGCGCCCCAAGGTCCCCTTCGGCGCGCGGTGAGGTGACGTCATGCGCATCGTCTTCTGTGGCGTGGGGGCCATCGGCTCGCAGGCGGCCGTGCTGTGCCGCAACCTGGAGGCCACGCTGGTGTTCGTCGACTTCGACCGCGTGGAGTCCAAGAACCTGCTCTCGCAGGCCTATGTGAAGCCCTCGGTGGGGAAGAACAAGGCCGAGGCGCTCAAGCTCCAGCTCCTCAACCTGCACGGCGTGAAGGCGGAGTCCTTCGGCGTGCGCGTCACCCGCGACAACGTGGCGGCCCTGTGCGGCGGCGCGGACCTGGTGGTGGACTGCTTCGACAACCAGGACAGCCGCCTGCTGCTCTCCGCGTTCGCGAGGGAGGCCGGCAAGCCGCTGGTGCACGGCGCGGTGAGCGCGGATGGCACCTTCGGACTGGTGCGCTGGGACGAGCGATTCACGCCGGACGCCGAGGACACCGCCGGACAGGCCACCTGCGAGGGCGGCGCGCACCTGCCGCTGCTGGGGTTGCTGGCCGCGACGCTGGCTCGCGGCATCCAGGACTTCGTCAAGCACGGCACGCGACGCGACACCCTGGTGAACCTGTCAGCGGTCGTCCCCACCGCGGGAACGTGACGAGGCGCGGGGAAGACAGGGCGGAGTCAGGGATGAAACTGCTCCGCCGTAGATTCCCCGCAAGCTCGTTGGAAGCGCAGCAACGCGGGTGTCGTCCAGCGGCAGGATGACGGTTTCCCATACCGTCGACACGGGTTCGAATCCCGTCGCCCGCTTCGCCTCACGCAACAAACCCTACCGGGGTCGTCCAACCAGCAGGCTGGCGGACTCTGACTCCACGGCGAATCCCGCGTCGTCAATGGATGGAGAGGCATCGCCCATGGGCGATACCTACGCCTTCTTCACGAACTCCGACTTGAGCCCCATGGCACCGATGCCGTCGACCTTGCAGTCGATGTCGTGGTCCCCATCGACGAGGCGAATGTTCCGGACCTTGGTGCCGACCTTGACCACCGTCGACGAACCCTTGACCTTCAAGTCCTTGATGACGGTGACGCTGTCGCCGTCCTGCAGCAGGTTGCCGTAGGCGTCACGCACCTCGCGCTTCGCCTCCCCCTGCTCGACCGCGGCGGCTGTCGACCACTCGTGAGCACACTCCGGGCAGACGTAGAGGCTACCGTCTTCGTACGTATAGGCGGAGTTGCACTTCGGGCAGGCAGGCAAGGCGCTCATGTCGATTCCAAGGAGAGAGACGCGAGGGCATATACACGAGCGACGCGCCAAGGGCCTCCACTCCATCATTCTCCGACCAAGGAAGACCGTGACCGTTCATCTGCACGTCATCACCGGGGGCCCGGGCTCCGGAAAGAGCCGTCTCATCGAGGCGCTGGCGGCGGAGGGGCTCGCGCACATGCCCGAGGCGGGGCGTGCCATCATCCAGCAACAGGTGGCGATTGGCGGCGCGGCCCTTCCCTGGGCCGACCGGATGGCCTTCGCCGAGCTGATGCTGGGCTGGGAGCTGCGCTCCCACCAGGAGGCGCGAGAGAGAGGCGTTCCCGTCATCCTGGACCGAGGCATCCCCGACGTCATCGGGTATCTGCAAGTATCGCTCGATGGTCGACGTCTACACACGCCTCGGCTACGAGCTGCTTCCTCTTCCCCGGACCTCGATTCCAGAGCGAGTGCGATTCGTTCGCGCGAACCTCCCTTGAGGCCGCGTCGGCGCTACAGGAACTCGTCCCCGCCCGTTGTCTCCGGCTCCTGCGCGGAGAGGAGGACCTTCCCAGGCACCTGCTCCACGCGCAGGCCCAGCCCCATCGCCGCCAACTCCTCGACCGCGGTGAGCGCCTCCATCACGGGCACGACGTCCGCGACCCTGGCGGGCACGGCGATGCGCTCGAGACGCGCGCCCACCTGTTCCAGCAACGCGTGAGCCGGGAGCGCCTCGACGTATCGGCCGTACAGAGAGGCGGGCGCGCACAGCTGAGCGACCTTCGAGGGAGGGACGGACGCGACGAACGCATCGAAGCGCGCCCTCACCTCCTCCGTTGAAGTCTCCTTCCTCCAGAAGCCGAGCAGGGAGCGAAGGAAGTCCAACAGTGGTTGCCCCAGCTTGCCTGCGACGACCTCCAGCGCTCGTTCAGCGCGCACGGCGTCGGGCTCCACGAAGTACAGCGGCAGCAGCTCTTCAATATCCGGCGTGTAGAGGGGCTCGGCGAGCTGCTCCGGTGCGCCCGCGAAGGCGCGCAGTGCCTCGGGTTCGAGCGGCGCCCCTCCGAGCCAGCGGCACCACAGCGCCTCCAAAGAGCCCGCGGAGCGCGACGCGCGACGCAGCAGATGGGAGCGTGCCTGCTCCACGCCTCCGAACAACACGACCGTCACCAGGTCGCCGAAGGCAGGCCCCTCGGGGAACTCGAGCGCATCCACACCTGTCCAGCGCGCGTAGCGGTTGCGCTTCAAGTCACGCTGGACCTCGCTCGCCACCTCGCTCCACGCGGACCAGGGCACGCCGAGCGCCGCGTAGTCCTTCCGGAGCCCCTCGTCCGCGGGGGCCGAGACTTCGTTGGGGCGCTTCTTGAAGTCGGCCCGTACGCGCTTGAGCTCCTTCGCGAGCGCGGGCAGCTCCTCCGAGGGACAGCCTCCTGTCAGCAGCCGGAGGCGGGAGACGGGAACGCCGGTCAGCTTGAGCAGCCAGGACTTGAATGCCGACCAGGCGGGTGCGGAGAGGTGTCGTGACTCCAAGGGCTGTCCTCGCTCAGTCGGCAGGTCCGCTCCCCGCGAGGGAGCATCACGCCAGGGTGCTCACGTCATGATAATCGCGGCGCGAAGCTAACGCGCGCTGCCCGCCGGGACGCCCAGACGCTGCTCATAGGCATCCAGCGTCCGCTGCCATGCGGGCCGTTGCTCACAGCGCTCGCGATAGGCGGAGACCCTCGGAAAGCCCTCCAGCACGCCCGCGTTGCGGACCTCACGCAGGACGGTGACCATCAGGATGTCCGCCACGGTGAACGCCTCGCCAGCCAGATACGGACGGCCCTCCAGCCAGGCCTCCACCGCGCCCAGCACGCGCTCGGCATACTGGACCACCCCGGGACGCCGCTGCGCGCCAGTGGGGTCCGCGGCGCCGAACAGGTCGATCATCACCAACTGGAACAGCGGAGGCTCGACGCTGTTGAGCGCGGCGAAGCACCACCGCATCACCTGGGCGCGGCCTTGGAAGTCCGCGGGCATCAACCGGCCCGTCTTCTCCGCGAGGTACAACAGGATGGCGCCTGATTCGGTGAGCACGAAGCCCTCGTCTTCGAGCACCGGCACCTGGGCAAAGGGGTTCATCCGCCGGAACTCCTCGCTCCCGAGCTCCCCCGCGGGATGGTCCACGCCGTGGACCCGATAGGGCACGCCGAGCTCCTCGAGCGCCCACAGGACGCGCAGATCCCTCGTGAGCCCCACCACCTTCGAGTTGACGCGGCCAAAGCCATGGACCGTGAGCATTCTCGCAGTATTGGCTCCCGCCCACCTGCCGTCGAGGCCCGCGAGGCACCGTCCCGACGCTCTTTCGCGAAATGTCCGGCATGACCCTGGTTCGTCCGCAGTGAGGCGAGCGGACCGAGACAACAGCAGGAGCGCGCTCGCACGGTATGCTGCGAGGCCATGCACCCGACGCGTCGTCTCCTGTCTCGTGGAGCGTGGTTGTTCGACATCAATCCGCAGCGACTCATCGTCGTCCACGGAGCCGAGGGTGTTCGCCGGGAGCTGGCAGCGGACTCGCCGGGTCATCCCTCCGCGCCCGTGGTGCTCGCCGCGCTCGACGAGGCGAAGGACGTCTGGGTGGGGAATGGAGAGGGGCGTGTCTTCTCCGTGGGAGCCGATGCGAGCACTCCCGCCCAGGCTTTTCCGAGGGAGTGCTTCGATCTCACCACCGATGGAGACCGGCTCATCGGAGCGCAGGTGGACGGAAACCTCGCCCTGACCACCCTCTTCACGACCGATGGGTCCGGGCAGAAGTGGGAGCCCATGCCCCTTCCCGCCCCCGTGTCCGCCACGCACGGGTACGGATACTCCGAGGGGCTCCCACTTCCGGAGTCGCCTGACGGGGCGCTCCTCGACAGCAGCCCCTTCGGCATCACCGTCGTGGAGAAGGGCCGGGGCCGCGTCTACGTGCTCCGCTCGGGCGCGACTCAGCCGGAAGGAGCACTCCAGGTGGAGCCGGGCCATGAGCAGGACCTCTGGAGGGCCCTGGCCACGCCGCACGGCGTCCTCCTGCTGCTCATCGTCAACTACAGGCTGACGGGGCTCCTCCACTTCGCGCTCGACGGAACCCTGCTCGGCTCCCTCCCGCGCAGTGACAGCGATGAGGACGAGGATGA
This sequence comes from Myxococcus sp. AS-1-15, assembly GCF_020037055.1. Lineage (NCBI taxonomy): Bacteria > Pseudomonadati > Myxococcota > Myxococcia > Myxococcales > Myxococcaceae > Myxococcus > Myxococcus sp. AS-1-15. The sequence continues at coordinate 9,396 of NZ_JAIQDF010000012.1, read as the reverse complement.
GCTGACCTGGGGTGGGGCCGGGATATGTGTCCTCGATGCGGACCGGGCGGCCCTCTTCGTCCAGGACAAGATGCTCCTGGTGTCCCTGCCCGGGCTCGAGGTGCTCGAGACGCTCGAAGGGGAATGGCCTCGCCCCGTGTCCGTGACGTCCGCCGGACGCGACCGGTGGTGGGTGGGCCCCGAGGACCGTGACGCGCTCTTCCTGCTCACCGCCGAGCCCGGCCAGCCCTTGCGCATCCACGCCACGAACCCTCCGGTGAGCCCGGGCGCGCCGCTCGAGCTTCGTGAACGTGTGGGGTGAGGACGCCGGCCCTACGGAGTCGTAGCGGGGGCCCGCGGGGGCTCGGGTGCGGCCCCCATCCGCCAGAGCAAGAGGCCGCCTCCGAGCAGCACCAGGAGCCCCACGGCCGCCGCGAGCATCCGACCTCGCGTCACGGTGAGCCGTGGCTGAGTCTCCAGGCGGTCCGAGGTCGGGCTCACCTGCTGGGCGAGCTGGGCCACGTGCTTCGGTTTCACTGACTCACCCGTGGAGCGGATGAACTTCTCCAGGTCCGCCTTGAACGCGTGGCAGTCCGGATAACGCTCATCCCGCTCCTTGGCGAGCGCTCGGGCGAGGATTTCACGTAGGGCGTCGGGCAGGTCCGGCCGGTGCCGCTCCGCGGGTATCATGGGCTCGGTCAGGATTGCCTGCATCACGCTCCTTTCGGGCGTGGCTTCGAACGGCCTGCGCTGGGTGAGCAGCTCATAGAGCACCACACCGAGCGAATAGACATCCATCCGCCGGTCCACCGGCGTGCGGCTCATGACGTCGGGCGCGTTGTAGACCTCGTCGTGAACGAGGGGAATCATGCGCGGCGTAAACCGGGACCGCAGTTCGTCGACGCCGAAGTCCACCATCATGGCCTTCCCCTGGTGTGACAGGAGGATGTTGTAAGGCCTGATACAGCGGTGGATGAGCCTCAGCGGCTCGCCCGTCTCGGAGTCCGCGAGGTCATGGGCGAAGGCGAGCCCCTCGCAGACCTGCGAGATGATGCGCGCGCACAGGGTCGCCGGAAGCGTCATCCGCTGGGCGGCCATGTGCTTGAGCACCTCGCGCAGGCTGGGGCCCTCGATGTGCTCCCTGGCGAGGAAGTACGTGCCGTCCGTCACACCGAAGTCGAAGACCTTCACGATGTTCGGATGGTCGAGCAGGGTGGCATGCCTCCCCGTGTCGAGGAACAGCTCCGCGAACCCCACATCCTCGGCCATGTCCGACCGGAGGCACTGGAGCACCAGCGGCTTCTCGCGCCCGCGCGGGCCGGAGACCTGGGCGAGGTGGTCCTCGATGATGCCGCCGAAGAGCAGTCGGGTGCGTGTGTATGGACCGAGTTGGGATGTCACGAGACGGATGATTAGCAGATGTGCCGCCCCCGATTTCGCGACAGGAGGCGAGAATCGGGCCGCCGCCTCGAACACCGCGACCCGACTCCCGCTCGAACGCCGGGTGGGTCAAGGACCGCCGGGCTTCGACTTGAGCTACAACCGTTCGTCGCGGAGCGCCTCGCCCTTCAGGAAGGACGTCATCCGCTCGAGGATGCGCGGGTCCGACTGGAAGAGCCCATCCTGTCCCGCGCCCTCCAGCACCAGGTGCACGGCCTTGGAGCCTCCGCGACGGGGGCACCGAGCTGAGCGAGACGGGCCTGGAGCGGCTCGAGCAACTGCTCCCCACCGACTTCGTCCGCATCCACCGCTCCTATCTCGTCCGAACGACGGACATCCGTGAGCTCGTCGCCTCGGAGGGCTCACGCACCGCAGTGGAGCTGCGAGACGGCACCCGCCTGCCCGTGGGTCGCAGCCGACTGCCCGTCCTGCGCAAGCGGCGGGAGGCGTAACCCCACCCGCGAACGGGGACACCCACTCCCTGCAACGACTTGCGTCAAACGCAGTCACGAACCGCACATGGTATGGTGTTCCCCTTCGAGGAGGACACATGCGGTCATTCATTCCTGGTGCGCTGCTGGCGACGTTGGTGGGCTGTGGCGGTCCCGTGACGCAGGAGGGCGAGCCGGACCTGGCCTCGCAGGAGGCACCGCTGCCGGACTGCTCCAACGAGCCGAACGCGAACCTCCACAGGTACTACAGCGACGCCACGTACACCGAGCTCATCGGTGAGTATGGTTGCTACTGCGGCGGGCTCTATGTCTGGGGTGGCCGGTCGAGCTATTCGGTGTACATCCAGGAGTGCTGAGCTGACGCATCCGGCGGCGACGGCATCCCCTCCAAAGACTGCCGTCCGCCTGACCGCTTGCACCGCGGCAGGGAAGCCCGAACCTCCTGTTCCAGGGGAGGATGACGCAGTTGGGACGGCTTCGCTTCACGCAGTCGTCCGACCTGCGCCCCTCGACCTGCCCGAGCGCGTCGGGCTCCTCCGCGGCCGGGCCCGGAGCCAACACGGCCCATCGGCAGCACCGTCGCAATCACTGCTCCGATGATGCCTGCTCGCATCTGGCCCTCCTCATGTGCAGTGCTGCCTTGTACGACCTCTCCAGGGCAGTACGAGAGGCGCTGGGATTGCCGCCCGGGCCGGAAGCAGTGAAGCCCGAGGCCTATTCCGGGGAGGCTCCCAGCACCGGAGTCAAATCCGGGTCTGCCTTCTGCATTGCCCGGCGATACGCCGGCCGCGCGCCAATGCGCTGCAGGTACGCCAGGATGTCCGGCCAGGGCGAGAGGTCATACGGCTTGAACAGCCGCATCGTGGTCAACGAGAACACGGTCATGATGTCCGCGGCCGTCAATGCGTTGCCGGCCAGATAGGGAGCCTCGCCCAGCCGCTTCTCCAGGGTGGAGAGGACGAGCGTGAAGCGCTCCCTGGCCGCCTGCAGCAGCGCGGAGCTTCCTGAAGGGTCGACTCGCTCCAGGTATCTCACCTGCAGGACGACGGGTTGCAACGTCCCGTTGGCGAAGTGGAACCAGTAGAGGTAGTCGGCGAAGCCGGGCTCGCCGGGCCGCACCGCGAGGCGGCCGCCTCCATGGGTCTGGATGAGATAGTCACAGATGGCCCCGGACTCCCCGAGGACCAGGTCTCCATCGGTGAGGATGGGGGCCGTGCCCATCGGGTGGAGCGCCTTGTACTCCGGCGGCGCGAGCCGGTTGTCGGCCCGGCGCGCATAGCGCTTCAGAGCATAGTCCAGCCCGAGCTCCTCACAGAGCCAGACGATGCGCTCGGACTGTGAGTGGCCGAGGTGATGAAGCGTCAGCAAGGCAGCACTCCTGCCCGTGGCGTTGTGGTGGTCATGCGCGAACCGTAGGCTGCGCATGGCACGGCGAAAAGACGTGCCCGGATACCGGTATGGCGACTACCACCCTCCCTGAATTCCTCCGCGCCCGCCGAGAGCGGCTCCAGCCCGAAGTGACTGGGAGGCGGCGCACGCCAGGGCTGCGTCGCGAGGAGGTCGCGGCGCGCGCCGGCGTGAGCGTCACCTGGTACACGTGGCTCGAGCAGGGGCGAGGCGGAGTCCCCTCCGACGACGTGCTCGAACGCCTCGCTCGCGCGCTCGAGCTCGACGACACGAACCGCGAGATGTTGTTCCTGCTCGCGCATGAACGCCCACCTCCGCGCCGGCACACGCCGCCCGCCGACGTCACGCCCGCCCTTCAGCGCGTGCTGGACAACCTCCGCGTGCCCGCGCTCGTGAAGACGCCGACGTTCCAGATCGTCGCGTGGAATCGCGCCGCCGTCGTGCTTTTCGGCGACTACGCCGCCATGCCGGAGCACGAGCGCAACATGCTGCGCCGGGTCTTCCACCCCAAGGCCACCACGTTCCTGCCCCACGCCGAGGACATGCAGCGAACCTGCCTCGCCGCGTTTCGCGTCGCCATCGCGCGCGCGGGCGCCACGCCGGAGGCGGCCGCGCTCGTCGACGAGCTGATGGCGACGAGCGAGGACTTCCGCCGTCTCTGGGCCGAGAACGAGCTGCACACGCACGGCGTGAGGCCCAGGCGGCTCGTTCGCCCCGACGTGGGTGAGCTCCGGTTCGAGGCGTCCATGTTCACCGTCGATGACAGCGACGGCCTCAGCATGGTCGTCCTCTCGCCGGTGGATGACGCCTCCGCGCGCGCGGTCGAGCAGCTGCTCCAGGAGCGAGCGCCGCCGCCCTGAGCCCCACCGCGCGGGCCCGCCAGGTACGACCCGAGGATGTTCGGAGCCTTTGTCAGGGACGAAAATCATCCACCGTGGATTCTCCCTGAAAGGAGCGGTGACCATGACCCCGGTGATGAAGCGGACGAGCCCGACGAAGTTCAGCTATCGCCACATCCTCTGGACCCGGCTCGACGCCGCCTCCCGTTCGCACGTGGACGCCGCCTCGATTTCCATCGTGGGACTCGGCCACATCCATGGCCATCCGCCCGCCCCCTGTTGACGCTCGCGCTCCGTCTCCGAAGCGCCGCGCCACGCAGAGGCCGGGCTCCCATCCAGGGGACCCGGCCTCTCGGCTTTCAGGGTCCCACTGCTCCTCCTGGGGACGTAGAGCGTTAGGGAAGACGCGCGGGCCTGTAGAGCCCGAGCCCGACAGGGCCCGCTGGGTTCGACTCCCAGCGTCCCCATTGCGTGGCGCAGGCCACGCACCTCAATCACAGACCTTGCATCACGGGGTATGGCTCTAAGGCAGAGTGCTCGTCTGATAAGCGAGCGGTCCCGGTTCGATTCCGGGTACCCCGACATCATGTTGGCCGAAGGCGAATGGTGAGCCACCGGGATGTGACCCCGGCGAAGAGGGTTCGATTCCCTCCCGTCAACCTCAACATTTGAAGCGCGGGGCGCTCGTGAGATAGGCATCGGGATTGAGGAGGCATCCCGATGAACGTCCGCCTGCCGAAGGTTGCCCTGGAGGAGGCCTATCTCCACCCCGCCGATGTGGCCCGAGTGCTCGGCGACGAGGCCGCCCTCGCCCAGCTCTCCGATGGCGGTGGCGTCACGACCGACTATTACCGTCCGATCCTGCCCCTCCTCGGTGATTTCGATGAGGCCCGCCTGCGCAGCATGGACGAGGCGGGCATCGCTCACGCCATCCTGTCCCTGACCGCTCCAGGCATCCAGCGCATCGTCGACCCGCGAAAGGCCGCCGCGCAGGCCCGGCTCGAGAACGACTTCCTGGCCGAGCGCATCGCGGAGCACCCCGACCGCTACTCGGGCTTCGCCGCCGTCGCGCTTCAAGCCGGTGAAGAGGCCATCGCCGAAGCGCGCCGGGCCGTCACCGAGCTCGGATTCAAGGGCGTGCTCATCAACGGCTACACCAACACCGCGGACCCGAACGTCGGTCTCTACCTCGACGACCCTTCGCTCCACGGATTCTGGGAGGCCCTCTGTGGGCTCGACGTGCCGGTCTACCTGCACCCTCGCCCAGCGCTTCCAGGAGGGCTGCTGGCCTACGCCGGTCACCCCGAGATGAAGGGCGCCACCTGGGGCTTCGGCACGGAGACCGCTTCCCACGCCGTGCGGCTCCTCCTGGGCGGGCACTTCGACCGGTTCCCGAGCTGCAAGCTCATCCTCGGGCACATGGGCGAGGGCCTGCCCGCCTTGCTGTGGCGAACCCAGAACATGTTCGAGCTGAACCGCTTCGACAAGCGACTCAAGAAGACGCTGCCGGAGTACTTCGCCGACAACATCTGGCTCACCACGAGCGGCAGCTTCTCCGACAGCGCCCTCACGAACGCCATCCTCACCGTCGGAGCCGACCACATCATGTTCTCGGTCGACTACCCCTACTCCGAAGCCGCGCCCGCGGCGGCATGGATCGACCGCGCCCCCATCAGCGAGCTCGACCGACGGAAGATCACCCACGGCAATGCCAGGGACCTGTTCCAGCTCCGGCTGGCCCCAAGCCCTCATGGGGTCCTCGCCCAGGGACACCGGTAACCAACCCCGTCGGTCTCTGCCGACTCGCAGAATCCATCGCTGACAGGGCGCTCCTGCTCCGAGGTCCCCAGGACCTCGTCTCCGCGGTGCGCCGTGGGTCTCTCCGGCCGGCGTCGCCCGAGCCGGGTCCTCGTTTCCGTGGAGTTTTTTCGGCTCCCCGCACGCGACCTCCCGCCCGGCCTCTCGTTGCTCTCCGCAGGGGTGAAACGGTGTCTTCGGGCCCGTGAAACAGGATGATTCGTGAGCAAATCAGGGGGCCTGGGAGTTCTCCTCTCGCCGCAGAACCCCCTGCGTCCCGCGGGAGGCTCGGTGACCTTCAGCGTGCGGGCGTTCGACATGTACGGCAACGAGGCGCCCGCATTCCTGGCCATGTGGACGGTGGTGAATGGCGGAGGCACGGTCGATGCCTCGGACGTCTTCTGCGTGGCGTCTCCCGCTTCGGGGGGAACGAAGGCGGTGGCGGTTGCTGCAGCTCGTGGAGTGGGACGTCCGTGCTCGGGCTCCTCGTCCTGGTGACGCTGGCGCTCGACTCGCGGAAGCGGCACACCCCGTTCTCCAACGCGTCCTGGTTGAGTCCCAGGTCGCGCGCGAGACCGGCGATGCGCACTTCCCCCTGCTCTGACTGGACGAGCATCGCGGGTATGGATTTTCGTGGGTGGAGACAGTCACCGTGTGGCGACGGGGTGCGGCTTCGACGACGTGAGCACGGTGCGGGATGACTGGGAGAGGAGCCTGGGCCCGCTGCAGACGAGCCCAGGTCTTGGGGGGAGAGGGATTACTTGACGCACCCGGCCCGGCCCCGCTTGACGGGGGAGAGGTCCATCTCCCACGTGCGGGTGCCGGCGTTGTAGTTGACGCTCACGCCGTCGTAATAGCTGTCCTGGTTGAAGCGACCGCCGAGCTCGGAGAGGAAGCAGGCGACGCCACCGGAGTTGTAGGCGAGGTCGCGGTTGATGGGGTCAGCGCCGGAGACCCAAAGCCAATTGCCGTGGCCTTCAGGGAAGTCGACGCACAGGGCGCGGGCGCCGCCGTCATCGGCGAGGTCACCGCCGAGGTACCAGTTGATGTTGTCATTCCAGACGCGGACGTAGTCGGCGGTGGAGTCGAATGCGCCGGAGGCTTCAATCCGGGTGAGGAAGCAGCGACGGTTGGGCGTCACGGCGCCGAGGAGCTTGGCGGCCTCGCCCTTGGACCACAAGACCTCGGGGGTTCGGTTGGCGGCGGTGTTGACGCACTGGACGGTGGTGGAGAGGGCCGTGCTCACGTATTGGTTGATGGAGAGGATCCACTCACCCCCGTAGATGTGGGTGCCGGCGGAGGCCCAACTGATGTCGTCAGGGAAGGCGGGCTGGAGGCTTCCGCCGAGGCCGGTGAGGAAGCAGGTACGGTTGGTGGAGGTGCCGATGGAAGTGGAGATGGATTCGGCCCGGTTTGTTCGCCACGTATAGGGGCTGGAGAGGCTGACCTGTTGCTCGACCTGGTCGACGGCCTCATCGGCGACGACGGGCGAGGCCGCCTCGAGAGTGTCGGCAGCGAGGGGCTCACCGCCGCAAGCGGCAGTGAAGGTGGCGAGAGGGAGGGCGAAAAGGAGGTTGCGCACGGCGAGACCTGTTCCTTTCAATGACAGCCACGCGAGAGCGGAAGGCAGCGTACCGAGCGTGGCCGAGGAGGCTCCGGACCGGAATACCGCGTCATGCGGGTCCGAATCACGGAGTGAGCCCGGGTAGAGCAACCCGAGTGCCAGTGCATGCTCCGAGGAGGGGCGCGAGAGGACCGGTAAGGTTTGCCGCGAGAACGGGGGCAAACCTTGCCGGCCGCGGCAGTGATTGCGATGAGGGCCTCTGTGGTTCGAGGGAGGACCTCGATTGGATTTGCGTCGGGCTCGTTGAGTCCGTTCAACTGTGGGAGAAGGACCCAACGATGCCGAAACCGAAGCCTCCATACCCGCCGGAGTTCCGAGCGCGAATCGTCGAGTTGGCGAAGGAGGGACGGACGAGAAGCAGGAACTGGCCCTGTGCCTCCCCAGAACTCGGTCGCTGCGTCATGGGCGCGCCAAGGCCAGTCCAATAGCGCGTCAAGGCGAGTGAGCGCGGCGCCCGGGCGGGACGGCTCGGCCCTGGTAGCTCAACGTGTGGGCAAAGATGGGCCCCGTCTCCGTCGTGGGCCGTGATGCAGGGCGGCAGCGAGTCGGTGGGCGCGTGGCCGCCCACGACCCGTCAACGTCCCTGACACGAGGGGACCTGCAGCACCTGGCGCTGCTGCCAGCCCGGGCAGGGAGGCCCGCACAAATTCCGCATCGCGAGGCCTCGCTCCACGCATCATGGCCTCTGCCACCGGAGCCGGAGAGGTTCATGGCGCCGGCGAGGAGTGGGGCACGAGGCCCCCGCGTGCCGGGCGTCCAGATTCACACTCGAAAAACTGGTGGGCCGCCCTTGGGTGATGGATGGTTGCCCCCACTCAGTGACGCCCCTCCTTCGCTCGCCCATACAGTGGCTCTGGCTGCGCTGGTCCTCCATCTCCCCGGCCATGCTGCTGGCCCTCTCCTTCGGGGTCCTCATCGCATTCGGGACGCTCGGACTGCTCTGGCTGCCGGGTTTGTACACCGGGCCGCGACTGGGGCTCCTCGACGCGCTCTTCACGATGACCAGCGCGGTGTGCGTGACGGGACTCACCGTCGTGGACACCGCCACGACCTTTACCCGCTGGGGTCAACTGTGGCTCCTCGTCTTCATCCAGTTGGGTGGGCTGGGACTCATCACCCTGGCCACCCTTGTCATTGGCGCGCTCGGCCGGAAGCTGTCCCTTCGCAGCGAGGTCATTGTCGGCGCCCCCATCGACTACACGCACCGACAGAACGTCGTGTCGCTGACCCTGCGGGTCGCGCGCTTCACCCTCTGGGTGGAGGCATTGGGGGCGCTGCTCCTGTGGCTGCTATGGCTGCCACGGTTCGGATGGAAGGAGGCGGCGTGGCATGCCGTCTTCCACTCAGTGAGCGCATTCTGCAACGCGGGCTTTTCGACATTCAGTGACTCACTGGTGGGCTTCGCGAGCGCCCCACTCACACTCTTCATCGTCTCGAGCCTCATCATTCTCGGGGGATTGGGCTACCTTTCAGGAGAAGAGGCGCTGCGCTGGTGGCGCGGTCGGAACCAACGCTCGCGGCGCATGAGTGTCCATACCTTCGCGGCACTGCTCGTCACGAGTGTCCTCCTCGTTGGTGGCGCCGTGCTCTTCACGCTCTTCGAGTGGAACGGGGTGCTGCGGTCCATGGGCTACGTGGACCGGGTCGCCAACGCCTGGTTCATGTCCGCCACGGCGCGCACCGCGGGATTCAACAGCGTGAGCTACTCCGAGGTGAGTGTTGCTGAGCGAAGTGGTTGATGGAGAGCGCGGTCGCGACGAGCGCGTTGGTTGCCGGGAAGAGATGTTGCAGGCCGTGCGGAGTCCAGCAGCGAGCCGGATTCTGGCGCGCCACGCTGCGTGAGGTAATCCACGGGGCC
>NZ_JAIQDF010000011.1:0-401594 GCF_020037055.1 Myxococcus sp. AS-1-15 | reverse complement strand
GTGAGCGACGTCTCGTCATCCAGGACCGCCAACGCCTCGGGCGTGCGCGCGACCTGCGCCTCGAAGCGCTCGTGCAGAGTCTGGCCGGGTGACGAGAGCCCGCTCCGCCCGCTCCACTCCTCCAGCAACCGCCGCCGCTCGTCCGCGCCCATCAGGTCGAGCGTCGACAAGGACTGTTCGACCTTGCCGCGCAGCTCGGACAACAGGTGGCGCACCTGCTCGAGCATCCGCCGCACCGCGAGCGCGTCGAAGCGCGCGGCGTCATGGTTCAGCTTGAGCACCCACTCGTTCCCCGGCATGACCACCAGGGAGATGGGGTGGTGGTCCGCCTCCACCGCCATGGGGTTGCGCACCACGAGGTCCTCCGACGGCGTGGAGAGCCCCGCCTCCATCGGATAGTTCTCATAGGTGAACAGCGTCTCGAACAACGGCTCGCCCGAGGGCACCTCGCTCCAGCGACGCACGTCGACCAGCGGCGTCGACTCGTACTGACGGGCCTCCTGCATCCATCCCTGGAGCTCCCGCAGCCACGTGCCCACCCTCGCCTCGGAGGGCATCCGCACGCGCACGGGGATGGAGTTGATGAACAGCCCCACCATGCTCTCGAAGTCCGTCAGCTCCGCGGGACGTCCGGCGACGGTGGCGCCGAAGACCACGTCATCCCGACCGCTGTAGCGCCCCAGCACCACGGCCCACGCGCCCTGGACCAGGGTGCTCTGGGTGATGCCCTGCTGCCTCGCGAAGGCCACGAGGGCCGCGGTCTCCTCCGCTCCGATCCGCAGCTCCTGTCCGCCTCGACCCGACGGGCCCCGCGCCGCCGCCGCGACGTCCACGCGCGTGGGCTCCGAGTACCCCACGAGCGCCTTGCTCCAGAACTCCTTCGCGGCGCTCGGGTCCTGTCGCTCCAGCCAGGCGATGAAGTCGCGATACGGCCGGACCTCTCCTCGCGGCGGCGGCACACCGCGCCGAAGCGCCTCGTACCGGGTGAACACATCTTGCGTCACCAACTGCGTGGACCAGCCATCCAGCAAGAGGTGCGAGAAGCTGAACACCACGCGCCAGACCCGCTCGTCCGTCCGCAGCAGCCCCAGCCGGAACAGCGGCGCGACGGAGAGCTCCACGCCGCGGCGACGGTCCTCCTCCAGGAACGCCGACACCCGCGCCTCCACCTCGCCCCGAGGCACCGCGCGCCAGTCCTCGACCTGGACCGGGGGCTCCACGTCACGCATCACCGCTTGCAGCGGCGCGTCCAGCCCGTCCCAGTAGAACGCCGTCCGGAGGATGGAGAAGCGACGTGCCGCCTGTCGCCACGCCTCCGTCAGCGCCTTCACGTCGAGCGCGCCCTCCAGCTCGAACGCCATCTGGTTGAAGTAGGGCTGGGACGCTTCGTCCTGGAGGATGTGGAACAGGATGCCCTGCTGCAACGGAGACAGCGGATACAGGTCCTCCACGTCGCGCAGGCGCAGGCCCTTCGAGGCCATCCGGTCCGCGAGCCCCTCCAGCGCGCCCTGGCCCAGCTTCGCCAGCGGAAAGTCCGACGGTGACAGTCCGCGCGGGTCCTCCGACGTCGCATGCGCGATGAGCTCACGCAGCGCCGAGATCAACCCGCGAGCCAGCGTCTCCACCGTCCCGGTCCGATGAATCCCCGGGCCGTGGGTGAACATCAGCCGCATCCGGCCGCCGCTGACGATGCAGTCCACGTCGAGCAGGTGCTCGCGCATGCCCTCGGGCGCACGCGTGGGCCCCACCGAGCCTTCGGACATCCGCAGCGGCGCCGTGGCCGGCAGCACGTTGTCGAACTGTCCCAGGTAGTTGAACCCCACCTCCGGCGCGGGCAGCGCACGCAGGCGCTCACGCAGCGCCGGGTCCGGTGACAGGTAGCGCAGCACGCCGAAGCCCACGCCCTTGGACGGGATGCGCCGCATCGCCTCCTTCGCGGCGCGCACCCACGCTCCGGGCCCCTCCCCCGTCGCCTCCACCAACACCGGGAACATGCTGGTGAACCACCCCACCGTGCGCGAGAGGTCCACCTCGCCGAAGACGTTCTCGCGCCCGTGGCCCTCCATGTCCACCCGCACGCACGACGCCCCCGTCCACCGACGCAGCACGTGGGCGAGCGCCGCCAGCAGCAGCTCGTCCGGCTTCGCGCGCAACGCCTTCGCCACGTCCTGGAGGAGCCACTGCGTCTCCGCGGGCTCCAGCGCCACCTCCACCACCTTCGACGCGCCCTCCGTGTTCGCGGGGCCGCCCTCCACCTCACGCGGCAACGCGCCCACCCGCTCCCATGGCAGCCCGAGCCAGAAGGTCGCCTCCGCCTGTGCGGCGGGGGTCCGCGCGTGCTCCACCAGACGTGACGCCCAGGACTGATAGGACACCGTCTTCGCGGGGAGCTTCACGGGCTCGTCCGCGCGGAGCCGCTGGTAGCTCGACAGCAGGTCCTCCACCAACACGCGCCAGGAGACGGCATCCACCGCGAGGTGATGGATGACGATCAACAATTCCTGCGGCACGTCCGGTCCCGACTCGAACAGCACCGCTCGCGCGACCTCTCCCGTGGAGAGCGTCAGGCTCGCCTGGACCCGCGCGGCGTGGGCCACCAACTCGGCCTCGCGCGCCTGGGATTTGCTGAGGTCCACCGTCTCCAGGGGCAGGACGCCTTCCAGGCCCAACAGCTCCTGCTGCCAGCGTCCCTCCGCGTCCTTCGTGAAGCGCAGCCGCAGGGCATCGTGGTGCTCGCGCACGAGCTGGAGGGCGCGGCCCAGGTGCTCCGGCACCATCCGCTCGCGCAGCGTGAGGCGCAGGGCCTGATTGAAGTGGTGCACTCCCGACCGCTCGTGCTCGAAGAACCCGTGCTGGATGGGCGTCAGCGCCACCGGCCCCGTCACGGGTCCCTGGGCGATGACCTCCCGGGGCGCCTCGGAGACCACCGCCGCGAGCCGCGCCACGGTCGGATTCTCGAAGAGCTGCTTCGCGCGCAGGTGCAACCCCGCCTGCGCGGCGCGGGAGATGACCTGGATGCCGAGGATGGAGTCTCCTCCCAGCTCGAAGAAGTCATCGTGCACGCTCACCCGGGGGCGTCCGAGCACCTGGGCCCAGATGGCGGCGAGCGTCTCCTCCTTCGCGTCGCGCGGCGCGACCTCGTCGGTGCGCTCCACCACCGATATCTCGGGCGCCGGCAGGTTGCGGCGATCCACCTTGCCGCTGCTCGTCCTGGGGAGCTCTTCCATCGCGACGAAGGCCGCGGGCACCATGTACTCGGGCAACTGCTCCAGCAGGAACTCACGCAGCACGGCGGGCTCTCGTCCCCGCTCGCCGGAGGACACCACGTACGCCACGAGCCTCGGCGCCGCCCCCGCGTCCTCGCGCAGGAGGACCAGGGCGTCGCGAACCTCGGGGTGTCGGCAGAGCGTGGCTTCGATCTCCCCCAGTTCGATGCGGAAGCCACGCAGCTTCACCTGGAAGTCGATGCGCCCGAGGAACCGGAGCTCGCCATTCGGGAGCCAGTGCACCTTGTCTCCCGTGCGGTACATGCGGTCGCCCGGGACGGTGCTGAAGGGATTGGGGAGGAAGCGCTCCGCGGTCAGCGCGGGGCGGCCCAGATAGCCACGCCCCACGCCCTCGCCCGCGATGAACAGCTCGCCGGCGACACCCACGGGCGCGAGCTGGAGGTTCGCGTCCAGGACATACGCCCGCATGTTCGCCAGCGGTGGGCCGAGCGAGGGGCCCGACGTACCGCGCACGAAACGCACCGTCGCCTCCACCGTGCACTCGGTGGGCCCGTAGACGTTGACGGCGGTGATGTGAGGATGCGCGGCGATGCGTGCCCAGAGCGTGTCGTCCGTCGCCTCCCCTCCGAAGAGGATGCGCAGCGGACGATGCGCGCCCAGCCCCTCGTCGAGCAGCACGCGCAGATGCGAAGGCGTACCGTCGAACACGTCGACGCGGTGTCGCTCCACCCACTCCACCAGCAGGGCCGCGTCCTGGCGGACGGTCTGCGACACCACGCATAGGGCGTGGCCATCCGTGATGTGGACGAGCTGCTGGACGGACATGTCGAACGCCAGCGGCGAGTTGAGGCTGAAGCGCAGCGGGCCGCTCAATCCGGCGAACACCTTGGACGCGAGCGCCGCGCGCAGGTTCATCACGGAGGCGTGCTGAATCATCACGCCCTTCGGCTGCCCCGTGCTGCCCGACGTGTAGATGATGTAGGCCAGGTGCTCCGGGAGCGAGACACGCGGCGGCGCGGCGTCCGGCTCCGAGGCGAGCGCTTCCACCATGCCCGGGTCATCCAGGCAGATGACCTCGGTGCCCTGGCTCCGCGGTCGCTCGGCCAGCGAGCGCTGCGAGAGGACGAACGTGGCGCCCGCGTCCTGGACCACGAAGCCCAGTCGCTCCGGTGGATGGGCCGGGTCCAGGGGGACGTACGCACCGCCCGACTTGAGGACGCCGAAGAGGGCCACCACCATGTCGACGCCGCGCTCCAGGCAGAGCGCGACGCGGGACTCGGGCCCGACGCCGCGAGCACGCAGCCAATGGGCGAGCCTGTTGGCCCGACGGTCCAGCTGCCTGAACGTGAGCGACGTCTCGTCGTCGAGGACGGCCAGGGCCTCGGGCGTGCGCGCGGCCTGATCCTCCAAGCGCTCGTGCAGCGCGCCTTCCCACGGAAGCTCCCGGTCCGTGTCGTTCCAGCGCACCAGGAGCAGCTCCCGCTCCGCGGCGGACACCAGGGACAGCTCGCCCAGGCGACTCTCCGGCCGCGTCGCGAGGGTCTCCATCACGAGGACCATGCGGTCCAGCTGCGCCTGCGCGAACTCCCGCGTGAAGCGGCTCCGGTCGTAGCGGAAGTGCAGCGGGAGCCGCGCCTCCGGGGACGACGTCAGCGTGAGGCCGAAGTGGTCCTCCTCCTTCGACTGGACGCGGTGGACCTCCAGCGCTCGCGAGGCCGACGTGAGCGCGGAGTCCAGGGGGTAGTTCTCGAAGACGACCAGCGTGTCGAACAGCGCCGTCCCCGCGGGGACTTCGCTCCAGCGCTGCACCTTCACCAGGGGCGCGTGCTCGTGCTGGCGCGCGTCCACCTGCTGCTCCTGGATGCGGCGGAGCCAGGTGGCCCACGTGAGGTCCCCCGACCAGCGCACGCGCACCGGCTGGGTGTTGATGAACAGGCCGACCATCTCCTCCACGCCCGCCAGGTCCGGAGGACGACCGGAGACGGTGGTTCCGAACACGACGTCCTCGGAGCCCGACAGGCGCCCGAGCACCAGGGCCCATGCGGCCTGCACCACGGTGCTCAGGGTGACGCCGTGGCGACGCGTGAAGGCGTTGAGCGCGGCCGTGGTCTGCTCGGACAGGTGGCGGATGAGCGTGGCCCGGCCCTCGCCTTCGCCAACGCCCGCGCCCGTCGGAGTGGGCTCGTGGAACCCCGCCAGCTCCCGGCGCCAGAAGTCCTCCGAGGTCTTCAGGTCATGCTCGGCCAGCCACCCCAGGTAGTCACCGAAGGGACGCGGAGGCGCGAGCCTCGGAGCCCGGCCCGCGACCGTCCCCTCGTACAGCGTGAAGAAGTCCTTCACCACCAACGGCACGGACCAGCCATCCAGCACCAGGTGCGAGTGGCTGAAGACAAAGCGATACACCCGGTCCGCGGCGCGCAGGAGCGTCAGGCGGATCAGCGGCGCCTGCGACAAATCGAAGCCCTCCTGACGGTCCTTCGCCAGGAAGGTCTCCAGCCGCGCCTCGAAGCCCTCCGGGGACAGGTCCCGCCAGTCCTCCTCGCGCAGGGGCAGGTCCACCTCGCGCAGCACGACCTGGACCGGCTCGTCCACGTCGTCCCAGACGAGCGCGGTGCGCAGCACGGGATGCGCCGCCACCACGCCCCGCCACGCGGCGGCGAAGGCCTGCACGTCCAGCGCGCCTCGCAGCTCACAGACGAGCTGGTTGAAGTAGAGGCCCTTGCCGGGCTCGGAGATGGCGTGGAAGAGCATGCCGCCCTGGAGGGGCGACAGCGGGTACAGGTCCTCGATGTTGTCGCTCATCGCGTCTTCTTTCCGAACCGGGCCGCCAGCTTGTCGAGTTGCGACTGCTTCACCTTCGCGAGGGGGAAGTCGGACGGAGAATGCCCGCCCGCGTCCAGAGCGCTCGAGGCCTGGATCAAGGCCAGCAGCCGCGCCACGAAGTCCTCCGCCACTCGCACCACCGTCTCACGACGGTGCACCGCCTCACTGAAGGTCCACGTCACCTCCAGCCGGCCCTCTCGCACCACGCTCGTCACATCCAACAGGTACGGCCGACGCGAGCTCGCCGCGCGCTGCCGCAAGCCCTCGCTCTCCGGCGCGAGCGTGAAGGGCCCCTCCGCTCCGACGAGGCCGTCCACCTGTCCCAGGTGATTGAAGCCGACCTCCGCCCGGGGCAGCTCCGCCAGCGCGGCGTCCCGCGCCACGTAGCGAAGGAGGCCCCAGCCCATGCCCTGCGTCGGCACCGCGCGCAGCGACTCCTTCACGCCGCGCAGCGCCTCACCGGGCCCTCGTGCCTCACGCACGTCCAGCAGCGCCGGGAAGACGCGCGTGAACCAGCCCACCGTGCGCGACACGTCCACTCCCGGGAGCACCTCCTCGCGACCATGGCCCTCCACGTCGACCAACGCGATGCCCCGCTCCGTCCACGCGGACAGCGCCTGCGCCAGGGCCGTCAGCAATGGGTCCTGGGGCTGCGTGTGCCAGGCCTTCGGCACGTCGTGCAGCAGCGCCTTCGTCTGCTCCGAATCCAGCGCCACCTGCACCGTGCGCGCCGTGGACTCGGTGTTGCCGCCCTCCTGGAAGTCCCGCGGCAGCCGCGGCACCTCGGACCACGGACGCTCGCGCCACCACGTGCGCTCGGCGCCCAGCTTCTCCGAGCCCGCCAGCGTCTCCAGTCCCCGCGCCCAGGCCTGGTACGAGGTCGTCTTCGGCGGCAACCGCACCGGCGCGCCCTCGGCGAGTCGCGCATACGCGGTGGACAGGTCCTCCACCAGGATGCGCCACGACACCGCGTCCACCGCGAGGTGGTGGACCGCCAGCACCAGTCGCACGGGCTCGCCATCCCCGGGCTCCAGCAGCGCGGCCCGAATCATGGCGCCGTCCAACGACAGCGACTGCTGCAGCGCCATCGCTCGCTGCTCCAGCGTGCTCGCCAGGGCCTCGCGCGGCACGTCGGACAGGTCCACGCGCTCCAGCGGGATGGGCGCCCCGGGAGCCTCGGACGTCTGATGCCAGCCGTCCGCCGTCCTGGCGTAGCGCAGGCGGAGCGAGTCGTGGTGCTCCACCACGTGCGCCAGGGCGCGCTCCAGCAGCGCCGCGTCCAACGGCGTGCGGGACTGGAACATCAGCGACATGTTCCAGTGGTCGGGGTCCTCCAGCTCCAGCTCGAAGAACCAGCGCTGGATGGGCGTGAGGGCCACGGGGCCCACCACGGGCCCCTGCTCGGCCTGCACCGTGAGCCGCGTCCCCGCCACCGCGGCGAGCCTGGCCACCGTGGGGTTCTGGAAGAGCTGCTTCGGTGACAGCTCCAGCCCGGCGGCGCGCGCCCGCGTGACGATCTGCAAGCCGAGGATGGAGTCGCCTCCCAGCTCGAAGAAGTCATCGTGGATGCCGACGCGGTCCACGTTGAGCACCTCCTTCCACAGCGCCGCGAGCCGCTCCTCCACCTCGGTGCGCGGCCCCGTGCTCGACGCGCTCGTCGACTTCGTCACCTGGGACTCGGGCACGGGCAGCGCGCGCGTGTCCACCTTGCCGTGCCGCGTCCGAGGCAGCGACGCGAGCGTCACGTACGTCGACGGCACCATGTAGGGCGGCAGCCGCGAGAGCAGCCAGGACTTCAGCGCGCCCGAGGACACGGCCTCCCCCGGCTCGACGGCCGAGGCCACCACGTAGGCCACCAGTCGCTTGGGCCCACCGTCCGCTCGCGCGACCACCGAGGCCTCGCGGACCTCCGGATTCGCGAGCAGCGCCGCTTCGACCTCACCGGGCTCGATGCGGAAGCCACGCACCTTCACCTGCGAGTCCGCGCGCCCCAGGAACTCCAGCGTCCCGTCCCGACGCCAGCGCGCCACGTCGCCGGTGCGGTACATGCGCGCTCCGGGACGCGCGTCGAACGGGTCCACGCCGAAGCGCTCGGCGGTGAGCTCGGGCTGACCGAGGTATCCTCGCGCGACACCGCCGCCGCCGACGTACACCTCGCCCGGTGCGCCGGGCAGCGCGAGCCCTCGCCGCGAGTCGAGCAGGTACACCCTCGCGCCCGGCACCGCGCGGCCGATGGGCACACTGCCCTGCTCGTCCTTCTGGACACGGTGCACCGTGCTCCAGATGGTCGCCTCGGTGGGACCATACTCATTGAACAGCGGAACCGTGGGCAGGGCCTCATGGTGCGCCTGCGCCAGCTCCACCGCGCACGCCTCGCCGCCCACGCTCACCGCGCGCAGGCCCGACAGTCCACCCGCGGGCGCCGCCGCGAGCACCTGCGCATAGAGCGCCGGCACGGAGATGAGGTGCGTGACGCGCGCCCTCGCCACCAGCTCCGCCAGCCGCCTCGGGTCCTCGCGCTCCTCCACGTCGGGATAGCGCAGCGTTCCGCCCTCGAAGAGCGACCAGAACAGGCCCGCCAGGGAGGCATCGAAGGTGAACGGCGCCAGGGACAACACGACGCCCGGAGCCCCGTAGACCGCCTGTCGGGCCCGCGTGGCGGACACCAGCTGGCGATGCTCGATGACCACGCCGCGCGGACGTCCCGTCGAGCCCGACGTGTAGACGACGCACGCCGCGTGATGCGGCTCGGGCATCGCCGGCAGCGCTCCGACAGTCGTCGGCAGCGACTCCACCGTCACCACCGACAGGCCCTCACGCTCGGGCACCCGCGCACGCCAGGCGCCCGACGTCACCACCACGGAGGCCTTCGTGTCCTCGAGGATGCGCGCGAGCCGCTCCGCCGGGTGCTCCAGGTCCAGCACCACCACCGCCGCTCCGGCGCGCAGCACGCCGAGCATCGCGGCCACGACGTCCGTGGGCTGGGCCAACGCGAGCGCCACCACCGCGCCCTGCCCCGCCCCCAGCGCGCTCACCGCCGAGGCCAGTCGCGAGGAGAGCGACTCCACCTCCCGGTACGTGAGGCGGCGCGAGTCGTCCTCCACCGCCACGGCGTCCGGCACACTCGCGGCCCGCGCCGCGAAGCGCGACGACACCGTCTCCGCCGCCGTGGGCTCCGGCAGGGGCGTCGGTCCCCACTCCACGAGGAGCTGATGACGCTCCGCCTCGGACAGGAGGCTGAGCTGGGAGACCCGCTGTTCGGGACGCGCGGCCAGCTGCTCCAGCAGTCCCACCAGATGACCGGAGAGGCGGCGGATGGTCTCGGCGTCGAAGAGGTCGGTGTTGTACTCGATGCCTCCGGAGAGGCCGTCCTTGGACTCCACCAGCTCCAGCGTGAGGTCCAGCTTGGTGAAGCCGGTGTGGACCACCTGGCTCCCCAGACGCAGGCCCGCCATGGACAGCTCGATGGGCGGCGTGTTGTGCAGCACCAGCATCGTCTGGAAGATGGGCGTGTGGCTCAGGTCGCGCGCCACGTGCAGCGCGTCCACCAGCTTCTCGAACGGCACCTCCTGGTGCCCGAAGCCACCGAGCGCCGCGCGGCGCACCCGCCCGATGACCTCCGTCAGCGTGGGGTCCCCCGACAGGTCGGCGCGCAGGGCGATGGAGTTGATGAAGCAGCCGATGAGCGGCTCCACCTCCGGCCGGTTGCGGCCCGCCACCGGCGTGCCCACCGCGAAGTCGTCCTGCCCCGAGTACGCATGGAGCAGCGTCTGCCACGCGGCCATCAACACCATGAACGGCGTGGCGCCCTCACGTCGGCCCATGGACGTCAGGGACTCGGTGAGCGCGCGCGGGATGCGGATGGCGTGACGCGCCCCCGGGTACGTCTGCACGGGAGGACGGGGACGGTCCGTCGGCAGTCGCAGCACGGGCACGTCCGCGAGGACGTCACGCCACCAGGCCTGCTCGGCCGCGAGCTCGGGGCCCCGCATCCATTCGAGCTGCCAGGCCGCGTAGTCCGCGTACTGCACCGGCAGCGTGGGCAACGTGGCCTGCCGGCCCTCGATGTTCGCCGCGTACAGCGTGGCCAGCTCGTGGAACAACACGCCCGAGGACCAGCCGTCCGAGACGATGTGGTGCATCACGATGAGCAGCACGTGCTCCTGCTCGTGGACGCGCAGCAGCGACGTGCGGAACAGCGGTCCCTGCTCCAGGTCGAACGGCTTGCGCGCCTCGGCCCTGGCCCAGGCCTCCACCGACACATCCTCCTCGAGGGTGGAGAGCGGGAGTGGCAGCGGGCCCGGCGCGGTGATGTGCTGCACCGCGCCCGAGTCGGACATGGAGAAGGTGGTCCGGAGCGCCTCGTGGCGCCGCACGACCTCCTCCAGGGCCCGCTGGAGCGCGGCCGCGTCGACCGGGCCGCTCAGCGACAGCATCACCGAGTTGTTGTACGCGACGTTCCCCGGCTCCAGCCGGTCCAGGTACCAGAGGCGCTGCTGCGCGAACGAGAGCGCCAACGGCTGCTCGCGCGAGATGCGCGGGATGGGCGGAGGGCCCTCGCGCTTCGTCGGTGCCGAGGACTGCGGGGCGACGCGGGGTGGCTTCGGTCGACGTGAAGGCCCCCGGACGGGTGCCAACAATTCCACCGTTCCATCCAGGCGACGGCGCGCCCTGCGTCCCAGGGAGAAGCCCGTGACGGCGCCGGAGAGCGCGCGCAGCGCGGAGGTCGCGGGTGCATTCCAGAGCCCCCGAGGCGCGCGCTCCCCCGTGACGGCCAGCTCACCCACGACGCCCACCGGCACCGGGCGGCCCTGCGCATCGACCACCTCCCAGCCGGAGTCCTCCATCGCGCCCGCGCGAATCCAGGCGCCCACGCCGAGCAGCGGGTCACGCCGGGACACCTGGGCGGAGAGCACGTGCGCCAGCGCGGCGGTGACGTCCTCCTTCGCCTCCTCGACCAGGACATGACGGACCGGGCTCAGGGCCTCGGAGGCGTCCGGCAGCTCCGCCAGCGCTCGCGCCAGCGACGCCGTCACATGCAGGTGCGTCGCCTGCGTCTGCCGCACCAGCGACAGCAGCGACGCCGCGGCCCCAGGCCCCTCCTGGATGGCCATGCCCGGAATCGCGGCGGAGGGCCTCGGTGAATACCGACGCCGCAGCGTGTTCAGGTGCACGAGTCCTTCGAGCGTCGCCTCCACCTCGACGCCGAAGTCCACGAGGCACGCGACCTCGTCCACGTCGAGCTTCCGCACCCGCTCCACCACCGGCCCGCACGTGTCCGGCGTACCGAACAGGCCGCCCTCCTCCACGTAGCGCGTGAGCCCGTGCTCCAGCAGGGCATCCACGTCCGCGTTCGTCAGCGTGCGCAGGTCCCCCTTCAAACCGAGGCTGGACGCGAAGGCCTGGAGGATGTCCACCGAGCTGCGGAAGTAATCGAGCAACGGCTTGCGCACGCGCCGACGGACCTCGGCCTCGTCCGTCCCCAGGTACGCATGCATCATGAGGCTCACATGGCCCCGGCCCGGGTGGCCGTGCTGCCGCCACGCCTCGCGGTAGAGCGCGACCTTCGAGGCCAGGTCCTCCAGGTTCTGCCCCATCAGGTTCGTGAGGACGTAGGCCCCCAGCTCGCCCGCCATGCGGAACGTGTCCGGGCTCCCCGCCGCCGTGAGCCAGAAGGGCAGCGCCTTCTGCACCGGCCGCGGGCGCAGGAACACCTCCACCTCGTCCCCCGCGCCGTTGCGTCGGAGCACCGAGCCGCCACGCCACAGCGTGCGCACCTCCTCGATGCCCTTGAACATGACCTCCTTGCGCTTCGCGTAGCGGTCCGGCGCGAAGACGAAGTCGTTCGCGTGCCAGCCCGAGGCGAAGGACACACCCACGCGGCCGTTGGACAGGTTGTCCAGGACGGACCACTCCTCGGCGACGAGGACGGGGTCATGCAGCGGCAACACCACGCTGCCCGCGCGGATGCCCAGCCGCTCCGTCACCGTGGCCACGCCCGCGCCCACCACCGCGGGTCTCGGGTACAGGCCGCCGAAGGAGTGGAAGTGCCGCTCCGGCGTCCACATCGCGGAGAAGCCGTGCGTGTCCGCGTACTTCGCGCCCTCCAGCAGCAGCCGGTACTTGCGCCCCCCCAGCGAGTCCTCGTCGTTCGCGAAGAAGGACAGGCTGAAGTCCGGACCGGGCCGCTCTCCCGCGGAGCGCGCCGAGGAGAACACCAGGCGCGCCCGCTCCGATGGCAGCACCACGCGCAGGCCCCGCGTCAGCGCCCACAACAACTCCAGGCCCGTCCCCGGTGAGCCCGTCTCCTCCGCGGCCAGCCATGTCCCCTCCCCGGCCACGCCGTCCCCATCGAGACGTCGGAACAGCGCGTCCACCGTCCGCACCGTGTGCACGGCGCGCAGCCGCTCACCCGAGGGCGCGACGAGCGTCTCCAGGCAGACCATCGTCTCCGGCGGCATCCGCGACGGCAGCACCGGGAAGAGCTTGAAGGCTCGCGGCATGTCGAGCTGCGAGGACAGCCGGACCCGGATGACGCGGTCCGGGTCCAACGGGACGCTCGTCTGCAACCGCTCGTGCGTCAGCAACACCGGCGGCAGGCTCCCCTCGGGCGCCAGCGCGGACAGCTCCTTGAGCTGCGGCGCGCCGAGGAGCACGTACGCGCCTCCCGCCTCCATCACCGCCCAGAGCGCCACCACGCGCTCCACCGACGGCTCCAGGCAGAGGGCCACCAGCACCTCGGGCTTCACGCCCTTCGCACGCAGCTCCGACGCCAGTCGCTTCGCCTCCGAGCGCAGCTCCCGCCACGTGACGTCCGCGCCACCTTCCACCGACAGGGCCACGCGGTCGAGCGCCTCCGAGGACCGGGCATCCAAGAGCGCCGCGAGCGTGCGCGGCTCCTCCCGCGCGGGCACGAGGGGCTTCGGGGCCACGTGCTCCAGCGGGAGCGAGGAGAGCCGCTGCTCGGGGTCCTCCACCGCCGCCGTCAGCAGCGACGTCCAGTGCGCGACGAGCCGCGCCATCGTCTCCGGCGCGAAGCGCTCCGACGCGTAGTCGAGCGTGCCGGTGAAGCCGCCCGCGTCCTCGCCCATCGACACCGACAGCGGCGACAACACGTTGCCGAACTGCGCCGGCCCGTCCTCCACCTCGACGATGCGCATTCGCAGCCCGGGCAGCTCCAGGTTCGCATCGAAGCGGGGATGCAGGATGAAGAGCGTGTCGAAGACGCGCTCGCGTCCCGGGTTTCGCGTGGGCTCCACCTCGCGGATGAGGTGCTCGTAGGGCACGTCCGGCTGGGAGTACGCCTCCACCACCACGTCCCGCACCCGGCCGATGAGCTCGCGGAACGTCGGGTCTCCCGACAGGTCCGTGCGCAGCGGCACCGCGTGCGCCACGTAGCCGATGAGCGGCTCGAGCTCCGGGCGACTCCGGTTGCCGATGGGTGTCCCCACCACGATGTCGTCACGCCCCGCCCAGCGGGCCAGCAACACCTTCCACGAGGCGAGCAGCACCATGAACGAGGTGACGCCCTCACGCTTCGCCAGCGCATGCACCGCGCCCGTCAGCGCCTCGGGGAAGCCGACGTTCCTGCGCCGACCACTCAGCGCGGGCCCGTCGGTGGGAGGCAGGTCCACGGGCAGCTCCAGCGGCCCGGGCAGCTCCACCAGTCGCTCCCGCCACGCCTGCGTCTGCTCCGCGAACGCGCCCGACAGCAGCGCCTTCTGCTGCCAGGCCGCGTAGTCGATGTACTGGATGGACAGCGCGGGCAGCGGCGCGGGCTCACCCCGCTGGAACGCGCCGTAGAAGGCCCCCAGCTCGCCGCCAATCACCACCAGGGACCACGTGTCACACACCACGTGGTGGACCGAGACGACCAGGACGTACTCGCGCTCCTCCAGCTCGAGCAACAGGGCGCGCACCACCGGCCCCTGGGCCAGGTCGAACGGCCGGGCCATCTCCTCGTACACCCGCTCACGCCACTGCGTCTCGCGCGCCTCCGGGGAGAGCGCCTTCAACGAGTCCACGACGAGGGGGACGCGAGGCTCGGCGGAGACGCGCTGCACGGTGCGACCACCGATGATGGGATACGTCGTGCGCAGGGCCTCGTGCCGCTGCGCGATGGCCTCCAGGGAGCGCTTCAACAGCGCCACGTCGAGCACACCGGACAGTCGCAACGTCGCCGACATGTTCAGCGCGGGGTTGCCGGGGAGCGCCTGCTCCAGCGCGCAGACGCGCTCCTGCACCACGGACAGCGGCAGCTCGCCATCGCGAGGAATGGGGACGAGCGGAGGGAGCACGCCCGCCTTCCCCGCCGCGCTCTGCGTCCCCATCCGCGCCTGGATGCGCGCGGCCACGCCCGCGACGGTGGGCGCCTCGAACAAGTCACTCAGCGGGAGCTGGACCGGGAACGCCTCGCGCAGCCGCGTGAGCATCTGCGCCGCCATCAGCGAGTTGCCACCCAGCTCCAGGAAGTCGTCGTGGATGCCGAAGTCGGCGCGGCCCAGCCGCTCGCGCCAGATGGCGAGCACGCCTCGCTCCACCTCGGTGCGCGGCGCGGCCTTGTCGCCTGGCACCGCGACGTCCTCCCGAGGGGGCTCGACACGGACGGGCTCGGCGACGGGAACGGGCGCGACGGGCTGCGTGGCGACAGCGGCCACGGGCAGCCTGGGCGCCTCCAGGGCGAAGCGCTGCCGCTGGAAGGGGTACGTCGGCAGGGACACGCGGCGTCGCCGCTCGTGCGCGTAGAACTGCTTCCAGTCCAGCGCCAGCCCGGACTCCCACAGCGCGCCCACGGCCGCCATGAGCACGCCGTGCTCGGACACCTTCATGTTCAAGCGCGGCAACGAAGACACCACGCGTCCCGAGGGGCCCGTGAGCGCCAGTCTCGCCAGCGCGGTGAGCGCCTGGTCCGGTCCCACTTCGAGGAACACGGCCACGCCGTCCTGCTTCAGCGTCTCCATGCCATCGGCGAAGCGCACCGGCGCGCGCATCTGGCGGGCCCAGTAGGCAGGGTCCGTCGCCTCCTCCGGCCGAATCCAGGTGCCGGTCACGCTGGACACGTACGGCACCCGAGGCGCCGAGAGCCGCAGGCCCGACACGACCTTCTTCAGCTCGTCCATCAGCGGCTCGACGGCCACGGAGTGGAACGCGTGGCCCGCGGGCAGCCGCATCACGGCGATGCCGCGCACGAGCAACTCCTGCTCCAGGGCCTCCACCTCCGACGTCGGGCCCGAGACGACGCAGCGCTCCGCCGCGTTCACGGCCGCCAGGGACAGCGTCCCCGTGATGAGCGGACGGATGACCTCCTCCGCGCACCCCACCGCCGTCATGCTGCCCGGAGGCATGCGGGCCATCAGCGTCCCGCGCGTCACCACCAGCGTCAGCGCGTCCTCCAGCGGAAGGACACCCGCGAGGCACGCCGCCGTGTACTCACCGAAGCTGTGTCCCAACAGCGCGTGCGCCTGGACGCCCCACGACTCCCAGAGCTTCGCCAGCGCGTACTCCACGCAGAACAACGCGGGCAGCGACAGGCGGGGGTCCTTCAAGGCCTCACGCGCGGCGGCCTCCTCGCCCGCGACTGGCAGCAGGACGCCCCGCAGCTCCTTCTCGAGCACGGGTCCCAGCTGCGTCAGGCACGCATCCACCGTCTCGCGGAAGCGCGGCTCCGCGCCGTACAGCTCCCGCCCCATGCCGAGCGACTGCGCGCCCTGCCCCGGCAACAGGAAGGCCACGCGACGCTCGCGGGCCGCGGCCACGTCCTCCAGGACCCGCGGGGTGTTCTTGCCGCGCAGCTTCTTGATGAGCTCCGCGCGGTCCGTCGCCGTCACCGAGAGCCGGTGCTCGAAGGCGCCGCGCCCCCGGTTGCGCGTGAAGGCCACGTCCGCGAGGGACACGTCCGGCGACGCGGTCTCCAACCAGTCCGCCAGCTCGCGCAGGGACGCGGAGAGCGCCTGCTCGCTCCGGGCGGACAGGGTGACGACCTGTGAGGGCCGGGTGCTCGCGGCCGAGGGCTCGCGTCGAGGCGCCTCCTCCAGCACCGCGTGCGCGTTGGTGCCGCCGATGCCGAACGAGCTCACGCCCGCGCGCCGAGGCACCTCGCCCCGGGGCCAGGGCTTGCGCTCGGCGACGACGGTGAACGGGCTGTTCGCGAAGTCGATGGAGGGGTTGGGCGTCGTGAAGTGGAGCGTGGGCGGCAGCTCCTCCTCCGACAACACGAGGGCCGTCTTGATGAGGCCCACGAGCCCGGCCGCCGTGTCCAGGTGACCGACGTTCGTCTTCACCGAGCCCAGACCGCAGTAGCCCTTTCGGTCCGTGTCGCGACGGAACGCGCGGGTGAGCGCCGCCACCTCGATGGGGTCACCCAGCGCCGTGCCGGTGCCGTGCGCCTCGACGTAGCCGATGTCGTCCGCGGTGAGCCCCGCGTAGGCGAGCGCCTCGCCAATCGCATCCGCCTGGCCCTCGACGCTGGGCGCCGTGTAGCCGACCTTCAGGCCACCGTCGTTGTTCAGCGCGGAGCCTCGGATGACGGCATAGACGTGGTCCCCATCCCGGAGCGCGTCTTCCAGCGGCTTGAGCACCACCGCCGCCGCGCCATTGCCCGGAACCGTGCCGGCGGCCTTCGCGTCGAACGCGCGGCAGTGCCCGTCCGGGGAGAGGATCATCCCCTCCTGGAAGAGGTAGCCCGTGCGCTGCGGAAGCGAGACCCGCACCGCGCCCGCGAGCGCGATGTCGGACTGGCGCAGGAGCAGGCTCTGGCAGGCCATGTGGACGGCCACGAGGCCCGTGGAGCACGCCGTGTAGACCGCGAGGCTCTCGCCGCGCAGCCGCAGCTTGAACGAGGCCTTGGTGGCCAGGTTCTCGCCCGAGGTGCCCATCACCTCGTAGAGCGAGGCCGGGTCCAGCTGCCCCTGCCCCAACATGCCCATCGTGTGCAGCGACGGCCCCGCGCCCGCGTACAGGGAGATCTTCCCGGTGTAGCGCGCGGGGTCATAGGCCGCGTCCTCCAGGGCCGCGTGGGCGCACTCGAGGAACACGCGCTGCTGGGGATCCATCCACAGCGCCTCGCGAGGAGGCACATCGAAGAAGCCCGCGTCGAACGCGTCCGCGTCCTCCAGCACGCTGGCCATCGGCACGAAGTCCGGGTGACGCCGCAGGGACTCCGGCACCAACGGCGAGACCTCCAGCTCCTCGGGCTTCAGCAGGGAGATGGACTCCACGCCGTCGAGGAGGTTGCGCCAGAAGTCCCGCACGTTCGCGGCGCCGGGGAAGCGGCCCGCCATGCCGATGATCGCGATGTCGTTGCCGCTACCGCCCGTCTGGTCCTGGTCAGCCATGATCTCGGTTGTTCCTTCCGCCGCGACGCTGGAGGGCCTGACGACGGGCCTCCGCGCGCTCCTGGTGCTTCACGGCCTGCGTCCCGGGCTCCGACTCGGAGGACAGCCTCCGAGCCAGGGCCTGGACCGTGGGGTGTTCGAAGAAGTGGGTGATGGGGACATCACGACCGAGCGCCTCGCGCAGGCGGGCGCACGCGCGCACCGCCGACAGCGAGCTGCCGCCCAGGTCGTCGAAGAAATGCGCGTGGATGCTGACCGCCGGGAAGCCGAGCGTCTCCGCCCAGGCCTTGGCGAGCGTCTCCTCCAGCGGCGTGCGCGGCGCGCCCTCCTGCGGCGTCGCGCGCGTCGGCGGTGGCAGGGCCCGCGTGTCCACCTTGCCGCTGGACAACACGGGCAGCGCCTCCAGGACGACGAAGTCCGCGGGCACCAGGTACTCCGGCAGGCGCGCCCTCAAGCTCGCGCGCACCTCGCCCGGCGGCGGCATCCCCGCGTCCGGAGGGACCACGTACGCCACCAGTCGAGGCTCACCACCCGACGGCGGGCTCCACACGCGCACGTGTGACTGGCGCATGCCAGCGAGCTCACGCAGGGCGGACTCCACTTCGCCCGGCTCGATGCGGAACCCACGCAGCTTCACCTGCGCGTCCACGCGGCCGAGCAGCTCCAGGTGACCGGAGGCGCGCCAGCGCGCCACGTCTCCCGTGCGATACAGCCGCGCCCCCGGCTCGTCGGCATAGGGGTCCGGAACGAAGCGCTCGGCCGTCAGCTCCGGGCGCCCCAGGTAGCCGCGGGCCACCAGGGGACCGCCCACGTACAGCTCGCCCGCGACGCCCGAGGGCACGGGCCGCAGGGCTTCGTCGAGGACATAGGCGTCGACATGAGGCAGCGGCCGACCGATGTCCGGCGCCCCCTCCCCGGCCCGACACGTGGCGCAGGTGGAGCACACCGTGGCCTCGGTGGGGCCGTACGCATTGACCATCTCCCGACCCGGCGCGAAGCGCGTCACCAGGTCCTCGGGACAGGGTTCTCCCGCGGAGATGAGCATCCGCAAATCGGACAACGGAGTATCGGGCAACAGCGCGCAGGCCGACGGGGGCAGCGTCGCGTGGGTGATGCGTTGCTCACGGAGGATGCGGTGCAGGGCCTCTCCCGCGAGCACCTCACCAGATGGGGGCAGGTGCAGCGTCGAGCCCGTCGTGAGCGCCTGGAGGTACTCCGACACGGAGGCGTCGAAGACCGGCGAGGCGAACTGGAGCACCCGCGCGCCAGGCCCCAGGTTGAAGCGCTGGCCCATCGCCTCCGCGAGGTGCAGGGCCCCACGATGCGGCACCAGCACCCCCTTGGGACGCCCCGTGCTCCCGGAGGTGTAGATGAGGTACGCCGCGCCCTCCAGCGTCGGCACGGAGGGGGTCCGCTCGGCGGAGGGTTCGGCCTGCGCGTCACGAGCGCCGTACTCCTCCCAGCGCAGCGACATCACCCCCGCGGGGACCTCGAGCCTCCGCGCGAGTCGGTCCTGCGAGAGCAGCCAACGTGCCCCCGAGTCCTGCAACAACCAGGAGATGCGCTCGGGAGGATGCGAGGGCTCGCACGGCATCACCACGCCGCCCGCCTTGAGCACCGCGAGGAACGCGATGACCGCCTCGGGTCCACCACGCTCGAACAACGTCGCGACGCGCCCCTCCGGCCCGACACCCTGATGACGCAACCTGCTCGCGATCCGGTCCGCCCATTCGTTGACCTCGCGGTACGTCCAGCTCGTGGCGCCCGCGACCAGCGCCACGGCGTCGGGCGTCTTCACCGCCCAGGCCTCGAAGGCCTCGTGCAGCCCTCGCGGTTCGGGGGGCCGGGTCGCCGCGGGCCTCCGCCCCAGCGCGAGCGTGGCGCGTCGCTCCTCCTCATCGAGCAACGGCAGGTCCAGCACCGGCGTCTCAGGCGCTCGCGACACCGCGTCCAACAGCCCGCGAAGGTGCCGGGCCATGCGCTCCGCGAGCTCGGTGTCGAAGAGGTCCGAGCAGTACTCCAGGCTGGCCTCGAAGCCGCCAGACGACTCGGCCATCGACAGCGTGAGGTCGAAGGCCGAGGCCTGGTTGCGCAGCGGCACCGACTCCAACTCCAGCTCGCCGAGCCTCACGCGGGCCCCCGCGCCGCCGAGCGCGAACGGCGCGAGCGCCTCGCGCCCCGGACGTCCCGAGTGCAGCACGAACATCGTCTGGAAGACGGGTGGACGGGACGCATCACGTCTCGGCTGGAGCCGCTCGACGAGGCGCGCGAAGGGCAGCTCCTGGTGCTCCAGTGCCTCCAGCACCGTGCCTCGCACCTCCGCGAGCAAGCCGGAGAAGGACACCCCGCGTGCCACCCGCGCGCGCAGGGGCACCGGGTTGACGAAGTACCCCGCCTGTCGCGCCAGGTCCGCGCGCGACCTGCCCGCCGTGGGCGTGCCCACCACCAGGTCCTCCTGTCCCGTGTAGCGACGCAGGAACGCGAGGTAGCCCGCGAGCAGCACCATGAATGGCGTGGCGCCTTTCGCCTGTCCCAATGACACGAGCCGCGACGCCGTCTCCGCCTCCACACGGAAGGACACCGTCCCGCCACGGAACGACTGGAGCCGGGGCCGGGGACGCGAGGTGGGCAGCTCCAACACGGGCAGCTCGCCGCTCAGCCGCTCACGCCACCAGGACTGGAGCGCCTCGCCCCGGGCCCCCGTGTATCGGGCCTCCTCCGCCCGGAGGATGGGCCCCACCGCGGGAGCAGGCGCGGGGAGCAGAGGGGGCACCCCGCGTCTCCCCGCCGTGTAGAGCACGCCCAGCTCCTCGGCCAACACCTCCAGCGACCAGAAGTCGGTGACCAGGTGGTGGAGGACCATCAACAACACCGGCCCCCCTTCCACGTCCGTGAAGACACGCAGCCGCAGCAGCGGCCCACGCTCCAGGTCGAACGGCCGATGTGACTCCGACACCAGTCGCTCGTGGAGCACCTGCTCCGTCCAGCCTCGCGCGGACTCCTGCTCCAACACCGGCGCCGTCGCGGCGCGCCACACGGGCTCGCCCTTCTCCTCGGGGAACGCGCACGCGAGCACCGGGTGACGGGCGACGAGCGCGTTGAACGAACGCTCCAGGACGGCCAGGTCCACCCGCGGCGAGAGCCGCACGGCCCTCGTGATGTGGTACGCGGTGGCACCGGGCGCGAGTCGCTGGAGGAACCACAGCGCTCGCTGCCCGTCCGAGACGTGGGGCGTCGAGTCCTCGGCACCCGCGGTCGCGGACGACGCCTCCGCCGTGCCCCGCATGCGCTCCACCCACGCGGACACCTCGCGCAGGCTGGGCCCCTGCAGCAACAACGTGGGCGGCAGCGACACCTTCCACGCCTGCTGCACGGCGTGCATCACATCCAGCCCGCGCAACGAGTCGAGGCCGTAGCGTGTGAGCGGCTCGTCGGCATCCAGCCCACCCGGCGCGACACCGAGGCTGCGCGACAGCTCCTCCTGGAGCCACGCGAGCACGTCTCCATCCTGCGTCGTCGACATGGGCTCGCGCGGACCGGCGTCCGGCGCGTGCGCATCCACCCTCCCCTCCCGCCAGGCGTGCACCACCTCCAGCCCGTCCTCCAGGAACGTCTGCCGGGTGACGCGCCGCTGCACCTTGCCGCTCGAGGTCTTCGGCAGGCTGCCCGCGGCGATGAGCACCACCGCGAGCGCCGCCACGCCATGCTCCTCCGCCACCGAGGCCTGGATGCGCGCCACCGCCTCCTCGACGGCCCCGGCCTCCACCGCCTTGCCGGAGACCTCCTGGACGACGACGAGCCGCTCCTCGCCCTTCACGTCCACCGAGAACGCGACGCCACAGCCCGGGCGCAGGCCCGGGTGGCTGCGCTCCACCGTCAGCTCCACGTCCTGCGGGTAGAGGTTGCGGCCGCGCAGGATGAGCACGTCCTTCAGGCGCCCCGTGACGAAGACCTCGCCACCGTCGACGACGCCCAGGTCTCCGGTGCGCAGGAAGGGTCCTTCACCCGTGCCCGCGATGCGCGCGTGGAAGGTCCGCTCCGTCTCCTCGGGGCGCTGCCAGTAGCCCTCCGCCACGCTCGGCCCCTGCAACCACAGCTCGCCCACCTGCCCCGGGGCCTTCTGCTCCCCCGTCACCGGGTCCACCACGCGCAGCACCTGCGTGCCCAGCACCTCGCCGCTGCCCACCAGCGTCACACCCTCGGCGCCCGGCTCCGGACGGCGCGCCTCGCCGCGCTCCAGCGCCTCGCGCGAGAAGTCTCGCACCACCAGGTCCACGGGACGGGCCGCGACGCGCTTGCGCCCCGTGACGATGAGCGTCCCCTCCGCCAGGCCATAGCAGGCATAGAGCGCCTCACGCCGGAAGCCCGAGGGCGCGAAGGCCTGGACGAAGCGCTCCATCGTCTCCGCGCGCACCGGCTCCGCGCCGCAGAACGCCACCTCCCAACGGCTCAGGTCCAGGGCGGCCCGCTCCTCGGGTGTGCTCTTGCGCACGCAGAGGTCGAACGCGAAGTTGGGCCCGCCGCTCACCGTCCCTCCATGGCGGGAGAGGGTCTCCAGCCAGCGCATGGGGCGCTGGAGGAAGAACATCGGCGACATCAGCGACACATGCATGTCCCGGTACAGCGGCTGGAGGATGCCGCCGATGAGCCCCATGTCGTGATACGGCGGCAGCCACGAGACGACTCGCGGGTACGGGCTCGCGTCGAAGCCGTGCGCGATGAGTTCGCTGTTGTGCATCAACTGGCGATGCGCCAGCACCACGCCCTTCGGCGTGCCCGTGGAGCCGGACGTGTACTGGAGGAAGGCCACCGTCGCGTCGCTCAGCGCCGGCGCGCGCCAGCCGTCCGCCTCCGACAGCGGCACCGCGTCCGTCGACAACCAGCGCAGCGCGCGCAGGTCGTCCAGGCCCTCGGTGAGCGGCCCCACCAGCTCCGAGATGCCGGAGGTGGTGAGCGCCAGCTTCGCGCCGCAATCCGCCACCAGCGCCTGCAAGCGCGGCAGCGTGCGGCCCAGCCGCATCACGTCCGGCGGATACGCGGGCACCGCCACCACGCCCGCATACAGGCACGCGAGGAACCCCACCACGTACTCACGCCCCGGCGGATACATGAGGAGAGCGCGCTCTCCCGGAGCCAGCTCCCGTTGGAGCCGGGCCGCCACGGCCCGCACCTGCGCATCCAGCTGCGCGTAGGTGACGGTGTGCTCCCCCTCCTCATCGACGAATGTGTAGATGGGGTCCGTGGGCTGATCGAACGCTCGCATGCGACAGACATCCACGAGCGTGGCGGAACCTGGACGGACGAACGCGGAGGCGGGGGCAGCGCGAGTCGGCAGATACATGTCGATGTCCCGAGGGGGGATTTTTTCAGCAGGACACCAGCCGTTTCAGCTCGGCACACACGCGTCCCAGCGACCCGGGGGCGTTGTCTTGGCTGCACCGACTGGCGTCCCCTGGATGCGCCTATCTTTTAATGGATTCGGGGCATCCAGAAAAGGCGTGTCATCACGAATGACCCAGCACATCGGCGCTCGCAGGCTGCATATTCACGGCCCGCGTCACCGACGAGAGGAGCACTTCATGAAGTTCACACAGCTGGGCCGCACCGGCCTGCGTGTCTCCCGCCTCTGCCTGGGCTGCATGAGCTACGGCACGCCTTCCTGGCGACCCTGGGTCCTGAACGAGGAAGCCTCCCAGCCCTTCTTCCGCCGCGCGGTGGAGCTGGGCATCAACTTCTTCGACACCGCGGACATGTACTCGCTGGGAGTCAGTGAGGAAGTGACGGGTCGTGCGCTGCGACGGTATGCGCGCATGGAGGAGGTGGTGCTCGCCACCAAGGTGTACTTCCCCATGGGGGACGGGCCCAACATGCGGGGCCTGTCTCGCAAGCACATCGTCCAGGCGTGCGAGGCGAGCCTCAAGCGCCTGGGGGTGGAGACCATCGACCTGTATCAAATCCACCGGATGGACCCGCACACGCCGCTGGAGGAGACGCTGGCGGCGTTGGATCAGCTCGTGAACCAGGGCAAGGTGCGCTACCTGGGCGCGTCGTCCACGTTCGCGTGGCAGTTCGCCCGCGCGCTGGGCGTGGCGGACCTGCACGGCTGGTCGCGCTTCGTGTCCATGCAGGACCACTACAACCTGGTCTACCGCGAGGAGGAGCGGGAGATGCTGCCCCTGTGCGAGGCGGAGGGCATCGGCGTCATCCCGTGGTCTCCCCTGGCGCGCGGGCTGCTCGCGGGCTCCCGCAAGTCGCTCACGGACCGCAGCTCCACGACGCGCGCGAAGACGGATGCGTACGCGCCCGTGCTGTATGACCAGCCGGGTGACTGGGAGGTGGCGGAGGCCAACCGGAAGGTGGCCGAGGCGCGCAACGTGCCGCCCGCGCAGGTGGCCCTGGCGTGGCTCTTGTCACGGCCGGTGGTGACGGCGCCCATCATCGGCGCCACGAAGCCGGAGCACCTGGAGGACGCCGTGCGCGCCGTGGACCTCAAGCTCACGGCGGAGGAGCTTCAGCAGCTCGAGGCGCCATACCAGCCCCACGCGCTGCGCGGCATGTGAGCCGCGCGCGGGCACCTCAGAGGTCCATCTGAGGTGCGGACCTGGGCGCCTCCATCGGGGTCATGGGGCCGTCCAGGAACGCGGCGCGCGGTCCGGCGCCGCCATAGGCCATCGCCTCGATGCGGTTGACGCCGGGAGAGGCCGGGTCCCTCGGGTAGCACTCCGCCTCCGTCTCCTGGAGCTTCAGCTCCGGGCGGTGCTCGCCCATCCGCTCGATGCGCGGGGGCACGTAGCCGACGGCGTCCTCGAAGGCGTAGCGCGTGAGCAGGCGCAGGGTGGCCACCGGCCCGCAGCGCACCTCTGGACGGCGCACCATGTTGCCGCCGATGGTGAGCTCTCCCGGGTGCGCGCCACCCACGTTGGACACGCGGACGGCCTGGGGAACCATGGTGACGGCCCACGTCTCCTGGCAGCTCACCACCACGTCCGGCACGGGACGGCTGACGAGCTTCAGCGGCGCGTACTCGCCCGCGGCCATCGCGGTGCGGATCAGCGGCTTCCACGGGGGGATGGTGCCCTCCGGCATCAGGTTCGTCCGGCACTCCATGGACGTGCCCGCGTCGTCCGCGACGAACACCACCTGCACGTTGCTGAGGTAGCGCGCGCCGGACGCCTCGGCCCGCTCCAGGAAGCGCAGCACCAGCGCGCTGCCATCCTGCGCGAGGCCGAAGGGCATGGAGATGGCCCAGGGCGAGTCACCGGACTCGAGCGCCAGCTCCGGTGGGACGACGGTGACGGGGGGGCCGCGGCGCGGCACCACCGACGAGGTCCGCGCGCACGCGGCGCACAACAGCAACAACAGGGTCAGGGCTGAACGACGCATGGCGTCCCCTCCGAGAAGCGCACCTGGGCCAGGTCGAGGCTAGCACCGCGCTCACGCGCCCGGCTGCAGTGCCCTCCGGAAGGCAATCATCCAGGAGCCCTGTCGATATGGAGGGCGGCTTCGCGCGTTGTCGAGGCCGCCCGCGTGCGCCCGCTCAGGAGCCCAGGGCCTCCGGGCTCTTCAGCCACTGCGCCGCGGCGCGCACGTCCGCCTCGAAGTGGATGCGGGCCTCCGCGCGCTCGCGAGGGTCCTGCCGACGCAGCACGTCCCACGGCGCGAAGGTGGCCAGCGCGCCGGGAGCCCATTCGGAGGGCACCAGCCGCCCCCGCCCCACGTCCAGCCGGAAGCCCGGTCCCAGCAGCACCTGCCCCGCGGCGCCGCCCAACGCGAGCAGCAGCCGGGGACGCACCCGCGCCGCCTCCGAGGCCAGCTCCTCCCGCAGGGCCCGGGTCTCCGGCCAGCTGAGCGCGCCCGAGCGACGCCCCGGCCAGCGGGCCCGGGACACCCGCAGGTCCGAGCTCCGCAGCCCCGCGCGCGAGAGGACCAGCTCCAGCAGCCGGCCCGAGGGCCCCACGAAGCACGCCGCGTCTCCCTCCTCCCGGGTGCCGGGCACGTCCCCCAGCAGCAACACCCGCGGCCGCGCGTGGACCGGGTCCGGCGACGCGGCGCGGGCCGGGGAGGGCCCAGGCTCCGGGAACACGAGCCCCGCGCCGAAGGACAGCCTCGCCCGATCCCAATGCGCGCTGGCGTCCGGCGTGAAGAGGCTCCAGTGGAGCGAGGGGAAGCGCCCCACGAGGAAGGGCGCGGCCAGCCGGACGACGAGGTGCTCCGGCCGGTACCACGCGACATGGCGCGCCTCTCCATCCGAGGCGGCGCGATGGAACCGGACGCGAATCACCAGCTCCCGCAGGTCCCGCCGCACCGCGCGCTCCATGCGCCGCAGCCGCTGGACGTCCCGGTCCGCGTCCTTCTCCAGGAGGCGCCGCTCACCGTGCGTCAGCCGCCACAGCACGCGGTACAGCAGCGCGAAGCGCTCCGGATCCCGGTGACACACCACCTTCTCCGCCAGGGACAGGAAGTCCGCGGGCAGCGCCGGGACGGCCCGGGCGCCACCACCGGACAGGAGCGGGTCCACCCACTGCGTCCACGCCCCCTGCCCCTGTTCGAACTCCACCCGGTCCGGAGGCATGCCGCGCACCAACAACCCACGCGCCACCTCCCGGAACGACGACAGCTCCGGCGCCACGCTCACTCGCACCTGGACCTCCTGGTCGCTCGACCACCCGAGCGACGCAGGCTACCTTCCAGGTCTGACACCGCCAGCCCACCCAGGGCGTCGTCGCGCGCTACTCCTCCTTGGCGAGCGCGTCCACCTGCTCCTGGAGCCCGTCCAGGTCCTCGAAGAAGGACTCCACGGGCTGGGCGCGGGCCACCCGGAAGACGGGCGGCAGCAGCGTGCGGGAGAAGTCGAGCGACGTGCTGAAGGGCTCGTTGCCCAGCAAATCGTTCGCCCGCGACACGGCGCCGAAGGCCAGCGTCACCACGACGAGCACCCGCACCAGCCGCGCCGGCTCCCACCGCGCCACGTAGCGCAGGTGCCAGAAGAGCCCCCAGCCCATGAGGAGCAGGAACGTCGCGTGGTACACCCAGGAGAGGCTCGCGCCCAGGCCCAGGCTGAAGCCCAGCGCGGCCACCAGCAGCGGCAGCGCGACGGCGCCCAGCAGCACCAGCGCGCCGATGGTCGCGTGCGCGCGGTAGTGGAAGTGGCGACGGGAGATGCGGCTGGCCACCGCCCAGCCTCCGGCCCACAGGAGCGTGAGCGTCAGGGGCATCACCAGGGCCACCGTGAGCTCGCCCCAGTCCGTGCGCGCGTAGTTGCCCAGGTAGGACGCCAGCGCGCTGAACAGCAGCAGGGACAGCATCGCCACGGGGAAGGCGCGCGGGTGCTCGAACACGCGCTCGCGGGGCTCGCCGGACACGGTGCTCACCACCGTGGGCGGCACCGCGTGGTTGCGGGCCCGGAAGCGCAGCACCGTGTCCCCCACCGCCACGCGGGTGTCGGGCGCCAGCTCCAGCTCCGCCAGCTGCGTCCAGGGCTGCACGCGCCAGGTGCCGTTGTCGCTGCCGACGTCGCGCAGCACGAGCGCGCCGTCCTCGCGGCGGTCGATGCGCAGGTGCTCGGCGGAGACCTTCGGGTCATCCAGGATGACGTCGTTCGAGTACGCGCGGCCCACCGTGGCCGGGAAGCGCTCCAGCCGGTGACGCGTGTGGACGGAGTCACCCTCCAACACCTCCAGGAAGATCACTTCGTCCACGACAGCCCCTCCAGGTAGCGGCGCGCCAGCTTGCGCGCGTTGTCCGCCGTGAAGCCGCCCAGCGTGAGGCTGGTGTCCACCCCGCTGGTGCTGGCGTTGAGCGCGGCGGCGCGCAGCACCAGGTCATAGAGCCCCGGGAAGCGCTTGTACGCGCGCAGGCACATGGCCGCGCGCACGGGCAGCCCGCCCACGTCCACGAACTCGGAGGTGCACCGGAAGTTGGTGACGTCCTCGCGCGAGGCCTCCACCGTGTCCGGGTCCTGCGAGAACAGCGCGGTGTAGAGCGCGGAGAAGCGCAGCGCGCCCAGCTCCTGGCTGGAGGCCTGCTGATGCAGGAAGGCCACCACGCCGGTGCGGTGCCGCGAGGACAGGTAGATGTCCTCCTCGGACGAGCACTGGTAGTTCGTCACGGTGTACGGCACCTCCGGGTCATGCGGCGTGTCGCCCCAGCACTTGAGGAAGGGAATCCACCGCCCCGGGACGTGGTAGCTGCCCAGGGCCTGCTTCGGCAGCGAGGCCGCGAGCATCTGCTCGGTGAGCCGCTGCTGGTTCTCGATGAGCTGCGCGCGCACCGTCTCCAGCAGCGCGGGCGTCGCGTCCGGCGCCATCTTCAGCGCCCGGCCGAGCAGCGTCCTCGCGCGGTGCACCGGCACCAGGAAGCCCAGCTGGTTGCCCATGGTGGCCACGTTGACGCCCACCACGGTGCCCTGCCCCGTCAGCGTCGGGCCGCCGCTCATGCCCGGGTTGATGGCGCCGCTGAAGTGCAGGCGCTCGTAGAGCGAGTCCTGGATGAAGCCGTTGTACGTGCCCTCGACGATGGTGGTGCCCAGGTCATGGGGGTTGCCCATGGCGAACAGGCGCGCGCCCTGGGGCGGCTCGCGGTCCTCCAGGACGAAGTAGTCCTTCACCGATTCATCCATGCGGATGACGGCCAGGTCGTGCACCACGTCCACGTCCACCAGGCGCGCGGGCACGGGCTCCCCGCCGGTGCGCAGCACGAGCTGCGCGGTGTAGTCCTCCGGGTGGAGCACCACGTCGGAGACCACGTGGTAGTTGGTGATGGCGTACCCGTCGCCCGAGACGAAGAAGGCGGAGCCGATGGAGGAGCGCGTGCCCGAGCGGCGCTCGATGATGCGCACCTGGGCGACGCGGTTCTGGATGCGCTGGAAGAGTTCGTGGGTGGCCGGGGGCAACACGGCCGGAGGCGGCTCGGGCGCGGGAGCGGGCACGACGTCGGGTTGGCTTCGGACGGCGGAGGGCGCGCCCGGTTCGGATGGGGCGACGGCCGGCGCCTGCCCCAGCACGGCGACGAGGAGGAAGACGAACATGGATGCGGCGCACGCTATCCCAGCGCCGCGCGCGCGGGGGTACCGAGTGGCGGGGCATGAGGCCTCCGGTGCGCTCGTCGACCCACCTGCCCTGTTGGCGACGCGCCGGGCAGCGGGTAGGGTCCGCCCCGCCCGAGGTGCCTCGTGGGGGTCCACGAGGTTTAGCAAGGGAATCCGGTGTGAATCCGGAGCTGCCCCGCAGCGGTCAGTGGGAACGAACGCCGTCGAACGCACTGGTCCTCGGCAGACGAGGGCTGGGAAGGGGCGGCGCCTAGGACGCCAGCACGCGCCGCGATGAGGGGCGGGTGGTGGGAGGCCCACGGAGCCCGAAAACCTGCCTCGAGCCCATCTGGGACGCGGACAGCGCCCCGGGTGGCGCTTCGCCCCCGGCCTTCGCGGGAAGGTCAGGCCATCCCTCGCGGCCCACCGCCGCCCTCGGAGGTCTTCATGTCCGGGGAGGCCCGTGGGCCAGGAGTCCGTCCATGAGTCACATGCAGCCGTCCCTCCCCTCCTCCGCCACCGAGACGCGGATGGTGGACATGGTGTTCCCGGATCAGACCAACCACTACGGCACCCTCTTCGGAGGTCAGGCCCTGAGGTGGATGGACATGTCCGCGTTCATCACCGCCAGCCGCTACACGCGCCGCACCGTGGTCACCGCGTCCAGCGAGCGCGTGGACTTCCACATGCCCGTGCAGCAGGGGCAGCTCGTGGAGCTGGTCAGCCGCGTGACGGCGACGGGCCGCACCTCCGTCACCGTGGACGTGGAGATGTTCGCCGAGGACCTGCTCACGGGCGCGCGGGAGCTGTGCACGCGCGGGCGCTTCGTGCTCGTGGCGCTGGATGAGCACCGCAAGC
Source organism: Myxococcus sp. AS-1-15 (assembly GCF_020037055.1). Classification (NCBI taxonomy): domain Bacteria; kingdom Pseudomonadati; phylum Myxococcota; class Myxococcia; order Myxococcales; family Myxococcaceae; genus Myxococcus; species Myxococcus sp. AS-1-15. Next base: position 372,327 of record NZ_JAIQDF010000011.1, on the reverse strand, counting down.
CCACCGCCGTGCCCCCGCTCTTGCCCGAGCCGGGTGCGCAGTGACGTGAAGCCCTGAAACGCAATCCGCGCCGGGGCCGGCTCCTCGGGCTCCGGCGCGCACTCCAGCAGATGGCATCACGCGGGGACCCGCCCGCCTCCGAGGCGGCCCGCTCGCGGCGCCGCCCAGGGCGCCACCGGGGATTCATTCGTGCGCGAGCCGCGCGGTCGTCACGACTCGGAGGCCATCCGCCCCGCGCGCCCCCGGCGCCACGCCGCGTATGACGCCACCAGCGCACCGGCCAGCGCCCCCGCGAGCGCGCCCAACAAGCGCCGGGGAACCACGCCAGGCGTCGTCGTCGGCTCCAGGCGGAACGTCTCCAGCGAGGCTCGGACGCTCGGCGCCAGCACCTCCCAGCGCACCGCGGGCGCGCTGACGACGACCACCGCGTGCCGCCCCTCGGACGCGAGCCCCGCCACCAGCACCGTGCGCGTCTGCCCCGCGTCCCGCAGCGTCCCCAGCACCTCCACGCGCGGCGCATCGCCTCCAATCCGGTCCACGCGCTCCGGCGACAGCACCACCCCCAGCTCCCGCTGGAAGTGCTGCATCACCGCCGACGCGAAGTCGTCACGCTCGGACGGGCTCGCGGAGAAGCCGCGCTCCACCACCGACACCAACATCGTCGCCGCCTCCGGGCCCTCGCCATCCGCGAGCGCCGCGGACAAGGACCTCGGCGTCTCCGCGTCCAACGTCACCGCCCCCGCCACCGAGCCCGTGTACGGCTCCCACCGCACCATGTGGAAGCCCTCGGGCGGACGCAGCACGTAGCCGTCGCGCCGCAGCTCGGTCCCGAGCGCGCCCGACAGCAACAACCACCCGCCTGCCACCCACGAGAGGCTCACACCGCGCAGCATAGGCCCCCCGAGCCCCGGACGCGGCCACTCACGCGCCAGGCCGCATGAACCCATGGATACCCAGAAGACACGGCTTCACGGGCATGAGGCCCACCGGCCCGGCTCACCGTGAAGTCAGGCCCGCGCGCCTTCGTTGTGACATCCCCGTCGGGCACGGGTAACCTCGCGCCGAGATGAATCCTGCAGCCCGGGTGGAGATGGAGGCTCGCGCCGACCGAGCGCTGCGCCGTGGAGAGCTGGTCGAGGCGCTCGACCTCTATGAGGCGCTCCTCCTGGCCTTCCCGGACGACGGCGCGCTCGCCGACAAGCTCGCCAACCTCCGCGAGTCCCTCCAGCCCCTGGAGCTCCAGAAGCTGGAGGCCTCCCGACCGCCCGAGGAGCCTGAGCTCCCGCTCGGCCCCTCCTCACCCGCCCAGGAGGGTGAGCGCCTGTTCGCCCTCGGGGACTACGTGGGAGCGGCCGCCGCCTACCGCCGCGCCGTCCAGGAGCGCCCCGACAACGAGCTCTTCAAGGAGCGGTTGATCGAGGTCTACCGGATGGCGAAGGAGATGCCCCTACAATCTCCGACAGACAAGGCGCTGCCCAAGGCGCCCCAGCCCCGTCTGCAGGCCCTGCTGGACCGCGTCGCCTCTCGTCGCCGCCTCAAGCGGGACTGATGGAAGCTCGCGTTTCCACTCGGAAATCCGATCCGTGAGGTGATTCGCGCGTTGCACCCCAGCGCGGGGGCCTCCTATCATCAGGTCCGACGTCGCTGTCATGGTGGGCACTCCTGCCTCTGACACCCGCGTCCGACCCCTATGGCCCGTTCACTGAGACTCGGAGTCCTCACCGGTGGCGGAGACTGCCCCGGGCTCAACGCGCTCATCCGCGGCCTCGTCAAGCGGGGCACGCACGAGTTCGGCCACGAGTTCGTCGGCATCGAGAACGGCTACATGGGCCTGGTGGAGCCCGACCTCACGCGTCCCCTCACCGAGGAGGACACGCGCGGCATCCTCCCCAAGGGCGGCACCATCCTGGGCACGTCCAACCGCGCCAACCCGTTCATCTACGCCTTCAGGGAGGGGGAACGTTGGGTGGAGCGCGATGTGTCCGACGCCGTGCTGCGCCGCTGCGAGGCGCTGAAGCTCGACGGCGTCATCGCGGTGGGCGGCGACGGCACGCTGTCCATCGGCCACCGGCTCAGTGAGAAGGGCCTCAAGGTGGTGGGCTGTCCGAAGACCATCGACAACGACTTGAGCGGGACGGACCAGACGTTCGGCTTCGACACCGCGCGGCTCATCGTGACGGAGGCGTTGGATCGGCTGCACTCCACGGCGGAGGCGCACGACCGGGTGATGCTGGTGGAGATCATGGGCCGGCACGCGGGCTTCCTCACGCTCGAGAGCGGGCTTGCTGGCGGAGCGGACGTCATCCTCATCCCGGAGATTCCCTACCGGGTGGAGTCCATCGTGGAGAAGCTGCGCCGCAGGGCCACGCGCCGCCGCAGCTTCTCCATCATCGCCATCTCCGAGGGCGCCTTCCCCGTGGGCGGCACGCTGGCCGTGCTGGACAAGGCCGAGGACGTGCCCGGACGCGGCGTGGTGCGGCTGGGCGGCTCCGGCAAGGTGTGCGCGGACCTGCTGGCGCAGCACGTGGAAGCGGAGATCCGCGTGAACGTGCTGGGCCACCTGCAGCGTGGCGGGAGCCCGAGCGCGGCGGACCGCGTGCTCGCCACGCGCTATGGTTGCAAGGTGCTGGACCTGGTGCGCGATGGACAGTGGGACCACATGGTGGCCCTGCGCGCCGGAGAGATTGTCGCGGTACCGCTGAGCGAGTCGCGCAAGGAGCGCCGGGTGGACCCTTCCGGTGAGCTGGTGCGCTTCGCGAAGAGCATGGGCATCAGCTTCGGGGACTGAGGGAGGGGGAAGGCACTTTCGCCGCACACGTCATGACGCTCGTCGGCCGCCATATCGGTCGCTATCGCATCCTCGAGCAGCTCGGCTCGGGGGGCATGAGCGTCGTGTACAAGGGGCTCGACACCGCCCTGGACCGTGAAGTGGCCGTGAAGGTGCTGCATCCCCACCTGGCGGGCAAGGACGAGTCGCGGCGGAGGCTCGCGCGCGAGGCCCGCGCGGTGGCCAAGCTGCACCACCCCAACATCCTCGAGGTGTTCGACTTCTCCGCCGCGGACGCGCAGGACGCGTTCATCGTCACCGAGTACATCCGCGGCCAGACGCTCAAGACGGTGCTCGACGAGGGGCCCATGGATCCGCCGGAGCTGGCGGCCATGGTCATCCACGAGCTGGCCGCGGCGCTCGCGCATGCGCACGAGGCGGGCGTCATCCATCGCGACCTGAAGCCCGAGAACGTCATGGTGCGCGAGGACGGCATCCTCAAGCTCATGGACTTCGGCATCGCGCGGCTGCTCGACATCGAGGAGCGGATGACGGTGACGGGCACGCTCGTGGGCTCGCCCGCGCACATGTCCCCCGAGATCATCGAGGGCCTGGAGGCCGGCCCCGAGGCGGACGTCTTCAGCGTGGGCATCATGTTCTACGCGGCCATGACGGGCCGGCTGCCCTTCTCCGCGCCCAACACCACGGCCACGCTCAAGCGCATCCTCGACGGCGACTACGAGGACCCGCGCCGCCGCGTCCCGTGTCTGTCGGATGAGCTGGCGGACATCTGCGCGCGCTGTCTGCAGAGGGACCCGAACCAGCGCTACCCTGACGCCGGCAAGCTGCGCGACGCGCTCGCGGACTACCTGGCGGGCCTGGGCTTCGCCCGCGTGGGCGAGGAGCTGGTGTCGTTCTTCGCCGACCCGCCGTCGTACCGGAAGCTCGCGCGCCAGCGCATCGTCGCGTCGCTGCTGGAGCGCGGTGAGCGACTGCTCGCGGAGAAGCGCACGCCGCGCGCGCTCGGCTGCCTCAACCAGGTGCTGGCGCTGGACGCGCAGAACGCGCGGGCGCTGGGGCTGCTCAAGGGCATCCAGCGGGCGCAGCGCGCGCGGAAGTGGCGACGGCGCGGCATCCGGCTCGCGGTGGGGCTCGCGTCCCTCACGGCCGTGAGCCTCGGCGGCTACAAGCTGTACCACGCGCCCGCCGACGCCGCGTTCCATCCGCCCGAGGCGAGCACGCCCTCCACGCCCCCGTCCATGACGTCCGGAGGCCGCGAGCCGAGCGGCCCCGAGGCGACGGCGCCCTCCTCCACCGACCCGACCGGGGCTGGGCCCGCCGCGCCCACGGGCACCGGCGTGGCCCCCGGCGCGCTGCCGCGAGCCCCCGAGGGTCCAGGCACTCGCACGCCGTCGCCCCGGAGCGAGGGCTCGCGCGGCATGGCGTCGAAGAGCCCTCCCACCGAGGCGCCGGGCACCCGCGCCGACGCGCTGTCCCTGGTCCCCGGCGGGCCCTCCCCGCGCACGGGCGGTCCGCGCGCGGTGGGCGGCGCACCTCGCGCCGCGGACGATGCGCGCGCGGTGGGCGGCCCCGGTGAGGAGCGCGTCGCCGGACGGCAGCCCGGGGCGAAGAAGGTCTTCGCCACCATCCTCGTGCGGCCCTTCGGGGTCATCCGCGTGGGCGACGGCGCGCCGAGCGCCCAGGCCCTGTCGAAGCACGACGTGGAGCTGTCCCCGGGGCGCCACACCGTCACCATCTCCTGCGACTACTGCCTGGACGTGAAGGAGGACATCGAGGTCCAGTCCGACGGCGAGAACCGCTTCCACCTGGGGGCCCAGCCCAAGCCGTCACCGCTCTCGCTCGAGTACACGCCCGCCGAGGCCACCGTGCGCGTGGGCGACCAGGTGCGCACCGCGCGCGACAGCGTCCAGCACCCGTTCGAGATTCGCGCGCCGCGCGGCCCCGCGGGCTTCCTCCACACCGTCGCGGTGGAGATCTCCCACCCCGGCTACAAGACGGAGCGCCGCGTGGTGCAGCTGCGCCCGGGAGAGCCGACGCTCGTGGCCGGGAGCCTGTCCCCCGAATGAACCGTGGGCTCGCGCTCATCTCGCTCTGGCTCGTGCTGTGGACGCCAGCCGCCTCGCTCGCGCAGGAGGACACCGGGGACCCGGAGGTGACGGCCCTGCGCGCCAGCTTCGAGTACGGCAAGTACGCCGAGGTCCTGGACCGCGCCGGCGCGCGCATCGACCGGGGCGGGCTGGGCGAGGACGAGCTGGTGGAGCTGCACAAGCTGGCGGGCCTGGCCGCGTTCAACCTGGGCCGCACCGAGGAGGCCTCGCGCCACCTGCGCGCCCTGCTCCGGTTGGACCCCGACTTCAGCCTGGACCCGTTCGTCGTCCCGCCCCCCGCGGTGGCCTTCCTGGAGGGCATCAAGGACGACATGACCAACGAGCTGGAGTTCCTGCGTCAGGAGCGCCGGCTGCGCCAGGAGCGCGAGAAGGCGGAGACCGAGCGCCGCGAGCGCGAGCGCGTGGAGGCGGAGGTGCTGCGCCGCCGCGCCGAGGAGCTGGCCAGCCAGGTCAACGTGCGCACCGTGGAGAAGCGCAACTTCCTGGTCAACTTCGTCCCCTTCGGCGCGGGCCAGTTCCAGCAGGGCCGCAACAGCCTGGGCATCGTCTTCGCCGCCACCGAGGGTGTGCTCGCGGTGACGAGCGTCATCTCCTACTTCGCCTACGAGTCGCTCTTCGAGGAGCGCACGCTCGAGCTGGACAACGTGCTCGATGACGACGGCAAGGCCTCCATCACCATCCGCTTCATCCCCACCAGCCGCGAGCGCCAGCGAGACACCTGGCAGCTGCTCAAGCTGGCCTCGGCCGCGGGCTTCTACACCATCTACGCCCTGGGCGTGGTGGACGCGCTGTACCACCATGAGGACCAGGTGGTGCGCACCACCGTGGAGACGCGCGAGCCTCCGGCGCGAACCACGCCGCGCACCGAGGTCCTGACTCCCCGCGCCACCCCGCCGCGCACCACCGCGCGCGTGGGCGTGTACCCCACCTCCGGCGGCGGCGGCGTCGCCCTGTCCCTCACCTTCTGAGCCCCTCAACCTCCAGGTATGTGAAGCCCTATGGCCAGCCTCACCGTCCGCAGTCCTGATGGCAAGGTCCGCGAGATCGCCCTGCACAAGCGCATCACCAGCATCGGCCGCAGCGCGGACAACGACATCGCGCTCGACGACCCCGGTGTCCCCGACAGCGCCCTGCACGTCACCTTCGACGGCACGCGCTACGAGGTGGGCACCCTGGGCGCCACCGTGCAGGTCAACGGCAAGAAGCGCGACACCCACGCGCTCGCCACCGGCGACGTGCTGCGCGTGGGCAACACGGAGCTGAAGTTCTCCCGCGAGGACGCCCCGCGCGCGCCCCCGCCCTCCACGCTCGCCCCGGCGCAGCGCGAGGCGCCGGCGACCAGGGACACGTCGGACTCACACACCACGGAGCTGCCCGGGGTGCCCGGCCGCGAGCTGGCCATGCTGCGCCGGCTCACCGCCTTCAGCGAGCGGCTGCTGGCGCTCTACGACGTGGAGCGCATCCTCGAGAGCCTGATGGACGAGGCCATCGAGGTGACGCGCGCCGACAAGGGCTTCCTCATCCTGATGGAGAGCGGAGACCCGAGAGTGAAGGTGGCGCGCAACGTGGCGCGCGAGAACATCGAGGACGCGGTGGAGAAGCTGTCCGACTCCATCATCGCCAAGGTGGTCAAGGAGCAGCGGCCCCTCATCGTCGCGGACGCGGTGGACGCCCCCGAGTTCAAGGCCAGCGAGTCCGTGGTCAACCTGCGCGTGCACTCGGTCATGTGCGTGCCGCTGATGCACAAGGGCGACCTGTTCGGCGTCATCTACGTGGGCAACGACCGGCTGGTGAACCGGTTCGAGCCCAAGAGCGCGGACATGCTCACCATCTTCGCGGCGCAGGCGTCGCTCGTCCTGCAGAACGCGATGCTGGTCAACGACCTCAAGCTGGACAACACGGAGCTGCGCCGCAAGCTGGAGGACCAGCGCTACGGCGACATCGTGGGCGCCTGCCAGGGCATGCGCGACGTCTACAAGCGCATCGATAAAATCGCGCCCACGGACATCTCCGTGCTCATCACCGGCGAGACGGGCACGGGCAAGGAGCTCATCGCCCGGGAGATCCACCGCCGCTCGCCGCGCCTGAAGGGCCCGTTCATCACCATCAACTGCGGCGCCATCCCGGAGAACCTCCTGGAGAGCGAGCTGTTCGGCCACGTGAAGGGCGCCTTCACCGGCGCGGTGGCCACCAAGGCGGGCAAGTTCCAGGCGGCCATCGGCGGCACGCTCTTCCTGGACGAGATTGGCGAGATGCCGCTGCAGCTCCAGGTGAAGCTCTTGCGCGCGCTCCAGGAGAAGATCGTCTACAAGGTCGGCGACAACCGGGGCGAGCCGGTGGACATCCGCGTCGTCGCCGCGACCAATAAAGTCCTCGAGGACGAGGTGAAGCGGAACACCTTCCGCGAGGACCTCTACTACCGCCTCAACGTCGTCACGCTGAAGCTGCCCCCGCTGCGCGAGCGCGGCGAGGACGTGGTGGTGCTGGGCCGGTTCTTCCTCCAGAAGTACTCGCGTGAGTTCAGCTCCCGGGCCAAGGGCTTCACCCCGTCCGCCGCGGTGGCCATGAAGAAGTACGGCTGGCCGGGCAACATCCGGGAGCTGGAGAACCGCATCAAGAAGGCCGTCGTGCTGTCCGACAAGCCGCTGCTGGGCCCGGACGACCTGGACCTCAAGCCGGAGAACCTGGACCCCATCATGCCGCTGCTCCAGGCCAAGGAAGAGTTCCAGAAGCGTTACATCAACGAAGTGCTGGCGCGAAACAACGGCAACCGGACCAAGACGGCCAAGGACCTGGGCGTGGACCCTCGCACCATCTTCCGTCACCTGGAGAAGCTGGAGGCGGAGAAGACCGGCCGGCCGCTGCCCCCCGAGGAGGGCGAGGAGCTGCTCTGACGGCGGCGCCCGACACACCGCGGATGGATTCGACGACGGCGCGAGCACCCAGGGACAGGCCACCCGGCCAGGGACGGGCGATGTGTGTCCTGGCCTCGGCCCTGGGCCTGCTGCTCGTCGGCTGTCTGTTGCCCCAGGACGACACCCTGCTCGACGACGTGCCCCGGTTCATGAACCGCTCGCCGCGCATCATCGAGTCGCTGGTGCTGCCCGAGGAGCGCATCATCCGGGACTTCGGCGCCACGCGGTGCGAGCTGACGTTCGAGGTCGCCGTGGAGGACCCGGACGTCGATGACCGCATCAAGGTGCACTGGTTCATCGACTACAACCCGCAGGACCCGCGCGGGCCCTACCGGGAGATCGCCCTCACCAACAACGGCGAGGCGCGCCGGCCGGACCGGGGCACGCTGCGCATCAACCTGGCCTCCGCGAACTCGGAGCTGAGCGCGCCGGGCCAGCACCTGGTGGAGGCCCTGGTGAGCGACGCGGAGCTGACGGACCGGCAGCCCGAGTCGCGCGTGGTGAACCTGCCCGACGGCGGCACCATCATCGACCCGGGCTTCGTCATCAGCTACACCTGGGTGGTGAACACGGTGCAGGGAGACTGCCGATGACCCGCGCTCCCGCCCGGCTCCTGGCCGCGCTGGTGCTGCTGTCGGGCAACACCCGCTGTGCCCTGTTGGACGAGCCCCCGGCGGACTCGCTCCTCGTCTGCACCTCCGACGCGGACTGCTCCGCCAACGAGACCTGCTTCGTCGACGGCTGCGGAGACCCGGGCCAGGACATCGTGGTGGAGGTGACGCCCAACCCGGCGCTGGGCCTGTACGCCCAGGACTTCCCGGTGGGGCGCCTGCGCGCCGAGCAGAACCTGCAGCTCTTCGGCGAGGCGTCCGTGCGGGGCCTGGTGACGCGCGCCACGGTGACGCCGCCCACGCCGTCGAGCAGCGCCACCCGCCCCTATTCGGATCCGCTCTTCGTGCGCGCCGTCGGCACCAGCGCCCTCATCCCGGGCGTGGCCCGCTACCACCAGGCGTTGCTCGTGCCCGACAACGGGCAGTGGACGCTCCCCGTCGCCAGCGGCCAGTACGCGGTGACGCTGCTGGCCGAGGACCCGGACGTGCCGCCCGTGACGAACACCGGCACCGTGTCCCCGGGCGAGACGCTCGCGATGCAGTGGCTGCTGCCCGCCTCCAACGCCGTCGTGCGGGTGCAGGGCCAGGTGGCGCTCCATGATGGCGCCCCCGTCCCCGCGGGGCTCGCGGTGGAGGCCCTGGACGCCCAGCTGCGTCCGCTGTCCCAGCGCATCCCGGTGACGGCCTCCACCGGGGCCTTCTCGCTGGCGCTGGCCCCGGAGGCCGCCAGCGCCAGCACCGTGCTCCTCCGGGTGACGGCGCTGCACGACGACGCGCTCATCCCCCAGCAGACCTTCCCCGTGGACCTCACGGCTCCGGTGGAGCTGGAGCTGGGAGACTTCGGCGCGCCGGTGCGCGTGACGGGCCGCGTGGTGGCGCAGGATGGCCGCCCCGTCGCCTCCGCCACCGTGTCGCTCCAGGGGCGCGTGAGCGGAGGCGGCACCTTCGCCAGCCCCCTGGCCACCACGGACCTGGAGGGCCGCTTCGAGCTGCGCTCACTGCCCAGCCCCGCCGAGGCGCCCCTGGAGCTGGTGGTGGTGCCGCCGCCCGGCGCCGCCTCCGGGCTCACCATCACCAACGCGGTGGTGCCGCGCACGGACACGGTGTTGCCGGACGTGGTCTGCGCCGAGCGACGCCTGGTGCGCGGCCTGCTGCGGCTGCCGGATGACACGACGCCCGCGGCCGGCGTGCGCCTGGTGGTGGAGCCCGTGGACACCGTCTCGGGGCGACGGCTGCCGCCCGACCTGGCCACGGAGACGATCACGGACGGCAACGGCGAATACACGCTGCGGTTGGACCCGGCGCTGTACCGGCTGGACGCCGTGCCCGGGGAGAACCTGCCGCGCATCGCCCGCTTCGTCTCGGTGGTGCCCGGCAGCGACGGCGTCGAGCAGGCGGTGTCCACCTTCTCCCTCCAGCGCGGGCGCACGCTGCGCGGACGCGCGCTGTCCTTCGCTCGCGAGCCGGGCGTGCCCCCGGGCCTGGCCTTCGCGTCCATCCGCTTCTACCGGGTGGTGAACGTGGAGGGCCGTCCCACCTCGGTGCTGCTGGCCCAGTCCGTGACGGACACGCTGGGCCGCTACACGGCGCTGCTGCCCATCCGCTGAAGGCCGCTCAGGGCGCCGAGGACCTCGCCGCGGGGCTCGCGCTCGCCGCCTTGAAGGCCGCGTGGAACGAGTCCACCGTGCCGCCCACCTCGTCCGCGTACTGCACCGCGTGCGTGGTGTAGAGGTCCAGCACCGCCTCCAGCCGGCGGTACACGGTGCGCAGCGGGGCGCGCTCGCGCGTCTGCAGGTCACACTGGGACTCGCGCTCACGCAGCCGCGTCAGCCACTCGGTGCGAAAGCGCATCCATTCCTGGTCCACGTCGCGCGCGGGCGACACGCGCACCAGCTTCTCGCGGCCCAGCTCCAGCTCGTCCCACAGCGCGCGGGCGCCGGCCAGACACTCCGGGAAGCCGAGCGTCACGGAGGCGGGCGGCAGCTTCTCCGGCGTCATGGCCGCCACCGAGCGGCTCACGTTCACGATGATCCACACCGAGAACAGCGAGGTGAGCGCGATGTAGAGCCCATACGCGGCACCACGGTAGCGGCGGAAGCGAGGGTCTTTGCGGGGGTCGGGAGCGGACACGGGGTCCAGGTCTTACGACCGTGGACCCCGCGTGGCAACGCTTCCGTGGTCTCCCCACCCGGCTGAGCGGGCGGGGGTGCGGCCGGGACTACTGACCGGCGGGGCTCGCCACCTGCTGGGCGGGCGCCGCGGCGGGGGCCACCGGGGCGGGCCCCGCGGCCTCCGTGTTGCCGCTCATGGCGCGCTTCACCATGGCGATGCGGCTGCGGAACTGCTGCTGGTACTGGCTGTTGAGGTAGCTGCCCGCGGCGTCACGCGCCGTCTCCAGCGCCTTCTCCATCTGCCCGACCTCCTGGTACGACTGGGCCAGCAGCAGCATGGCGTAGTCGCGCGTCTTGGAGGTGCGGTCGCCCTCGACGAAGCGCGCCAGCAGCGGCACGGCCTTGTCGTGCTTGCGCAGCTGGTTGTAGGCGGTGCCCAGGAAGAAGGACGCGTCCAGCGCCTGCTCGTTCGGGGGGTTCATGGCCAGGAAGCGCTCCATCTCCGCGACGACCTGGTCCATCTCGTTCTTGCGGAAGGCGATCTTCCCGCGCTCGAAGGCGACGTCGCCCGTCTCACGACGCAGGGACGAGGCCCGGTCGTTGAGCGCCTGACGCTCCAGCGAGCTGAGCCGGGAGGTGTCCAGCTTCATCAGCGCGTCGATGCCCTTGAGCCGCTCGTCGCCGGGCAGCGAGGTCATCATCTTGTAGACCTCCGCGGCGCCCCGCTGGGCCGTCTGGTGCGCGGACGTGTCCGCGCGCTGCTTCTCCAGCTGGCCCGTCAGGTCCGCCACCATCTTCTCCAGCCGCTCGCGCTCGTTCGTGGCACTGGAGGAGCGGGCGCTGGTGATCATCACCGCCGCGCCCACCGCGATGACGGCGAACAGCACATACGCCGCCGCGGAAGAAATCCACTGACGCTTCTGGAAGTCCTCGTGACGCTTGCCTACCGCCTTGACCTCCGCGTGGAGGTTCTTCAGCAGGTTGTCACTCTTGATGACGAGGTTGCGGGCCTCGACGACTTCGCGGCGGAGGTCCGCCAGTTCCTTATCAATCTCGGTCTTCGCCTGCTCTGGCATGGACATCTTCCTGGGCCCGGTAACGATCTCGGCCGACTCACGCATCGTAAGGAGTTCTCCCGGTCATACGGCGACAATTTCCGCAGCGGAACACCGCAATCGTTCCACCGCATTTCCGGAAGCGTTCAACCGGCTCGGCGCATGCCTGCTCGGGCTACAGGCCGCCCGTCAACGAGCGGGATGGCTCGGGCGGAAAAGTGTACGTCACACCCAGGGACATCCAGCTGCCTCCGAGGCTGAACGAGGCGATGCGCTTGTCCTGGTCGTTCAGCGCCGGGCCCACGGGTCCGCGAAGGAACATGAACCGGTACTCGGCGGAAAGGCCCCAGCGGGGGGACAGCCGCCAGGTGGCCCCCAGCGAGCCCGCCCAGGCCTGGGTGGTCTTGTCCTCCAGCTTCTCTCCGGACAGCTTGGAGCTGGCGATGGCCGGCCCCGTGGCGAGCCCCGCGAAGGGCACCAGGCCATACGGGCCGATCTCCGGGAGCACCGTCTGGAAGCGCACGCCCACCAGCGCGCCGTAGCCCAGCGTCTCCAGGCTGCGCTCGACGGGCGCGGCGCCCTCCAGGCCGGGACTGTTGAGGTACAGCTTGGAGCCGGTGAAGAAGAGGTCGATGCCCAGCTCCACCAGGTCGGAGATGGAGTAGGCGAAGGTCGCCACGCCGAGCGGACCACCGTCCGTCTCGCGCGCCCGTGGCAGGCCCCTGTTCGCCCCGACGTCGTACCAGGTCTTGTAGAGCGTCTCGTTGGAGGTGACGCGCCAGCCCCCCTGCACGGTGATGCGCCCCACTCCCGCCAGCGACGTGGGGAGGGGCTCCTCCTCGTCCTGGGCGACGGCGGGAGTGGCGAAGAGCAGGACGAGGGGCGGCAGGAGGCGACGGAGCATCGGACTCGGAGGCGAAGGTCAGGTGCGCTTGGAGCAGCGCACGGCGATTTCCAGGAAGGTCGTCCGCTGACGACACAGCGACGCGACCACGCAGCGGACGACACACAAGGCCCCGAACTCGCGGAGCACCACGCCCAGGTTGGACACCACGTCTCGCAGGGTGATGACACCGCGCATGTGGCCGCTCCCGTGTGCGTTGCCGTGAGGGGTGCTCGTCCTGGACGTCCGTGCCGGGGAACGCCCGGTGCTACAGGCGTGTGGCCCACCGTAGCAGTGACCTCCCACGGGTCAACTTTCCGGCCAGGTCAACGGGCGCGGCGCTCCAGCTCCAGCAGCGGCATCTCCAGCACCACCACCGTGCCGTGGCTGCACGGGGGATGGAAGTCGGCCCGGTCCAGTTCGCCCAGCAGCGCGCGCAGCTGCGCGTCCGTGAGCGGCACGGTGTTCGCCTTGCGCGCGGCGTGACAGGCCAGCACCCGCACCGCCTCCGCCAGCGTGACGGCGTCCAGCGTGGCGCCCCGAGGCGGCAGCGCGCGCGCCAGGGCCTCCAGCAGCGAGCGCGCATCGGCGCCCTCGAGCCCCGGCGGCACCGTCTTGAGCGCCACGGTGGTGCCACCGAAGGGCTCCACGTCGACGCCCAGCCGGCAGAGCGCCTCGCGGCCCTCGACGAGCGACTTGGCCACCGCGACGGGGAACTCCAGCGTGGTGCCGAACAGCGACGGCGCCGGAGGGCCCTTCTCGTCCTCGAGCGCGCGCAGGTATGTCGTCAGCCGGGCCCGCTCCAGCGCCGCGTGCGGGTCCAGGACCACCAGCGTGCCGCCCGGTCCCTCGCAGATGTGGAAGCGGCCGCCCAGCAGGCCCATGGGCCTGAGCGCGGCGAAGTAGCCCGGCGGAGGGGCCTCGTTGAGCTGGGGCTGGGCCTCGCCGAACGCGGGCGGGCGCATGCCGGTGTGGGCGAAGGGCAGCGGCGCGGGAATCCCGGCCATGGGGCCGGGGGCGCCGGACAGGGGCGCGGGGCCCGGACCGGGCGAGGCGGCGTCCAGCGTGGTGGGCAGCGGGCCGCCCCACGACGCCTCCTGCGCGCGGGTGAGGAAGCGCTCCACGGCGTGCGCGTAGTGCGCGGCGTCTCGCGGCGTGTTGCCCAGGGCGGCCTGGGCGTCGGCGCCGGTGCCCAGCCAGGGGGCCGCGCGCAGCATGCGGTTGAGCGCGGCGCTGATGGCCTCGTACACGCCGCGCGCATCGGAGAAGCGGACCTCCAGCTTCTGCGGGTGGACGTTGACGTCCACGGCGACGGGGTCCACGTCGATGTTCAGCACCACCACCGGCTGACGTCCGGCGGCGAGGAAGTCCTGGTACGCGCGCTGGATGGTGCCGATGAGGCCGCGGTCCCTCACGAAGCGGCGGTTGACGAAGGTGTAGAGGCCGCGCGCGTTGGGGAAGGTGAACTCGGGCGAGGCCGCGTACCCGGTGACGCTGACGCCCAGCCGGCGCTCCTCGACGGGGAACAGGTGCGGGTGACAGGCGGGCCCCAGGGCCGCGGCGATGCGCTCGCGCGGGTCCTCGGGACAGGCCGCGCTGGAGAACAGCTCGTTGCCCTCGTGGGTGGCGAAGAAGCCCACGTCCGGGTTGGCCAGGGCCAGCCGGACGACGGCCTCCTCGGCGTGCTTGAGCTCGGTGTCGCCCCGGCGCAGGAACTTGCGGCGCGCGGGCACGTTGAAGAACAGGTCCTCCACGGTGATGATCGTGCCGGTGCGCGGCGGGGCGTCCTCCACCACCACGTCCACCCCACCCTCCAGCGTCACCCGCGTGCCCACGTCCGCGCCGACCTCCGCGGTGTGCAGGCTGAAGCGGGACACGGAGGCGATGGCGGGCACCGCCTCACCGCGAAACCCCATGGAGTCGATGTGGAACAGGTCGTCCAGCTCGCGCAGCTTGCTGGTGGCGTGGCGGTCCAGACAGAGCGTGGCGTCCTGGCGGCCCATGCCGTGTCCATCGTCGGACACGATGATGCGGTCCACGCCCCCACCCGACAGGTCCACGCGCACGGTGCTCGCCCCGGCATCGAGCGAGTTCTCCACCAGCTCCTTCACGACGGACGCGGGCCGCTCCACCACCTCGCCGGCGGCGATCTTGTTGATGAGGACGTCACTGAGACGGGCGATGCGTGCCATGGCAATCGTCCACCCTCCGCCACCCGGACGACGTTGTCCAGCAAGACAGAGCCGTGCAGGCTGACATTCGAGAGCGGCTGGGCTAACAGGAGACCTCGCGTATGGACGAGTCACGACCAGGCAAGGGACGGCTGCGTGTCGCGGTGACGGGAGCCAGCGGCGAGTACGGGAAGCTGTTGCTGCCCCGGCTCGAGCGCGATCCGGAGGTGGAGAGCATCGTCGTGCTGGACGTGAACCGTCCCGAGGGCGCCAAGGTGGAGTTCCACCGGGTGGACCTCACGCGGCACGACGCCGAGAGCGAGCTCACCGACGCGCTGACCGAGCGCCCCGTGGACGCGCTCTACCACCTGGCGTTCCTGTTCGGCCCCATCCGCAACGGCTCGCTGGCGCACGAGCTGGAGGTCATCGGCACGATGAACGTGCTGACCGCGGCGGGCCGCGCGCGCATCCCCCGGCTGGTGGTGCCGTCGATGACGGCCGTCTATGGAGCGCGGGGGAACAACCCGGCGCTCCTGCGCGAGGACTCGCCGCTGCAGGGCTGTCCGCACAGCCGCTTCGTCACCGACAAGGTGGAGGTGGAGGGACAGGTCCGCGCGTTCCGTGAGCGGCACCCCGAGATGAAGGTGCTCGTGCTGCGCTTCGCGCCGGTGCTGGGGGCCGCGTTCGAGAGCCCCGTCACGCGGCTGCTGACGCGCACCTCCGTGGTTCCCACCCTGCTGGGGTTCGACCCGCTGTGGCAGGGGCTGCACGAGGAGGACGCGGGGCGGGCGCTGCACCTGGCGCTGCGGGCGGAGGCGTCCGGGGAGTTCAACATCGTTGGCCAAGGCGTACTCCCGCTGTCCGGCCTCATCCGACAGGCGGGTGCCCGGCCGCTCCCCCTGCCCGGCCCATTGTTCCGTGGCGCACTCCATGCGCTGGATGTGGTTGGAGCGGACACGTTGCCCGTAGCCCTTCTCGACTACATCCATTACTCGTGGGTGGCCGACGGCGAGCGCGCGGAGACTGCCCTCGGCTTCATCCCCTTCCACCACGTCAGGGACGCCGCGGCGGCGCTCAAGAGGAGCTAGAGATGGCCAAGGGTGTCCTCGGGAACGATCCTTTCCAGCGCGGAGCCGCCTCCCGCGAGGGTGAGCGCACGAAACCCGGCACCCCTCCGCGGGACCGCCCGCCCTCCGAGCGCGAGGGCACGGCGACGCAGAAGGCCCACTCGAAGAACGGGGCCGATGCGAAGAAGCAGCCCGCTCGTGGAAAGCCCGCATCCGGGAAGGCGAAGTCCCGTGGTCCCGAGGCCCGGGGCTCGGAGCAGAACGGGCGCGTCCAGCCGAAGGACGCGAAGAAGTCCGCGCCTTCTTCCGCGCGCGACGCCGACAACCGGAACAGCACGGCCGCGCGGAGTGCGGCTCGGAACAACAAGGGCGCGAAAGGTGAGTCGAATGGAGAGCAGCGCCCCGCCAACACGAGGCCTGCCTCGACGTCGCGAAACAACAAGGCCGCACGCGGCGCCCCGGCCCGGGGGAAGCCGCCGTCCACCTCCACGCAGGGCTCGCCTTCACGAGGCTCCGCTGGCGAAAGGGATGGCCTGAAGCGGCCCCTCACCACCACAGCACGTGGCACGCCCTCTGAAACCAACAAGGGCGCCTCCGATACGAGCGAGCGCGCGCTCCACGCGGGCGCCACCCCGGGTGAGAGCAGGCCGCGTGGAGAAGCCACCACCGCTGCGGGCGACTCCCGTGGAACTTCGACGCCTCCGCTCGACCCATCTCACGCGGCCAGCTCTCAGGCTCCGGTCGCCGCCAGCCACTCCTCGCGTGGTACCGGCACGTCCGCCAGCAGCCCGCTCGCCGCGACGGAGAACGAAGTGGAGCCGCTGCGCGAGCCCGCGGCGCCGGTGACGCCGCGAGCAGCCCCACCGTCTCGGCCCCCCGCGGTGCTCGAGGAGCGCGCCGCGGAGCGGACGCCCCAGCAGCGCAACGTGGACCACGCGCTCGCGGAGGCCCTGGCCGCCGAGGTGGCCGAGGTCACCGCGAAGCACGCCGTGGACGAAGCCATGGACCGACGCGCCGGCCGCGAGGAGGCCACGGACCGGCTGCTCGCCACGGAGATGGCCACCGGACTGGCGGAGGCCGCAGTGGAGGAGGTCCTCGACCACAGCCCCGTCACTCGCAAGCCGGAGCACGAGCGCGAGCTCGCCGCCACCGTCGCCGCGCAGGTCGCCGAGAGCGCCGCCGAGCTCGCCGTCGCCGAGGTGATGGTCCACCGCTCCGCCGAGCCGCCCTTCACCGACTCCTTCGAGGAGCGCGCCACGGTGGGCTTCCTCGACGAGCTGGCCGAGGACGAAGAGGTCTCCACGCTGGAGCTGCGCGAGGACCTGGCCATGGCCGGCGCCGTGCTGGAGCTCGAGGACCTCGACGAGACCCCCGAGGAGGTCGAGGACGGCTGGGAGCGGACCATCTCCAGGCCCGTGGTGGACAGCACCTTCCAGGCGCCCGAGGTGGAAATGCCAGACACGACGCGCGACGAGTTCCCCCCGGGTCGCCGAGGCCCGCTGTCCCTGGTGCCCCCCTCGCGAGACGACGCCTTTCACGGCGCCTCCTCCGAGCCCGCTCACGACGCCGGGTCCCCCCGTCCCCTCGCCCAGCGCGCCAGCGGCATGTTCGCCCTGGCCCGGGAGATCGCCGGACAGGCGCTGGCCAGCGAGGGACTGGGACGCGCGTGGGGCGCGATGAACGGCATGCTGGACGCGGTGCGCGCGGGCCTGGGAACGGGCGGCGGCGCGCACCTGGACGAGTACGGCAAGGACCCGTCCCTCGTCGAACGGCTGGAGCCGGTGCTCGAGTTCCTCTACGGCCAGTACTGGCGGGTCTCCGCGCAGGGGACGGACCACATCCCCGGCGGCGCCGTCATCCTGGTGGCGAACCACTCGGGTGCCCTGCCCTACGACGGCCTCGTGATGTCGCTCACGCTCGGTCGTGAGCGGCCGGACCTGCGCGAGTCACGCTGGCTCGTGGAGGACCAGGTCTTCCACGCGCCCATGCTGGGCACGCTCTTCAACCGCCTGGGCGCGGTGCGCGCGTGCCCGGAGAACGCGCTGCGGCTGCTCGACGAGCAGCGCCCCCTCGTCGTCTTCCCCGAGGGCTACCAGGGCCTCAGCAAGCCCTTCGGTGAGCGCTATCGCCTCAAGCGCTTCGGGCGCGGCGGCTTCGTGAAGCTCGCGCTGCGCACGGGCGCGCCCATCGTCCCGGTGGCCATCGTCGGCGCGGAGGAGACATCGCCGATGCTCGGCCGCATCCCCGCGAGCTTCCTCGGCCTGCCCTACCTGCCGCTGATGCCAGGTCCCCTGCCCCTGCCCGCCAAGTGGAGCATCCGCTTCGGCGAGCCCATCGCCATGGACGGGCTGCCCCCCGAGGCCGCGGACGATCTGGGCGAGGTGGGACGACTCACCGAGCGCACCCGCGAGGCCATCCAGGGCATGCTCCACTCCCTGCTGCGCGAGCGGCGCTCCGTCTTCGCGGGCTGAAGCGGGGGACCCCACCGCTTCGCGCGAAGCCTCCGCGCGGAGCCCTCAGCCGACGACGCGGTTGCGGCCCGTCGTCTTCGCCTCGAAGAGCTTCTCGTCCGCCGCGCGCACCAGGTCTCCGGGCTCGCGGTGGCGAGGCTCCAGCACCGCCACGCCCAGGGAGATGGTGACGGGGATGGCCTGACGGTCGAACTCGAAGCGCTGCTTCTCCACCAGCCGGCGCACCTTCTCGGCGAGCTGACGCGCGCCCGTCAGAGCGACCTCGGGCAACAGGACGGCGAACTCCTCACCGCCGTAGCGGGCGAAGACGTCCTCGCGGCGGATGCGCGTGCGCACCGTGGACGCCAGCTGCTTGAGCACCGAGTCCCCCGCGAGGTGGCCGAACTTGTCGTTCACCTTCTTGAAGTGGTCGATGTCGATCAACACCAGCGACAGCCCGCGCTCGTACCGGCGGCTGCGGGACAGCTCCCGGTCCAGCTGCTCGTCGAAATAGCGCCGGTTGTAGATCTGCGTCAGGCCGTCCATCGTGGTCAGCCGGTAGATCTCATCGTGGTACGCCGCCTCGATGTTGCCGCCGGCGATGTACTTGAAGATGGTGCGGCCGATCTTCACCAGGTCGCCGTTGCGCAGCTCGCGAACCCCCTCCACCAGCTCGTCGTTGATGAACGTGCCGTTGGTGGAGCCCGCGTCGCGGATCCGCACGCCCTCCCGGGTATTGGAGATGGCCGCGTGGTTGCGACTCACCGACTCCTGGTCGATCTGGATGTCCGACTTCGACGAGCGACCAATCAGGGTCTCCTCGCGCGTCAAATCGTGCTTCCGACCCAGGTCCAATCCGTAGATCACGACCAGCGCCGCGTCGAGGTTGACCGGCCGGTCGGAGATCTTGGAGATGACCGTGACGACCGTCTCGTTCTGCACCACTCCTCCAGCGAACGACCCTCGGGACGCTACCACCCTGCAAAACAAGAAAGCGAGTCAGAGCACGTGACTCCGGGTAGGGAATCCGCGCCTGACCTAGGGAATATCCACGCCTCGCAGGGCCGAGACCGCGGGCCGGAGCAGGCGACCTTCGGGGTCCTCCAGTGACGCGATGAGTGACACCCCCAGGCCGGAGCAGCTCGCCGGCAGCCGGAGCTCCACCTCGCCCGAGGTGGGAGATGAGGCCGTGTCACTCACGAGGACCTCCTCGCACCCCTTGGCGCCGCCCCTTACCACGATGCGCACGCGGCCGTCCGCCTCCGCGCTGGTCCCCAGGCGGAAACCGGTGACCCGCACCCGCACGGCGCTCCCCCGGGTGAGCCGCTGTCCCTCCAGCTCCGGATAGAGCCAGGCCACCTCGGGACGTCCCACGTCCAGGGACGACGCGGCCTGGGTCAGGTCCCCCACATGGTCGAGCCCGGGCCCATCGGCCGCGGCCAGTCGCGAGGGCCCCAGCTCATCCCGCGAGTCCCGCCCCGTCACCTGCAACACCTCCGTGCGCAAGAGCGAGCGCGAGCCCTGGTGGTCCCCGAAGAAGGTCCGGTCCTCGATGCCCATGGGCGCCCGGGGAACCCGGACCCCGTCCTCCAGGTCATCGGGAGAGACGAGCACCGTCCACCTGCGCCCGAGGCGGTTGGTGAAGACGACGCGGATCAACGTCGCGGGCCCGTCCACCTCGCCGCGCAGCTCACGCGGCCCCAGCCCCCGGGCCTCCGCCGCGCCATCGAAGTTGTAGCGGACGTCCTCGGGGATGGGCAGGAAGCCCGACCAGGTCTGCACCGGGTGCTCCCCCGACGGGTCGAACAGCGGCCCCGCCAGGTCCGCCACCACCAGGCTCGTCGCCACGCCGGCCGAGGCATCATCCCGCGCCGCCCGGGACGAGGCGCCCATGAGCAGGCGGTAGGGCTGCCCCTCCAGCCCGTGGTGCGCGGGGGCCATGCGCACGAACATCACGCCGGGCTGTCCCAGCCGCGAGTCCGCGTCCGTGTTCGGATCCGCCGGCGCGACATTGGCGGCGGCGCCCAGGCCCAGCGGCACGAGCCCTCGACCCGGCGCGGCCACGGTGCTCAGCACATAGGCCCGGTCCAGATACGCACCCCGGTAGCGAGGCAGCGCCGGGACGCGCACGGCGAACGGGAACGCCAGCCGCACGCCCTCGAAGTCGAGCGACACCCCCTCCGGATATGTCACCGCGTCCGGTCGGGGCCCGCCCTCGACGAGGCCCGGCGTGGGGACCAGGCGGAAGGACGCGTCGCGCACCACCGACGAGTGGAAGTCGGGCGACAGCACCAGCAGCCGACCCAGCATCAGCAGCGGATCCATGCCCAGGTCGAACGCGTTGAGGGGCAGCTCCGCCACCGGCAGGCCTCCCGTCACGGCCCACGCCGAGCGCGTGCCGCACGTGCCCATCGCGATGGACAGCTCCGGCTCCAACACGCCCGACAGCGACAAGTCACACACCCCCGCCACGCCCGGCGCGGACACCCGCGGCGCGACCCCTCCTTCCACCCACAACGCCGTGCCCGACGGCAGCGACAGCCTGCGCGTGCCGCCCGCATCCACCTCCACCTCGCGCTCGAACCCCAGCAACGTCTCCGTCGAGACCTCGGAGAAGAGTCCCGGCACCGACAGGCCCGTCAATCCCAGCCGCAGCCGCGACCGCGTCGTCAACGGAGGCGGCGTGACGACGCGCGGCTCGACGAAGTCGACCTGGAGTCCACCCGAGAGGTCCAACGGATTGCGCCGCAGCGCGAGTCGCAGGTCGCGCCCCTCCTCGACCTCATGGCGGGCCAGGGTGAGGTAGCCGAAGTCCGGGTGGAAGGCCGTCACGCCCACCGTCCCCGACGCGGGCACCCAGGTGGCGCCGTCCAGCCCCGTCAGCGCCGTGTCGAGCACCTCGCCCTTCTCATTGGAGATGGCGATGGTGGTGAGCGGCAGGGAGCGTCCCGTCAGCTCATCCACCACCAGCACGCGGAGCCCGCCGTCGGGGACCTCGGGGCTCAGCACGGTGACATTCGCGGAGCAGACCGCCGAGCCGACGCGGACGGTGACGGCCTCGCGATCCACACCGGGTTCGCCCAGCACGAGCGCGACCCGGGGCCCGGAGCCGCCCCCCTTCACCCTCGGCGCGCGCGCCTCCCACGCGATTCCGTCAAGGGGGACCACGGGCCTGCCCGCGGCGTCACGCACCCACACGTTGAAGACGACGGAGGTGCCTGGGCGCCCGATGACGACGTCCGGCGTCACCTGACACGAGGCCGCGAGCACGGGCGCTGGCGGCGCCACGCAGGCGCCATCGCGACAGACCTCGTCCACCTCGCAGTCCGCGTCCGCCGCGCACAGCGCCGCCATGCACCGGTTCATGTCGCACTCGCACCCCATTGGAGCGTCGCACATGGGCAGCGCGTACTCCTGACGCCGGGCCGAGCCACAGTCCGCGCGCGTGCGACACGCGGGCTCACAGCGGGACTGCGCGGTGTTGCAGAAGAAGAGCGCGGGGTCCGGGCAGTCCTGGTCCACCGCGCACGCCGTCGGCTTGGGCTTGGGCTCCGCGGGGATGCCAGGGGTCGAGTCGAACGCGTCACCACAGCCCGCCAGCATCCCCAGCACACACACGAGGGCCGACAGCAGGTAGGGACGAAGCGAGCGACTCATGCGATGCGGCTCCCGGGGGGCGGAACACCCTCGACCTTACAGGGACGACGACCGACGCGCGACGTCGTGGAGGCTCGACCTGCCTCCACTGGACTTCGTCGGACCCGGCCGCCCGCTCGCCCTTCCACCACGCAATGGAAGGTTGGCTTTCAGGGTCTCACGAATCATCATCGCGCGCGATGGCCCGCGGCGAGCCGAAGTCACTTGAAAGCCTTCTCCCCCGAGTCCTGGGTCGCCTCGCCGGTGAGTCCGGGCGCGGACATCCCCTGGCGCCGGTGTGGGCCTCGGTGGTGGGTGCGCACATTGCCCGCCATGCGACCCCACGTGCCCTCGAGGGTGGCACCCTGCTCGTGTCGGTGACGAGCCCCGAGTGGGCGCGCACGCTGGAGCCCGAGGCCGCGTCGCTCTGCGCCCGCTTGAACGAGCGGCTGGGCGCGGACACGGTGAAGGCGCTCGCCTTCCGTTGGGAGGGGCGATGATCGCCGCGCTCGCCCTCTCCCTGTTGCTCACCGCCGCGCCCGCGCCACGTGGCCCGGCCGCGCCGCCCGCACAACAACAGGCGCCCCCGCCCAGGCCGAAGGTGCCGCTGACACCCACCGAGGCCATGGAGCAGCAAGCCGCGCAGCACGTGGTGCGCGAGTTCGAGCGCGTGGGCCGCCGCGCCCCCGCCGAGGACGCCTCGCTCGTCGAAGCGGCCCGACGGCTGGCGCGCGAGGCGCTCAGCGGGGCCTTCACCGGCGCGCCGGACCTCTTCACGCTCACCGAGGCCATCAGCGACGCGGGCGCCGCGGACCCCGCGCCCCGGGCGCTCGTCATCCGAGCGTGGGCCCACCAGCACGCGCTCGAGTCCCTGCGCGCCCGGCCGGACCTGAACACGGAGCGGGCCACCCACTTCGGCGTGGGCGTCGCGTTCGTCGACAAGCGCGCCGCGCTGGTGACGCTGCTGTCGGACCGCAAGGCGGAGCTGCGCCCCTTCCCGCGCGTCATGCCCGGTGAGCGCGCGGTCCAGACGCTCTGCGGACGGCTGGGCCCCTCGCTGAGCCAGCCGGAGATCTACGTCACCCGTCCCGATGGCGAGGTCATCATCGTCCCGCTCACGCGGCGAGGCACCCAGGGCTCCGACTTCTGCTCGCGCCTGGACTTCCTCACCCCCGGCACCTACACGGTGGAGGTGGTGGCGCGAGGCGAAGCGGGACCGGAGGTCACCTCGCTGTTCCTCACGCAGATTGGCGAGGTGCGCCGACGCGGCCTGCGCGAGAGCAACGTGGAGCCTACCACCGTGGAGACCGCGCGCGTGGCGCTCCATGAGCGCATCAACGCCCTGCGCCGCGCGCATGGCCTGGTGGAGCTGACGCCGGACCCGCTGCTCGAGCGCGTGGCCCAGGCGTACAGCCAGCGCATGTCCGCCGAGGGCTTCTTCGCGCACGTGGCCCCGGATGGCAGCACCCTCACCCGTCGACTCCCGCCAGGGACCCGCTACGTGCGGGCGGGTGAGAACCTGGGCCAGGCCGCCGGGCCGCTCGCGGCGCACTTCGGCATCGAGCACAGCCCCGGCCACCGCCGCAACCTGCTGGACCCGGGCTTCCGGTTCATGGGCGTGGGCGTCACCTTCCAGAAGGTCGGCGGACGCAACGAGGCCATCGTCACCGAGGTCTTCACCGCCGCGTCTCCCGCGTCCGCGGACCCGGAGAATCCCAGGCAGGACGCCTACGACGCGCTGGCCCGCCACCGCACGGCGAAGAAGCTGCCGCCCATGGCGCGCAGCGAGGTGCTGGAGTCGCTCGCGCAGGCGCACGCCCGGCACGCGCTGGAGATGGACCAACCGGCCGCGCAGCCGGGCGAGGCCCCGCTGCACGAGCGCGTGTTCCAGGTGCTGCCCGACGCGGGCACGGCGTCGGTGGACTTCTTCGTGGTGTCGGACCCGGCCTCGCTCCCCGAGTCCCGCAGCGTCGCCGAGGCCACCAACAACCGGGTGGGCGTCGGGGTGGTGCGCGGGGATTCGAAGCGCTTCGGCGCGAAGCAATACTGGGTCGCCGTCATCTACGCCGCCGTGCAGTGACGACGGGCGGAACCTCCGTGTGGGGCGCCCCTCTCCATAACGGGGCATCCCCTCACACGGTGAAGCGACTCCGGTGCGGCATCAGACGGGGCGACGCTGGGTGGCGTACGCCTCGAGCCCCATCTGCGGGGGCGCGACGTGCTGGTACATCGGGCACTTCATGCAGGTGAAGGACTGCCACCCACGACGCACCGCCTCATCCAGGCAGTTGTCGTACTGATGGCAATTCAGATTGCGATGCGTCTCGACGCCGGCACGCTTC
Source organism: Myxococcus sp. AS-1-15 (assembly GCF_020037055.1). NCBI lineage: Bacteria > Pseudomonadati > Myxococcota > Myxococcia > Myxococcales > Myxococcaceae > Myxococcus > Myxococcus sp. AS-1-15. The sequence goes on along the minus strand of NZ_JAIQDF010000011.1, from coordinate 348,190 downwards.
GGCCCGGCCTCGGGATTGATGGTTTGCGGCAGATCGGCTGGACACGGCTTCATGGAGCCCTCCCTCTGTGCTGTTTCCCCCCCGAGCGCTGTGAACGAGCAGTGTTACCGGACGACAGGTCCCGCCAGGCTTCGACGGACCGGGGTAGCGCGCAACGGCCGCGCAACGTAGTGATGCACCCCGGGTGACGCAATGGGTCCACTCGACGGACCCAAGAGCACGTAATCGCCTGAACGCTTTCAGCGAATGCTGCGGATGAAGAACAGTTCGGACCGGCCCGATGGCGCGCGGATTTAGGACTTGTCGGGCCGGCTGTCAAACCACCCCCCTGGTGTGAGAGGGGAATGCCTGACGGATGCATCTCGTTGGCTGGTCGCAAAGCCGCGTCGTGAAAGGAAGAACCACATGAGCTGGATGGGGATGGTCGCGGGGTGTGCACTGGGGGTTTCCCTCGGACAATCCCCGACAACCCTGGAGGCCGTACGGCTTCACCAGGCGGACGCGACCTCCCTGGCCGAGCGGGAGTGGACCGAGTGCGCGGCGAAGCGCTGCGCGGATGCGGGACGGCTGGGCCTCCTGGCGGGCACGCTGGCCCTCTCCGAGGGACGCGCGGCCGAGGCCCGGGACATGCTGGCGGCCAACCCCGCCCCCGCCCTGCTGGAGCCCTACCGCGCCTTCTACCTGGGCCAGGCCCGCTTCTACGCCGGGGACGCACCGGGCGCCGCGCTCGACTTCGCGCGCGTGCTGGAGTTCCCGGGGGCGCCGCTGGACCTGGTGACCCGCGCGCGGGCCCGGCTGGGGGAAGCCCTGCTCAAGGCGGGCAAGGCGAAGCAGGCGGTGGGGGTGCTCGAGTCGGCGGTGAAGGCCACGCCCACGCCGGAGCTGCTGTTCCAGCGGGCGCAGGCGCGGGGCGAGTCGGGCAACCGCGCGGGCCAGCAGGCGGACCTGCTGGAGGTCGCGCTGCGCTTTCCCACACACCCGTATGCCGATGACGCGTTGAAGGCGCTCTCCGAGCGTCGCCCGGCGGTGCGCCTGGGTTTCGCCGAGCGCTCGCGCCGGGCCGAGGGCTTCCTGTCCGGAGGTGCCTCGCAGCGCGCGCTGGCGGAGCTGGACGCGCTCGCGGGTGAGAAGCTCGGCAAGGAACAGTCGGCGAAGGTGTCGCTCCTGAGGGCCAAGGGCCTGTTCGCGCAGAAGCGGGACGAGGAGGCGCACAAGGCGCTGGCGCTGGCGCGCAAGGGCTCTGCGGAGACGGCCGCGGAGGCGGAGCTGGTCGTCGCGCGGCGGGCCCTGCGGGCGGATGACAACGACAGGGCCCGGGAGCTGATGGCGGGCCTGGCCAAGAAGTACGCGGCGCAGTCGGCGGGTGAGGAAGGCGCCTTCTTCGCGGGCTGGTTGGATCTACAGGCGGGCCGCTTCGAGGAGGCCGCGAAGTCCTTCACCTCGCACGCGGACCGCTACACGCGCTCGCGCCGTCGGGACGAGGGCATGTGGTTCCGCGCGCTCGCGTATCTGCGGCTCGCGGACTACGCCAAGGCGCGCGAGGCGCTGGACGCGCTGGTGACGGCCTATCCCCGAGGAAGCCTCGCGCCCCAGGCCCGCTACTGGATGGCGCGCAGTCAGGAACTGGGCGGCGCCACGGCGGACGTGGTGGGGCCGGAGTACGAGCGGCTCATCGCCTCGTCTCCGGCGTCGTTCTACGCGCTGCTCGCCTCGGAGCGGCTCCAGGAGTTGGGACGGCCGGCTCCGGCGCGCTTCCCCAAGCCGCCCCTGGCGCTGGAGCTGCCACGGCCTCCCGAGCTGGCGCTCGCGGTGGAGCTGACGCGCGCGGGGCTCTTCCGGGACGCGGCGGACGAGGTGGAGACCCACGTGGCGAGGCTGCGCTCGGCGGACCAGGCGCTGCCGTTCGCGCACGCGCTCTTGAGCCTGGGCGAGTTTGGCCACGCGCACACCGTGGCGGCGCGACACCTGTGGGGCCGGGCCTTCGGCTCGCGCGAGCCGGACGCGCTGGCGGCGTTCTACCCCCGCGCGTTCTCCAACGCCGTGGAGCAGGCGGCGACCACGCACAAGGTCGACCCGTTCCTCGTCTGGGCCATCATGCGCCGCGAGAGCGCGTTCAAGCCCGAGGTGATGAGCGCGGCGGACGCGCGCGGGCTGATGCAGATCATTCCGAAGACGGCGACGGAGATCGCGCAGAAGCTCGCCGAGCCGGCTCCCGCGCCGGCGGACCTCTTCTCGCCCGAACGCAACATCCGCTACGGGGCCTGGTATCTGTCACGGCTGATGGAGCGCTTCGCGCATCCGGTGCTCGCGGCCGCCGCCTACAACGCGGGCCCCACCGCCGCGGCGAAGTGGGCCCAGGAGCGCGGTGACCTGCCGTTGGACCTCTTCGTGGAGTCCATCCCGTTCCGCGAGACGCGCGGCTACGTGAAGCAGGTGGTGGCGGACCTGTTCCTCTACCACGGCTTCTACGGCGCCCAGGGAACCCAGCAGCCCCGGCTGTCGCTCGTGGTGCCCGCCCCCTCGAAGGAGGGCGTCACCTTCTAGAAGTCGAGCGGCGGCGGGCCCGTCGCTCCGGGCCCGTCCCCTACCCTCGCGCGGCCATGCGGCGGAGGATCTCCGCCTCCATGTTGTGGACGACCTCCGACAGCGGGAGGCTGCTGGAGTCCACGCGGACGGCGTCGTCCGCGGCCTTCAGCGGGGCCACCGCGCGCGCGGAGTCGTCCTTGTCGCGCTTGGTCTGGTCCGCGAGCACGTCGCCCAGGCTGCTCTCCACGCCCTTCTGGAACAGCTCCTCGAAGCGACGACGCGCGCGCACCTCGGGGCTGGCCTCCAGGAAGAACTTGGCGTCCGCGTCCGGGAACACCACCGTGCCGATGTCGCGCCCCTCCAGGATGGAGCCCTTGCTCGACTCGAGCGCGAGCCGCCGCTGCAGTTGAAGCAGTCCCGCGCGCACCACCGGGCGGCCCGACACCTGCGAGGCGGCCATGGAGATCTCCGGCGAGCGGATCTCCCCCGACACGTCCTCGTCGCCGAGGAACACGCGGTTCTCCTCACCCACCACCTGGAAGTGGATGTGCACGCGGCCGAGCAGCTCGCCCAGGCGGGCATCGTCGTCGTAGGCGATGCGCTCACGCCGCGCGAGCAGCGCCACGCAGCGATAGATGGCGCCCGTGTCCACCAGGCTGAACCCGAGCCGGCGCGCCAGCAGCTTGGACACCGTGGACTTGCCCGCGCCCGCGGGACCATCGATGGCGACGATGAAGCAGCGAGCGCCCGTCACGCGAGCACCTCCTTCAGCGCGCGCACACAGCGCTCGTTCTCCGACGCGGTGCCCACCGAGATGCGCAGGCAGGTCGGGAAGCCGCCGCCCGCGAACGGCCGGACGATGACGCCCTTGCGCAACAGCAGCTCATACAGCTCCGTGGACGAGCGGCGGAAGTCGGCGAACACGAAGTTGGCGTGGCTCTTCGTGAGCGTGATTCCCAGCCTGGGCAGCTCCGCCTCGAAGTAGCGCAACCCTTCCCGGTTGTTCTCGCGCGTGCGCTTCACGTGCTCGGTGTCCTCGAGCGCCGCGAGCCCCGCCGCCTGCGCCACCACCGTGAGGTTGAAGGGCATGCGCGTGCGCTGCACGTACGTCGCCAGCTTCGCGTCCATCACCCCGTAGCCCAGCCGGATGCCGGCGAGCCCGTGGATCTTGCTGAACGTGCGCAGCGCGACCAGGTTCGGGTGGCGCCGGAACAGCTCCACCCCGCTGACGTACTCGGGCCAGTCGACGAACTCGAAGTAGGCCTCGTCGTAGACCACCAGCACCTCGGACGGCACCGCCGCCAGGAACTTCTCCAGCGCCTCGCGGCCGAACGCCGTGCCCGTGGGGTTGTCCGGGTTGGCCAGGAAGATGAGCCGCGTGCGCGGCGTCACCGCGCGCGCCATGGCCTCCAAGTCGTACTGGTAGCCCTCGCGCATCGGCACCTCCACGAAGGGCCGCCCGTGGGCCTGCGCGGAGATGCGGTACGCGGCGAACGAGTTCTTGCACAGGAGGATCTCATCCTCCGGCGTGGTGAAGGTGCGGATGAGCAGCTCGATGAGCTCGTTGGAGCCGCTGCCCAGCACCACTTCCTGAGGCTGCACGCCCAGGGACGCGGCCAGCCGGCGCACCAGGTGGAACGACGTGGCATCCGGATACAGGTGCACCTGGGCGGACGCGTGCCGCATCGCCTCGAGCGCCCGCGGGGAGGGCCCCAGCGGGTTCTCGTTGGAGGCCAGCTTGATGACGCCGGAGAGCCCGAACTCGCGCTCGGTCTCCTCGATGGGCTTGCCCGGGACGTACGGCTTGAGCGTCTCGACGTAGGAAGGAACGAGAGGTCGCATGGGAGACGGGGCCCTGGAAGTGGTGGCTCGAATGAGCGGTGGCTGGCTCAGCGCCCGGAGAACACACCGAGCGCGCGGAACTTCGCGTAGCGGTCCTTGACCAGGCCGTCGGGCGTCAGCTCGGCCAGCTGGGTCAGGTGCTTGCGCAGCGTCTTGCCCAAGGCCTCCGCCATCTTCGCCGGATCGCGGTGGGCGCCACCCGCGGGCTCCTGCACGACCTCGTCGACGATCTTCATCTGGACCAGGTCGCTCGCCGTCAGCTTCATCGCGTCCGCCGCCTTGTCCGCCTTGCTGGCGTCGCGGAAGAGGATGGAGGCGCAGCCCTCCGGTGAGATGACCGAGTAGACGCTGTTCTGGAGCATCAGCACGCGGTTGCCCACGCCGATGGCCAGCGCGCCCCCCGAGCCGCCCTCACCCACCACCGTGGAGATGATGGGCACGCGCAGCCGGCTCATCACCTCCAGGTTGACGGCGATGGCCTCGGCCTGTCCGCGCTCCTCCGCGCCGATGCCCGGGTACGCGCCCGGCGTGTCCACGAAGGTGAGGATGGGCTTCTCGAAGCGCTCCGCCAGTTCCATCAGCCGGCGCGCCTTGCGGTAGCCCTCCGGGCGCGGCATGCCGAAGTTGCGCGCCATGTTCTCCTTGGTGTTGCGGCCCTTCTGGTGCCCCATCACCATCACCGGCTTGCCGTCGAAGCGCGCGAAACCGCCGACGATGGACGGGTCCTCGCCGAAGTGCCGGTCTCCGCACAGCTCCACGAAGTCCGTGAAGAGGAAGCGGACGTAATCCAGGAAGTAGGGCCGCGCGGGGTGGCGGGACATCTGCACCACCTGCCACCGCGTCAGGTCGCTGAAGATCTCCGTCTGGAGCTTCTTCGCCTTCTTCTCGAGCTTCGAAATCTCCGAGGTGAAGTCCGCGGATCCACCCGTGGACAACGCCTTGAGCTCATCGATCTTCTTCTCCAGTTCGATGAGCGGGCGCTCGAAGTCGAGCGCGTAACTGATGCCGGTTGCCATGGCGCGGAACTAGCACCAGGGTATGGCACCTTTCAACGCGCAAGCACTTACGCACCGCACCGTGTCACGGTGCCGGACACCCCACGCCCCTCCGGACGCCATGCTTCATGCCCTGCCGCTGCTCGTCCTCGCGCTGAGCGCCGCCCCCGTCCCGGCCCCCGCAAGGGCCCTCAACACCGAGGGCTTCCGCCTGTACCAGGCCGGCCGCTATCCAGAGGCCCTGGAGAAGTTCCAGGCCGCCGTCCGAGCGGCCCCGGACTACGCCCTGCCCCGCTACAACACCGCCGCCACCCTGGGCGTGCTCCGCAAGCAGGGCCAGGTCTGCGAGTACGGTGCCCACCGGGACGTCATCGTCGAGCACCTCACCCAGGCCGTGAAGCGGGACGCCCGCCGGCTGACGCGCGCCCGCCAGGACGCGGACTTCGACGGCATCCGGGACACCCTCGGCTGGCAGCGCCTGCAGGGCCGCGTCCCGGAGAAGGAGGCCGACGTCCCCTTCCTCCTGCGCAACGTGAGCTGGTACGGCCCGGGCGTGGGTGTCCACGGCACCACCCGGGGCCTGCGCTTCCGCACCCAGGGCCGCGTGACGCTCTGGAATCGCGACGTGGACGCGGAGGGAAAGCCCCACCGCTCGGAGCTCTCCGGCACGTACTCCGTGAAGGGGCGCCAGGTGGAGCTGAGGCTGCGCGGCGAGGCGCCCGTGACGGGCACGCTGACCGAGACCGGCGCGCTGACGTTCCCCCAGTGGGGAACCTTCACCGACGCGCCGTCCGAGTGTGACGCCTGAGGCGGCCAGAGCCGCCCCAGTGGGACCTCAGGCGGCCTTGATCTTCGCGGCCGGCGGCGACAGCGCGTACCACGCCGTGCGGAACGCCTTCAGCTCGCGCAGGCCGGCCGGGTGACGACCGAGCGCCGGGGCCATGGTGACGGGCAGGCCCAGCTTCTTCTCGATGGCCTTCGCCGCGTTGAGCTCCAGCTTGCGGCGGTTCTCGCACTTCTCACACGTGGACTTCGGGCCCACGCGGTTGACGAGGATGCGCTCCACCGGGAGCTTCTTCTCCTTCAGGTACTCCACCACGCGCTCGGTGCGCGCCGCGGCCAGGTCCTCGCCGCGCGTCACCACCACGAAGCGCGCCTCCGACGGGGACGCCAGGGCCTCCTCGAAGCGCTTGGCGTGCTTGATCATCCCGGCGATGTCGTCCGCCAGCTCGCCCAGGCCCTTGGCGCGGTGCTTGTTGAGCACGGTGTGCAGCGCGCCCAGCCACGTCTTGGCCGTCTCCGCCAGCTCCACCACCCGCACCGAGTTCACCACCGGCGACGAGTCCACCACGATGCGCTTGAACCGCTCCTGCACCAGCGCGTCCGTCAGCACGCTCATCGCCGCCAGCTCGTCGATGCCCGGGGGCGCGCACTCCAGGAGATTTCGCAGGTACAGCAGATCCGCCGGGACCTCGCTGCCCGCCTTGGGCGCGCCCTCGAAGGCCTTCTCCGCCTTCTCCTTGAGCCGCTTGCGCAGGGCGTTGAACCAGCCCGCCATGTCCAGCTCGCGCGCGTACAGGCCCTTGGTGCCCTTCACCTGCGTCTCGGTGTCCGTCAGCCGGCTCTGCAGCACGTCCGACAGCGAGTGCGCGGGGTCCGTGGAGATGAGGAGCACCGGCCCCTCCTTCTCCGTCAGCGTCACGGCGGCCGCGGCCGCGCAGGAACTCTTGCCCACGCCGCCCTGGCCCACGAAGAAGATGAGCCGCGTGGGAGGCAGCGGCGGCGCGGCGATGGGCGGCATGGACGGCGCGCGCACCAGGGCCGGAGGGCCCTCCGCGGCGGCGAACTCCAGCGCCTTCGTCTCCTTGCCACCCGCCCACGCCTTGGCGAACAGACCCACGCCGTCCAGCCCGCGCGGCGCCACCTCGCGGCGACCCAGCAGGTGGACCGGCACCGTCTTGTCCAGCGCCTGGAACTTGCGCACGTGCGGCGCCTGCAGTCCCCGGCGGCCCTGACACGCGGGGCAACCCTCGCGGTCCTCCACCTGGTTGACGACGATCTCCGTCACCGGCAGCCCGCGCTCGCGCAGCTGCGTGAAGAGCATGCGCGTCTGCGCCTCGGGGACCGGCTCCGCCAGCGCCGTCAGGTGGAAGGCCGTGCGCGCGGGGTCCTTCAAGAGCGCCAGCAGCTTCTCCGCCTTCTGTCCCAGCGCCTCCAGGTAGCCCGGCTCCGCGGCCGCGGCCTCCTGCGCCTTCTTGCCCTTGCCCGTCGTCGCGGCCGGCTTCTCACCGGCGCGCACCAGGCCCAGGAACTTGCGCAGCCCCACCGGCAGATCGAAAAGCCGCAGGGTGTGCGACGTGGGCGAGGCGTCCACGATGATCCGGTCGAAATCCTTGTCGTCGATCAGCGCCACGACATGGAAGAGCGCCACCAGCTCCTCCAGCCCGGGGATGGCCTGCTGGTACAGCGAGCCCAGCTCCTCCTCGGTGAAGTGCGTGCCCTTGACCGCGGCCTTCTTCAGCGCGGGCAGGTACTCCGCGAGGAAGGGCTTGAGCAGCGCGGCGGGCTCCAGCTCCAGGCCCCAGACGCCGCCCTCGCCCTTGCCGGCGACGAGCTTTGTCGGCTTCGCGCCGAGCTTCTTCTTGAGCAGATCCGACAGGGAGCGCACGGGGTCCAGCGAGACGAGCAACACCCGTTCCTTCGGGGCCTCCTCCGACAATCGCAACGCGTACGCCGCCGCGAGCGTGGTCTTGCCGACCCCGCCCTTGCCGCCGAAGAAGTGAAGAACTCGCGCGTCGCTCATTGCGTTGTGGCCTTCCTTGTGCCCCCCCGGCGGCACCCTGATGCACACTCCTGATTTGCCGAGTTGAAGGCTTCGGAGTCGCCCGGAGCGTCGACCTGTACGGCCGGGCCCTCCCTGTGGGTGGGAGGCGACCGCAGAATCCCTTGTCCAGAGGTCAAAAGTCAAGAATTGACGCGGGGTTTCGCGGAGGGTCGGCCCCTGCCGACCCCTCCTGCCGAGGCCCCCGTCGCACCGTCTCCGAGCCGCTCCAACAGCGCGGAATCCGGAGCGGATTTCCTACCCGTCAGGTCAGCGCGCCAGCAGGTTGCTGGCGCTCAGCGGACCATCGCTCCCCTGCCCGCCCAACGGCCCTCCAGGACCGGACTGCTGGGTGCGAGCCTCCGCCGCGTAGCGGTTGAGCTTGTTGTAGAGCGTCTTCTCGCTCACCCCGAGCACCTCCGCCGTGCGCGCCTTGTTGTTGCCATTGCGCTGGAGGCTGCCGAGGATGTACTCACGCTCCACCGCGTCCAGGCTCAACCCGAATGGCAACCGGAAGGTATGCCGCTCCGGGCCCTTGCCAGCCATGTCCGGCGGCAGGTGCTCGCGGGTGATGAGCTCCCCGTCGCACAGGATCACCGCGCGCTCCACCGCGTTGCGCAGCTCGCGGATGTTGCCCGGCCACTCGTAGTTCTTCAGGACCTCCATGGCCTCCGGGTGCACGCCGGACACGCGCTTGGCCGAGTCCCCCCGGAACTTGTCCACGAAGTGCTGGACCAGGATGGGCACGTCCTCGCGCCGCTCGCGCAGGGGCGGCAGGTGGATCTGGAACACGTTGAGGCGGAAGTAGAGGTCCTCGCGGAAGCGCTGGTTCTTGATCTCCTGCTTCAGGTCGCGGTTCGTGGCGCACAAGACGCGCACGTCCACCTCGATCTCCACCTTGCCACCCAGCCGGCGCAGGCGCCCCTCCTCCAGGACGCGCAAGAGCTTCGCCTGCAGGTCGATGGGGATCTCACCCAGCTCGTCCAGGAACAGCGTGCCGCCGTGGGCCAGCTCGAACACGCCCGGGCGGCGCTGATCCGCGCCGGTGAAGGCGCCGCGCTCGTGGCCGAAGATCTCCGACTCGATCAGCGTGGCGGGGATCGACGCGCAGTTGATGGCGATGAAGGGCTTGTCGCGGCGCAGGGACAGGTTGTGGACGGCGCGCGCCACCACCTCCTTGCCCGTGCCGGACTCACCGCTGATGGACACGCTGGCCTTGGACGGGGCCACCTTCTCCACCAGCTCGATGACCTTGCGCATGCCCGCCGACTGGGCGATGAGGTCCGAGGAGCCCAGCTGCTTGAGCCGCCGGCGCAGCGTCTGCACCTCGCGCAGGGTCTCCTTCTTCTCCAGCGCCCGGTCGATGCAGACCTTCAGGCGGGCGGTGTCGAGCGGCTTGACGATGAAGTCATACGCGCCCTCGCGGATGGCCTCCACCGCCGCGTCGATGGTGCCGCGCCCCGTGAGGAACACCACCGGGCAGTCCGGCAGCTCCTCCTTGAGGTTGCGCAGCAACCACAGTCCATCCGTCTCGGGCATCGCCAGGTCCGACAGGACGACGTCCGGGCGGAACTCGCCGGCCTTGCGCAGGGCATCGTGCCCGTCGAAGGCCGTCTCGACCTTGTGCCCCCAGGAGCTGAGCATCTCTGCCAGCGCCTCGCACGTGTCGCGTTCGTCGTCCACGGCCAGGATTCGTGCGCTACCCAAGATGAAGACCTCCGGTACTGCGTCGTGACGCGGATTGGGGATGACTCTGAATGAGAAGCCCGCTGCTCGGTACAGCCCTCAAGCGCGAGGAAAGATGAGACGGCAGGAGCCGCCGCGGACATGGAGGTCCACACCCAGCTGCGAACAGCGCAGCCCCAGCGCGGCCACGGCGTCCGCCAGCTCCGGCGCGCCGTCCCCTCCCGTGTCCTCGACCTCCAGCACCGCCACCGGGCCGTCCGCGCGCACCGTCACGCGCACCGAACCCCCACCTTCCGCCCGCCGGACTCCCCGCAGCAGCGCCTGGATGACGAAGAAACCGAGCTCCGAGGTGTCCGAGAGGCGCACCCGCACCCCAGCCTCCACGGCCACCTGCATCGTGGCGCGACGCTTGCGGCCCTCGTGCGCCACCACGCTCATCGCCCGCGTCGTCGCGTCCGACAGGTCCACCTCGCCCGCCGCGCCGCCCTTGGACACGATGAAGTCGGAGAACTGCCGCAGGATGCCGTCCACGCGCTGGATCTGCTCGCGCAGCGCCTTGAGGTTCTTCTCCTGCGACGGGGGCACCTGCCCCGTCTCCGCCTTCAGCTTCTCCGACAGCACCTCCAGATGGATGGCCATCGCGTTGAGCGGGTTGCGGACGTCGTGCAGCAGGCTGTCCATCAGCGTCTGCACGGCGCCGTAGCGGGCAGCGCCCACCACCGGATCCGTCGACTCCTGGACACGCACCATGCTGCTGGACACAGCCGTCGAGCTAACCAACGGAAACTCCTCGGGTTTTTCGTCTCCCTCCCCCGCCGCCACCCCACCGCGGCCAAGAGTTAGGGAGCGTGTTCCACAACGTCAACCCTGGGTCGGTAATTCTTGCCGGAACCGGCAAATTCCCGTGTAGCGACGCCTACTTGCGCAGGCTCCCGAGTGTTCTCCGGGCGACGTTTCCCGTGGCGCTTCCGTCCGCGTGAGTCGGGGGCTTCCCGCTCAGGTCGACGACGCGGGCGGGCGCGAGGCCTCGCCCAGGCCCACCAGCTCCAGGTTGAGCCGGGTGGCGACCTCGAAGATGCGGGGGTCCCGGTAGAACTCCCCGAAGACGATGCGCACCAGCCCCGCGTTGGCGATCAGCTTGAAGCACGGCCAGCAGGGGCTGGCGGTGGTGTAGATGGTCGCCCCGTCGATGCCCACGCCGTTGGTGGCCGCCTGGATGATGGCGTTGGCCTCCGCGTGCACCGTGGCCACGCAGTGTCCGTTCTCCATCATGTGGCCCACGTCGTCGCAGTGGGGCAGCCCGCGGATGGAGCCGTTGTAGCCGGTGGACAGGATGGTGCGGCCCCGGACGATGACGGCGCCCACGTGCTTGCGATCACACGTGGCCCGGGTGGCCACCTGCTTCGCGATGTCCATGAAGTACTGATCCCACGAAACCCGTCCGGACATGCGCTCGCCTCCTGGTGACGCGAAAAAGAGCGGGACGGATGTAGCGCGGACGGGGCGCCTGTCGACAAAAAGGCGGGTCAGCGACCCGCGGCGTGAGCGACGCCTCCCTCACCAGGCAGGCTGCGCTCGAGCAGCCGGCCAAAGCCCTGGGCCTTGAGGAACTGGCGCACCTTGGTGCTCGGCGCGGCGAACGTCTCTCCGGGCATGGGCACATCGAAGCTGAAGCTCTCCTGCTGCACCTCGAAGCCCACCTGCGCGGTGCGGTAGCCCTCCACGATGGCGAGCAGCCGGCCCGTCTCCAGGCTGAAGATGCCACCGCCCGACGCCCCGTAGCCGATGGGCGCGTCGGTCTTCACCAGCTTCGGCCGCCGCGACTCCCGGTCCCACTCCACCTGGGACAACATGCCGCCGGACAGCGACAGCGCGCGGCCGAACGGAGACGCCGCCACGACGACGTCCTCGCCGAGCTCCAGCTCGGCCTCCTCCGCCAGCTCCACCGCGGGCAGCCCCAGCCCCGGCACGCGCACCAGCGCCAGGTCCATCTCCGGCACCTTTCCCCGCGCCACCACCTGCCCCACGTGCGTCTCCACGTCCCCGCGCCGGTCCACCAGCACGCGCAGCTCCGGGGCCTTCAGGTCCTCCATCACCACCGCGTGCGCGTTGGTCACCACCCACGCCACCACGCCGTCCTCGCCCCGCTCCGAGCCCACCACCACGCCGGACGCCGTGCGACGCACGCTGTCCCCCTCGGCGATCTGCAGCCGCACGTTGTGCGGGAGGATGCGGCGCACCATCTCCTTGCGCGTCGGCCGCGCGGGCTCGGGCATCGCCACCACGCGCACGACCTCGGCAGCGGCCTTGGGCGCGGGGGCGCTCGCGTGGGGCGACGAGGCGCCGGCACACGACGCGAGGGCGAGCAGGGCGACGGGGGCGCCCAGGAGGAAGCGGGTCATCGACTCTCCGGGAGGAAGGAAGTGCGTAGGACTGCGAACTCGCTCGACGCCCCCATCTTCCCGAGCCCGCTTACCAATGGAAAGCAGGCGCCCGAGCAGGCCCCGTCAGCCCGCTCGCCCGCTTCTCATGCGTAGCGCTTCTTCATCAGGAACAGGATGGCGTCCTTCGCGCAGTGCTCGCAGTAGCCGTAGCGCTCCGCCATCGTCTTGAGCGTGCTCTGCACCTGCGTCTGCTCGCGCGACGTCAGCTGCGCCCGGTCCTCGGAGAGGTACTTGAGGACGTTCTCCTTGTTCTTGCGCAAGACGCGCTTGCGCTCCTCGAAGTAGTGGTCCCTCAGGCGCTTGAACATGTCCGGGAACACGCGCGCGTAGTCCATCACCACGTCCGGGTTGTCCAGCCGGTGGGCGCCGATGGAGGCGATGAGCCCCCGACGGAAGTCCGCCACCTCCTCGCCCCGGGGCATGACGATGGCCTCCACCTCCTGCATGCGCTGCTCGTCCGGCTTCTCCATCTCGCCCGTGACGCGGTTGCGCATCTTCTCGCCACGCACCCAGTGGCTCACGCTCTGGATGTAGCGCTCCACCAGCTCCCGGTATTGGCCCTCGGACACCAGGCCCATGGACTCGCGCACCTCGGTGTCCACGCGGTCCAGGTACTCGGCCTCCGCCACGCGCACGAAGGCCTCGTGGTCGTGGTAGCCGTCCACCACCTCCTGGAGCAGGAACTCGTAGACGCTCTTGTCCTTGCAGATGGCCTCCAGCTCCTCCAGCACCGCGAGCGCGTTGAGGCACTTGTAGTCGGGGTTCTGCGCGGCGTTGAACAGCGCCGTCTTGATCTCCCGCGCGCTCGCGCCCATGCGCCCCTCGTAGTTGGGGTACGCGTCCGACTCGGTGAAGAGCTCCTCGCGCAGCTTGCGCAGCTCCTTGGTGTTGGCCAGGCTGAGCCGGTCCGGCGGCGCGCCCTCCTCGTACAGGTGCAGCTTCTCCACCGGCGTGACGTGGTCGATGAGCTCCTTCACGTCGCCGGGGTAGCGGTCCGGAATCGGCTTCTTGAGCCGCGTGAGCACCGCCCACATCGCGGCCACCGCCGTCGCGTGCGGCGCCACGTGCTTGCCCACCGTCGTCGCGGACACCTGCGCGTCGTAGATCTGCTGCTCGGTGCGGTAGCGGCGCAGGTACGGCACGCGCACCAGCTCGATGCGGCCCTTGAACGACGCGAAGTCCGGCAGCTCCTTGAACGCGCCCAGGTGCTTCTCGTTCGAGGACGCGATGAGCACCTCGTCCAACTGGAGGACGAACGGCTCGAGCGGCACCTCGCTCGTCTCGCTGAAGCCCAGGAGGTACTTGAAGGCCTCCAGCGGCCGCTTGAGCAGGTCCGCGTACTCGATGAGCCCGCGGTTGGCGTGCACCAGCGGGCCGTGCGGCTCGAAGAGCACCGTGCTGTGCAGGGGCGCGGGCACGTTGAGCTGGGTGCGGTCCGCGGTGAGCTGCTGCACCACCGCGTCCACGCTCATCTGCGGCTCCACCGTCACCGTGGCCACCTGGTAGCGCCGCGACACGTAGAAGCGCTCCACCTGGACGTGGCGCATCACCTTCAGCCAGTCGCCGTTGTACGAGTTGAGCAGCGCCGTGTAGATGCGCCGGCACTTGGAGCACAGCTCGCCGTCGCGCACGTAGTCGGAGAGGATGAAGTCCCCCGTCTCCCCGTCCCCGTTGCCCAGCCCCTTCTTCTTGAGCGCCGTCTCCAGCACCTTGCGCCGGTCCACCGCGGGCATGGCGAAGAGCGGATGGTCCCTGAGCTCGCAGGGCATGCGCAGGTCGATGGACTCCGCGTCCAGGTGCGCGAAGGTCGTCAGCTCCCCGTCCCCGGTGCTCGCCCGCTCCCCGAAGCCGATGGAGCCCTTGATGAGCTTCTCCGAGGGGAACACCCAGGCGATGCGGTACAGCGCCCCCTGCGGCAGCCGCGAGTACGTCTCCATCCCGGACTTGAGCGCGTTGACCAGCGAGGACTTGGCGCTGCCGTTGGGGCCGTGCAGGAAGATGAGCTTGTTGATGCGGCCGGCGCGCACGAAGTTGCCGAGCACCCGGTAGATGGCGTTCTGCACCTCCTCCTGCCCCGCCACCCGCCCGTCGCGCTCGTTGTGCTGCGCATCGAACACCTTGAAGCGCCGGATGCTCCCCGTCGGGTGCGGCACCGTCTCCGTCCCGAAGTGGTCCATCACGTCCCGCAGGTACTGCGCCGCGTTGCGCGCCTGGGCCTTGGGGTCGTTCAGGAAGAGCGACAGGTACTCCTCGAAGGACAGGATCGAACGGTTCTTGACGAAGTCGGCGTTCACCTGCGAGCCCACTTCCTGCAGATACCCCTTCGCGTCCACGTGGCTCTCCTCGTCGTCGTCCAGGTCCGTTGATCTAGCCACGGCACCAGCGCGCCGCAGGCCGTCCTCTGCCCTCCTCGACCTTTCCCGCCCACCCTCCGGAAAGTCCAGGGCCCTTTGGCGCCGTGTCGTCCACCCCACGTGCTCGGGCCGTCGGCCGTCCTCCAGGGGGGAGAGTAGCCCAGGTGGACTTTTCGCCCGACATGGTGCGGGGTTGCAGGGCTTTGTCGCAGGTGGGTGTCAGCTTACTCGCGTGGTGGGCCGGGGTGCGCTACGGTCCAGCCTTTCTCTTCGGTGGCCACCCGGAGCCCAGACACGATGCACAAGGAGCCCATCATCGGCATCGACCTCGGCACGACCAACTCGTGCGCGGCGATTGTCGAGGACAGCGGGAACGTCAAGCTCATCCCCTACAAGGGCGGTGAGTACACCATCCCCTCCATCTTCGCGATTGATGACAAGGGGAACGAGCTCATCGGCTACGAGGCCAAGCGCCAGTGGCAGCTCAACCCGCGCAACACCGTCTACGGCGCCAAGCGTCTGGTGGGCCGTCCTTTCGGCAGCGACGTCGTCGAGACGATGAAGAAGGTCGTGGCGTACAACATGCGCCCCGGCAAGAAGAACGACGTCACGCTGGACGTCGGCAAGCGTGAGTTCACGCTCCAGGAAGTGAGCGCGAAGATCCTCGGCAAGATTCGCGAGGTCGCGTCCAACTACCTGAAGATGCCCATCAAGCGGGCGGTGGTGACGGTGCCCGCCTACTTCAACGACCGGCAGCGCCAGTCGGTGAAGGACGCGGGCAAGCTCATCGACCTGGAGGTCGTGCGCATCATCAACGAGCCCACCGCGGCGGCGCTCGCGTACGGCGTGGGCAAGGGCCTCAAGGAGAAGGTCGTCATCTACGACCTGGGCGGCGGCACCTTCGACGTCTCCATCATCGAGATCCGCGAGCGCGTCTTCGAGGTGAAGTCCACCGGCGGCGACGTGTTCCTGGGCGGCATCGACTTCGACAACGCCATCATCCACCACGTCCTCAAGGACTTCGCGGCCAAGACGGGCATCGACCTGGCCACGGACCCGGTGGCCATGCAGCGCATCAAGGACCTGGCCGAGCGCACCAAGATTGATTTGTCCGCGCGCGACGAGGTGCCCTTCAACATCCCCTTCATCACGATGACGTCCCAGGGCCAGCCCCTGAACATCGAGATGAAGTTCACGCGCAAGATGCTCGAGCAGCTCACCAACCACCTCGTCGACCGCACCCTGCAGATGGTGGCGCGCGTGCTGGTGGACTCGGGCCTGTCCACCAAGGACGTGGACCAGGTGATGCTGGTCGGCGGCCAGACGCGCATGCCCATCGTCCAGGACCGGCTGACGAAGTTCTTCGGCAAGGCGCCCAGCAAGGCCGTGCACCCGGACGAGGCGGTCGCCATCGGCGCGGCGCTCTACGCGCACTCGCTCCAGGACGACACCAACCTGCGCATCCAGCTCTTGGACGTGATTCCCATGGCCATCGGCCTGGAGAAGGCCGGCGGCGCGTTCCACGTCGTCTTCCCGCGCAACGCGCCCATCCCCAACGCCAAGCAGCTGCTCGCCACCACCAGCATGGACAACCAGACCGAGCTGGCCATGCGCATCTTCCAGGGCGACCACGAGATGGTGGCGCGCAACGACATGCTCGGTGAGTTCACCTTCTCCGGCATCCAGCAGGCCCGCGCCGGCGGAGTGCAGGTGGAGATCACCTTCGACGTGAACATCGAAGGCATCCTCACCATGCGCGCCCGGGATCCGGCCACCGGCCGGGAGATGAACACCACGGTGCGCGTCACCCAGAGCAGCTGAAGCGCCGCGCGCCGTCCCCGCTCATCGGGACGGCTGCGCCACCAGCCCCGCCGCCTCGTGCGAGCCCTCCCCGGGCTCCTCGTGGCCCCCCGAAGAGGGCATGTACGGCGTCGAGTCCTCCGACACCGGCGTGCGTGCCCCCTCCGCCCGGAGCAGCTCGTACACCAGCAGCTCCACCGAGGCCCCTGGAGGCACCTGGGGTCCCAGCGCCGCGTAGTCGAAGGGCTCCTGCGCGCGCTCCTTGGTCCGCTCGCTGAGCAGCACCTGCCCGCGCCGCGCCAGGGTGGACAGCCGGGCCGCGGTGTTCACCACGTCCCCCAGCACCGTGTAGTCGAGCCGCCCGGACGCCTTCGCGCCGATGCTGCCGGACACCACGTCGCCGGAGTCCAACCCCATGCAGACCCCATGGGCATACGGGGCGCCCTCGCCTCCTCGCATGGCCAGCACCTCGAGCTGCTGTCGGATGGACAGACACGCCTCCAGCGCATGGTCCACGTGGCCGGGGCCGCGGAAGACGGCCATCACCGCGTCCCCCACGAACTTGTCCACCGTGCCGCCGCGCGAGAGCACCTCCGGGACGATGGCCTCGAAGATGGCGTTGAGCCGCCGCAGCGACTCCGGGGGCGCCTCGTCCTTGAGCACCGGGGTGAAGCCGTGCACGTCGACGAAGACGACGGTGCCCTCCACCCACTCGCCCGCCATGGCCTCCGTGCCTTGCATCATCGGCGGCAGCCGCTCCAGCACGCCGCCCGGGACGAACATGCGCAAGAGGCCGTTCTCCTCGGTGTAGCGCACCGTGCGCCGCAGCTCGCGCACGTGCTTGAGCGTCTTGACGAGCGTGGCCTCCAGGTCCGGGAAGTCGATGGGCTTGGTGATGAAGTCGAACGCGCCGCGGTTCATCGCCGTGCGCAGGTTGCTCATGTCCCCGTACGCAGAGACGATGACCACGCGCGTGAGCGTCGTCACCTCGCCGATGCGCGACAGGAACGTGAGCCCGTCCATCCTGGGCATGTTGATGTCGCAGAGGACCACCTCGGTGTCCGGGTGCTGGCGCAGCTCCTCCAGCGCCTCCTCACCATCCGCCGCGAACAGGAACTGGTAGACGTTGCGGCGGACCTGCTTGCGGAACACCTGCTCCATCAGCACCGCGACATCCGGCTCGTCGTCCACCACCAGCACCTTGGCTGGACGCGCGGGCCGCCCCGCCTCCACCCTCGCGCTGAAGGCCGAGGACTGCTCGTGCGCGGACTGGAAGCGCTTCGAGGGGTCCACGTCCAGCGCCCGCGCGAAGAACGCGTCCACCTCCGTGCCCAGCTCGGGCGCCAGCGAGGACGGCGCCACCGGCGGCGGCGGCACGTTGCCCAGGCGGAACTGGCGCAGCGACTCCAACGGGAACGGGTGCTGTCCGGTGAGCGCCCGGTACGCCACCACCGACAGCGCCCACAGGTCGCAGCGGTGGTCCAACCTGGGCGACAGCCCCCGGAGCTGCTCGGGGCTCATGTAGCGCGGCGTCCCCGCCATCTCCTCCTCGGGGTGCGGATGCGCCGTGCCACCCTGGGTCAACAGGGCAAGCCCGAAGTCCAGCACCTTCACGACCTCTCCGGACGCGCTCCGGGAAAGGAAGATGTTCGCGGGCTTCAGGTCTCTGTGGATGACACCGGCGGCGTGGGCGGCCGTGAGGGCGCGGGAGGTCTGGGTGAGCAGCCGCTCCACCATGGCGAGCGACAGGCGGCCGCGCCGGTTGAGCAGGGCCTCCAGGTCCTCGCCCTCGAGCAGCTCCATGACGATGTAGGGGGTGTCTCCCTCCAGATGGCAGTCGTGGATCTGGATGACGTGCGGGCTCTGGAAGCGGGCGATGGCCTGGGCTTCCCACTCGAACTGGCGCAAGGCGTGCGGGGTGGGCGCGCAGTGGGTGGCCATGAGCTTGAGGGCCACGCGGCGTTGGAGCTTGGGATCCGTCGCCACCCACACCGTGCCCATCCCACCGCCCGCGAGCACCCGCTCGAGGACGTATCGCCCGCCGATGATGCGCGGCTCAGACATGTCGTGTTGGTTCATGGTTGGTCGCACCGGGCGTCGCGATGATGGCACATCGGGTCCACGCGCCGGAACACCATCCCGCCCCCTCCCTCCCCTGGCGGACGTGCCACCTCGTCCGAGTCGCGGGCGTCGCACGTGTTACCGTGCTGGCCCCGTTCCCCGACCTGTTCCGCAGCTCCCTACCCGTGGAGGAGTCATGCCTGATGTGACTCGAAGCGCCGTGTCTCCCCTTCCTTCCCCCTCGGCGGAGGATGTGCCGCCGCCCGCGCCGCCCCATCTGCCGGATGGGACGACGTACCCTGGTGTCGCCGTCCCGCCGGGTCTCAGACCCGGGATGCCGCGCAACGCGATGACATCCAACCGGGAGCGCTTCACGCGCGAGCCGCTGCACGTGCTCGCCGGCAAGCTTCCCCCGGACCTGCACGGCCACGTCTTCGTCGCCGGCCCCAGCGTGTCCGAGGGCTCACCGGCGCTGGCCTCCGACGGGCTCGTGCTGCGGCTCGACTTCGACGGGGCCCACGCAACGTTCAGCTCCTCCATCATGGAGACGCCGTCGTACGTGGCGCGCGAGCCGGTCAACGCGGGCAAGACGTCGCGCGGGCCGCTCACGCGCTACCTCAACGAGTTCCGGGAGACGACGCTGTCGGACGTGTCCATCGCCCTGGGCGCGCAGGAGGCCCCCAACACGGCGCCCTTCCTGGTGCAGGGCGAGAACATGATGCTGGTGACGACGGACGCGGGCCGTCCGTGGGCCATCCATCCGATGACGCTGGAGGCGTACACGCCGCTGGGCTACCTGCGCGAGTGGAAGCCGGCCATCGGCACGCCGTGGACGTTCCCGCTGCTGCAGAGCACCGCGCACCCCGCCTTCGCGTTCGAGCACCCGGTGGCCATCTCCGAGGCGCCGGGCGCCGGGCAGAAGCCGCGCCTGTTCCTGACGAATCACGCGCCCAAGTGGCCGCTCGGGGAGGGCTGGACGCACCTGGTGAGCTGGGACACGTGGGAGAACCGGCTGCACCACTGGTCGCTCATCGACGCGGCCACGGGCAAGCCGGTGGTGACGCAGTCGCTGCATCAGATCGCCGTCACGCGCGACTACGTCGTCCTGCTGGACAGCAACTTCCCGGTCAACTTCTGGAGCATCGCGGTGCAGTCCGCGCTGCCGGGCATGACGCGGCTGCAGCGGCTGGTGAGCCGGTTGACCTCCGAGCCCTCCTATCCCCAGGCGGTGTTCTGGGTCGTGAAGCGCTCGGACCTGCGTCCCTCGCCCGGCACGCTGTTGCCCGATGACCCGCCGAGGATCCCCGCGTACCGCTTCCAGTCCGGCGGTGGCGGTCTGCACTTCGCGGCGCGCTACGAGAACCCGGACGACGTCATCACGATTGTCGTGGGGCACTCTCCCACCGAGGACCTCTCCCACACCATCCAGGAGGGAGATTTGCTCATCAACGGCAACCGGGCCCAGGCGTACCAGCAGGGCATGCCCACGGCGGTGCCGGTGACGCGCAGCTCGCTGGGCGTGCACCACATCGACATGCGCCGGCGGACCATCGAGTCGAAGCTGCACTCGCACGATGACTACACGTGGGGGCTCACCGTCTTCTCGAACACGGGCCTCATCAACGGCGAGCTCGAGACCAATCTGAAGCTGTACCTCGACGAGGTCCCCCGCGAGCCGCCTCCTGGCGGTGAGCCCCCCGGCGGCATCAACTGGGGCATTCCGGAGGACGAGCTGGCCATCTACTTCAACTCGGATGGCTTCACGGCGGACATGGTCCCCGAGTTCATCTACCAGATGTACAAGCCCATCGTCGGAGACCGGGAGGGCATGCCCATCCGCGAGGGCCGGGCCGCGAGCTTCTTCAAGTTCTTCGTCAACTCCGGCCGCTTCGAGGGCTACGTGCTGCCCACCGGCTGGTTCGGCTTCGCGCCGCAGTTCGTGCCGAGCATCAAGCTGCCGATGGTGCCGTACTGGAAGGGCTACGTCGTGGCGCTGGTGGTGTCGGACCCCACGCCGAACCTGCCGCCGGACTCGACGGGGGACGAGGTGTGGATCTTCGACTCGGAGGACATCGCCAAGGGACCCATCTGCCGGCTGGGCAGCAAGAACTTCGACATCGGCATGACGCTGCACACGACGTATCTGCCGCCGGGCCTGGGGGACATCCTCGATGGCCACGTGCCGGATGACCCGCCCTACTGCGTGGACGTGCGCGAGGACTACGACGTGAGCGCGATGCAGAAGGCCTACGAGGACTGGCTGCCGGGCCTGTTCCCCCGCGTGCCGCGCGCGCTCTTCGCCCCGTGGCGGATGGGCGTGCGCTGGGTGCTCAACTTCCCGAAGCTGCGCGAGGTGTTCGAGAACGACGTGTACCCGCGCTTCACGATGAGAGCGCCTCGGAAGAAGTAGCGGCATGACGGCGGTGGTGCCTCGGAGGATGCATGGGTTCTCCGAGGCACGGGCTCGCGCGACTCAGTCACCCGCCATGACCGCGCGGGTCGCCTCCTCGAAGCAGGCATCCGGCACGGAGGCGAGGACCTCGTCCTTCCCTCCTTGAATCCAGGTCCACCTCGCGCCCAGCTTCGTCACCAGTCCGAGCTTCCCGCCGCGAAGCCTCGCGATGAAGTGCCTCGCGGTCCCCTTGCCGCCGTCAGCGCGCCACAGGACAACCTCGAGGTCCGGAGGCGCGCTCCCCGCGAGCAGCGGTGCGATGGCTGCGTGGCACTCCAGTCGGAGGATGCGCGCATCCAGCTCCATGAGCAGCCCTTGCACGCTCAGCCCCGCGCGACCGGGCTCCTCGTCGAGGTACTTCACGACACGGGCCACCGCGGCGGTGAGGTGCACGAAGGTGTCCTTGCCGCGACACAGCGCCGCCGCAGCACCTGCCGTCCGCCGGACCACCGCGAGCGCCTCCGACTCGTCAGCCTCGGAGCGCGAGTCCGCGATGAGCGCGTGATAGGCGCGGCCCGCCTTGCTCGTCAGCTTCTTGTCATGCCCCAGCGAGAGTGACTCCTGGGGCGTGAGGCGCAGGGGCTTCGACAGGAAGTCCCGCACGCGCTCGACGATGCGGTGCGCGACGGCCTCCTCGAAGCGGTCCGCGAGGAACGGCGACACGAGGGAGGAGAACCACAATCCCAGCTCCACCTGACCGGCTGCCGGGCACACGGGACGCGGGCCGCCTAGCGCCCAACGAATCGCGGGCCGGTCTTCGGGCTTCGCCGCGAGTATCGCGGCCTTGAGGATGACGTGACAGCGCTCGAGTCCCGCGACTTCCGCCATGTCCCTTCACCTCCGCACGGCATGGGCAATGTCACACCTCGCCCCGGCGCTCGTGCAGCCCACGCTCGCCATGCACGACAGAGCGTGACACCTCCGGCGTTCTGGCGCGCGCCGTTCTTCGTCGCGAGCCCGCGCCCGAGGCCCCCCCCTTCACGCCCCCGCCATCACCGTGTCGACGATCTTCGCCGAGCACAGCACCGCGGGCAGACCCGCGCCGGGATGGGTCCCCGCGCCCACCAGATACAGCCGGTCCACGTCCTCGCTCTTCGCCTGCGCCCTCAAGAACGTCGTCTGCAACAGCGTGGGCGCGAAGCTGAACGCCGCGCCCCGGAACGAGCGCAGGTCATCGCGGAAGTCCTCGGGCGTGAACACCCTCGACGTCATCAACTCCGACTCCAGCCCGGGCAACACCGTGCGCGACAGTCGCTCCGCCAGCGTGCGACGGAACGTCTCCGCCCTCGCCTTCCAGTTCGAGCCCTCGCCCAGATGCGGCACCGGCGCGAGGACATAGAACGCGTCATGTCCTGGCGGCGCCAGGCCCGAGTCCGTCGCGGTGGGACGGTGCAGGTACAACAGTGGGTCCTGCGACGGCTGACCCGAGCCCGACAGGCCCGAGAACATGCCTCGGAAGTCCCGACCAAACAGGAGCGTGTGGTGTGCGACCTCGGGGTACTGGCGCCGTGTGCCGAAGTACCAGAGGAACACGCTCATCGAGTAACGCGCCTGCTGGATGCGGTCATCCGTCCAGTGGCTGCGCACGTGCCGCGGCAGCAGGTACCGGTACGTCCACGCCGCGTCCGCGTTGGACACCACCGCCTCGGCGGGGAGCCACTCGCCCGAGCCCAGTCGGACCCCCGTGGCCTTGCGCCCCTCCACGGTGATCTCCGACACCTCGCTGTCGTAGCGGACCTCACCGCCTAGCGACTCCAGCAGCGACACGAGGCCTCGCACCAGCGCACCCGTTCCCCCCACGGGGAAGAACCCACCCCAGCGACGCTCGACGAACTGGATGGACGTGTACACCGCGCTCGCGGCCGAGAACGGACTGCCGCCGATGAGCAGCGGGTGGAAGCTCAGCGCCTGCCGGAGCCGCTCGTCCTTCACGTGCCGCGACACCAGGCCATACATCGTCCGGAAGGCCTCGTCGCGAACCAACGCCGCCGTGAAGGGCGCCAGACTCAGCACATGCGGCACGGGCGCGCTCATCAAGGGGCCAATGCCCGCCTCGTACATCCGCTCCACCCGGGCGGACAGCGCCAGGTAGCCCGCCTCATCCCCAGGCGAGACGCGCCGCACGGCCTCGAGCATCCGCTCCCGGTCCGTGTGGTAGTCGAACGTGAAGCCATCCGGGAAACGCATCCGGTAGAGCGGCGCCACCGGCCGCAGCTCGACATGCTCCGAGAGCTTCCGTCCCGCGAGCGCCCAGAGCTCCTCGAGCAGGTGCGGACAGGTGATGACCGTGGGTCCCGCGTCGAAGGTGAAGCCGTCCTGCTGGAAGGCATGGGCGCGGCCACCCGGGACGGCGCGACGCTCCAGGACGGTGACTCGCCAGCCACGCGCGGCCAGTCGCACCGCCGCCGCGAGCCCTCCGAAACCACTGCCGATGATGAGGACGCGCCTGCCGTCCCGCCGTGTGTCCTGTTCCACCCTGGCCGTCGCTCTCATCACCGTGGAGGTTGCATGGCACACCCGGCCCCAGACCACCACTCCGGTGAGCAGGCAGCCGCCCCGTGAAGTGGGCCTGGTTCGGTTGCGAGCCGCGGGCGGGCACAGCTAGCCTGCCGGCCCCAAGGGGGGTGCCGCGCCCCTGCGCGCACGGGTCGAGCAATGATTGATGTCCCTGGCTACCGAAGCGACAGAGCGCTCTCCAGCTCCGGCTCCTTCCAACTCGTTCGCGCCACCCGCGCCAACGATGGAGCCACCGTCAACCTCAAGCTCGCGGAGCCCTCGCGCCCCGGAGCCCTCACGCAGCGGCTCCGCCACGAATTCGAGCTGACCCATCCCCTGCGCCTCGACGGCGTCCTCCACCCGCTGGCCCTGGAGGAGTTCCGTCCCGGCATGTCCGTGCTCGTGCTCGAGGGCTTCGGCGAGACGACGCTCGCCCAGCGGCTGGCCGTGGGGCGGATGGAGGTCCTCGCCGGCTGCCGGCTCGCCGTCGCCCTCGCGCGCGCCGTGGGCCAGCTCCACGCCGCCGGCATCCTGCACCGGGACCTGCAACCCGCGTCCGTGCTCGTGGGCGCGGACGGCGTGTCCGTGAAGCTGACCGGGCTCACCCTCGCCACGCGGCGCGCCCGCGCGGAGGTGGCCCCCGTCGCTCCGGACCGGCTCGAGGGCACGCTCGAATACCTGTCCCCCGAGGCCACCGGCCGCACGCATCGCAGCGTCGACTCCCGCAGCGACTTCTATTCGCTGGGCGTCATGCTGTTCGAGCTGTTCACCGGCCGCCGTCCCTTCGCGGACACCGATGCGCTGGGGCTCGTCCACGCGCACGTCGCGCTGCCGCCGCCGCCGCCCCAGTCGCTGGTGCCCGAGCTGCCGCGCACGCTGTCGGCCCTCATCCTCAAGCTGCTCGCCAAGTCCCCCGAGGACCGCTACCAGAGCGCCTACGGGCTGGTGGCCGACCTGCGGCGCTGTCTCGATGGCCTGGAGACTGGCAATGGCGTGCCCGACTTCGAGCTGGGCACCAAGGACGTCCCCGAGCGCTTCGCCGTCCCCGAGCGGCTCTATGGTCGGGCCCCCCAGCAGGCCGCGCTGCGCGACGCCTTCGAGCGGGCCGCCACCGGTCGCTCCGGCTTCGTGCTCGTCACCGGCGCGGCCGGCATGGGCAAGTCCGCGCTCACCGGCACGCTCAAGCGTCCCGTGTCGGAGAAGCACGGCCTGTTCGTGCGCGGCAAGTACGACCAGCTCCTGCGCGACACGCCCTACTCCGGCATCTTCGAGGCGTTCCGCGAGGTCGCCCGAAGCCTGCTCGGCGAAGAGCGCCTGGACCTGTGGCGGCAGCGCCTGCTGGAGGCGCTGGGCGGGATGGGCCAGCTCGTCGTGGACGCGGTGCCGCGCCTGGGGCTGGTGCTGGGAGAGCAGCCGCCCGTGGCCGAGCTGGACCCGGCCGAGTCGGAGCTGCGCTTCCAGTTGGTGCTGCGCAAGCTGGTGGGCGTCCTCGCCACGCCCGAGCATCCGCTCGTCATCGTGCTGGATGACCTGCAGTGGGCGGACAGCGCGAGCCTCCAGCTCCTGCGCCAGCTCCTGACGGACCGGGAGCTGGGCAACCTGCTCGTGGTCGCCGCGTGCCGCACCGAAGTCCTCGACGCCGAGCACCCCGTCGAGGGGCTCACCCAGGCCCTGCGCGAGGCGGGCACCCCCGTGCAGCGCATCGACCTGGAGCCCCTGTCCCCCGAGCAGCTGTCACGACTGGTCGCGGATGTCTTCCCCGCGGCGGCGGGACAGCCCGACACGCAGCTCGACGCGGTGGTCCTGTCGCTGACGGAGGGCAACCCCTTCTTCGCGGTGCAGCTGCTGCGCGCCTTCTATGAACGCGGGCTCGTGCGCTTCGACGCGGAGGGTGGAGGCTTCCGCTGGGACGGCGGCGCCCTGCGAGGTCAGGACTTCAGCGACGGCGTGGTGGCGCTGCTCACCGCGCGCATCCGGGAGCTGAGCCCGGGCGCCCAGGCGCTGCTGCCCGTGGCCGCCGCGCTCGGTCATGCCTTCACCCTGCGCAACCTCTCCACGGTGCTGGAGCAGACGCCCGAGCAGACGGCGGAGGTGCTGGACGAGGTGCTCCACGCGGCCCTGGTCGCGCCCGTGGGCGAGCGGCTCACGGACACCGAGCCCTCCGACAGCTTCCAGTTCGCGCATGACCGCGTCCAGCAGGCCGCGTTGGAGCTGACGCCCCCGGAGCAACGCCCGGAGGTCCATGCGCGCATCGGCCGCCTGCTGCTGCGGCACACGCCGCCCGAGCTGATGGACGAGCAGCTCGCGGACATCGTCAGCCACTTCCACCTGGCCCTTCCCGTGCTGAAGGACGCGCAGGAGCGGCACCGGGTGGCGGCCCTGGACCTGCGCGCGGGTCGCGGCGCCAAGTCACGCGGCGCGTGGTCCGCGGCGCTGCGCCTGTTGACGACAGGCCGTCAGTTGCTCGGGGACGACGGCTGGAGCGCCAACCGCGCGCTCGCGTTCGACCTGCACGTCGAGGCCGCCGAGGCCGCGTATCTCGCGGCGGACTTCGAGCAGATGGAGCGGCTGGCCACCGCCGCCCTGGACCACGCCCAGGACCGGCTGGAGCAGGTGCGCGTGCACCTGGTGCGCATCCAGTGCCACTCCCACCGCGGCGAGCACGAGCGCGCCGTGGACCTGGGCCTGGAGGTGCTCGGGATGCTGGGCCAGCACCTGCCCGCGCGCCCCATCCAGGCGCACGTGCTGGCGGGCGTCGCGAAGACGAAGGTGCTGCTGGGCCTGCGCAAGCCGGAGGACCTGGAGTCGCTCCCCGAGCTGAGGGACCCGCTGCTCGTCGCGACGCTGCGGGTGATGATGAAGCTGGCCACGGCCGCGTTCATGGCCCGCCCCCTGCTCTTCCCGCTCGTGGTGCTGCGCAACCTCCAGCTCACCATCCGCCACGGCGCCACGGGCACGGCCGCCTTCGGCTACGTGGGCTACGGGTTGATGCTCAGCGTCCACCTGGGCAACCCCGAGGAGGGCTATCGCTACGGGCGGCTCGCGCTGAAGACGTTGGACCGCTTCGGCGCGGAGAGCCTGCGCTCGATGGTGCACTTCGTCTTCAACCTCTTCATCCGCCACTGGAAGGAGCCGCTGGGCACGTGCCTGGACGACTTCTTCGCCGGCGCGAGCAAGGGCCAGGAGACGGGCGACATCGAGTACTTCGCCTACAACGCGAGCGCCGGCTGCGCCGTGTCCCTCATCGGCCGGGACGGGCTCCTGGAGCACGGCCCCCGCGTCGACCGCTTCCGCGACGCGCTCGCGAGCCACCGGCACACGAACGTGCCGTTCCTCCAATACACGCGGCACACCCTCGACGTGCTCACCGGCGCGTTCACCGGCGACGTGGAGGCCCGGGAGCGGGACATCGTCGCGCCGTACCACCAGGCCGGCTACTCCAACGGCATCGCCACCTGCGAGGTCATGCGCACCATGCGCCGCTGGCTGTGGCGCGACGCGAAGGGCGCCCTGGAGAGCGCGGCCGCGGTGGATGCCCGCGCGGAGCTCATCACCGGGCAGATCTACCTGCCCTGGTACAAGTTCTTCCAGGGCCTGGCCCTGCTCGAGCTGCACACGTCGCGAGGGCCGCTGGAGCGCCTGCGCGCGTCCCGCACCATCGACGCGCTCCGCAAGCAGATGCGCGGCTGGGCCCGCATCGCCCCGATGAACTACGCCGCGCGCGCGGAGCTGCTCGACGCGGAGCGGGCCCGGGTGGACGGCAAGCCCACCGAGGCCGCGGATGGCTATGACCGGGCCATCCGGCTCGCGAGGGAGCACGGCCTGTCGCTCGACGAGGCGGTCGGCTGCGAGCTGGCGGCGAGGTTCCACCTGGACCAGCGCCGAGAGCGCGTGGCCCATGGCTACCTGGAGGACTCCCGGGCCGCGTATGTCCGCTGGGGCGCGCGCGCGGTGGCCACCCGGCTGGAGCGCGAGTACCCGCACCTGCTCCCCTCCACCCCCGAGCCCGTGCGGGCCGAGGAGTCCGCGGGCACGCCGCTGGCCTCGCTGGACCTCGAATCGGTGCTCAAGACGGCGCGCGCGCTGTCCGGCGAAATCGTCCTGGACAAGCTCCTGCGCAAGCTGATGACGCTGCTCATCGAGAACGCGGGCGCGCGGCGCGGCTTCCTCATCCTCATGCGGCCCGAGGGGCTCTACATCGAGGCCGAGGGCTCGGTGGACGGCGCGCGGGTGCTGCTGGACCAGGGCGTGCCGGTGGAGTCCTCCACCGCGCTGCCGGCCTCCATCGTCCACTACGTGGTGCGCACCGGAGAGACGGTCATCCTGGACGACGCGGCGACGGAGGAGCCCTTCTCCGAGGACCCGTACGTGCGCACCGCGCATCCCAAGTCCGTGCTGTGCAGCCCGCTGCTCAAGCAGGGCTCGCTCACGGGCGTGCTCTACCTGGAGAACGACGCCACGCGCGGGGCCTTCACGCCCGAGCGACTGGAGGTCCTGCGCCTGTTGTCCTTCCAGGCAGCCATCTCCCTGGAGAACGCCGGCCTGTACGCGAGCCTGGAGGAGTACAGCCACACGCTGGAGCGCCGCGTGGACGAGCGCACCGCGGAGCTGCAGAGCAAGAACGTGGAGCTGGCCGAGACGCTCACCCGCATCCAGGAGATGCAGCGTCAGCTGGTCGCCCAGGAGAAGCTCGCGTCGCTGGGCGCCCTCACGGCGGGCATCGCGCACGAGCTGCAGAACCCGCTCAACTTCGTGAACAACTTCTCGGAGCTCTCCACGCGGCTGGCCGCGGAGCTGGACACCACGCTGCGCGCCCAGACGGGGAAGCTGGAGTCCACCACCGCCGAGGACATCCTCGAGACGCTGGAGGACCTGAAGCAGAACGCCCGCCGCATCCAGACCCACGGGCGGCGTGCCTCGGACATCATCAAGACGATGCTGCGGCACTCGCGCCGCTCCGAGGGCTCGCGCACCCGCGTGGACCTGAACATGCTGATTCGCGACAGCGTCAACCTGGCCGTCCAGGGCCTGCGCGTGCGCGAAGGCGCGACCCTGGTGGAGACGGACACGGAGCTGGACCCGCGCGTGGGCACCGTCGAGGTGGTGGCCGGGGACATCAGCCGGCTCATCATCAACATCCTCGACAACGCCTTCTACGCGACGCTGGCCAAGCGCCGCGGCGAGGGCGAGGCCTTCACGCCCCGCATCCTGGTCTCCACCCGGCGGCTCGCCGCGCGCGTGGAGCTGCGGGTGCGCGACAACGGGCCGGGCATCCCCCTGGAGATTCGCGAGAAGCTCTTCGACCCGTTCTTCACCACCAAGCCCGCGGGCTCCGGCACGGGCCTGGGCCTGTCCCTGGTCCACGACATCGTCCAGGAGCACCAGGGCGAGATTCGCGTGGAGAGCGTCATGGGCGAGTACTCCGAGTTCGTCATCTCCCTGCCGTCGCTGTTGCCCACGACGGCCGCCGCGTAACGGGCGCCGGACACGACTCGGCCCCTGCCTCCCGTGAGGGAAGGAGGGGCCGAGGGGAACGGCACGGAGCAGAAGGGCCGCTAGGCCGTCTTCTTCTCCTTCTCCATCACGAGCTGAGGCGGCTCGTGGCGGGTGATGACCGTCTCGGTGATCTTGCACTCCTTGACGCCCTCGCGGAACGGCACGTCGTACATGATCTCCAGCATGGCGTCCTCGAGGATGGCGCGCAGGCCGCGCGCTCCGGAGTGACGGCGCATCGCCTCGCGGGCGATGGCGCGCAGCGCCTCCTTCGTGAAGGTGAGCTTCACCTTCTCCATCTCGAAGAGCTTCTGGTACTGCTTCACCAGCGCGTTCTTCGGCTGGGCGAGGATGGTGACCAGGTCCTCTTCCTTGAGGTCGTTCAGCGTGGCGATCATCGGCAGACGACCGATGAACTCGGGAATCATCCCGAACTTCATCAGGTCCTCGGGCTCCGTCAGCGCGAGCAGCTCGCCCACGCTGCGCTCCTCGCGGTGGGTGATCTTCGCGCCGAAGCCCAGGCCCTTCTCGCCCACGCGGCGCTTGATGACGCCGTCGATGCCGTGGAACGCGCCGCCGCAGATGAACAGGATGTTCGTCGTGTCGACCTGGACGTACTCCTGCTGGTTGTACTTCTTGCCACCCCGCGGGGTGACGTTGGCGCGCGTGCCCTCGATGATCTTCAAGAGCGCCTGCTGCACGCCCTCGCCGCCGACGTCGCGGGTGGCGCTGGGCATGTCACCCTTGCGGGCGATCTTGTCGATCTCGTCGATGTAGACGATGCCGCGCGCCGCCTTCTCCACGTCGTAGTCGGCGTTGTGGAGCAGGTTCTGGATGATGTTCTCGACGTCCTCACCCACGTAGCCGGCCTCGGTGAGGCTGGTGGCATCCGCGATGGTGAACGGCACGTTGAGGAAGCGCGCCAGCGACTGGGCGAGCAGCGTCTTGCCCGAGCCCGTGGGGCCGATGAGCAGGATGTTGCTCTTGCTCAGCTCCACCTCCTCGCCCGACGGACTCTTCACGCCGGGGCGCGGTCGGGACGTGGGCTTCTTCTGGTAGATGCGCTTGTAGTGGTTGTAGACCGCGACCGACAGGACCTTCTTCGCCTGGTCCTGACCGATGACGTAGTCGTCGAGGAACGCCTTGATCTCCGAAGGCGTCGGCAAGCTGACCTGGGGCTTGCCCTCCTCTCGCTCGTTCTCGTCCGCGATGATGTCGTTACACAGCTTGATGCACTCATCGCAGATGTAGACCGTCGGTCCCGCGATGAGCTTGCGGACCTCGCGCTGCGATTTTCCGCAGAACGAGCAGGACAGGTTGACGTGGTGCTCCTTCTTCACTGCCGCCTCCGAGTTCGCCGACCCCAGACTTGCCGGAGCCACTTCGCCGTCCACCGCTCCCCTACCCACACGGCCTGCCCACGTCTCGAACAGCCGTCAGGCCCACCTACACCGGGGCCCTGAACCACTATAGGGCCCTGTCACCTGGGCAGGAAGCCCAACGGTGCGGGCCCGTTACGGACCGTACAGCGGCCGCAACGGGTGAGCGTTCAGTAACAGCGGCTCAGGCGTCCGTCACGCCCGAGGCGAGCTCCTCCACGTCGTCCGCCAGGGCGGCTGCCCGCTCGGCGACAGCGTTCGGAATCTTGCGGCACCCCGCCAGCTCGCTGGCGAGCTTCCGGGCCATGGACGCCAGCTTGCGCACCTGGAGGCTCTCGGGGGGAGGCTCGGGCGGCGGCCGGGGGAAGCGCTCCGTGAACTCCTTCTTGAGCTCCGTCGGGTTCTTCTCCGGGCTCCAGATGCTGTCACGTAGGGATTTGTATTCAGTGGGAGACAACTGGCCACGCTCCTCGGCGTCGGCCAGCACTTCGATGACCTCGAAGGCGGGCGCCTTCTCCGGGAACTCCTGGGCCCGCAGCTCCTCCTCGGGCTCGTGCTTGGCCAGGAAGCTGAAGGAGCGGGTGAGCTTGAGGGCCGTCTGCTTCTTGATGTGCAGTTCCTTGAGGCAGTAGGCCTCGAAGGTGGGGTAGCCCCACTCCTCGAACTTCGCCTCGTCCCGGACGGTGACGAGCAGCTTGCCCAGCTCGGCCCAGGTGGACTTGAAGCGTTTGGCGGCGACCAGCACGGTGTGACGGAAGGTCCCCGGCGGCACGCTCAGCGCCTTCTTCGCGATTTCGGTCTCGGCAACGGATGCGGCGGACATGGCCCCGGTATGGGGCATGCCCGGGAGGTGGGCAAGAAAGTGGCCCTAGCCCCGCTTGCCGATGTTGAAGGACAGGCCGACGGTCGCCCGCTCCCCCTCGTAGGCCCGGAACGGCCACTTCTGCAGCTCCGTCAACAGGCACTCGTAGAGCGGGCCCTTCTTGAACTGGGGGTTGTCCACCCAGAGCTTGTTGACCTTGCCGTCGTTGCCGATGACGAACTCGAGCGGAATCTTCGCCGCGAGCCCCGGACTGCGCTCGGCCTCTTCCTTGAAGCACTTGAAGAGCGTGGACTTGTTGCCGGCCACGACGCGGTTGATGGCGGACTGGTCGAACTGCTGCGCCACCTCCATGCCGTCCGGGTCCGTGCCCACGCTGCCCGCGGGGCGCGGCGGCGGCCGGCGGTCATCGGTCCGGGACGCGGAGGCCACGGCGGTGGGCTTGCTGGTGGAAGCGCCCGTGGGCTTGGTCCCCGCGGGAGTACCGGGCTTCACGGCGCCCTGCGTCGGGTAGTCGAAGAGCTCCTCGTCGTCCTGTCGGGCCTGGGCCACGCGGATGACGGGGGCCTCCATCTCGATGCCCTCGAACTCGTCCTCGCCGAACCAGCCGTGCACCGCGGCGTTGCGCGCCACGTAGATGCCGACGGTGCCGAGCACCAGCGCCAGGCCCGCGGCCACGCCGCCGAGCACCAGCACGCGCTTGTGGTTCTTCTCCCGCTCCACCAGGACGGCCGCGTCCACGCGGGCGCGCGCCTCCGAGAGCGCCACGTGGACCTTGAAGGGCTCCACCTCGCGCATCGGATGGAAGTCCCGCTCGCCGGCCAGGGCCAGCGGGGACTCGGGGGTCAGCTCTCCTGTCTTGAGCTTCTCCACGATGACCGAGCCGCTGACAGGTCCGAGGACCAGGTCACCATGTCGGAAGAGCCACTGCCCATCCACGTCCGCCGCGAGTTCTTGTCCAGCCGCCATTTCGCGCGCGATTATCCCGTGTAACCCCGCGACCTCGCAACGCCGTGCTCACTTCGACCTCCAAGCGGATTCCCGTCGCACTGTGGATCTGGTACCGCGGCGGAAACTTCCGCGGCTTCCAGCGTCAGACGGAGGGCCCCACCGTCCAGGAGGCGCTCGAGACGGCGCTGCGGGCGGTGGGCGTCCCGGCCTCGGTGATGCCCTCGGGGCGGACGGACCGGGGCGTCCATGCCCGCATGCAGGTGGTGAGCGTCCGGCTGGAGGCCGGGGATTCGCCCGAGTCGCTGGCCAAAAGGCTCCCGGAGCACCTGCCGCCGGGGCTCGGGCTGTGCCTGGTCCGCCGGCCCCAGGGATTCCATGCCCAGTGGAGCGCCAGCGGCAAGGTGTACCGGTACCGGCTGCGGCTGGGGGGGCCCCAGACGGAGGACTGGGCACCCTACTCGCTCGACGTTCCAGGCGAGCCAGGGTTGTTGGGACGAGGTGGCGCCGTGACGCCCGAGCGGGTGGCGGCGCTGCTCGCCAGGGCCCAGGGGACGCGGGACTTCATCGCCTTCCATGAGAAGTCCAGTCCCCAGAAGCCGCGCACGCTGGAGTCCGCCACCCTGCACGAGCGGGGCGGAGGGCTGTACGAGGTGCGGCTGGTCGGGGACGGCTTTGCTCGCTACCAGGTGCGCTATCTGGTGGGGGGCGCGCTCAAGGTGGCGGCGGGGCTGTTGCCGGAGGAGGCATGGCACGCGGCCCTGGAGACGGGGGCGGCCATGGAGGGCTTCAAGGCGCCCGCGCACGGCCTGATGCTCTGGGAGGTCCACTACCCTCCGAAGGTGGATCCCTTCACGGCCCCAGAGCGTCTCCAACCTCCGGGGTTGCCGCCGGAGTCACCCTTCTCGGAGTGACACGGGGCTGGATCCACGAGCCGCCGTCAATCGACGAGCCGCTCCTCGTACTTCGCCAGCAGATCCGAGATGGCTTCCCGGAGGTACTCGCTCTGGCGGATGCGCGTGGAGCGCGACAGCTCCTTCAGGGCGTCGAGCTTCTCGCGGTTCAGCCGGAAGACCACCGAGGTGAGGCGGGGATTCAGTTCCAAGTGCGCAACCTCCTACAGATGCACACACCATCTCACAGCCCTTTCTGATCGCAAGATTTTCACTCGGATCCGCTGACCGGGAAGATCCACTGCACCCCGGTGAAGCCCTCGGCGTCGGCGCGCAGTCCGGATCCGAACCCGAGCGTGAGCCCGAGTCCCCCGTACACCGCGATCCGCTCCGAGAAGGTGTGTCGCAAACCGAAAGCTACGCGAGGCCCCACCCACGGCCCAGAAAACGGCCGCACGACAGCGCCGAGATCCACGAAGGACTGCCACGCCTCCATTCCGAAAACGCTCCGGAAGCCCCCCACCACGGAGAGATCCGGCCCCCGGAGGCTCCCTCGGATCAACACGAAGACCTCGTCCCCCCCGTGCCCCACCGAGAGGCTGGCCCCCAGATCCAGCTGGGCATCCAGCCCCTTCACCACGTCCGCGTCCGACTCGCCGATCAGCTCCGTGTAGGACAACCCCGGACCGAGGATCAGCGAGAAGGAGCGCCGGTCCCGGTACGGCGAGTCCACGTACTCGGCGGCGTGGGCGAGGCCAGGGGTGAGTCCCAGGAGCACCACGCCCGCGGCGCCCGGCAGCCAGGAGGACCGCTCGCGCCGCGAAGACTGCTCGACCGTCATGATCTGCTCCGGAGCTCCAGCAGCCGTGGGTGCCAGGCGGAGAAGCGAGTCAGGGATCAGCTCACCACGGGCAGCGCGAAGCTCGGGGCTCCCGGCGTCGCGGGCCTAGTCACGCCAGCGGCCTCGTTCATCCGGCCCGAGCGGAACGGCTCCAGATCCAACGCCACGAACTTGAACCCCAGCGCCAGGAACGCGGTGTTGATCCTCTGGCGCACGTCGGCCGCGAGGAAGCGCTCGTACTCCTCGGCCGCCACCTCCAGCCGCGCCACCTCGCCGTGGTAGCGCACGCGGAACTGCCGGAAGCCCAGCTTGCGCAGCTCCGACTCGGCCGAGGCGATCTGCAACAGCCGCTCGCGCGTCACCGATGTCCCATACGGGATTCGCGACGCCAGGCACGCCATCTGCGGCTTGTCCCACGTGGGCAGCCCCAGCGCCTGGCTCCACGCGCGGATCTCCTCCTTCGTCAGGCCCGCCGCGGCGAGCGGAGACTCGACGGCGTGCTCCCGCGCCGCCTTGTGCCCCGGACGGTGATCCTTGAAGTCGTCCGCATTGAAGCCATCCAGCACCACCGCCAGCCCCAGCTCCTGGCGCCGCGCCTCGCAGAGGTCGTACAGCTCCGTCTTGCAGAAGTAGCACCGGTTGGTGGGGTTGGCCGCGTACGAGGGGTTCGCCAGCTCGTTGCTGCTCACCACCACGTGCCGGGCGCCCAGCTTCGTCGCCAGCGCCCTCGCCTCCTCCGCCTCCTCGGGGGCCACGGACGCCGACAGCGCCGTCAGCGCCAGCGCCCTCTCGCCCAGCTCCTCCACGGCGATCTTCAGCACGAACGTGGAGTCGACGCCGCCCGAGAACGCCACCAGCGCGCTGCCGTGGGTGCGCAGCGCGGCCCGCATGGCCTCCAGCTTGGGGCGCGACGACTCACACAGGGCTTGGATTCGCTCGGGGCTCAGCATGCTGGACTCCTAAAACGGAAGGGCCCCGGATTGCACGCGCATCGCGCGGCAACCAGGAGCCCTTGTCATGGACACTGACGGGGCCGGGTGTCGGCCCCCTTGCTCAGCGAGCCTTGCTCTTCGCCGCCGGCTTCTTCGCGGGGCTGGAGGGCTTGGCCACCCGGGCCGCGCGCGTGGCGGGACGGGACTTGGCGCCCTTGTCGGCCTTCGCGGGCTTGGCCTTCGTCGCGGCGGCCGGCTTCGGCTCCTCCGCGCGACGCGCCTTCGCGCCGCCGTTCTTCTCCGGCTTCTCGGCCCTCTCGCCCTTGGCCGGCAGCGGGTTGGCCTTCATCTTCTTGCCCGTGATGATCTTCAGCTCCTCGGTGGACATGTAGCCGAGGTCCAGCAGCGACTGGAAGATCTTCGCGGCGCCGTCCTCCACCGACTCGACGTCCGAGTGGATGGTGACCTCCGGCGACGTGGGCGGCTCGTACGGCTCCGTGATCCCGATGAAGTTGGGGATCTCCCCGTTGAGCGCCTTCTTGTAGCGGCCCGTGCTGTCACGCTCGATCAGCTTCTCGGTGGGGCAGTCGACGTAGACCTCCACGTAGCGGCCGATGGCGCGGCGGTTCTCCTCGCGCTTCGCCTTGTACGGACTCACGCAGGGCACCAGCGCCGCGACGCCGTTGCGCGTCAGCACGTTCGCCACGAAGCCGAGCCGGCCCGCGATGACATTGCGCTCGTCCTTCGAGTCGCCCAGCCCCGCCCACAGCTCATCGGCGAGCTCACCCTCGTCGAGAATCTCCACGTGACGGCCCACCTGACGGAGCCGCGCCGCGATGTACGCGGCAGTGGTGGTCTTCCCCGTACCGGACATGCCGGTCAGCCAAAGGGTGAATCCAGTGTTGGAGGCCATAAGGATTTTCAACTCCCTGCGTCCGGAGCGCTTCTTGCACGCCGCGTTGGGACGCCGCAGATCCAGAAGATGCGCGTGGTTATAGACGAAAACCCACGCACTTGACAATTCACGCGCACCTTTCCGCAGGTAGGGGTAACGGGCAGCCAAGTGCCTGCACCTCCTCGGCTTTTTCGTTCTTGCAATGCGGGATTCAAACCTGTCGCGTTCGAAATTCTCCCCCGCTCCACTCGTACTCACACACGCAGGTGACACAGCCTCGGTGTACGGATGCGATGAGGTAGGAAACTCCCGGCAGCAGCGGATGCCCTGTCGGGGCCGCCCAGGCCCGATCTTCCGGGGAAAAGGTGGGAGGGCTGTCGACATGTGAGTGGAAGACGGCGGTGATCCGCTCGCCACTCGACCCCGCTTCGAGGCACACCTTCAACCACTCGTGGGGCTCGAAGGCGTACGCCACGGAGGGCCTGGGAGACACGTTTCGCAGGGGCAGGACGCGGGCGGCGCTGGACGACGCCAGGATCACGCCACAGCCCTCCAGGGGATAGGACGCCTCCAGGTGACGGAGCACCTGCGTGCGCACCGGCTCCGGCCAGCGCGGATCCACCCAGGGGTTCACGGCTCGGCGCGAGCGGCGCAGCGCGAGCAGCGACGCAGCGCCATCTCCTCCAGGCCCCCCGGAGGCACCAGCCAACGCCCTCCCAGCGGGGGGGCCAGGCCCAGGCGGAGGTTCTGGAAGATCATCGCGCCCAGGGCTCCGAGCGCCACGCCCAGCGCGCCATCCGGCGGCGAGCCCAGGTGCCGCACCGTCTCGCCGAAGCACCACACACAGCCTTCGCTTCCTCGGAACACGACGCCGGCCCTCGCGCCGTCGCCGCAGAGGGCCACCCAGGGGGCCTCGCCGCTCCAGGCCGTGGGCAGCTCGGCCAGGAGGCCTCCCCGACGCTCGGGGTTCGCGGCGTCCGGGTTCAGCGCGGGGACCTCGCGGGCCAGGGCCTCCGGGACGGGCTGTCCCACGTCCCCGGCCGACACCAGGAAGCCGGGAGCCCACGGGCCCAGGGTCAGCGAGCCCACGCCCGCGACCGGGGTTCCTCCTCCCGCCAGGTACGCCGTCGCCGTCATCCCCGAGGCGCCCGTGGCATCCACGCGCGCGGGGCCCGTCAGGAGCGCTTCCTGACCTCGACCGCCGACATCGCGCAGGAGGATCTGCCGCGAGTAGCGCTGGATCTGATCTTCACGCAGAGCCATGCGCCCTCACCCTCCCGCCATCGCGGGGATGAGCGTGAGCCGGTCCGCGTCCTTCACGGGCGTGTCCAGCTCGCGAAGCGCGCGGATGTCGTCCTCGTTGAGGAAGACGTTGACGTAGCGCCGCACGGCGCCGCGCTCGTCGAGCAGCTTCGCGCCGATACCGGGGTAGCTCGCATCCAGGTTCGCGAGCACCTCGCGCACGGTGGTGCCCGGGACCACCACGTCCGCCTGGTTGCGCGTCAGCGTGCGCATCGTCGAGGGAATCCGAATCGTCGCCATGAACCACTCACCTTCCCTGCTTGCGCAGCACCAGCCGATGCGTCCCGTCGTCGCGAGCCTCGAGTGACACCACCTCGTGCCCCTCTTCCCGCGCGCTGCGGGGGACGTTCTTCAGCGGCTCGGCGCCTCGGAGGAGGACCTCCAGCAGCGCGCCCGGCTCGAGGGACTCCAGCCGCAGCTTCGTGCGCACGTAGGTCATCGGACAGACCTCGCGCGTGATGTCCAGCGTCGCCGTCGTGTCACCCATGCGAGTGCCCCGACTCCGTGAGGGCACGAGCGCCAGCGCCTTCCCGCGGCGTCGACGCGTCACCGGCTGCACGAGGGTGCAGGGAACGTCGCCTCGAGCAGCCGTTCACTCGGGGCCAGGAACGAAACACCGTCGCTCCACCGCGACGCGTGTCCTGGTCCGACCACCTCCCAGCCAGCCGCGAACGTGTCCTCTCCCGCGCACCTTTCGCGTACGCCAGGCTCGGACACGCCTTCACCCTCGCCTCGAATCCAACCACGCGCCCCATCGCCCCCGCCCCGCACCGACTCATCGCGCGCATGCCGAGGCCTCGTCCGGGAAGCTCGGAACGGCGGTGACCTGACAGCCCGGGCACTCCTCCGCGCGAGTCACCCGCGTCACGCGCCCCAGCATCGTCCGCCCGTCCAGCACATGCAGCGCCGTCTCACCCGGCACCCGCCGCGCGGCGCCCGCCAGCAGCTCCAGCACGAGCAGCGCCTGCACCGAGCCCACCAGCCCCGCCAGCGAGCCGAGCACCCCCGCCTGCGCACACGTGGGCACCGAGTCCGGCGGAGGCGGAGCCTCGTAGAGACAGCGCAGGCACGGGCCACCCGGCTCCACGCGCATCGCCTGCCCCTGCATCCGCAGCACGCCGCCGTACACGAGCGGCACGCCGGTCAGCACCGCCACGTCCGAGAGGAAGAACTTCGTCGCCACGCCATCGGTCGCGTCGATGACCGCGTCGTGCGAGCGGAACAGGCCCTCCGCGTTGTCCGCGTCCACGCGCTCGGGCAGCACCTCCGTGCTCAGCCCGGGAAACGCCCGGGAGAGCCCCCCCGCGGCGGACTCCGCCTTGTTGCGGCCCACGTCCTCGGCGCGGTGCCACAGCTGCCGGGGCAGGTTCGTCACGTCCACGCGGTCCGGGTCCGCCAGCGTCAGGTGGCCGACACCGGCCTGGGCGAGCGCCAGGGAGACAGGGCAGCCGAGCCCGCCTGCTCCCACGACGAGCACCCTCGCGCGCTCTATCCGGGACGCGTGGGGAATGCGGGGATGGTGGTGTTCTTCTGGGCCGTGCATCGAATGCTGCTCCGCGAAGGCGGATGCGAATAACGTGCGGACCCCTGCGTCGCATCAGGCGACCGTTGGGCGCAGGCGCCCCTACCAGCTGCCACACATATGAAAAACCTGACCGGCGTGCTCGTCTTTTCCACCACCCTGTTGCTCATGCTCGGGTGCCACAAGAACACCGGCGAGACCGCCGGCCCCGCGGATGCGGCGACCCAGCCCTCCACCGAGGCCACGGCCCCCGCCGAGGCGACGAAGCTCGTCGACAGCGGCTCCACCCTCGAGGCCCCCGTCGCGGGCGCCGAGAAGACCGGGACGGACTCCGGCACGCTCGTCGCCGGGTCCCCCGACGCCTCCATCCCGGCCGAGGGGACGAACCTCAAGGACGCGGGGGCTCCCGAGTCCCGCCGCGCCGCGCTCGAGGCCTGCGTGGACCGCTGGCTGAAGAAGCAGAACCTGGACCCGTACGGCAACAAGGAGGGCACGATGTACGCGGGCGGCACGCCCCTCTTCGACGAGCGCACCGGCGAGTCCACGGACCGGCTGGAGTTCATCTTCCGGAGCAGGCCCGAGGCCCGCAAGGTCTGCATGCAGCCATCCTCCCGATGACGGAGGCGCGCGGGGACACCCGTCCGCCTTCTCGCTCGCCGAGAAGGTGAACGGACCACCCCAGGGATTCCCGCACACCCGGCGGCTCTCGTAAGCTGCCGGCCCAATGGATTCGAATCTCGCCCTGGGCGAGGAGACCCCGGCCAATGACCTGCGTGCGCGCGTGCGCGAGGTCCTCTCGCGCCGCAAGCTGACGGACAGCGTCTCCACGGAGCAGGCCACCGCGTCCTGGGAGCAGGACCGGTTCGTCGCCCGGGCCCGCGCCCTCTTCTACGCCCGCATGATGTTCCTCACGCTGGGACTGCTCATCCTGGCGGTGCCCACGTGGAGCGGCTACTTCGGCCTCACCGGAGCCCTCTCCTTCCTGGGCTACTTCACGATGCTGCTCTACAGCGTCGCGAACCTGCTGGTCATCGACCACCCCAAGGCCGGCCGCTGGGTGACGTACACCACGCTGTGCCTGGACCTGGTCATCCTCGTGGTGCTCATCGCCAAGCCCCAGGTGGGCGGCGGTCTGCAGAGCCCGCTGCTCGCCACCCAGCTGCTCTTCACCACGCTGTTCTCCATCCTCTACCCCAAGCCGCTCGCCATCCTCCCGCCGCTGCTCGCGCTGCCGATCACGACGCGGCTGGACCTGCTGCTCAACCGCAACGTGACGGCGGTGGAGCTGCTCACGCTGCTCTGGTACCTGGCGCTCAACTTCATCATCGTCTACGTGCTCGTGTATCTGAACGAGCGCGAGGCCGCCGCCCACCGCGAGGTCGTCGCGCTCCAGGGGGACCTCAAGGAGCTGGCCGTCGTCGAGGAGCGCAACCGCCTGGCGCGGGAGATCCACGACGGCCTGGGCGCGTCGCTCTCCTCGATGATCATCCAGGCCGAGTACATCCTGAACCTCGCGCGCGAGGACGGGCTGCGCGAGGAGATCCGCGAGCTGAAGGCCACCGCGGAGGAGTCCATCGACGAGCTGCGGCGCAACCTGCGGATGATGCGCGAGGACTTCGAGCTGTCGCAGGGCCTGGAGGACTACGCCAAGACGTTCCAGGAGCGCACGGGCCTGCCCATCCGCTTCGAGCGCACGGGCGCGCAGCGCAAGCTGTCCCCCGACGTGCAGCTGGCCCTCTTCCGCATCCTGCAGGAGTGCCTCTCCAACGCGGTGAAGCACGCCGAGCCGAAGCTCGTGCAGGTGAAGCTCGACTACGGCGAGGACCGCGTGCACCTCATCGTCCAGGATGACGGCAAGGGCTTCGACCCGAAGCACACGCCGCGGGGCCACTACGGCCTGCTCAACATGCGCGAGCGCGCCATGAAGCTCGGTGGTCAGCTCATCGTCGATTCGTCACCCGGCTCGGGCGCCCAGGTGGCCTTCTCCCTTCCCTGCCCCCCGACATGACCGGAGCCCCCGTGGACGCCCCGCAGCCTCCCTCCACTCCCGCGCAGCCGCCCATCCGCGTGTTCGTCGTCGAGGACCAGACCAAGATCCTCAAGAACCAGCTGCGCCTCTTCGAGGGCCACCCGGAGATCGACATCGTCGGCACCGCGCTGTCCGGCGAGGCCGCGCTGGAGGACGTGCCCCGGCTGATGCCGGACGTGCTGCTGCTCGACCTCGGCCTGCCGCGCATGAGCGGCATCGACGTCACGCGGGAGATCAAGGCCGTCTACCCGAAGATGGAGATCCTCATCTTCACCATCTTCGACGAGGAGGACAAAGTGCTGGAGGCCGTGAAGGCGGGCGCCTCCGGCTACATGCTCAAGGGCTCTCCGGTCGACAAGATCATCGAGGCCATCAAGGAGGTCCGCGCGGGGGGCACCGTCATCCAGCCCAACCTGGCCCGCAGGCTCCTGCGGCACTTCCGCGTGGAGCCGGACGCCACGCCCGTCCCCTCCGAGCCGCTGGCCGCCGCCCCCGCCGCCCCGCGTCCGGAGGCCCCCGCGCCCACGCCCGCCGAGAGCGCCTCCGCCGAGGAGCCGCTGCTCAAGCCCCTGTCGGACCGCGAGCGCGAGATCCTCCAGCTCATCGCCAAGGGCGTCTCCAACAGCGAGGCCGCCCGGCTCCTCAACCTCAGCAAGGCCACCATCCGCACGCACCTGGAGCACATCTACCGGAAGCTCGAGGTGACCAACCGCGTCGAGGCCGTCACCGAGGGCATCCGCAAGGGCCTCATCTCCGTCTGAGCCGTCGCGAATCCACCGTGGCCCGTGGCCCGGAGTGGCGCGAAGCGCGCCGCGCCGGGCCTTCGTGCGTCAGGGCCTCGTCGAACCCGCGGCCTCGATGACCAGGTCCGCGTAGCGGTTCACCGGGTCATCGGGCGAGGTGCCGTCGCGGAAGTAGAAGGTGTGGTCATCCCACGCGTCGGGTCGGGCGTCGTTGGCGAACATCCACAGCGCGCCGCCGCCCACGCCCACGCCGCGCATGCACTCCAGCCAGCCGCGATACAGCGCGCGACGCTGGGACAAATCCAGATCCCCCGCGTTGCGCAGGCCCAGCTCCCCCACCAGCAGCGGCTTGCCCAGGCCGTGCGCGATGGCCGCGTGCTCGCGAATCCACCGGGCCCCCGCCTCCGCCGTGCCCGCGCCATCCAGCCCCCACGACTCCGGATAGAAGTGCACCGACGCGAAGTCGATGTACGGCGACGCCGTGTTGCGCGTGAAGCTGGAGCCCGGCGTGCGCAGCATCGTCGTCCCCAGGCGGGACCAGTAGGCGCC
Source organism: Myxococcus sp. AS-1-15 (assembly GCF_020037055.1). NCBI lineage: Bacteria > Pseudomonadati > Myxococcota > Myxococcia > Myxococcales > Myxococcaceae > Myxococcus > Myxococcus sp. AS-1-15. The sequence continues at coordinate 306,367 of NZ_JAIQDF010000011.1, read as the reverse complement.
GTCGTACCCTTCCGACGAGGGCTCGAAGCCCTCCTCGCCCGTGCCCACCAGGTGCCCCGGGGCTCGCGACTTCACCTCGCGCGCCATCTCGTCGACCCACGCGCGCAGCTTCTCGCCGCGCGCATCCAGCCCCCGCCCCCGAGGCTCGTTGAGCAGCTCCCACGCCAGCACCGCCGGATGGTCGCCGTAGCGGATGCCGTCCTCCGTGTTCACCCGCTCCAACGTCCGCGCCAGGTGCTCCTTGTAGAGCGCCCGGACGACGGGCGCGGTGAAGAAGCGCGGGTCCCCCTGCACCGGGTTCGGCAGCCCCGCCCAGCTCACGTACTGGCGCGTGCCGCCATAGGCATCCCAGTAGTTGCCCAGCGTGAGCACCAGCCGGACCCCATGCGCCCGGGCCCGGGCGAGCACGCGGTCCAGCCCTCGCAGGGCGACCTCGTCGTACTGGAGCGGCGCGACCTGGATGGTGCTGTCCCCCACCTTCTCCGGCGCCTCGTTGTGCCCGTTGGTCCGGAGCGCCACGACGCCCATCGCGGCGGCCTTGGCGAACACCTCCTCGACGATGGGTGAGTCGGACAGGCCCCGGCGCACGTCGCGCGCGGCCTCCTCCTGGAGGAAGTAGGCGTTGAGCACCATGCTCGTCGCGGGCAGCCGCCCCAGCCGCTGCGGTGGAGCGCTCCCACAGTCGGCCGCCGCGGCCTCGAGCATCACGGGCTCTCCCTCGCCACACGCGCACAGCAGGAAGAGGGGCGTGAGACACAGGAGCCAGCGCCGTGAAGACATGGAGCCCATGGTAACGGATGGGCTAGGTTGATGCCCGACATGGAGCTCCGACTCGAAGGCGTGTCCAAGACGTACCCCAACGGTACGCGTGCGTTGAACGACGTCACCCTCACCATCCCGCGCGGGATGTTCGGGCTGCTGGGGCCCAACGGCGCTGGAAAGTCGACGCTCATGCGCTCCATCGCCACGCTGCAGGACGTGGACGGTGGGACGATGACCTTCGACGGCATCGACGTGCGACGTGACAAGGACCGGCTGCGCGACGTGCTCGGCTTCCTGCCGCAGGACTTCGGCGTATACCCGAAGGTGACGGCCTGGGACATGCTGGACCACCTGGCGCAGCTCAAGGGCCTGGCCCAGCGGCGCGCGCGCCACGACGCGGTGAAGGCGCTGCTCACCAAGGTGAACCTGTGGGAGCACCGCGACCGCAGGCTCGGCGGCTTCTCCGGCGGCATGAAGCAGCGCTTCGGCATCGCCCAGGCGCTGCTCGGAGACCCCAAGCTGCTCATCGTCGACGAGCCCACCGCGGGCCTGGACCCCGCCGAGCGCTTCCGCTTCCACAACCTGCTGGCGGAGATCAGCTCGGACGTGGTGGTGCTGCTGTCCACGCACATCGTGTCGGACGTGGCGGACCTCTGTCAGGACATGGCCGTGCTGGCGCAGGGCCGCGTGGTGGCGAGCGGCCACCCGCTGAAGCTGGTGGACCAGCTGCGAGGCCGGGTGTGGAAGCGCTTCGTCACGAGCCAGGAGGAGCTCGACGCGCTGTCGAAGCAGATGGAGGTCATCGCCGTGCGGCGCGTGGCGGGCCAGCGGCTGGTGCACGTGCACGCCCCGAGCGCGCCCGAGGGCTTCGAGGCGGCGAGCCCCGACCTGGAGGACGTCTACTTCCACGCGCTGTCCGGCGCGTCGAAGGCGGCGTGACATGTTCAGCGCACTCGTGACCTTCGAGCTGCGTCGCCGGGTCAAGATGATCTCGACCTGGGTGTACGCGGCGGTGCTCGCCGGCGCCGGCCTGTTGTTGATGCTGGCGACCGGCGGCGTCTTCAGGAACATCAGCGCCAGCTCCGGCGCCGAGCGCGTGCTGGCCAACAGCCCGTACACGCTCTTCAACTTCATCACCGTGCTGGGCCTGTTCGCCCTCCTCATGGTGGCGGCCGTCTTCGGCCAGGCCGCATACCAGGACTTCGGCCACGGCACGTGGATGCTCATCTTCACGAAGAACGTGAAGAAGGTGCCGTATCTGCTGGGCCGCTTCCTCGGCGCGTTCGTCTTCAGCGCGGTGCTGATGTTGTCCATCATCCCGGGCCTGCTGGTGGGCGCCGGCGTCGTGTGGCTCATCGACAAGACCCAGCTGGCGCCCCACCAGTCCCTCGCCTACCTGTGGCCGTACGTGGTGGGCGTGTGGCCCACGCTGTTCTTCGCGGGCACGGTGTTCTTCTCACTGGCCGCCCTCACGCGCCGCATGGCCCCCGTGTACGTGGGCGTCGTCGTGCTGGTGCTGGGCTACCTGGCGCTCAGCTCCGCCATGTCCGACGTGGCCAACCGGCCGCTGGGCTCCATCCTGGACCCGTTCGGGTTCATCACCGTCGACAACGTGACGCGCTACTGGACCCCCGCCGAGCGCAACCGCGACCTGATTCCGTTCAGCGGGGTGCTGCTCGTCAACCGGCTGTTGTGGTCCACCGTGGGCGCGCTGCTGTTGGGCCTCACGGTGCTGCGCTTCCGGCCCGAGGTGGAGGAGCACCGCGGTGGCCGCGCGGCGAAGGCGGAGGAGCCGCCCCAGGCGCCCGTGGGCATCCCCACCACTCGGGCCGCGCCGACCTTTGGCAGTTGGGCGCGCACCGCCGCGGCGTCCGCGTGGCTGGCCTTCCGGGACGTGCTGCGCTCGCCGGTGTACTGGTCCTTCGTGGTGGCGGGGCTCATCTTCGTCACGCTGGGCGCGCTGGTGTCCAAGCAGCTCTACGGCACCTCGACGTGGCCCGTGACGTGGCAGGCGCTGGAGGTGGCGACGGGCACCTTCAAGCCCTTCGTGCTCATCACCCTCACCTTCTACGCCGGTGAGCTGGTGTGGAAGGAGCGCGACGCGGGCCTGGGCGACATCGTGGACGCGACGCGGGCCCCGACGTGGGTGGGCTATGCGTCCAAGCTCGGCGCGCTGCTGCTCGTGGTGCTCTCGCTCAAGGTGGTGGTCGCGCTCGCGGTGCTCATCACGCAGGTGAGCCGGGGCTTCTTCCAGATCGAGTGGGGCCTGTACTTCACGGACATCGTCCTGGTGGACTTCACGCACGAGGTGCTCCTGTGCGTGCTGGCCTTCTTCGCGCAGGTGCTCATCCACCAGAAGTACCTGGCGTACCTGGTCATGGTCATCCACTTCGCCTCGCAGGCCGCGCTGGGCCTGTTCGGCGTGGAGGACCGGCTGGTGCGCTACGGCTCGGACACGGGCGTGCTGTACTCGGACATGAACGGCTACGGCCACTTCGTGTCCAACCTCGTGTGGTTCCGCCTGTACTGGTACGCGCTCGCGGTGCTGCTCGTCGCGGTGGGCTACCTGCTCATCGTGCGGGGACGCACCACGCGGTGGAAGGAGCGGCTGCGCGAGGCGCGGGCCCGACAGAGCTGGGCGTGGACGGCCGGCGCCAGCGTGGCGCTGCTGGCGTTCCTGGGGCTGGGCGGCTTCATCACGTACCAGACCCGCGTGGTCAACCCGTTCGTCACCGAGAAGGACATGGAGCGCGCGCGGGCCCGCTACGAGAAGGAGTACAAGTCCTTCCTCGCCCTGCCCCACCCGCGCGTGACGGACGTGGACGTGACGTTCCACATCCATCCGGAGGAGCAGCGGCTGGAGGCGCTCGGCACCTACCGGCTGCGCAACAAGACGCAGGAGCCCATCGCCAAGGTGCTGCTCGACATGCCCACCGACGTGCGCGTGCGCAAGCTGAGCCTCGCGGGCGCCGAGCGCACGGAGCCCACGGACCGGGAGCTGGGCCTGTTCGTCCTGGAGCTGCCCACGCCGCTGGCCCCGGGCGCGGAGGCGGAGCTGGTCTTCGACCTGGAGTTCCACGCGAAGCGCCTGAAGCACGGGGCAGCGCGCACGGACATCGTGAGCAACGGCACCTTCTTCAACAGCGGCAACCTGCCGACGCTCGGCTACCAGGAGGACTCGGAGCTGTCCGAGGACAAGGACCGCAAGGAGTACGGGCTCGCGCCCAAGGAGCGGCTGCCGGACCGGGATGACCCGAAGGCGCTGGCGAACAACTACATCACGCCCGACGCGGACTTCGTCTCCTTCCAGGCCACGGTGAGCACGTCGCCGGACCAGATCGCCATCGCCCCGGGCTACCTGGAGAAGGAGTGGACCGTGGGGGACCGGCGCTTCTTCCGCTACAAGATGGACCAGCCCATCCTGAAGTTCTACTCGGTGCTGTCCGCGCGCTACGAGGTGATGCGCGACACGTGGAAGGGCGTGGCGCTGGAGATCTACCACCACCCCACGCACACGTACGTGCTGGACCGGATGATGCGCGGCATGAAGGACGCGCTGGCGTACTGCTCGGAGAACTTCGGGCCGTACCAGCACCGCCAGGCGCGCATCCTGGAGTTCCCCCGCTACGGGAGCTTCGCGCAGTCGTTCCCCAACACGATTCCGTACTCGGAGGCGGTGGGCTTCATCGCCCGCGTGCGCGACGGCAGCCCGGACGACGTCGACTACCCGTACTACATCACCGCGCATGAGATCGCCCATCAGTGGTGGGCGCACCAGGTGGTGGGCGGGCGCGCGCAGGGCGCCACGATGACGTCGGAGACGATGGCGCAGTACGCCGCGCTGATGGTGATGAAGCACCGCTTCGGCGCGACGAAGATGAAGCGCTTCCTCAAGTTCGAGCTGGACAGCTACCTGATGGGCCGCGCGATGGAGCGCAAGAAGGAGGTGCCCCTGTCGCGGGTGGAGAACCAGCCGTACATCCACTACCAGAAGGGCAGCCTCGCCATGTACGCGCTGCAGGACTTCATCGGCGAGGAGCGCGTCAACCGCGCGTTGAAGCGCTACGTGGAGAAGGTCCGCTTCCAGGGGCCTCCGTACACGGGCTCCGCGGAGCTCATCGGCTTCCTGCGCGAGGAGACGCCGCCAGAGTACCAGTACCTGCTGGAGGACCTCTTCGAGACCATCACCCTCTACGACAACCGGGCGGTGTCCGCGACGATGCGCCAGAACGCGCAGGGCGGCTGGGACGTCACGCTCAAGGTCCTCGCGAAGAAGTACCGCAGTGACGACAAGGGCGAGCAGACGGAGCTGAAGTTCTCCGACTGGGTGGACGTGGGCGCACTCGACGAGGACGGCAACGCGGTGTTCCTGGAGAAGCGCCAGGTGGGCCCGGGTGAATCCGAGCTGAGCTTCACGGTGCCGGTGAAGCCCGTGGAGGTCGGTATCGATCCGCTCAACAAGCTCATCGACCGCACGTCACAGGACAACGTGACGGAGCCCACGGAGGGCGCGGCCGTGGCGCTGGGCACGCCCCAGCCCTGAGCCCGGAGTGCCCCGGGGGCTTCACCAGCGAAGACGCAGGTCGAAGCCCTCGGAGCCCTCGTAGCGCTCCACCTCCACGGTGGCCGTGGAGGCGCCTGCCTGCTTCAGCGCGACCTCACACGTGCCCGCGGCGGCCTCGGCGGGGAAGACGTAGCCGCGGAACTTCGCGCGCCAGACCTGCGGACCCAGGTTCTCCACCGTGATGTCCACCGGCTCCATCACCGAGCTGAAGCTGAGCGCCACGCGCTTCATCGCCCGCTCGGGTCCCGCCACCTTCAGCGCCATGCCCACCACGCGGCCCACCAGCGTGTCGAAGTACTTGCGGACCAGGTCTCGCCCCAGCTCTCGCTGAGCGGCCTTCGGCGCGAGCCCCGCGTACGTCGTGCGCAGCGCCACCGCCTGACACGCGGCGAACACGGACGCGGGATAGGTGGCGCGAGGCCGGTCCACGTCGTAGCCCGCCGCGAGGAGCTCGGCGCGCTGGGCCGAGTCGGGGTTCATGCAGCGAATCAGCGACTCGAACAACGTGGACTGGACTTTGACTTCAGTCGGCATTCGGGCCGTCACCCTAGGGGCAATCGCATCATCCGGTCATGACGCGTTGGTTCAAGCACTAGGAGTCAACGCGCTCCTGGACCTCGAAATGCCCCGCCTTGACGACATGCTGTTTCACCACGAGCTTCGGGGTGCGCAGGGTGCCCCGGACCTCGAGCGCGTAGTCGTTGTTCCTCGCCTCGACGAGGGAGGCGTCCAGGTCGCCGCCGATGATGACGGGCCCCTCGGTGTGGAAGCTCTCGCACTGGAAGGAGCCCCCGACGAACAGCGAGGCTCCGACAGGGTTGGCGGCCTTGCCCTTCACCGTCAGGTTGCCCGTCACCAGGAGCGACTTCACGGTGAGCGGACCGTTGAGCTCCAGGTCTCCGTGGTGGGCATGGGAGTCCTTGGAGAGCTTCTTCACCGACTTGTTCTTGGGCGCCTCGGCGCTGACGGCCTGGATGAGGCCGATGGCGGCGAAGACCAGGTCGGGGTTCATGGAGGAGCGGTCCTCGATACCCGCGTAGAGTTCCTCCAGCGAGACGGCGTGGGCCTCCACGAAGACAGCTTCCATGATGCCGCGGAGCATCTCCCAGGACGCTGCGCCGACACCCGCGGGCGGCTCGCTGGAGAGGTACTTCATCACCTTCTCCTCGGAGAGACCCTTGAGCTTCTTGGGCGGCGGCGGGCGCTGGTCCTTGGTGGGCAGCAGCAGTTGCACCAGCATGGCCGGGACACCGCGGCTGTGACGCGAGCTCCGGGCGATGCGCAGCGCGCTGCTGCCGAACGGTGAAGGGGTCCGCGGGTCCACGCCCTGCTCGATGATGAAGCGCACGACGCGGTCCGCGCCGAACTCCGCCGCGCGGTGCAGCGGCATCTCGTTGCCATGGGCCACGCGAATGTCCGCGCCGTGGGCCATGAGCAGTTGGATGAGCGCCACGTTGTTCTGCGTGACGGCGGTCAGGAGCGGCGTGTGGTGATTCTGGTCCGCGAAGTCCAGGCTCAGCCCCGAGGCGAGCACCTGACGGATCTCCTCGAGCGTGACCTCGTTCTCCGCCTGCTCCTTCGCCAGTCGCCGCTCGTAGTCAGCCGGGTCCCAGGGCCGGATGTGGTCCTCGATGAAGTTGTGGCTCTGGACCTTCCTGATGAGCTTCAGCAACTCGTACTGTTGTTCCGTCATGGCGCGCGTACCCGGTGGATCGTCTGGGGCAGCATTCTCGCGCCTCGCGGGTGAAAGCAACCCCTGCCCGCCCGGAGCCCCACCGGCCCATGACTCCCGGCTTGTTGACACCCCGGCGGCCGGGGCGATGCCAACAAGGCCCTCCCCCGCTCACCGCCATTGAACGGGCGCGTTTTTGCGCCTATGGGACGGGGACGGCCGCCCTGTCATCGGCCACATCCCCCCCGCGAGGACACAGCATGTCGCAGGTGCCTCTTCACATCGCCGCCGAGTTCCCGGCCCGCACTCTCGAGGAGTGGCGCCGGCTGGTGGACAAGGACCTGAAGGGCAAGCCCTTCACGGTGCTCCAGTCGCCGCTGGAAGGTGGACTGGCGCTCCAGCCCCTCTACGCGCAGGCGGACACGGCCGCGCCGCAGCCGCCAGGCGTCGCCCCCTACGTCCGGGGCACCCAGCCTCTGGGCCACACCGAGGGCGGCTGGCTGCTGTGCCAGGAGTACTCCGAGCCGGACGTCACCCTCGCCGCCGAGGCCCTCCGCACGGACCTGGAGCGAGGCACCCAGGGTGTCTGGCTCTGCCTGGGCGAGGCCCATGGCATCCCGGTGAAGGACGAGGCCACGCTGGCCCGACTGCTGGCCCACGTGCCGCTGGACCGGACTCCCGTGCACCTGGAGCCGGACTCGGCGCCGCTCACCACGGCGTCCCTGCTGATGACCGTGGCCGACAAGGCGGGCGTCAAGCCGAGCGGCTCGCTGGGCATCGACCCCTTGGGCATCCTCGCTCGCACCGGCGCGCTGCCGGAGGGCGTGGCGGCGGTGCTCGCGGAGGCCGCGCCGCTCGTCACGTCGCGGGCCCAGAGCGCGCCGGAGCTGCGGGTGCTGCTGGTGTCGACGCGGGCCTACGCGGACGCGGGGGCCACGTCGGTGCACGAGCTGGCGTGGGCCATGGCCACGGGTGTGGAGTACCTGCGCGGAATGGAGCGCGCGGGCGTGGCGGTGGACGTGGCGGCGCGCTCGGTGCAGTTCGCGCTGTCCGTCGGCGGCCAGTTCTTCCCGGAGATCGCCAAGCTGCGCGCCGCGCGGCTGTTGTGGGCCAAGGTCGTGGCCGCGTCGGGTGGCCCGCCCGAGGCGCAGGCGATGCGGCTGCACGCGCGCACCGCCATCGGCACGAAGACGCAGAGAGACCCGTGGGTGAACATCCTGCGCGCCACGGCCGAGTCCTTCGCCGCCGTGGTCGCGGGCGCGGACAGTGTCAGCACCTCCCCGTTCGACGAGCCGCTCGGCACGCCGGACGAGGGCGCGCGCAGGCTCGCGCGCAACACGCAGCTCATCCTGCGCGACGAGTCGAGCCTCAACCGCGTCGCGGACCCCGCGGGCGGCAGCTACTACCTGGAGCAGCTCACCTCGGAGCTGGCGCGCGCGGCGTGGACGGAGCTGCAGCGCATCGAATCGCTCGGCGGCCTGGAGAAGGCGCTGGCCCAGGGCGACATCGCGAAGGTGCTCGCGGAGACGCGGGCCGCGCGTGAGAAGGCCGTGCGCAGCCGCAAGCAGCCCATCGTGGGCGTGAGCGAGTTCCCCTTCCTGGGCGAGGCGCCCGTGCGCCGCGAGGCCCGGACACGGAGCACCGTCGCGAGCAGCGAGGGACTGAAGCCCACGCGCATCGCGGAGCCCTTCGAGTCCTTGCGTGACGCGAGCGACCGGTACGTCGCGGCCCACGGACAGCGGCCCACCGCGTTCCTGGCGAGCCTGGGCACGGTGGCCGAGCACACGGCGCGCTCCACGTGGGTGGTCAACGCGCTGGCGGCCGGCGGCATCGAGTCGAAGGAGAAGCACGGCTTCGCGGACCCGGCGGCGGTGGTGACGGCCTTCGCCGAGTCGGGCGCGACGCTCGCGGTCATCTCCGGTCCGGACGCGATGTATCCCGAGTGGGTGCCCGCGCTGACGGCGGCGCTGAAGGCGAAGGGCGCGCGCACGGTGGCGGTGGCGGGACGCCCTGGTGAGCACGAAGCCGCCTTCCGCGCGGCCGGCGTGGACCTGTTCATCTTCGCGGGAGCGGACCTGTTCGCGCTCCTGAACTCGCTGCACGCGCAGCTCGGAGTGGCCTGATGAGTCCCCACGTCCCGAACTTCTCCGGCATCGCCTTCGATGCGCCGGAGACCCAGCCGACCGCCGCCGCGCTCGAGGCGCAGCGCGAGAAGGCCCGCGCCACGCTGAAGGACGCCGAGCACTGGGACACGCCCGAGGGCATCCCCGTCAAGGCGGTGTACACGCCCGAGGACCTGGCGGACGTCGAGCACCTGGGCTCGCTGCCGGGCCTGCCGCCCTTCGTGCGCGGCCCCTACTCCACCATGTACGTGCAGCAGCCGTGGACGGTGCGCCAGTACGCGGGCTTCTCCACGGCCGAGGCGTCCAACGCCTTCTACCGCCGCAACCTCGCGGCCGGACAGAAGGGTTTGTCCATCGCCTTCGACCTGGCCACGCACCGGGGCTACGACAGCGACCATCCGCGCGTCGCCGGTGACGTGGGCATGGCGGGCGTGGCCATCGACTCCATCAAGGACATGCGCATCCTGTTCGACCGCATCCCGCTCGACCAGATGAGCGTGTCGATGACGATGAACGGCGCGGTGCTGCCCATCCTCGCGCTCTACGTGGTGGCGGCCGAGGAGCAGGGCGTCAAGCCGGAGCAGCTCAGCGGGACCATCCAGAACGACATCCTCAAGGAGTTCATGGTCCGCAACACGTACATCTACCCGCCGGGCCCGTCGATGCGCATCATCGGCGACATCTTCCGCTTCACCGCGGAGAAGATGCCGCGATTCAACAGCATCAGCATCAGCGGCTACCACATGCAGGAGGCCGGAGCGACGCAGGACCTGGAGCTCGGCTACACCCTGGCGGACGGTGTGGAGTACGTGCGCGCGGGGCTCGCGGCGGGACTGGGCGTGGACGCGTTCGCGCCGCGCCTGTCGTTCTTCTGGGCCATCGGCATGAACTTCTTCATGGAGGTGGCGAAGATGCGCGCGGCCCGGATGATCTGGGCCCGGCTCATCAAGGGCTTCAGCCCCAAGAGCGACAAGAGCCTGGCGCTGCGCACCCACTCGCAGACCTCCGGCTGGAGCCTCACCGCGCAGGACGTGTTCAACAACGTGGTGCGCACGTGCGTGGAGGCCATGGCCGCGACGCAGGGCCACACGCAGAGCCTGCACACCAACTCGCTCGACGAGGCCATCGCCCTCCCCACGGACTTCAGCGCGCGCATCGCCCGCAACACGCAGCTGTATCTCCAGTTGGAGAGCGGCACCACGCGCGTCATCGACCCGTGGGGCGGCAGCTACTACGTGGAGCGGCTCACGCACGAGCTGGCGCAGAAAGCGTGGGGACACATCCAGGAGGTCGAGGCGCTGGGCGGCATGACGAAGGCCATCGAGGCGGGGCTGCCCAAGCTGCGCATCGAGGAGGCCGCGGCCCGCACGCAGGCGCGCATCGACTCCGGCCGTCAGGCCATCATCGGCGTGAACAAGTACCCGCCCGAGCGTCCCGACAACATCGAGATCCTCAAGGTGGACAACTCCGCGGTGCGCGAGGCGCAGATCGCCCGGCTCAAGGAACTGCGCGCGGAGCGCAACGCGGACGACGTTCGCCGCAAGCTGGAGGCGCTCACCGAGGCGGGCCGGCGCAACGAGGGGAATCTCCTGGCGCTCGCCATCGACGCGGCGCGCGCGAAGGCGACGGTGGGAGAGATCAGCGACGCGCTCGAGAAGGTCTTCGGGCGCTACGAAGCCACGGTGAGGAGTGTGTCCGGCGTGTACTCGAGCGAAGCGGGCAAGGACGCCCAGGGCATCACCGAGGCCCGCGCCGCGGCGGACGCGTTCCTCGCGCGCTTCGGCCGCCGGCCTCGCATCCTCATCGCCAAGATGGGCCAGGACGGGCATGACCGAGGACAGAAGGTCATCGCCACCGCGTTCGCGGACCTGGGCTTCGACGTGGACATCGGCCCGCTGTTCCAGACGCCCGAGGAGTCCGCGCGCCAGGCCGTGGAGAACGACGTGCACGTGGTGGGGGCCAGCTCGCTGGCGGCCGGACACCTGACGCTGGTGCCGCAGCTCAAGCGCGCGCTGAGCGAGCTGGGCCGCGAGGACATCATGGTCGTCGTGGGCGGCGTCATCCCCGCGCAGGACTACGACGAGCTGCGCGCCGCGGGCGCCGCCGCCATCTTCGGCCCCGGCACGGTCATCTCGAAGGCGGCCCTGGAGCTGCTGGAGAAGCTGACGGCGGCGCAGGAGGAGGCGTGAAGCAGCTGACGGTGGACGCCTACGTGGACGGCGTCCGCTCGGCGGACCGCTCCGTGCTCGCGCGCGCCATCACCCTGGTGGAGAGCGGACATCCGCGCCACCAGGCGCTCGCGCAGGAGGTCCTCACCCGGCTGCTCCCCTTCACGGGCGGCAGCCGGCGCATCGGTATCAGCGGTGTGCCCGGCGTGGGCAAGAGCACCTTCATCGACGCGCTGGGGATGCACCTGGTGGGGGCGGGACGGCGCGTGGCGGTGCTCGCCATCGACCCGTCGAGCACCATCTCCGGCGGCAGCATCCTGGGCGACAAGACGCGCATGGCCCGGCTGTCGCGCGAGGCGGCCGCGTACATCCGCCCCAGTCCGTCCAGCGGCACGCTGGGCGGGGTCGCGCGCAAGACGCGGGAGACGCTGCTGTTGTGCGAGGCGGCGGGCTTCGACGTGGTGCTGGTGGAGACGGTGGGCGTGGGCCAGTCGGAGACGGTGGTCGCCGACATGGTGGACTTCTACCTGGTGCTGATGCTCGCGGGCGCGGGCGACGAGCTGCAGGGCATCAAGCGCGGCATCCTCGAGGTGGCGGACATGCTCGCCATCAACAAGGCGGACGGCGACAACCTGCCGAGGGCCGAGCGGGCCCGCTCCGAGCTGCGCGCCGCGCTCCACCTGATGCGTCCGGGCAACGAGCCCGTGGTCACCACGTGCAGCGCGCTGGAGGGCCAGGGCATCGGCAAGCTGTGGGAAGCGCTGGAGGCGCAGGTGGGCAAGCGCGTGGCCTCCGGGACACTGGAGCAGCGACGGCGCGCGCAGCAGGTGGGCTGGATGTGGTCCATGGTGCAGGACGGTCTGCGAGCGGCCCTGCATGCGAACCCCACGGTGGCCGCCCTGGTGCCGGTGCTGGAGGCGGAGGTCCGCGAGGGACGCGCCACGCCGACGTCCGCCGCACTGCGGGTGCTGGAATCCTTCCTCCCGACATCGAGGGCTTGACAGTCCGCGTCGAGCCCCGGCGGGCCCCGCTTCAATCGCTTGCCCGACATCCACCGCGCTCCTACTGTACGCGCCGTGCGAAACGTCCAGTTGACCCCGGTCCCCGGGCCCTACAAGCCGCGATTCCACGTGCGAATCGTGACGGCCGCCTCCCTGTTCGACGGGCACGACGCGGCCATCAACGTCATGCGCCGCCTGATGCAGGCCTCGGGCGCCGAAATCATCCACCTGGGACACAACCGCTCGGTCGCGGAGATCGTCGACTGCGCCATCCAGGAGGACGCGCAGGGCATCGCGATCACCTCGTACCAGGGCGGTCACGTCGAGTTCTTCAAGTACATGATCGACCTGCTGAAGCAGCGCGGGGCGAACATCAAGGTCTTCGGCGGTGGCGGTGGCACCATCCTGCCGACGGAGATCGAGGAGCTCCACGCGTACGGTGTCACGCGCATCTACTCCCCGGATGACGGGCGGGCCATGGGCCTGCAGGGGATGATCGACCACCTCATCCAGGAGTGTGACTTCGAGAAGCGCCCGGCGGACTTCGCGCCGACGGCGGCGGCGATGCCGGTGCGCGAGCCGATGAAGATCGCCTCGCTCATCACCATCGCGGAGAACTTCGCGTCGGTGGGAGACCAGCTCCGCGACGCGATGACGAAGCTCAGCTCGAAGCAGCCGCGCGTGCCCGTGCTGGGCATCACCGGCACTGGCGGCGCGGGCAAGTCCAGCCTCGTCGACGAGCTGGTGCGGCGCTTCCTGGCGGACTTCCCGGACAAGACGCTGGCGGTGCTGTCGGTGGACCCGTCGAAGCGCAAGTCGGGCGGCGCGCTGCTCGGCGACCGCATCCGGATGAACGCCATCGACAACCCGCGCGTGTACATGCGCTCCATGGCGACGCGGCAGAGCAACCTCGCGCTGTCCAAGCACGTGGGCGACTCCATCGAGGTGTGCAAGGCCGCGGGCTTCGACCTCATCGTGGTGGAGACCTCCGGCATCGGTCAGTCCGACACCGAAATCACCGAGCACTCGGACGTGTCGCTCTACGTGATGACGGCCGAGTACGGCGCGGCGACGCAGCTCGAGAAGATCGACATGCTCGACTTCGCGGACGTCATCGCCATCAACAAGTTCGACAAGCGCGGCTCGCTGGACGCGCTGCGCGACGTGCGCAAGCAGTGGAAGCGCAACCACAACGCCTTCACCACGGCGGATGACGCGGTGCCCGTGCACGGCACCATCGCGTCGCAGTTCAACGACCCGGGGATGAACCAGCTCTACCGCGCCATCATGGACGCGGTGGTGAAGAAGACGGGCGCCCCGCTCCAGTCGCACCTGGCCCAGACGCCGGGCATGAGCGAGAAGAAGTGGATCATCCCGCCCGAGCGCACCCGCTACCTCGCGGAGATCGTCGAGACGTGTGAGGCGTACGATGCCTTCGCCCGCGCGCAGGCGGCCATCGCCCGGCGGATGTACCAGCTCCACGGCACCATCGAGGCGCTGCGGCAGAACGTCGGCAAGAAGCGGCTGGAGATCGTCGAGCCGAAGGACGCGTCCGACGTGGTGCACGTCACCGAGCGCGTCGAGGGCGAGCCCGCGTACCTGAGCGAGCTGGTGGAGCTGTACAAGGACCTGGAGTCGCGGCTGGACCCGGATTGCCGCCGGCTCCTGAGCGAGTGGCCCGCGACGAAGCGGCGCTACGCGGCGTCCAAGTACCAGTACCAGGTGCGCGACAAGGTCATCGAGCTGGACCTGTTCACCGAGTCGCTGTCGCACCTGCGCATCCCGAAGATCGCCCTGCCCCGCTACGAGGACTGGGGTGACATCCTGATGTGGCTGTTGCGGGAGAACGCGCCCGGAGCGTTCCCGTTCACCGCGGGCGTCTTCCCGCTCAAGCGCGAGGGCGAGGACCCGGCGCGCATGTTCGCCGGCGAGGGCGGCCCGGAGCGCACCAACAAGCGCTTCCACTACGTGTCGCGCGGACTGCCGGCCAAGCGCCTGTCCACGGCGTTCGACTCGGTGACCCTGTACGGCGAGGACCCGGACCACCGGCCGGACATCTACGGCAAGGTCGGCAACTCGGGCGTGTCCATCGCCAACGTCGACGACGCGAAGAAGCTCTACTCGGGCTTCGACCTGGCGGACCCGACGACGTCGGTGTCGATGACCATCAACGGCCCCGCGCCGATGCTGCTCGGGTTCTTCCTGAACGCGGCGGTGGACCAGCAGTGCGAGAAGTGGATCCGCGCCAACAACAAGGTGGAGGAGGTCGAGCAGAAGATCGACGCGCTCTACCAGAAGCGTGGCGTGCCGCGTCCGCGCTACCAGGGTGAGCTGCCGCAGGGAAATGACGGGCTGGGGCTCTTGCTGCTCGGCGTGTCTGGCGACGAGGTGCTGCCGCGCGAGGTGTACGAGAAGATCCGCGCGTCCACGCTCCAGCAGGTGCGTGGCACGGTGCAGGCGGACATCCTGAAGGAGGACCAGGCGCAGAACACCTGCATCTTCTCCACGGAGTTCGCGCTGCGGCTGATGGGCGACATCCAGCAGTACTTCACCGACAAGAAGGTGCGGAACTTCTACTCGGTGTCCATCTCCGGCTACCACATCGCGGAGGCCGGGGCGAACCCCATCTCCCAGCTGGCCTTCACGCTGGCCAATGGCTTCACCTTCGTCGAGTACTACCTGTCGCGCGGGATGGACATCGACGACTTCGCGCCCAACCTCTCGTTCTTCTTCTCGAACGGGATGGACCCCGAGTACACGGTGCTCGGCCGCGTGGCGCGTCGCATCTGGGCCAAGGCCATCCGCGACAAGTACGGCGGCAATGATCGCTCGCAGAAGCTGAAGTACCACATCCAGACGTCGGGCCGTTCCCTGCACGCGCAGGAGATCGCCTTCAACGACATCCGCACCACGCTGCAGGCGCTGCTGGCGTTGAACGACAACTGCAACTCGCTGCACACCAACGCCTACGACGAGGCCATCACCACGCCCACCGAGGAGAGCGTGCGGCGCGCGCTGGCCATCCAGCTCATCATCAACAAGGAGTTCGGCCTGTCGAAGAACGAGAACCCCAACCAGGGCTCGTTCATCGTCGAGGAGCTGACGGACCTGGTGGAGGCCGCGGTGCTCACCGAGTTCCGCGCCATCTCCGAGCGCGGCGGCGTGCTGGGCGCGATGGAGCGCATGTACCAGCGCTCGAAGATTCAAGAGGAGTCGCTGTACTACGAGACGCTGAAGCACGACGGCTCGCTGCCCATCATCGGGGTGAACACATTCCTGGACCCGAAGGGCTCGCCCACCGTGACGCCGCCGGAGGTGATTCGCGCGACGAAGGAGGAGAAGGACTACTCCATCACCTCGCGCGACGCGTTCTGGAAGCGCAACGCGGACGTGGCTCCGGCCGCGCTGGAGGCCGTGAAGCGCGCGGCGCTCGACAACGGCAACATCTTCGCCGCGCTGATGGACGCCTGTAAGGTCTGCACGCTGGGGCAGATCTCCCGCGCCCTGTACGAGGTCGGCGGGCAGTACCGGCGGAACATGTAGTCTGTCAGCGCGCTGAGCGCCCCACGTCTCCTCGAGGAACTTCTCGAGGAGACGTGACATGGGATGGATGACGGACGCACTTCAGGCGCTGACACAAGGCAAGGACATCACCGTACGCCCCAGGGGTGGCTCGATGCGCGGAGTCATCGAGGACAACCAGCCCGTGACGCTGGCTCCGGTGAATCCGTTGGAGGTGCGCGCGGGAGATGTCGTCTTCGTGCGCTGGAAGGGCGGCGCGCTGCTCCACCTGGTCAAGGACGCCACGCCCGAGCGCGTCTTGATTGGCAACGCGCTGGGGAGGCTCAACGGGTGGGCACGGCGCTCCGATGTGCTCGGACGGGTGGCCCGGATTCATCCGCGGACCTCCGGGCCTTGAGGCTCGGAGCCGCGTGACTCAAGGTCGTCGCGGTGTCGCCCCACCCTTCCGTGCGCTCGTGGGGCGCTTTTCGACGGACTGCCAGGCCGCACGGGCCAGGACGGGTATCGCGGTGCGCGGGTCGGTCTTCGTCCTGCCAGCGAGCCACTCCCGGAGCATCTCCTGCGCCGGTCCCCGGAGGATGGCGAGGAAGAGCTCGAAGGGCATCTCGTCGAACGTGCCGTCGCGGACGTGGCCCTGCCACCAGTCCTTGAGCTGACGGAAGAAGCCCTTGTTCTGTTCGCGGATGCGCGTCTCCGCCGCGGTGACGGCGGCTCCACTTCGAGCCTCCACCAGGAAGCGGGCGGCGTCGGGACGCGACAGGGACCAGTCCAGGTGGTGGCGCACCAGCGCCTCGATGCCCTCGCGCGCGCCGGGATGCTGCTCCAGTTCCTTCAAGAGGCCCGTCTGGTACTCGCCGAGCACCTCCAGGTAGAGGGCGGCCGCGATGGCCTCCTTGCTCTCGAACAGGTGGTAGATGCTCCCCGTGCTGGCCCCGGAGCGCTCTCGGATGGCCGCCATCGTCGTGCCCTCCACGCCTCGCTCCAGGAAGCACTCGAGCGCCGCCTTGAGGACCTCTTCTCTCCGGTGACCCGGGTTGCGCATGGCCGCACCCTACATTAGAACATCATTCTAGAACGATGTTCTAATCGGCCCGGGAGGGCACCGTGGACTCACTCATGGAGATTGGGCAGCAGCTCCTCGCCAGGCAGGGCTTCAGCAACCTGATGGGGACCCGGCTGACGCGGTTGACGAAGGGCGAGGTGGAGCTCGAACTGCCCATGCGCCCGGAGCTGCGCCAGCAGTATGGCTTCGCGCACGGCGGCGTCCTGAGCTACCTGGCCGACAACGCGCTCACGTTCGCCGGTGGCACCGCGATGCTCGACGTGCCCATCATCACGTCGGAGTTCAAGATCAACTACGTGCGGCCGGCGCTCGGCCATCAGCTCGTCGCCAGGGCACGCGCGGTGCACACGGGACGACGACAGTCGGTGTGCCAGTGCGAGATCTTCGCGGTGGACGACCAGGGGGAGACGCTGGTCGCCGTGGCGCAGGGCACCATCGTCGTGATGGGGAGCAGCAAGGAGTCATGAGCGCCCTGGCACCTGCTGACCTCGGCACCACCCTGCCCCGGGATATCGGGGAGCAGTGGACGCGAACGCGCCAGCTGTTCTCGCGGGCCTTCGCCAGCTCGCTCCACTTCTCCATCGCGACCGTCGATGAGGATGGAGCACCCCATGTCACGCCCATCGGCTCCGTGCTGCTGGGTGAACCTGGCCGTGGGGTGTTCTTCGAGGTCTTCACCCGACGGCTCTCGAGGAATCTCGCGCGCGATGCGCGGCTGAGCATCCTCGCCGTGGACAGCGGCAGGGGGTTCTGGCTCCGCTCGCTGTTCAGGGGACACTTCGCGCGGGTGCCCGCCGTGCGACTCGTCGGCCGCGTCCTCGGGTCGCCCCGTCGCGCCACGAACGAGGAGCAGCAGCGCTTCGCGAGACGGGTGAGCGCGATCCGATGGATGAAGGGGCATGACCTGCTGTGGGGCCGACTCGAGTTCGTCCGCGACTTCGCGGTCGAACGAATCGAGCCCGTTCACCTCGGCGGGATGACGGCCCCCCTCGAGTAGGCAGGTCCGGCCCGAACCCGACAACCGCCGAGCCCTGCGCGCGGACTCAAGCGTGAGTCCGTGCCGCACCCAGGCTCAGCGTCGAGGCTCGAAGGCGATAGCGCCACGAGCGCTCGCACCGTTGCACGAGGGAGGCGCCTCCAGCGCGATGACGCGGGAGGCGACGTTCCACGCGGCACCCGTCGCCTCTCAGGAAGGAGTCACGGATGCCACGGAGCCACTACCTCACAGCCACTTCGGCGCTTCGCGACGCGCGGGAGGCGCGTCAGCGGGCTTCGACGGCCCCGCGGAGGCCGCGGGCCTGGGCGAGGAGCCACCCGGTCCACGCGGCGCCTGCGCATTGCCACGGTTCGGACCCGAGCCACCCGGACGCGCCGAGCGATTGCCGCCCTCGGACCGACCCTGGCCACCGCCGCCACCGCGGCCACCCCGACGACGACGCGAGGCACCACCGGGCGCGTTGCCACCGCGGCCACCACCGCCGCCCTGCCCGCCTCGCGCCTGCGCGCCAGGATTCGGACCGCGCGACACCGGCGCCTCCACCGTGGCCGAGGCCCCCGGACGCGGCGGCGCCATGCCCGAGCGGTACGGATGGTCCTCCACCACCGGCACGCTGCGCCGGATGGTCCGCTCGATGTCGCGCAGGAACGCGCGCTCCTCACCGTCGCAGAAGGACACCGCGGTGCCCGTCGCACCCGCCCGGCCCGTGCGGCCGATGCGGTGCACGTACTGCTCCGGCACGTTCGGCAGGTCGTAGTTGACGACGAAGCTCAGCCCGTCGATGTCGATGCCGCGCGCCGCGATGTCCGTGGCCACCAACACGCGCAGCGTCCCGGAGCGGAACTCGTCCAGCGCGCGCTCACGCGCGTTCTGGCTCTTGTTGCCGTGAATCGCCGCGGCCGTCACACCCGAGCCCTCGAGCTGCTTGGCCACGCGGTTCGCGCCGTGCTTGGTGCGCGTGAAGACCAGCGCCCGCGAGATCTTTCCGTCCTTCAGCAGGTGCGTCAGCAGGCCGCGCTTCTGCTCGCGCTCCACGAAGTACACCTGCTGCGCCACCGTCTCCGCGGTGCTGGAGACAGGCGTCACCTCCACGCGCACCGGGTCCGTCAGCAGGTTGCGCGACAGGTCCACGATCTCGGGCGGCATCGTCGCGCTGAAGAACAGCGTCTGACGCTTCGCCGGCAGCGCCTTGATGACCTTGCGCACGTCGTGGATGAACCCCATGTCCAGCATGCGGTCCGCCTCGTCGAGCACGAACACCTCGAGCGAGCGCAGGGACACGTAGCCCTGGTCCATCAAATCCAACAGACGGCCCGGCGTCGCCACCAGCACGTCCAGGCCCCGCTGGAGTGACTGCACCTGCGCCGCCTGCCCCACGCCGCCGAAGATGACCGCGTGCTTGAGCGGCAGGTTCTTGCCGTACGTCATGAAGCTCTCGCCCACCTGACCGGCGAGCTCGCGCGTCGGGGTGAGCACCAGGCAACGAATCGGTCGGTGCCCGCCCGCGGGCGCCTTCGCGGACAGCCGCTGGAGGATGGGCAGCGCGAACGCCGCCGTCTTCCCCGTGCCCGTCTGCGCCACGCCGAGGACGTCCTTGCCCAGCAATGCGTGGGGAATCGCCTTCGCCTGGATGGGCGTGGGGGTGGTGTAGCCCTCCGCCTTGACCGCGCGCAGGAGGGTGTCGTGAAGCTGCAGTTCGTCGAAAGTCATGTCTTCCTGGGAAACAGTGAGCTCACCGCCTTGCGGTGGTGAGCAAGCCCGCGCAGCGCGCTCTTCCGACCCATGCCGGAGGCGCCTGGCGGTGCGCGGCCGGACCTCACTGGGTCCGGACCACTCGGGGAACGTCAGGGAACAGGGAGGCTGACCCACCCATTCCGACGTCTTGGCGCGAGACCCTGCCCGCTCCCCGGGCCAAAGTCCCGCGGAATCAACGGCGGGGTGTACGTTTTGCGCCACTCCCCTCGGGGGGGCCAGGACGCCCGCCTGGTCTCCTGTCTGACGAGAAGGCTCGCGGCTTGTACCCACGTTCAAGCAAGAGAAATCGCTCGCGCTCGAAAACAACGAGACCCCGGGCCGATACGAGCCCCGGGGCCTCCTGCATCATGCGTGAGTCACGGCCAAGGACGGCTGGAGCGCGTCCGGCAGAGGCTCGTACTCACCCAGGCGCATGCTCGCCTGGGCCCTGCCTTGAGTCCGACCACGCAGGCTCGTCACGTAGCCGAAGAGGCTGGCCATGGGGACGCGCGCAGAGACGACTCGCGCGTTGCCCCGCTCCTCCATCCCCAACACCCTGCCCCGCCGCGCGGCGAGGTCACCCAGCACGTCGCCCAGGTACGCCTCGGGCGTCGTCACCTCCACCGCCATCACGGGCTCGAGCACCCGCACGCCAGCGGCCCTCACCGCCTCCTGCAGCGCCAGGGAGCCGGCCGTGGAGAATGCCTGGGGTGTGGAGTCACGCACGTGCGTGTCTCCATCCACCAGCCGGACCTCCACGTCCACGAGCGCCACGCCGTCGCGCACGCCCTTCTCCATGGCCCCCGCCACGCCCTTCTGGATGGCCGGCACCAGCTCCCTCGGGATGGAGCCACCCTTCGTGTCGTCCACGAACACGAGCCCCGCGCCCCGCGCCGCCGGAGCCACGTCCAGCACCACGTACGCATACTGACCCGGCCCGCCCGATTGACGGACGTGGCGGTACTCCTGGCGCACCGCGCGCTGGAGCGTGTCGCGGTAGGCCACCTTGGGCTGTCCCACGCGCGCCTCCACGCCGTACTCCGTCCTCAAGCGGTCCACGACGACCTCCAGGTGAAGCTCACCCATTCCGGACAGCAGCACCTGGCCACTCTCCGGGTCCACGCCCACGCGCAGCGACGGATCCTCCGCCGCCAGACGATGCAGGCCCTCCTCCAGCTTCGGCAGCTCCGCCGGTGACTTCGCCTCCACGGCCAGGTGCACCACGGGCTCCGGGAAGCCGAGCGACTCGAGCACCACGGGGGCCTCCACGTCGCTCAGCGTGTCTCCGGTGCGCACGCCCTTCAGGCCGAGCGCCGCGGCGATGTCTCCCGCATGGACCTCCTCCACCTCCTCCCGGCGATTGGCATGCATGAACATCAGCCGGCCCACCCGTTCCCGCTTGCCGGTGGCGGAGTTGAGCAGGACGGTGCCCGCGCGCAGCGTGCCCGAGTACACGCGCAGGAAGACGATGTTCCCCACGTTCTTGTCACTCATCATCTTGAACGCCAGCGCGGCGGGAGGACTGTCGTCCGCGGGCTCACGCGTGGTCCGCTGCTCCGTGCCGTACACGGAGCCCTCCACCGCCGGCAGGTCCGACGGCGCGGGCAGGTAGTCGACGACAGCGTCCAGCAGCATCTGCACTCCCTTCTTCTTGAACGCCGCACCGGCGAGCACCGGCACCAGCACGCGCGACAGCGTCCCCGCGCGCAACGCACGCACGAGCTCCGCCTCGCCAATCTCCTCCAGCCGTCCGTCCACGAACTTCTCCATCACCGCGTCGTCCAGGTCCGCCGCGGCCTCGATGAGCCGCAGCCGCCAGCGCTCCACCTCCGCGCGCGCCTCCTCGGGAATGGGGATGCCATCGCGGTACTCACCGCCGTCGCCGTCGAAGAGGACCGTCTTCATCCGGACCAGGTCCACCAGCCCCTGGAACTCAGCGCCCGCGCCCATGAGCGGCCACTGCACCGCCACCGGGCGAGCGCCCAGCCGCTCCCGGATGGACTCCAGGCTCATGACGAAGTCCGCGCCCACCTTGTCCATCTTGTTGATGAACGCGATGCGCGGGACGCCGTAGCGGTCCGCCTGACGCCACACGGCCTCGGACTGGGGCTCCACGCCCTGGCTCGCGTCGAACACGGCCACCGCGCCATCCAGCACGCGCAGGGAGCGCTCCACCTCGATGGTGAAGTCCACGTGTCCCGGCGTGTCCAGGATGTTGATGCGGTGGGGCAAACCCGCCGAGGGCCCCGTGCGAGGAGACCAGAACGCGGTGGTGGCCGCGGAGGTGATGGTGATGCCGCGCTGCTTCTCCTGCGGCAGCCAGTCCATCTCCGTGGAGCCGTCGTGCACCTCGCCCGTGGAGTGGATGCGACCGGTGAAGAACAGGACGCGCTCGGTGAGCGTCGTCTTGCCCGCGTCGATGTGCGCCATGATGCCGATGTTGCGATACCGCTCGATGCGAGTGCTGCGAGGCATGAAGGACTCCCGTTCCCGTCGGGCAGCGAGGCCCGCGGGGGGTGATGAAGTGAGGAGCCGGTTGGTGAGGGACGACGGACGAGGCGCCGTCGAGGTGCCCGTCCACGCGCGACGCGCCGGAGGGGCGTGAAAGCCCGCTCAGGGACGCATGGAACGAAGGCACACGACGGCCCTCATCGAGCCAGGGCGGAACCGGACTTCACGACACACGGGAACCAGCAAACCCGCGCGCCGGAAGGACTCCGGCCCGCCTGCTCAAATGTCGAGCAGAACCTCGTGACGGGGGGCAAGGCACACGTCCGCCGCCGGCGCGGGGACGCGCATCAGCAGGGCTGTGAAGGAGACGGGCCTCATGATGGGATTGAGATAAAGCAGACGACTGTGATTGTCAATTCGCCCCCCCTGATACACGCGTCCAGGCGGGCACGCGCAACGTCCCGAGGAGCAAGGCATCCGCGAGGGCGCCGTCAGGTGCTGAGGGCCCGCACGCGCGCGGCGAGGTTCTGCGTGAACAGCCGGAAGATGCGCAGCGCGGCGCCCTCGTGCGTGTCCAGGTAGTGCTGGAAGCCCGCCCGGGTGATGCGCAGCGCGCGCACCGACGTGCGCGCCTTCACCCGCGCCGACACGGGCGCGTCCTGGACCAGGGAGATCTCCCCCAGGTAGGCCCCCGGCCCCAGCGTGTTGAGCCGGCGCGCGTCGTCCTCCGTGCCGGTGTAGACGTCCACGGTGCCCTCCAGCAGCACGAAGAGGCCCACGCCCGCCGCGCCCTTCTCCAGCATGACGGCGCCCGCCGGGATGAGGACCTGACGCGCCACGCGGTAGAGGTCCTTCATGTCCTCCAGCGACAGCTCGCCGAAGATGGGGATGGCCTTGAGGTAGTTGTACCCGTTGGCCTCCGGCGACGAGCTCTGCGCGGGGAGCCGGGCGATGACGGCCTCTGCCTCCGCGTCCATGCCCATGCGGCGCAGCAGCCGCGCCTTCTCCGCGGCCAGCGCCGGGTCTCCACGCGCCGTCTCCGAGGCGCGCAGCGTGTCCGCGAGCAGCGCCAGCGCCCGACGCGTGAAGCCCTCCGCGTCCAGCAGCATGCACATGCGCAGCACCGACTCGATGTGGCGCGCGTCCCCCGCGGGCACGCACCCCAGCGCCTCCACCTCCGCGTGGGGCTGGCCCAGCTCGCGGTACAGGAGCGCGCCCTCGTGCGGACGCCCCAGGCGGACCAGGCAGTGCGCCACCTGCTCGCGCGAGCCGAGCCCCCGGTACACCTCCAGGGCCCGCTCCAGCGCGCCACCCCGCTCGAAGGCCGCGGCCGCGCGCTCCGGCTCGCCCGCGCGCAGGAACGCTTCCGCCGCGTCCACGTACTGGCCGCCCTGGACGTAGAGCGCCGCCATCCGCGACTCCTCGCCACAGCCCTGCAACAGCCGCGCGGCGCCCGCGAAGTCACGCGCCCACGACAGGACCTCCGACAGTTGCTGGCGCTCTCGCGCGGGGGCCAGCGCCGCGTCCCGCAGCAGCCGCTCGCGCTGGGCCGCGCTCAGCTCTTCATAGAGCCGGGCGGCCGTCGCGGCGGACTCCAGCCCCATCAGGGCCTGCAGCGCCTGGAGCGTTCCCTCCGCCCCGGCCTTCTCCCCATTCCCCTCGACCACTTCCGACTCGGAACCCGACATTGCGTCCCCCTCGCCGGAGGATGAAACCCCCAAGTCGGGACTCCTCCTCGGACGACCCGACTCCCCGGCAGACGTGGGGCGGCTATATCACCCCTTGTTTCACCGAGGAGCCTCCGGGGCGCCCGTCAAGTGGACGCGAGGACGAGGCGCGGCCTTCAGCGGACCGAGACGAGCTCCGTGTCGAAGATGAGCACCGCGTAGGGGGGAATCCTCGGCGGGTTGCCCTCCGCGCCGTAGGCCAGGTCATACGGGAGGATGAGGCGGCGCTTGCCCCCCACGCGCATGCCCACGATGCCCTGATCCCACCCCTTGATGACGTACCCCGCCCCCAGGTCGAAGGCCAGCGCGGGCCCGCCCTCGGAGGTCGTGAAGCGCGTGCCGTCCGGAAACCAGCCCGTGTAGTGCACCTGGACGCGCCTGCCCGCGACGGCCTCGGGGCCCGTGCCCACCTCCTGGTCCAGGAGGAACAGGCCGCTGTCCAGGCGCGTCATCGCCGCCAGGTCCACGTTCAGGCTCGCCGCGTACGTCACCTTCGTCGGATCACCGTCGTCCGGGTTGCCCACCGGCGGCGTGGGCTCCTTGGGGTCATCTCCACACCCCACCAGCGGGAGCACCAGGGCACAGAGCAGCACGAAGCGACGAAGCATTGGAGGTCCTCGGAAAGGAGCGCGGGCCGCGAGGCCGGCGATGAACGACCCCAAGCCTGCCCCGATGCGTCCTTTCGCGAAAGCGGAAGTGCGACCGCCTGCCTGCCGCCAGGGGCGTCTGGAGCCAGTGGAGAGACCCCTGGCGAAATGCACGGGCACCGGCCGAGGGCTTCCGCTATTCAGGAGCGCGATGCCCCGCTGGCTCAGCCTCCTCTTGTTCTTCGTCCCCGTGCTCGCGCTGATGGCGAGCGCCCATGTCTACCTGTACCGCCGGCTGGTGAGGGACCTCATCCCGCGCCAGGCGCCACGGCGCGCCGCGCAGGTGCTCTTCACGCTCGGCTTCTTCGGCGCGGTGGGCTTCCGCTTCCTGGGGAGCCTGTTCCCCTCGGACCTGATGCGCACGGTGGGCATCGGCCTGCTCGCGTGGATGGGCCTGGTGATGTACCTGCTCTTCTTCACGCTGGGGGCGGAGCTGCTCGAGCGTGGCAGGCGCAGGCTCGCGCGCCGTGCCGCACCGCCCGCCGAGCAGCCCTCCTCGGGTCCGCCGTCTCCCGAGCGCCGCGCCATCATCACCGGTGGCCTGGCCTTGGGCGCGGGCCTGGCGGGCGTGGCGACGACCTCGTTCGGCGCCTGGCGGGCCTTCCATCCGCCCGACGTACGCGACACCCCGGTGCGCCTGCCCCGGCTGCCTCGGGCGCTGGACGGCTTCACCCTGGTGCAGCTCACCGACATCCACGTGGGGGACGTGCTCCAGCGCCACTTCGTGGACGAGCTGGTGGCGCGCACCAACGCGCTGAAGCCGGACGTCATCGCCATCACCGGGGACCTGGTCGACGGCACCGTGGCGGACCTGGGGGCCTACGTGGCCGGCTTCGGCGCCCTGCGCGCGCGACATGGGGTGTACTTCGTCACCGGAAACCATGACTACTATTCGGGCGCATCGTCATGGGTCGCCTACCTGGAGCGTCTGGGCATCAACGTGTTGCGCAATCGCGCCGTGTCCATCGGCGACGCGAGCGCATCGTTCATGCTCGCGGGCGTGGACGACTGGAGCGCGGACCGGATGGGTCTGCCCGGATACGACCTGGACGCGGCGCTGCGCGAGGTGAGCCCGGACCAGGCCTCGGTGCTGCTGGCGCACCAGCCCTCCAACTTCGACGAGGTCGCCCGGCGAGGCGTGGGACTCCAGGTCTCCGGCCACACCCACGGTGGCCAGATGTTCCCGGGCAACGTGGTGGGAGACCTCATCTGGCGGGAGCGCAACGCGGGGCTCAGCCGCACGGGCGACTCGCAGATCTACGTCAGCCGCGGCTGCGGCTTCGTGGGCCCGCCGATGCGCGTGGGGGCCCCGCCCGAGATCGCCCGCCTGGTGCTGATGCCCGGGTAGGCCCTGGCCGGCTGGCGCGCCGCCTCGTCGGGCATCCCAGCATCGGGTGCCCGACACAGACTCTCCGAGGGGCCTGGGGGACTCCGGAAACACATTTCAGGGTGGGCCGTCCATGAGCCGGGTGATGGGGAGTCCCTCGGACGAAGAGCTCATGGAACGGTTCTGCGCTGGTGCACAAGACGCCTTCGAGGCCCTCTTCGCCCGTCACTCGGGGCGGGTGCAGGGCTTCCTGACGCGGATGGTGCGCGACGGCTCGCTCGCCGAGGACCTCTTGCAGACCACCTTCCTGTCCGTCGTCCGGGCCCGCGGCCGCTATGAGCGCGGCACCCGCTTCTCGCCCTGGTTGATGACGATCGCCGCCAACGCCGCGCGCGATGCACTGCGCCACCGTCAGCACGTGGACGCCTACTCCTCCGGAGAGGGCACAGGCGCTCCTACATCCGCGCCCCCACCCTCCGGGGACCCGTCGCTGCGCCGGCACCTGCTGGACGCGTTACAACAGCTTCCTCCCGACCACCGCGAGGCGGTGGTGCTGAGCAAGGTGGAGGGCTGGTCGTTCGAGGAGATTGCCGCGCTCCGGGGCATCAGCGCGGGCGCCGCGCGGCTGCGGGCGCATCGGGGATACGAGAAGCTCCGGGAGCTGCTCGGAGGGCTGGGAGAGGCGCGATGAAGACGCCCATGGACATCGACGCCCTGCTCCAGGAGGAGCCCCGCCCGCCGGACACCGCGGCGCTGGAGCGCGCCCTCGCGAGCGCCCGGAGCGAGCTGGCGCTGCGCAAGCCCGTGCGGAGCTGGCGCACCCTGGCCACGTGGATGATGGCGTCCTCGGGAGGCATCGCGCTGCTGGCCGCCGGGGTGATGCTGGCGGTGGGCGCGGTCAGCGCGGCGGCCCTGTGGACGCGTGCGCCGCTGTTGCTCCTGTTGCTCGTGACGAGCGGCGTGTGTGCCTGGGGCGCGCTGTCTCCGCGCGGACGGGATTTGCGTCGGGCCGCCGTGGGACTGGCCATGGCCTGCGCGGCGACGCTGGTGCTCGCGCGCGGCTCTCCGACGACGCCTCCGTCCCTGCCCGGCTGGGTGTGCACCGCGAGCCACCTGGCCGTGGGCATCATCCCCCTGGTGATGGCCGTGGTGGTGCTGCGCGGGGCCGCGTTCCAGCCGCTGCGCGCCCTGTGCGCTGGGTTGTCCGTCGGCACGACGGGCGCCTTCGTCGGTGAGCTGGCCTGCGAGCAGGACTGGCGCCACGTCGCGGGCTACCACCTGTTCGCCTGGGGGCTCATCTGTGTGGTGGCCCTCGTCGTTTCACGCACCCTCAAGCCCCGCTCCTACGCCCCATGAACGACCCCTCCCTCATCGTGAGCACGAACGTGGACGGCGCGCCGGTGAGGATTGGCGAGCGCGTGAAGGTCGTCGCCCACTCGTCCGACGGCACCATCAGCGCCGGCTTCCTGGGCCACACCGGCGTCGTCGTGGCGCTCGTGTACGACGACCCCGTGGCCCAGTACCCCGCGGACCCGCTCATCCAGGTGCGTGTCGACGGCCTGGGCGAGGACCTGTTCTTCATGGACGAGCTCGTCCCGGAGTGGGCCTCCGCGCCCCTGCCGCGCCCGCCTCGCGAGAAGAAGGCCGAGCGGCCCCGCCCCACCGTGTGGCGCGTGCAGTGAGCGCCCGGCACGGCGCACCGGAGCAGGGCATGATTCCGGGGTGGTGACACCGCCCGACGCTCCACTCCGCCCGCTGGGTCGCAAGGCCTACGGCTCGATTCCCCATCTGCCCGGCTCGCGCACGGGTCCCGCCGACCACCACCTGAGCACCGCGCTGGCCCGCGTCTGCACCGAGCACCTTCGCGACGAGAAGGACCGCGTCATCGTCCTGGAGAAGCTGGACGGCTCGTGTGTCGCCGCCGCGAGGCTCGGAGATGAAGTCGTCGCGCTCGGTCGCGAGGGGCGCCTCGCCGCGAGCTCCCCCAACGAGGCCCGTAGGATGTGGGCGGACTGGGTCTCCCTCCATGCCGAGCGCTTCAGGGCCGTGCTCCAACCCGGCGAGTGGATGGTCGGCGAGTGGCTCGCGCTCGCCCATGGCACCCGCTACGCGCTGCCGCACGAGCCGTTCGTCGTGTTCGACCTGATGCACCAGGGACAGCGCCTGCCGTGGGAGCAGCTCACCGCCCGAGTCGGTGCGGGCGGCTTCGTCACGCCAGGGCTCATCCACGAGGGCGGCCCGCTCGACATCGAGTCCGCCCTGGGCCGCCTCGCGTCGGGAGGCTTCCATGGGGCAGAGGACCCCGTGGAGGGGGCGGTGTGGCGCCTGGAGCGACAGGTCGGCAAGGGTGTCAGGGTGGAGCTGCTGACCAAGTATGTCCGTCGCGACAAGGTGGACGGGAGCCTCCTGCCCGAGAACACCGGGCGACCCGCCCACTGGAACTGGCGCCCGTCGGCGCCCTCTGCGCGGGAAGTGCTTCCATGAGCCGGGCCATCTTCGTCACCGGGAACCGCTTCAAGGCCGACGAGGTCGGCCGACTGCTGGCGGGACTCGACGTCTCGCCCAGGAAGCTCGCGCTGCCCGGCCTCTCCGACGCGGAGCTCCAGGGCCCGGGCCCGTTGGACCTCGCGAGCATCGCGAAGCGCAAGGTGCTGGCGGCCTCCGCCGTGCTGGGCGCGCCATGCTTCGTGGAGACCACCGCCCTGGAGCTGGATGACGGCACCTGCTTCACCGGCGCTCGCTTCAAGAAGGAGCTGCTCGAGCGGGGCATGCAGGACTTCCTCTCCGAGCACGGTGGCCGTCGTGGGCGCACGCGCGTGGCCGTGGCCTTCAGCGAGGACGGGCATCCGGACCACGTCCGCATCTTCGAGGACGCCATCGAGGGCATGCTGCTCACCGAGCCGCGTGGCAGCGGCGGCTTCGGCTGGGACAACGCGTGGCTGCCGGATGGCTATCAGCGCACGCTCGCGGAGATGGAGCGCAACAAGTTCTTCCTCAACATGCGCCACCGGCCCTACCTGGAGCTGGCCGACCTGCTGCGCCCCGCGTCCCCGGGCGGTGCCTACGAGGCCCACCTCACCGTCTCCGCCCGCTCGGAGGAGGACCTGCGGCGCTTCCGCGCGTTCTGCGACGCGGCTTCCGTGAAGTGCATCTTCATCGAGCTGGGCCGAGGCGCCGAGCCGTTCCAACCCATGACGGCCTCGTACCACCACGGCACGCTCCGTCATGCGCTGGAGGAGGTCAGGGACATGGCGCGCGCGCTCGCCAGCGATGGCTTCGACGTGACGCGAATGAAGCTGGAGGCCCTGGGCAAGAACCGCGACATGCCGGAGGACGACGCCGCGGCGCTCGCCCAGCCGTCCAATTACTTCGAGTTCCACGTGAAGGTCCTGCTCCCCGCGCACGGCGCGGACCTGGAGGCCCTGCAGGCCCGCTGCGCGAGCCATGGTGCCCACCTGTCCCGCAACGCGCGCAAGGTGCGCGAGGACGGCGCCTCCGAGCGCTTCGTCACGCTCCGCGTCCACGGCCTGGGCAAGGTGAAGGCGGACGCGCGCTTCGACGCGCTCCTCGAGGACCTCGCGGGGCTGGGTCTGCCGCTGACGCAGCGGCTGCGCGAGTACACCGTCTACGACTCCAACCACGCGCTGGACCGGGGCTGGCTGGAGACCTCGACATGAGCCCCCTGCCCTTCCCGCTCCGCGCCAGCGCCGCCGCGCTCCGTCGGCTCGCGCGCACGTCCCAGGCCCCTCACCTCATCCTGCGGGGCGGGCTGATGATGCGGCTGTGGAGCGGCCCCGTCCCGCGCCCGGTGGAGGACCTGGACTTCCTCGCGGCCTTCCCGTTCCACGAGGGCGACACGGTGGACCGGTTCGTGGACGTGCTGGGCGTGGACGTCGGAGATGGCTTCGTCTTCGGCGCCCTGCGCTCGGAGGTCATCTGGGCGGAGACACCATTCCCCGGCGTGCGCATCCACGTGGAGACCTGGCTGCCCGGCGAAGAGTCCCCTCAGTTGCTGCGCATCGACACCGGCTTCGGCGACCCGATGAATCCGCCGCCCGCCTGGTTGGACTACGCGACGGACGACGGCACCACCGCGCGCGTGCTCGCGTGTCGTCCCGAGACGTTGCTCGCGTGGAAGCTCCACGGCCTCTTCGAGCGAGGCAAGGGACGCTTCCGCCCCAAGGACCTGTTCGACGTGTACCTGCTCACGCGTCACGCGCCGCTGGAGTCCGCGCTGTTGCCCGCGGCGCTGCGGCTCGCGTTCGACTCGCGCGGAGACTCGCTGGACGTGATGGAGCGGCTGGTGTCCGGCGAGCTGGGCCAGAGTCCGTGGAGCCTGGAAAAGTGGGCGCGCTATCGGGCCAGTCAGGCCGAGGGACGCCCCGAGCGACTCTCGGAGGTGGTGACGGCGGTGTCCGTCGCCATCCGTCCGGTGTGGGCCGCGGCGCGAGCGCTTCCATCCTCGCGCCCGTGACCTGCCTGGGCGTCAGTACGAGGCCGTGAGTCCCCAGTGGATGCTGGAGTACGTGTCCTCGGCCACGCCTCCGTTGTCCCAGCCGATGCGAGCACCGGGGCCACTGAAGGTGTCCTTGTAGTGCGACAGCTTGAAGCGCAGCTGGTAGCCGAACGGGCCCCACAGCTCGCCGGCGACGCCCAGCTCCGCCTCCCAGCCGAACGTCGACACTGACGTACCGTAGTCACTCACCTCCAGGTCCAGCGCGCCGCCCTCGTCATCGAACCCCTGGCCGGGCTTCGGGCTGATGAAGAGCTGCCCCGCGGCCTCCAGCCGCACCTGGCGAAGCAGCGGCACGGAGACCTCCAGGCCCACCGCCGGGTACAAGCGATGCGTGCTGGACAGCGGACTGTCCGCGTCCTCCTCCACGTCGAACGCGCGCGTGAGCAGGCCCGCCTTCACCCCGGCGTAGCCCAGCAGTTGGCGCGACGAGCCGAAGCCGAAGAAGTAGCGGTACATCGCCTGCGCGGTGAGCACCGAGTCGGTGGCCACCACCTCACGCGTGGCGGACTGGCCCACGTCGTTGAACAGCGTCACGTTGGTGGACGCGTACCCGCGCCGGTAGCCCAGCACCGCGCCCAGGCCGCGCAACGCGGAGGGACGGCGCGCGAAGGGCAACAGCTCCAGCTCCGCGGAGATGCCCAGGTACGGCACGGAGGACTCGTAGTCGGCGCGATCGCCCACCTGCTCCTCCTCGGGCTTGCGGTCGAACTCGCCGCAGGACTTCACGCCCGGACGCGTGCAGTACTTCCGCCACGTCGTCGTGCCGCCCAGCGTGAGCCGGGCCAGCGGCGGACGCGGCGGCTCCTCGCCCACGGTGCCACCCGAGCCCGTGTCCAGCTCCACCTCGAGGAACGGGTCCGTCGTCGTGTGCGACTCGGGCTCCTCGTCCATCGGCGGAGGTCCGTCCTTCGGCTGGGGGCCGATGGCCACCATCTCGGGCGCCTTCGGAGCGGGCTTCGGGCGCTCGGGCTCCAGCGGCTTCGGGC
Source organism: Myxococcus sp. AS-1-15 (assembly GCF_020037055.1). Lineage (NCBI taxonomy): Bacteria > Pseudomonadati > Myxococcota > Myxococcia > Myxococcales > Myxococcaceae > Myxococcus > Myxococcus sp. AS-1-15. The sequence continues at coordinate 275,107 of NZ_JAIQDF010000011.1, read as the reverse complement.
TCTCCACGGGACGCTCCGCCACGGGCTCCAGCGGCTTCGGCGTCTCCATCGGCTTCTCGGACGGAGGCGTCGGCGTCCGGGGCGCCTCGGCGACGGGCGTCGGAGGCGTCACGGGCTCGACGGGAGCGAGCGGCTCGGACGGGGTGACGGGCTCCTCGAACGGACGCGTCGCGCCACTCAGCGCCTCGACCACCGCGGCCACCGCCAGCTTCACGTCCGCGGGCGCGAGCCTGCCCCGCGTCAGCTTCACGTCCTGCTCCCCCAGCACGGTGCCGCTCGCGTCCAGCACGCGCACCGTCAGGCTCGAGCCGCTCACGGTGCCAGTGACGGCCGCGTCCAGCTTCATCCTCGGCGCCACCCGGGCCAGGGGCGCGTCGGTGAACAGGGTGTTGCCCTTCAGGCCTTCCTTCTTGCCGAGGGTGGCGTACTGCTTCAGCGACGCCACCTTCACCGGCTTCGCGCGGCGCAGGGCCGACTCGAGCTGTGCCCGGACCTTCCCGCCGCGATCTCCCTCCACCGTCAACACGACGAGCTGCTTGGGAGCCTCCCTGGGCGTGGCCGTCTTCCTGGACTTCGCCTCCCGCGCCTTGGCCGGCTTCGCCTTCGCCTTGGGCGCCACCACCTGGGCGGGCACCGCGCGCTTCTTCTTGACGACCTGCGCCAGCGCTCCCGGGGAGGCCAGCGTCACCGCCGTGAAGAGCACCAGGCCCCAGCGGACCATCGCGTGTTGGGAGTTCATCATTCGGGACTGGAAGGTTCACCCAGCCCGCACGCGATGTCCAGGCTTGCCCGGCGGTCCGCTCTCAGGCGTTGAGGTGCGCCGGGGCTCCCACCACCGAGGGAGCGGACACGGGCCGCCCCTCCGACTCAGGCTCGTTCCCTTCCTCGTCGGGGGCCTGCCGCGCCGACCCGGTGGACTCCGCCACGTAGGCCGCGCGACCGATGCCCAGGAAGTCGCGACGGTAGATGCGCACCATCGCCATGAAGATGGACGCGATGAGCGGCCCCACCAGGAGCCCCATCATCCCGAACACGGCCAGACCGCCGAACATGGACAGGAAGACGAGCAGCGGGTGCAGCGCCATGCGCGAGCCGCACAGCCGGGGGCGGATGACGTTGTCGATGGTCCCCACCAGGAAGGTGCCCCACGCGAGCAGGAAGACGCCCTCGCTCACCTTGCCCATGGCGATGAACACCACGCCGATGGGGCCCCACACCAGCGCCGTGCCGCCCACGGGCACCAGCGCCACCAGCACCATGGCCGCGCCCCACACCCCCGCGTGCGGCACCCCGGCGATGAGCAACCCCACGAAGCCCACCGCGCCCTGGATGAGCGCCGTGACGGTGTTGCCGTAGACGATGGCGTACGCGACGTCGGTGAACTCGCGCGAGAAGGCCTCGAAGTAGCGACGGTCCAACGGAATCAGCCGCGTCACCTCCGCGACGAGCCGGCGACCGTCGAGGAAGAAGTAGTACATGGCCACCGTCATCAGGAACATGTTGATGACCAGCTCCGTGCCCGCGCCCACCAGGTCCTTGAGCAGGGCCGCGCCGCCCGTCACCGCCGCCATCAGCGAGCGCTCCGTCTGCGCGCTCTCCAGGTCGAACCGGATGTAGCGGCTCAGGCCGCGGGGCAGGCTGGAGGCGAACTGGTGACGCAGGTCCACCCGCTCGAGCAGGTCCTGCGCCTGGCCGACGAACTGGAACACCTCACGCGCCACCATCCACCCGACGAGGGCCAGCGGCGCGAGGATGAGGAGGAATACCGTGAGGGTGGACAACCCGGCGCACAAGGGCTTGCGGCCCCGCAGCTTCTGACACAGGTAGTCCTGCACCGGCATGAACAGGACGACCAGGAAGCCGCCCAGCAACACCGGCATCAGGAACGGCAACAGAATCCTGGAGAAGAGAATCAACGCCAGCGCAAACAGCGCCGCGAACACGTAGTTCGACCACCGCCGCGAATCAGCCACCGCCCCACCCCACCCCGCCCGACGAGCCCACTGCCCGCTTCCAACCTAGGAATCGCGCTTCCCGCCGGGAAGTCCGACATCCCCCACATGAGGACACCACCCATGACTACTGGACGTTTGACGCTGACGGGCCTCGCGGTACTGGCCACTGCCCTGGGACTCGGCGCCCCGGGCTGCGGAGACTCCGCCGCGCCGTGCACTGACTGTCCGGCGATGGAGGGCCGCTATCGCATGGCCTTCGGCGACGCGGGGGTGCCCGCCGAATGCCTCAACCTGGGTGTGGAGCTGCCGCGCAACAGGCCCCTGGACGTCACCCGCTCGGCGGACCGACTCATCGGGAACCTGGAGGGCGTGGGACTGTTGGGGACCATCTCCGCCGAGGGCTCCTTCTCCATGGCCGGCACGGGCCCGGGACAGGACGGCGGGAGGATGGACACGCTGAGCCTCGCCGGTCGCTACACGTCCCCCGAGGGGGACGGCGGCACGGCGCGACTCGACGGGACGTTCACGGGGAACTTCTCGCGCCCGGGCGTGGAGCCGCCCCAGCGGTGCAGCTTCGTCACCCCGTTCTCGGCGACCCGGGAGTAGCGCCACGGGCCGCCAACGGGGCGGACCTGCCTACTTCTTCTTCTCGGCGGCGGCCTTGGCCTCCGCCTTGTTCTTCTTGGCCCGCTTCTTCCAGGCCTGCTTGATCTTCATCTGCACGCGGCGGTGCTTGCTCTTGCTGCGGGCCATCGTTGACTCCTGTGCTCCATGACGGAGACGTGAAAAGAGGCGCTTAACTATCAGAACCTGAAGGGCTCCCGGAAGAGGAACCCTCCGGAGGGGGTCCGGAGGCCGTTTCGGGGCCTGGGGCCGCCCCCTCGGCCACCTCGGGAGCGGGGCGCGTCGGGTAGGGAATGCCCTCCGCCCCCCGGACCTGGGTGGGTCTGGCGGCGGACACCGTCACCTCCCCCTCCCGGTCCTCGTCGGTGGGCTTCTCCCGGGAGGCGGGGGCGCTGCTCTGCTGGGGGCGCTTCTTGACCGAGGCGAAGATGGGCTTGAACGCGTCCAGGAAGCGGCGGACCTCGTCCAGGGGGAGCGCCGGGCAGTGGTTGCCGTTGGCGCCCGTCATGGAGGTGGCCATGCACATGGCGTTGAGGATGGCCTCCTCGGTGGCCTCCATCACCGCCTCGTAGAGGGGGTCCAGGCGCTGATCCAGCAGCAGCTTCAGCTTGTAGACCATCTTCTGCGTGCGGCGCGGGATGATGTTCGCGGTGGAGAAGCCCACCACGATTTCGCCCGAGCCGTGCGCCGCGTAGCTGCCCACCCGGCCGATGCCCAGGCCCACGCGCTTGCACAGGCGGTTGATCTGATGGCTGAGCAGCGGCGCGTCGGTGGCGACCACCGCGATGATGGAGCCGTAGGTGGTGCCGCGCTTGGGAGCGCCCTTGAACTTCTCCGCCAGCACCTCGCCCATGGGCAGGCCGCCCACGCGCAGGTTGTGCATCTTCCCGAAGTTGGACATCACCAGCACGCCCAGCGTGTAGCCGCCCAGCACCTCCGGCAGCTTGCGGGACGACGTGCCGATGCCGCCCTTGAAGTCGCACGTCACCATGCCAGTGCCGCCGCCCACGTTGCCCTCGGCCACCGGGCCGGACGCCGCGTTGCGGATGGCCTCGAAGACGTGCTCCTCGCGCACGTGCCGGCCGGAGATGTCGTTGAGCCACGAGTCGTCGCACTCTCCGACGACGGGGATGATGACGTCGTGCTCGTCGCCGATGCCCGGGTAGCGCTCCACCAGGTGGCGGGCCACGCCGTCCGACACCGCGCCCACCGCCATGGTGTTGGTGAGCAGGATGGGCGTCTCGACGAGGCCCCACTCCATGAGCTGCGTCATGCCGGAGACCTCGCCCGCGCCGTTGAGCACGAAGCCGCCTCCCGTCATCCGCTCCATGAAGATGTTGCCCTTGTTGGGCATGATGGCCGTCACGCCCGTGCGCACCGGGCCGTGCCCCGGCCTCAGCGGACCGTCGCCCTGGATGAGCGTGCAGTGGCCGACGAGCACGCCCTCCACGTCGGTGATGGCGTTGTATTTGCCGGGCTTGAACCGGCCCAACGGAAGTCCCAGCTCGCGGGCGCGAACCCGCGGTCCCATGTACTCGGGGATGTGCACCATGCCGGCCACACTAGCGGACCATCACCCACCGTCAACCACTCCGACCGCGTAATATCTTCAGGCGCTCGAAAGGCCCTCCTCGGAGGGCCCCGAGAGGCCGAGCATCACGCCTTGGCTTCGATGCGCGGCACGCCGTCCGTCGACGCGGGCGCGGTGCTGGCATCATTCACGGGAGTGTTCGAGCCATTCGGCGCAGCGCTGCTCCCGGGCGCGACCGGAGCCGAGGTGGCGACAGGCGCGGCGTGCTCGTCGAGCGCGGGGCCCTTGTGCAGCCCTGGCTGCACGACGGGATGCGGGTGCTCGCTGGCGGCGCGGCGCGACGCGCGCTCCTTGTAGCGGCGGATGGCGGGGGCCATGATCTCACCGATGAGCGCGCGGTAGTCCATGCCCGCGCCTTGCGCGATGAGCACCAGGTCGCTCCACCCGGGCGTGAGGCCGGGCAGCGGGTTGCACTCGATGAAGTAGATGCGCCCCTTGTCGTCCATGCGGAAGTCGATGCGCGCGACGTCGCGGCATCCCAGCGCCATGAACGAGCTGCGCGCGGCCGTGCGCAGCTTCTCCAGCAGCGCGGGCTCCAGCTTGGCCGGCGCGTCGTAGCGGATGCGGTCCGTCCAATCCAGCTTGTGCTGGAAGCTGTACACGGGGTTCTTCTCCCCCTTGTCCAGGAAGACGATCTCCATGGGCGGCAGCACGCGCGGGCGCCGCTCGCCGAGCAGGCCCACCGTGAACTCACGCCCACCGATGTACTCCTCGATGAGCGCCGGCTGCTGGTACTTGCTGGCGATCTCGCGCACCACCTCGCGCAGCTCCGCCTCGCTGTGGCAGACGCTCTTGGTGACGACGCCCTTGGAGCTGCCCTCCGCCACCGGCTTCACGATGAGCGGGAAGGTGGTGAACTCCTTGTTGAGCCGCTCCTTGCCCGTGGCCATCAGCTGGAAGTTGGGCGTGAGGATGCCCGCCTGACGGACGATCTTCTTCGCCAGCGCCTTGTCCAAGGCGATGGAGAGCGTCGCCGGATCGCTGCCCGTGTACGGGATGTCCAGGAGCTCCAGCATGGCCGGCACCTGGCTCTCGCGGTTGCGGCCCTTGAAGCCCTCGGCGATGTTGAAGACGATGTCCAGCGGCGTGCTCGACAGCACCGTGGGCAGCTCCGCGGTGGCCTCCAGGTCGATGACCTCGTGACCCCAGGACGCAATCGCCTCGCGGATGGCCTGCAGCGTGTTGGGCGAGTCGTACTCCGCCTCGCTGTCCTCCACCGCCTCGCCGTGGGCGCTCGGCTTGACGCGCTTGACGTTGTACGTGAAGCCGACGCGAAGCGGCCCCGTCTTGCGCGCGGGCTTGCCCTGGCGCCGGGAGGAGTCCTTGATCTTGTAGCGCTTGGCCGCGCTCTGGATGATGGAGTTGATGACCCCGTCCAGGTGCAGACCGTCCAGCTCCGCGGAGGCGTAGATGCCCGCGCCCGGCTCCAGGCTGGGCAGCGCGTTGATCTCCAGGAAGTACGGCACGCCCGCGTCGCTCAGGCGGAAGTCGATGCGGCCCAGATCCCTGCAGTCGAGCGCCTGGTAGATCTTCTGCGCCATCTTCCGCACGTCCTCGGCGGTGCGCGCCGGGATGCGCGCGGGCGCGAGCACCGAGACGGCGCTCTCCTTCTTCGTCTTCAGCTCGTAGTCGTAGATGGCGTAGCGCCGGCCCGCCGTCACCGCCGGGTCCACCACGTACTCCACGGGCGTGAGCACGCCGTCGTAGTCGTTGTCCACCGCGGCCAGGAACGGCACCGTCAGGTCGCGGCCCGGGATGTACTCCTCCACCAGCACGCCGGCGGGGTACTTCTCCAGCGCGGCGGACACCTTGGCGCGCACCTCGTCCAGCGTCTCCGCGATGGAGTCCTGGGTGATGCCCTTGGAGGAGCCCTCGAAGTTGGGCTTCACGATGACGGGGAAGCGCAGGTTCTCCGCGGTCAGCTCGCTGAGCTTCTCCACGTACTGCCAGCCCGGGGTGCGGATGCCCTGCTTGGACAACACGAGCTTGGTGAGCTGCTTGTCCAGCGTCACCGCCAGCGCGTACGCGTCCGAGCCCGTGTACGGGAAGCCCAGCTCGTCGAAGAGCGCGGGATAGAACGCCTCGCGGAAGCGGCCGCGGCGGCCCTCGGCGGTGTTGAAGATGAGGTCGGGGCTGTACGCCTCCAGCCGCGCCACGGTGCGCGAGGCGGGGCCGCTGACCTCGAAGCGCTCCAGCCGGTGGCCCAGCCGCTCGATGGCCGCCGCCAGCGCGTTGACCGTCTCCTGGGTGTCGAACTCCGCTTCTTCTTCCGAATCAGACAACCTGAGATTGTGGGTCAGCGCGATGCGCACGGTAGCCCCCTTCTCTTCTTGAGCGAGCGACCGCGGCGCACCTTCGCCGCGGACATGAGTCTGCCCGGCGCGCGCTGATGCGCCACCGGGTCGCGGGCTGCAACGGTTGCGCCCGCCACAACCTTCCCGTCCACCACCTGCGTCTGCGCCCAGGTGTCGCCGAGCCGCCAGCCGAGCGGATCCCTCACCACGCGCCACGCCTCGATGCCGCCGATGACGACCAGCCCCGCCACCGCGGCCACCGGCCCCAGCGGCTCCGGCATCATCCCCAACAAGACGATGAGCGACAGCGGCGCGTTGCGCAGCGTGCTGTCGCGGTGTCGCGCCGCCGAGCGCGTGGGCAGGTGCATCACCTTCACGCCGAAGATGCGCTTGCCCACGCTCTGGCCCTGGATCATCCCGTCCGCGAGCAGGAGGAACAGCAGCGCGACGACGGAGCCCGCGCGGCCGCACACGACATACAGGCCCCACGCCACCGCCACGTCCACCGCGCGCGCGCCAAGGCGCAGCCACAGCGACGCCTTCGGGTACGGCGAGCCCGGCTCACTGTCCTCGACGACGAGCCTCAACGCGCGGCCACCGCCACGGCTGGCCGCCATCAGGATGCGCTCTGGGGGCGCGCTCACTCCTCGGGCTCCAACGTGAGACCCTCCTCGGGTGGCTCCGGCTCGTCCAACCCCGCCAGCCGCGCCAGCCGCTCATGCGCGCTCAAGGGATGGAACGGAGGATGGGAACCCTCGCCCGGCGTCCACGCATTCCCCGCCGACGTCGGCCCCGACTCGGACAGGCGCAAGAGCTTCGCCCGCGCGGCGTCCTCGTCCGGCGCCGCCGCCACGCCTTCCCGGGTGAAGAAGATGAACGCCATGGCCGGCCGCTTGGAGGACTCGCGCATCGCGAACTGCACGCCGTCCAGGTTCCAGCCCTTCGCCGTCCACTCGTTCAGGGCGCGCTCCAGCGCCCCCTCGTCCACCGTGGACAGCTCGACCACTTTGTACTGCAACGAAGCCCCGGTACGAATCACGGGGGCGCGCCGGGTGCGGGAGCGCTTCGGCTTCGCCGGACCGCGCCGACGTTGGGGCGGGGGCTTCTCCGACTTGCGTCTGGGACGCTTCTTCTTGGTGGGCATCGTGCGCCGGCTATTTGGACGCAACGCCCGCGGCGGATCAAGCGCAACCCGCGCGCGGGCCCTGGTGGTGTTGGCTACAGGAGCTTCGCGGCTTCCAGCGCGTGGTAGGTGATGATGAGGTCGGCGCCCGCGCGCTTGATGCCGGTGAGCGTCTCCAGCATCACCCGTTCGTAGTCAATCCAACCATTCTGGCCGGCGGCCTTGAGCATGGCGTACTCGCCGGAGACGTTGTAGGCGGCCAGCGGCAGGTCGAAGCGCTCGCGCACGGCGCGGATGACGTCCAGGTAGGCCAGGGCGGGCTTCACCATCAGCATGTCGGCGCCCTCCTCCACGTCCAGCGCGGCCTCCTTGAGCGCCTCGCGCACGTTGCCCGGGTCCATCTGGTAGCCGCGGCGGTCTCCAGACTTGGGCGTGCTCTGGGCGGCCTCGCGGAAGGGGCCGTAGTAGCCGGAGGCGTACTTCACCGCGTAGGACATGATGGGGACGTCGATGAGGCGCACCTCGTCCAGCGCCTTGCGGATGGCGCCCACGCGGCCGTCCATCATGTCCGAGGGGGCGATGATGTCCGCGCCCGCCTGGGCGCAGGTGACGGCCATCTGCGCGAGCAGCGGCAGCGTGGCGTCGTTGACCACGTGGCCGTCCTCCAGCACCCCGCAGTGGCCGTGGTCCGTGTACTCGCACAGGCACACGTCCGCGATGACCTGGAGGTCGGGCTCGGCCGCCTTGATTTCACGAATGGCGCGCTGGACGATTCCGTCGCGCGCGTAGCCCTGGGTGCCCTGAGCGTCCTTGTGGTCGGGGATGCCGAAGAGGATGACCGAGGGGACGCCCAGGGACTTCGCCAGGCGGGCCTCGGCCACGGCGTGCTCGAGCGAGAGGTTGAAGATGCCCGGCATGGAGGCGATGGGACGGCGCACGTCCCGGCCCTCCACGACGAAGAGGGGGTAGATGAAGTTCCCCGGGTCGAGGCGCGTCTCGCGCACCATCTCGCGCAGGACGGGCGAACGACGGAGGCGGCGGGGGCGGTGGACGGGATGGGCCATGGTGCTCGCCGGTATAAACCGGCGCGCCCACGCCTTCATCGTTTCCGTCCGGGCGCCCGCCCGCTCACCCTGCGACGAGCCTCCAGCTGTGCTGATGACGCCGGCCTTCCCGGGCGTGGCGCTGGGCGCGGGCCTCCGCGAGGTCCGCCTCGTGCAGCGCCCGGGCGTAGCGCACGCGCGCCGCCTCCCCGCCGGACGCCAGCTCCTGCTCGGCGGCCGCCAGCTCCCGACGGGCCTCTTCACGCTGCTGCTCGACGCGTTCCGCGTACGTCATCCACTTCCTCCTGCCTTGGGGTGTGCCGGCGGGGATTGCACGGGACGGACCAGCGGAGGGCCACATCGCAAGGGGGCGAAACGACGAGGTGTCGCGGCGCGGCAGCGACCTCGGGCGTGCGAAACCGATTTCCCAGGGCCGCGAAAACGAGGTCGCGGGGATTCGAAGCGGGTGCACGGCCGCACGCCCCTCCCCCGGAGGACCGACACAGGCAATCGCCGCACGGCTGGCTCGTCTACAGTTTCGACCGTGACATCCCAGACGCCCGCCATCGAAGTGACGAACCTGCGCAAGACGTACCAGCGCGCCTTCCGCAGGACGGGGAACATCGCCCTGCGGGGCATGGACCTGTCGGTTCCCCAAGGAAGTGCCTTCGGCCTCATCGGCCCCAACGGCGCGGGGAAGACGACGTTCATCAAGAGCCTGCTCGGCATCGTCCAGCCCACCGAGGGCACCGTGCGCGTCCTGGGCGGCACGCCCGAGGATGCCCGCATCCGCGCGCGCATCGGCTACCTGCCCGAGCGCCTGCACCTGCCCGGCTCGTGGACGCCCACCGCGTTCCTCGCGATGGTGCGCCAGCTCAAGGGCCTGAAGCCGGACGCGCCGGGCCACCTGAAGCTGCTCGAGCGCGTGGGCCTCTCGGACGCCGTGGGCCGGAAGATTGGTGGGTACTCCAAGGGCATGCGTCAGCGCTTGGGGCTGGCGGCGGCGCTCGTGGGGGAGCCGGAGCTGCTCATCCTGGACGAGCCCACGGACGGCATCGACCCGATGGGGCGCATGGAGGTGCGGCGCATCCTCCAGGAGGAGGTCCGGCGCGGCACGACGCTCTTCCTGAACTCGCACCTCTTGGCGGAGACGGAGCGCGTGTGCGATCGCGTGGCCATCCTCGCGGACGGCCGCGTGGTGCGCGAGGGGCGGCTGGAGGAGCTGGTGCGCGGCGGCTCGCGGTGGGTGGTGCGCTTCGCGCCGGGCACGAGCGCCGAGGCGCTGGCCGTCGCGGGCTTCACCCAGGCGCGGGCGGACGGCGTGTACCACGTGGAGGCCGAGGACCCGGCGGCGCTCAACGGCGCGCTGGACCGGGCGCGGGCCACCGGGGCGTTGCTGGTCGAGCTGCGGCGGGACGGGATGGATCTGGAGTCGGTGCTGCTGGGGACGATGGGCGCCGGCGCGGGGCGGGCGGAGGTGGCGGCATGAGGCCGGTGGTGGGAATCGCGGGTTACGTGCTGCGCGAGGCGGTGTCGCGCAAGTTCATCCTCGCCTTCATGGTGGGCATCACCCTGGTGCTGGCGGTGGTGGCGCTGAGCCTGAGGCTGGAGGTCATCGACGGGGCGCTGGCGGCGTCGCGGCTGTTCGGTCAGGACATCCGCGCGAACATCCAGTCCGTCGACGTGGCGTTGCGGCCGGTGTACCAGGCGTCGGCGTTCATCGTGTTCTACGGGGGCATCCTGTTCGGCATCGTCGCGTGCTCGGACTTCGCGCCCAGCCTGATGTCGCCGGGGAGAATCGAGCACCTGCTCGCGCTGCCCATCCAGCGCTGGCACCTGCTCGCGGGGACGTTCCTGGGGGTGATGACGCTGGCGCTGGGCGGGACGCTGTATGGCACCACGGGGCTGGTGCTCATCTTCGGGGTGAAGGCGGGGTACTGGACGGTGGGGCCGCTCGTCGCGGGGTTGATGGCGTGCGTGGGCTTCGCGGCGGTGTACGCGGTGATGTTGACCACGGCGACGCTGGTGCGCAGCGCGGCCTTGTGCGCGGCGGCGGGCTTCGCCTTCATGGTGGGCGGCATCATCGCGGGCAACCGGCAGCAGATCGCCCGGTTCTTCGAGGAGGGGCTGAGCCGCGACGCGTTCCTGGGGGTGACGCTGCTGCTCCCCCGGCTGTCCGCGCTGGCGGAGGCCGCCGGGGACCTGGCCGCGTCGCTGCCCCTGGAGGTGCGCTCGCTGGGGACGCTGCTGCTGGGCGTCTTCGTCTTCGGGATGGCGGCGCTGGTGGTGGGATTCTGGCGGTTCGAGGGAAAGGACTACTGAGATGGAGAGGCGCCAGAAGCGAGGGGCGTGGTTGGCGATGGCGGCGCTGCTGTTCGTGGCCGCGGCGGTGTTGATGTTCCTGGGTCAGGGCGACAAGACCGAGACCGAGGAGCCCAAGGTGGAGTTCCCCCGACGGATGCGCGCGCCGGAGCGGGAGCGCGCGGAGCGGCGCAGGACGCAGCCGACGCCCGTCGCGCCGGACGCGGGCGAGCAGGCCGCGGTGCCCGCGAAGCCGAGGGATCCACTGCTCGCGGCGCTGCCCCGGGGTCCGGGCAAGACGGCGGTGGTCATCGAGGCCAACGCGCTGAGGCACTCGCCCATCGGCGCGCTGCTGCTGGACTGCATGATGCGCGACGGCGGCAAGCAGCTGGAGCAGTTCCGCCAGAAGAGCGGCGTGGATCCGCTCCAGGACCTGGACCGGCTGGTCATCACCGACGAGGGGATGATGCTGTCGGGCAACTTCAGCAACGCGCGCTACCAGGAGCTGTTGGGCGACCGCGTGTCCGCGGACTACGGCCAGGGCGCGCGCGTGTACGAGCCGGGCGAGTCCACCGACACGCTGAAGGACGGCACCACCGTCACGCGACGGGGTGGGCCCTCCATCGGGACGTGGAACAACCAGTTGCTCGTCATGGGCAGGTCCCCCGACGAGGTGAAGGCCGCCATCGACCGCGTCGAGGGGCGCGGGCCGGACGAGCCGCCCGCCATCTCCGAGAACAGCACGTACGGAGAGATGTACGGTGTGCTGTCCGTGGAGCACATCGCCCGGCTGCTGCCGAAGGAGCAGGCGGCGCTCGCGCAACGGCTGCGTGACGTGGCCCAGAACGTGGAACTGCACCTGGACGCCAGCTCGGACGTGGCGCTGGTGGCGGAGATCCAGGGCGCCAACGCGGACGACGTGACGGACCTGGGCAAGTCCCTGGGCGCCGCGCTGTCACTGGCGCGCATCAAGGCCCAGGCGGGCGAGGACAAGGACCTGGCCCAGCTGCTCGACTTCGCCAAGGTGAAGCCGGATGGCAACTCCTTCACCCTGGAGATGGCCGTCCCCCTGGCCGTCATCCAGGAGCGGCTGGCCTTCTGCAAGGAGGAGCGCCGCGCCGCCGAGGCCGCTGTCCCCACCGGGAGCGAGGCCAAGGTGGGGGTCGAGCAGGCCCCAGCGCCCTGATCCACGGCCGGACGCCCGGTGGGCGCATGCTCTCCGAGCGTCCGGAGGACCGAGCGCCATGGCCAAGTCGCGGGGATCTCTGCGACACTCTCGCGCCGTAAGGCCTGTCTCACCCCCCTCGAGACAGTCCCCCGACGAGAGAACCGATTGATGATTTCACGTGTGTCGAGGGTCGCCCCGTTGCTGTTCGGCTCGGGGCTCTGCGCCCTTGTCTACCAGACGGTGTGGCTGCGGGAGTTCCGTCTCATCTTCGGCGCCAGCACCGCGGCGTCGGCGGCCGTGCTGGCCATCTTCATGGCGGGGCTGGGACTGGGCGGTGTGCTCCTCGGCGCGCGCGCGGACCGGAACCCACGCCCGCTGAACTACTACGCCAACCTGGAGCTGCTCATCGCGGCCAGCGCGGGCTTGAGCCCGTTCCTGGTGGAGCTGGCGCGCGCGGCCTACATCGGCGTCGGCGGCACGCCCAGCCTGGGGCTCTTCGGCGGCAGCGTGGCGCGGCTGGTGCTCTCCACGCTCGTGCTCGCCGTGCCGACGGTGCTGATGGGCGGCACGCTGCCGGCCGCCGCGCGCGCGGTGCAGTCGGATGAGGACCCCGCGCGTCGACACCTCGCCATCCTCTACGGCGTCAACACGCTGGGCGCCGTCACCGGCGCGACGCTGTCCACCTTCTTCATGCTGGAGGTGTACGGCAACCGCACCACGCTGTGGATCGCCTGCCTCCTCAACGCGGCCGTCGCCATCTGCGCGCGCAGCGTGAGCCGCTCCATGGAGCCGGAGGCCGCGACGGCGAAGCCCCAGGCCGCGTCCGAGCCCTCCGCCGCGCCCGTCGCTGCTGACGTCGTCGCCGCACCGGTGGCGCAGCCCTCGAGCTCCGTGGCGCGCGCGACGCCGTCGTCCATGTTCGCGCTGGTGGCGGCCCTGCTCGTCGGCTTCTCGTTCCTCCTGATGGAGCTCGTCTGGTACCGGATGCTGGGCCCCATCCTGGGCGGGACCACCTTCACCTTCGGCCTCATCCTGGCCATGGCGTTGCTCGGCATCGGCCTGGGTGGCGCGGCCTACTCCATCGTCTTCCGGCATCGGCCGGCCACGCTGTCGGGCTTCGCGCTGACGTGTGCCCTGGAGGCCGCGTTCATCGCCCTGCCCTTCGCGCTGGGAGACAGGCTCGCGGTGTTCGCCGCGCTGCTACGCCCCTTGGGCGGCGCCGGCTTCGGCGGGATGATGCTGGGTTGGGCGCTGGTGGGCTCGGTGGTCATCCTCCCCGCCGCGTTCATCTCCGGCGTGCAGTTCCCGCTGCTGCTCGCGCTCGTGGGCAAGGGCAGTCAGGACGTGGGCAAGCAGGTGGGCCAGGTCTATGCCTGGAACACGGTGGGCTCCATCGTCGGCTCCCTGGCGGGGGGCTTCGGTGTGATTCCGCTGATGAGCGCGCCGGTCACCTGGCAGCTCGTCGCGGGCATCCTCGCCGTGCTGGGCCTCGCGTCCGCGGTGCTGTCGCTGAAGCTGGAGCGCCAGGTGCCGGCGCTGTTCGTTCCCGTCTCCGTCGCCGTGCTCGCGCTGGTGCTGCTGTCGACCCAGGGCCCCACCGCGGCGTGGCGGCACGGGAGCGTGGGCGCCGGACGCGCCGCGCTCGCCAACCCGACGCTCAACCACATCGATGCATGGGTGCGCAGCAAGTCGCGCGGCATCGTGTGGGAGAAGGATGGCGTCGAGAGCAGCGTCGCGCTCAACTCCGACAACGGCCTGTCCTTCATCGTCAACGGCAAGTCGGACGGCAACGCCATCGGTGATGCGCCGACCCAGGTGATGAGCGGGCTGCTGGGCGCCCTGCTCCATCAGGAGGCCCGCAACTCGCTCGTCATCGGCTTGGGAACCGGCAGCACCGCGGGATGGCTGGGCGCCGTGCCGGGCATGGAGCGCGTGGACGTGGTGGAGATCGAGCCCGCCATCCTCGACGTCGCGCGGCGATGCGAGGCGGTCAACCAGAAGGTGATGGACAACCCCAAGGTCCACACGTTCATCGCCGACGCGCGCGAGGTGCTGCTCACCACGCGGCAGCGCTACGACATCATCTTCTCCGAGCCGTCCAATCCCTACCGCGCGGGCATCTCCAGCCTCTTCACGCGCGACTTCTATCAGGCCGTGAAGGAGCGCCTGGCCGAGGGCGGCATCTTCGTCCAGTGGCTCCAGGCCTATGAAGTGGACGCGCTCACGGTGCAGAGCGCCTATGCCACGCTCTCCTCGGAGTTCGAGGCCGTGGAGACGTGGCAGGTCCACTCCGGGGACCTGCTGCTGGTGGCGACGCGCAAGCCGCTGGTCCACGACGTCGACAGGATGCGGACCCGCATCGCCGAAGAGCCCTACCGCAGCGCGCTGCGCGCCACCTGGCGCACGGACGAGGTGGAGGGCGTGCTCGCGCGCTTCGTGGCCGGTCCGGCCTTCACCGCCAAGGTCGCGGAGGAGAGCCAGGAGCTCATCAACACGGACGACGTGTCGTTCATGGAGTTCGCCTTCGCGCGCAGCCTGGGCCGGGACACCGGATTCTCCATCCGCACGCTGTGGTCCATGACGAACGTGCTGGGCACGGGCCGTCCGGACATCAAGGGAAAGGTGGACTGGGACCGGGTGGCCATCAACCGCGCCTGGTACACCATCCCGCTGTCGCGCGAGGAGGCCAACAGCTCCGTCGTGAAGGGCTGGGTTCCCATCATCGATGCGTTCAACAAGGGGCAGCTGGGCGCCATCCACGCGCATTGGAAGAAGGAGCGGTGGGAGCCGGTGGGCCCGCGCGAACAGCTGGTGCTGGCGCGGGTGCTCGCGAGTGTCGGCGACGAGGAGGCCCTGAAGTATCTCGAGCCCATGCGCGCGACGCTCCCCGTGGAGGCGGACCTGCTCGAGGGTGTGCTGCGAATGCGACAGCGCAAGCTGCCCGAGGCCGCCGCCCTGTTCGAGCGAGGACTCATCGCCCTGCGCACGAATCCATGGCCGGCGCGCGAGGTGACCTCCTCCATCTTCGCGGAGCTGGCCGTCATCGCCCGCACGGACAAGGCCCTGGGCCGCAAGCTGGTGGACGTGCTGGCCGTGCCGTTCGCGGCGGACTCGCTGACCGTGGCGCGCGAGGAGACCCGCATCGAGCTCGCGAAGCTCGTGGACTGGATGGGCCTGTGTGTCTCCGTGCTGGAGCCCACCGAGCCCTTCACCGTCTGGGACAGCAAGATGCTGGATGACCGGCGGCGCTGCTACGAGCACCACGGCCACCCCATGGCACTCAACGCGGAAGCGGACCTGCAACGACTCATCTCCCAGGCCCCGGCCGTGTTCATGAGCCAGACGATGGAGACTCCCGCGCCCGTGCAGCAGTCCTCGGATGCGGCCCCCACGCCCGCGGCGCCCACCGCCCCGGGTCAGGCCACCGAGACGGCGCCGTAGCACGGACGCACCGAGGGCGGCCCACACCGGGCCGCCCTCACACCACCATGGCGCGCACCTCGTCCGTGAAGGCGTGCTCGTCCTCGGTGTGCACCACCAACGGTGGCAGGACGGTCAGCTCCGCGGGTCCCCCCTTCACCGCGTGCAGCAGCACCAGCTTCGCGGGCCGGTCCGCGCGCGGATGGACCCACCGCACCACGCGCGGCTCCAGCCCGAAGACGCGCAGCACCGTCACCAGCTCCGCGAAGCGTGACGCCGGGTACACCATGCACAGCCCTCCCCGGGGTTCGAGCAGGTGCGCCGCGGCCCTCGACACGTCCGACAGCTCGCACGCGAGCTCATGCCTCGCCAGCGCCTTCTCCGTGGACAGGCTGGTGTGCCCCGTCGCCCGCGCGCGGTAGGGCGGATTGCACAGCACCTGCGCGAAGCCGCCCGCCGGGAACTGCTCGTCCACGCGCCGCAAATCCCCCAACACCAGCGACACCTCGCGCTCGCAGTGGTTGAGCAGCACGTTGCGTCGGGCCAGGGAGAACAGGCCCGGCTGCAGTTCGAGCCCGAGGAGGTCCTTGCCGCGCCACCGACAGGCGAGCACCAGCGGGATGATGCCGCAGCCCGTGCCCAGGTCCATCAGCCGCCCGCGCCCCGCGCCGCCCACCGACACCGCGAAGTGCACCAGCAACAGCGGGTCCAACGTGAAGCGATAGCCCAGCCGGCGCTGGAGCACCCGCACCGCTCCGCCACAGATGGCGTCCAACGTCTCGCCGGGCCCCACCTGGAGCTCCGGCGCCGAGCGCCCCGACTCGTCCGGCGCGCTGTGCGTCAGCACCCTCACGCGGGCGGACTACGCTTCCGTGTCGAGGAACAGCAGGCCCGCCGGAGGCAACGGCTCCACACGGAGTGTCCTCGGCGGCAGCGTGGCCTGCGCCTCCATCACCGCGCGCACCTCCCAGATGGGCGGCGGATTGAGCGCGAAGCCCACCTGGAACGTGCCCGACTCCACCCCCTTCACCAGCGTCTCCAGCCCCTGCACCGGGAACACCTGGGGATGTCCCGCCGCCTCGGGCTCGCGGATGCCCAGCACCGTCCTCAGCACCAGCGCGTTGAGCAGCGCCAGGTCCAGGCTGCGCAGCGTCGGGTTGCGCGGCGCGCCCTTCAGGTGCGCCAGGTCCAACCCCTGTCGGAAGCGCAGGATGCGCCCCCTGCCGCCCGGCAACACCAGCAGCACCGCGTGGTGCCCGGTGATGAGCGTCGCCAGCCGCTCCCGCGCGGCGATGAGCCCTCGAGGTGTGTCAAGCGGCTCGTCCAGTTCGTACACCCGCGCGTACGCGGTGACGAGGGTGAGGAAGGTCTCCTCCTTGAACGTCTCCACGCCCTTGAGCGCGCGGTGGATGGGGAGCACCTCCAGCCCCGGGTCCGACAGGGGCACCACCGCGGCCAGCGTGGGCCCGCCTTCCGCCAGCGCGCTGAGCGGGCGCATGGGGGCCTCGTCCAGCACGGCCTGGATGCGCTTGGAGACGGGCGAAGGTTCGATGCGGCGCAGCGACAGCGGGTGGCCGTCGTAGTCCCCCTCCCACACCAGGGTGGAGCGCTCGCTCGCCTCGGCCAGCAGGCCCCGGAAGACACCATGGTCGTCCGCGGTCAGCGTGACGGCGGGCTCGGCCTCCCACGCACGGGGCCGGTACGGGTCATCCTCCAGCGGGGTGCCCGCGTCCGGCCGCAGCGAGCACAGCAGGTAGCGGACCGGTGGGCCGCCCAGCTTGCCCGCCGGGCTGTGGACCTCCACCACGTAGAGCGCGGGCCGGGCGTCGCGCAGCAACGTGCCCGACTCCCGCTGGCGTCGCAGCTCCGCCGAGGGGTTGGCGGCCTCCAGCAGGGGCCGGACGTGGGAAGGCTGGGGCACCGCGTTGCTGCGCGGCACGTAGCCGCTGGGCTCGAGGGTCCGAGCCAGCGGGGTCAGCAGGGCCGTGAAGGGATGGACGCGCGCCATGTCGCGAGGAAAGGTGGTGTCTGCCTCCCCTCGGTGCCACGACGCATGCTCGCCCGCCCCCCGGGCCGTCTACCACCAGACGTTGCGGTAGGGCCGGTCCTTGGCGGACTTCAGCGCGGAGCGGTCCACGCTCTCCTCCCACAGCAGGCTCACCGTGGTGATGGCGCCCGCGGAGCCGAGGAAGGACAGCACGTACGGCGTCGACTGGTCGAAGCCGCCCAGCACCAGGCCGGAGATGAGCAGCACCGCCGCGCCCACGCCCGCGCCGAACAGGTCCGCGCGCAGAATCTGCGAGGGCGTCGGGTTGTAGCGCATGGTGGCCAGCGCCAGCGCGCCAGCGCCGATGCCCGGCGCGAGCAGCAGCGTGTCCCGCCACGTCTTCGAGGAGATGTCCGTTCCGGAGAAGTGGATGACGGCCAGCAGCAGCGCCGCGTAGGCCGCGCCCCACCCCGCGCCGGAGGAGATCAACAGGCCGTCGTTCAGCGGGAGCTGCCCGCCGCCGAGCCCCGCCGTCAGCCACGCGCCCAGCTCCGCGCCCAGGAACGCGGACCAGGTGAGCACCCCCGCGTCCTGGGTGAAGAGGTCCATGAAGCCGGCCATGAAGGCGCCGCCCACGCCGGAGTTGATGATGGTGAAGGACGCCATGGGCTTGTCCACCCAGTTGTTGAATTGCCACCAGGAGGACGCGCCGAAGCCCAGGCCCGCGCCAATCAACGTGCCGGCCAGCATCGCCTCGCGCGAGCTCTGGTCGAAGTCGAAGTCATTGGCGAACGCCTGCGTGAAGAAGCCACCCAGCGCGCCCAGCGCGGTGTGATGCGCGATGAAGCGGAAGCTGCCCGGCCCCGACAGGAAGGGCCCCAGGCGCTGACGCCCATCCAGGATGGCGCCGCTGTCCACATACGGCGGCGGCGTGGCCGAGGCCGACGGCGTCAGCGACGCGGGCGTGCCGTCCTGCGTCAGCGGTGACTGGCGCAGGTCCGGCGCGTCCGCGCGCGGCACGTCTGACGTTTGTGGAGGGTTGTCCACGCGTGGCATCGTCGCCGGGTCCGCAGGAGAGGCCGGCACGGTGTTCGACGGCGGCGGCTCGGCCATCCGAGGGTCGGCGTACGGGTCCACGGGCGGCAGCGGCGACGGCTCCGGCGGAGTCGAGGGCGCGGGATCCTGCGGAGGATACGCGGGCTGCGCCGGAGCCGGCTCCGACGGGTACGACGAGCCCACCTGGGCGCGCGCGCCTTCGGGCGTCGCGAGCAGCAGCGTGAAGACGGAGCAGAGACAGAGCCAGTTTCGCAGAGGTGACACGCAAGGACTCCTTGGGTCCAAACGACACAAGACCACAACCCAGGCCCGGGTGGTGTTTTTTGCGCGCACCTGGGCGGGTGGAAGTGTGTCTCGGTGGCTCGAAGCGTCACGGGCACGGCATTCGTGCACGGCTGCTTCAATTCCCTCGCGACCCGGAGCGACCTCGGGCATCCGTGCACATCATGCCCAACGGGTTCTCGTGGTCCGAGCTCGATGTCGACTCCGCTCGTGTGGTCGTCATCAAGGATGTCCCCCTGCCCTCCTCACGTCGGGACTTCGTCCTGTACTGGTGCATGGTCAACCATCGCGCCGAGGAGAACCACGCGCTCGATGCGGCCATCGCGCTGGGCAACCACCTGGGGTTGCCCGTCGTCGTGTATCAAGCGCTGCGTCCGGACTACCCCCATGCATCGGACCGGCTCCACGCGTGGGCGCTGGAGGGCATGGCGGACCTCGCGTCGGCCTTCGCGTCGCGCGGCCTGCCCTACTGGCTGGAGCTGCCGCGCACGACGAAGCAGCATCACCCCCGACTGGCGGAGCTGGGACGGCGCGCGGCGGCGGTGGTGTCCGACCTCTTCCCCACATACATCATCCCCGGCCACTTGCGAGGCGCGGCCAAGGCCCTGGATGTGCCGCTGTTCGCGGTGGACGCCTCGTGCGTGGTGCCCATGCAGCGCATCCCCACGGTGCAGGCCGGCGCGTACACGCTGCGCCCCAAGCTCCAGAAGCTGTGGCCCGAGTACCTTGGACGGACGTTGCGCGCGCGTCCGGTGAAGGCCGCGGCTGCGGGACGCGCCCTGGAGCCGGACTTCGAGCTGGCCGACGCGAAGCAGGCCCGGCAGGAGCTGTCCGCCTTCCACATCGACCACAAGGTGGCGGCGCTCGAGGAGCGCGGTGGACGCAAGGCGGCGCTCAAGACGCTGGAGGCCTTCCTCCACGGCAAGCTCGAGGGCTACGACACCGAGCGCAATGACCCCGGCCGCGCGCACCAGTCCGGCCTGTCCCCCTTCTTCCACTGGGGCAACCTCTTCGCGGGCGAGGCGGCCCGGGCGGCCATCCGCGCGCGTGGCACGGACCACCCCGCGGTGAGGAGCTTCCTCGAGGAGCTGCTGGTGCGGCGCGAGCTGGGCTTCAACTTCTGCTTCCACACGCCCGAGGACAAGCAGCTCTCCGTGGAGTCCCTGCCGGGCTGGGCGCGCGAGACGCTGTCCACCCACCAGAAGGACCCGCGCGAGCACCTGTACTCCCTGGAACAACTGGAGCACGCGCGCACGGCGGACGGCCTGTGGAACGCGGCGCAGCGCGAGCTCTTGGAGCGCGGCCGCATCCACAACTACCTGCGCATGCTGTGGGGCAAGAAGATCCTCGAGTGGAGCGCCACGCCCGACGAGGGCCTGAAGCGCATCGCCCACCTCAACGACAAGTACGCGGTGGACGGCAGGGACCCCGCGAGCGTGGCCAACTTCATGTGGGTCCTGGGGCTGCACGACAGGCCGTTCCAGGAGCGCAAGGTGCTGGGCAAGGTGCGGCCGATGAGCTCGCCGCGCACGGCGGAGAAGTTCAACCTGGCGCCCTACATGACGCGCTGGGGCCGGCCGGGAGATCCGCCGGTGAAGCTCAAGCGCTCGCGCCGCGTCCAGGAGTGATGCGCCGGGCCGTTGACATTCGTGCGCTCAAGGGCGACTCGGCGGTTCCCTTCTCGGCCCGGCGTCGATAAACGAATGGCCAGGACACTGAAATCAGGAGCCGTGCCATGGGCATGCTGAAGTTCGATATCCCCCACTCCCTGCCGAAGGACCAGGTGAAGCAGCGCGTCGAGGAGCTCCTCCGGTACTGGGGTGGCAAGTACGGAGTGAAGGCCGACTGGCAGGGCGAGGGCGCCAAGATTGTCGGCAAGGTGATGGGCATCCAGTTGGACGCCTCGTTCGTCATCACCGACAAGGCCGTCGAGGGCGAGGGCACGGACCCAGGCATGCTCCTGCGCGGGCAGGCCAAGTCCTACCTCCAGAAGAAGTTCGGCGCCGTGCTGGACCCCAGCAAGTCGCTGGACCAGGTGAAGTCCTCGCTGGACTGAGGGCCCTCCGCCTCCGCGCGACACTCAGTGCGGAGGCTGCTCCTCCAGCGCGGCGAGCGCATAGCGCGCCGCGCGGGAGATGGCCTCGGCCGAGTCCAGCATCTCCGGGTAGTGCCCCGCCAGCGTGCGCTGGGGGAAGCGCAGCTGCGCAATCGCGTTGCGGTAGCTGCGACGGGCCGCCTCGGAGTCGTGGCTGCGCTCCTGCACCTGTGCCAGCAGGTAGTGGCCGATGGCGAGCGTGGGCTCCAGGAAGAGCGCCTTGCCCAGCTCCGAGCGCGCCTCCCGCAGCTCCCCGGCCTGCAGCGCGGCCACGCCACCGAACACGCGCGCCTCCACGCACAGCGGCTCGCGCTGGATGGCCTGGGCGAACGCCTCCCGCGCCTCGGTGATGCGGCCGGTGAGCGAGTAGAGATTGCCCAGCGTGAGCAGCGCGTCGAGATCACTCGGCTCGTCCACCAGCAGGCGCTGCACGCCCTGGATGGCGGCGGGGAAGTCCCCCTGCGTCATCTTCCGCACCGCCATGGCCAGCCGCTCCGCGGGAGGCAGCAGCTTGGGCCACGCGGTGGCGGCGGGAAGCTCACCGGTGACGGTGCGCGCGGGCGCGGACACCGCCGGCAGCTCCACGGTGGGACGCGTGCGGACCGCGTCCGCGGCGCTCACCGCCGGCAGCTCCACGGTGACGCGGGGACGGCCCAGGTCGTTGGTCTTCGTCGTCGCGGGCGGATGCGTGCCGGAGGCCTGCGTCGTGGACGCGGCGGGCAGCGGGCGCACGGCCGGGAAGGCACCGGAGAGCGCGCCGGGACCTCGGGTGGACGCGGTGTCCGGGGTGCTCGCGCGAGGACGGGCGCCCTGGGCCAGCTCGACCGCGGGGCGGGCGTAGACGGCCGGGGAGAAGGGCTCGGGCTCCGGCGCGCGGGCCGGCGGCTCGGTGGAGACGGGGTACGGGTGGATGCGCAGGGGCGGCGGACGGTAGCCCTTGTCGCTGGGCGGGCGCCGGTACACGAAGGCGCCGTCGACCTCGATCATCTCGAAGCGGTCATAGACCTTGAAGAGGCTCTCCGAGTACCCGAGGAACAAGAGCCCCCCGGGCCGGAGCGCGCTCAGGAAGCGGTCCATCAGCCCGCGGATGGTGGGCAGGTCGAAGTAGATGATGACGTTGCGGCAGAGGATGAGGTCCAGCGAGTTCAGCGCGACCTTGTCGAAGACGGGGACCGCCAGGTTCTGTCCATCGAAGCGGATGTACTCACGCAGCGCGGGCAGCGCCTCGTGGCCATCCTCGACGGGGCGGAAGAAGCGGGCCAGCCGCTCCGGATGGATGCTGATGCTCCGGCGCGTCGAGAACCTCCCCTGCCGGGCGGCCTCCACCGCGGCCAGGTTCAGGTCGGTGGCCCACAGGTCCACCTCCGCGGACAGCGCCCCCAGCTCCGCCAGCACCATGGCCATGCTGTAGGGCTCCTCGCCCGTCGCACAGCCCGCGGACCAGATGGACACCTTGCGCATCTCCCGCCGCGCGCGGGCGAGCAGGTCCGGCAGCAC
Source organism: Myxococcus sp. AS-1-15 (assembly GCF_020037055.1). Classification (NCBI taxonomy): domain Bacteria; kingdom Pseudomonadati; phylum Myxococcota; class Myxococcia; order Myxococcales; family Myxococcaceae; genus Myxococcus; species Myxococcus sp. AS-1-15. Next base: position 252,671 of record NZ_JAIQDF010000011.1, on the reverse strand, counting down.
GCTCTTCTCCAGCGCGCGGAACTGCTTGGCGTCGCGGAAGAACTCCGTGTGCCCCACCGTCACCAGGGGCAACAGCGAGCGCAGCTCCTCCTCGCCTCCCACGCCCGTCAGGCGCTGGAGGTAGCGCTCCGGCTCCTCGATGCCGAGCACGGGCATGCGGGTGGACAGGGCCAGCCGCAGGCTGTGGAACCCATCCGGGGTGATCTTCAGCCCCGCGCGCTCCAGGAGGAGCGCGGCCAGTTGCTGAAGCACTTTGTTGCTCACGTTCAGCACGCTTCCACCCACTGCACCAACGTGGGGCCGATGCGCTCCAGCGGCAGCACCTCCTGCGCCGCCCCGAGCAACACCGCCTCGCGAGGCATGCCCCACACCGCGGACGTGCTCTCATCCTGGGCGATGGTCCGCCCTCCCCGCTCCCGGATCTCCTTCATCCCCCGAGCCCCATCCCGCCCCATTCCCGTCAGGATGACTCCGACACAGCGCGAGCCGAAGGACTCCCCGGCCGAAGTGAGCAGCATGTCACACGAGGGCCGGAATCCACGGAGCGCGGGCCCCGAGTCCAGCTCCAACCTGCCCTCGGGTCGCACCAACAGGTGACTGCCCGACGGGGCGATGTACACCGTCCCGGGCACCATCACCATGCCGTGCTCCGCCTCCGTCACTCCCAGCGCCGTCTCCATCGTCAGCCAGTGCGCGAGGCCCTCCGTGAAACCCTCGCTGATGTGCTGGCAGTAGGCGATGGGCGCGGGAAAGTCTCGTGGAATCTTCCGCAGTACCTGTGCGACCGCCTTGGGCCCCCCCAGGGAGGCGGCAATGGCCACCAGGGGATAGGGCGGCGCGGGCAGGTCCTCCTTGGGCAGCTTCGCCGAGGGGCGCGTCTGGGTCTGCCGCACGGCCTTCACCTGGGCCAGCATCACCAGCTTGCGCGACACGTGGGCCCAGAACTCCGGGCCCGGAATCGCGGGGCGCTCCATCACGTCCAGCGCGCCCAGGGCCATGGCCTGGAAGGCCTCCTGGCCGGTGAGGGCCCCGGGGTGGAGCGCCAGCACGGGCACGGGCCGCCCCGCCATCACCTGCTCGATGGCCTCCAGCGCCTCCAGGCCGGTGAGGTCCACCAGCGCCACGTCCGGGAAGTGGCGCTGCACGGCGACGAGCGCGCCAGGGAAGTCGACCTCGGCGGGCCCCACCGGGACGAGCGACTCGCCGTCGAACAGGCCCCGGGCCGCGAGCGCGCGCAGCCCCTTGCCCACCATGAGCACCCTGAACGCCATCGCCGCCGCGACCGGTCCGCCCAAACGCCGCTCCTCAGGTCAGCCGATCGATGGCCTGGGCGAGCACTTCCACGCCCAACTCTCCCTTGACGAGGTACGCGTCAGCGCCCGCATCCAGGCCGCGCCGCTTGTCCTCGGGCGAGGCGAGCGACGACAGGATGATGACGGGGATGCGTGCCACGGCGGGGGTCGACTTCAGCCTGCGCGCGAGCGAGAAGCCGTCCATCTTCGGCATCTGCACGTCGGTGAGGATGAGGTCGTAGGTGTTGTTCTGCACCTTGCCGTAGGCCTCCTCGCCGTCCTGCGCCTCCTCCACCATGTGCCCCAGCGCCTTGACGAGCGCGCCCTCGGTGGCGCGGGCAATGGGCGAGTCGTCCACCAGCAACACCCGGAGCCGCTTGGCGGCCGGAGCCTGGGTGACGGGCCGCGCCATGCGGCGCACCTCCGCCATGATGTCCGGGACGTGCAGCAGCACGGCGATGCGGCCGTCCTCCAGCGCGGCGGTGCCCGCGATGAAGGGCGCGCCCTTGAGGAACTCACCGCCGCACGGCTTCACCGCCACCTCGCGCTCGTCCACGAAGCCGTCGACGACCAGCGCCGCGTGGTCCTCGCCGTGGCGCACGACGACGGCCGGCGGCTTGTCGAAGCGGTTGCCGCCGTTGAGGCCGAGCAGCGGCCCCAGCGCGACGAGCGCCGTGGGCTTGCCCCGGTGGCGCACCGCGAGGGTGCCGAAGATCTCCAGCCGGTCCTCCGGCTTGACGCGCATCACGGCCTCGACGTCCGCGGCGGGCATGCCGTAGACGTCGTCGCCCAGGCGCACCAGCAGCACCTTCATCAACGCGAGCGACTGGGGCAGCCGCAGGGTGATGGTGGTGCCACGGCCGATGCGGCTGTTGACGCCGACGGAGCCGCCGAGCGTCTCCACCTTGCGCTTCACCACGTCCATGCCCACGCCGCGGCCGGACAGCTCGCTGACCTGCTCGCGGGTGGAGAAGCCCGGACGGAAGATGAGCTCGATGGCCTCGCGCTCCGACAGCGAGGCGGCCTGCACCGCGGTGATGAGGCGCTTGTTGATGGCCACCTGGCGCAGGCGCTCCGGGTCGATGCCGCGCCCGTCGTCCTCCACCTCGATGTGCAGCATGTCGCCGTCCACGCGCACGCGGATGCGGATGCGGCCCGTCTGCGGCTTGCCCAGCGCCTGGCGCGTGTCCGGGGACTCCAGGCCGTGGTCCACCGAGTTGCGCAAGAGGTGCACCAGCGCGTCGCGCACGTCGCCCAGCATGGACCGGTCCACGCCGATGTCGGCGTTCTCGATGAGCAGGTCCACTTCCTTCGTCTGCGTGCGCGCCATGTCGCGCACCGCGCGCGGGAAGGCGTCGAACACCGTGGACAGCGGCACCAGCCGGGCCTCGGCCACGTGGTCCGCCATCTTCGACAGGTTGCCGTGCAGCGTGTTGATGCCGTCGTCGTTGCGCCGCACGAAGCGGAACGCATCGTCGCGCAGCATGTGCAGGTCGCTCTCGACGCGGTCCAGCTGCGCGCGCACCTCCAGCGGGATGTCCAGCGCCTCCGCCAGGCGCAGGAACCGGTCGCCCATGCGGCTGAAGCGCTCGAACAGCTCCTCCGTCTCGGAGCTGCGCAGCCGCCCCCGGGCGCTCTCCACCAGCAGGTCGCCGGCGAGCAGCCCCAGCGAGTCCAGCACCTCCACGTTGACGCGGATGGTGCGGTCGGCGATGGCCGACTTGGCGGCGCTCGGGGCCTCCTCCTCCGCGCGGCCCGACGCGGGCGCGGGAGCATGGGCCACGGGCGCGGCGATGACGGGCGCCTCCACCGCCGGAGCCCGGACCACGGGCGCCTGCACCGGCGCGGCCACCATGGGGGCGGGCGCGGGCGGCGGGGGCTTCGCGCCGGGGATGGCGGGCGCGGCCTGACCGGAGACCTCCGCCAGCGCGCGGACCATGTCCTCGCTGGCGGGCGTGCCGGTGTTGGCACCGGACAGGTCCTCGATGAGGTCCGACAGGACGTCGCAGGCACGGAGCATGACGTCCGTGGCGATCTCCGTGGCCGTGCGTCCCTCGCGCTCGGCGCGCAGGACGTCCTCCGCCGCGTGGGCGAGCTGACCGATGGCGGCGAGGCCCAGCATGCGGGCCTCTCCCTTCATCGTGTGCAGCTCGCGCGCGACGTCGTCCGCGGCCTGGTCCGCGGTTTCCTTCTCCAGGTCCAACACGCCCAGCTGAATCTTCTGGAGGCGGTCGGCCGTGACCTCCTGGAACTTCTTCAGGAGGGATTTCTTGAGAGCCTCGGTGTCCATGGGCGGTGAGTGCTGCGCACCCTCCCCTTCCCGGAAGAGCTAGTCGGCCTTGAAGCGCTTGATGAGCTCCGCGAGACGAGCGGCCAGCTGCGTGAGCTCCGCGGCCGCGCCCGTCGCCTGCTTCGACGCCTGCGTCGTCTGACGCGTCACGTCCTCGATCTCCGCCATGGACGCCACCACCTGCTCGGTGGCCGTGCGCTGCTGCTGCGTGGCGAGGTTGATGACGCGAGCGGCGTCGCTCGTCTCCTGCACGCCGGCGAGGATGCCCTCGACGGCCTGCGCGGCGACGGCGCCCAGCTTCTCACCCGACTCGGTGGCGGACTTGGACGCCTCGGCGGCGCCCGCGGCCGCGGCGGTGGCCTCGCGGATCTCCGTGATGAGGTTCTTGATCTCCTTGGTGGAGTCCAGGACGTTCTCCGCCAGGCGGCGCATCTCCGCCGCGACGATGGAGAAGCCCTTGCCCGCCTCACCGGCGCGGCTGCCCTCGAGCGCCGCGTTCAGCGCGAGCAGGTCCGAGCGGTCGGCGATCTCGTCGATGACCTCCACCACGGTGCCGATGCGCTCCACGCGCTTGGACAGCTTGGCGATGGAGTCCGCCACCGCGACGCCGTCGCTGCGGATCTGCTGCATCGCCTGGATGAACTCACCGATGGCGCCCCGGCCCGCGCGCGCCGCGCCCAGCGTCTCCTCGGCCACGCGCGCCACGCTGCCCGCGTTCTCGGCGATCTGCGCGGAGGCGTGCTTGAGCTCCTCCATGGTCGCCGTCGTCTCGTGGATGGCGGCGGCCTGCTCCGTGGAGGACGTCTCGTGCTGCGTGGACGCCGCGAGCACCTGGTTGGCGGACGAGGACAGCCTCAGCGCCGCCTCGTTGATCTCCCGCACGAACGTGCGCAGCGTCTCGATGACCTTGCCGAAGCCCTCGAGCAGCGGTCCCAGCTGGGGGTCCTCGGTGGTGGTGTTCCACCGGGACAAATCGCCCTCGCGCACCAGGCTGATGAGCGCGTCCAGGGCCTGGTCGATCTCCTGCGCCGCCACGTGCTTGCGGTGCTCGGAGCTGGCGAAGTTGTCCAGCACCTGGTTGAGCAGGTGGGCCAGCTCCTCGCCGCCCTCGCCCACCAGCTCCTTGGGGACGCGGGCCTGGAGGTTGCCGGCGAGCACCGTCAACAGCGTGTCGGTGAAGGCCTTGTGGGGGATGGGGGCCGCGGGCGCGGCGGCACCGGCCGCCTTGGAGGCAGGGGCCTTCCGGGCGGAACGGGCCTTGGACGTGGGCTTCTCGTTGGGGGTGTCCAGGGACATTGCGGTCAGTGCCTTCCTTGAGTTCCTCGGGTCCTGGCGGTCTCCACCAGGTCAATCAGCAACACGGTGCGGGCTTCTTCCAGGCACACACCGACGGCATAAGCGGCCGCGCCCGCCGTGGGGGGCATGCGGCGAAGTTGAGTCACGGGGATGGGGCGCACGCCCCGGACGGCGTCCACCTTCAGGTGGCCCTCGCCCTCCGGCGTGTCGAACACCAGCGCGCGATTGCCCCGGTGCAACAGGCCCAGCTCCGGCAGGGTGATGTCCTCCGGCAACGAGCGATCGATCCGCAGCACCTGCGACGCGTCCGTGCCGAACACGCCCCCGCCGATCTCGAAGAAGAGGATGTCCACCTCCTCCACCTTCTCCTCCAGGTCGAGCGACTCGTCGTTCATCGGGCCACCGCGCGCTGCCTGGCCGTCTGCAAGAGCTTGGAGAAGTTGAGCAGGTTGATGCTGTCCTGCGGCGTGGCGCCCGGCACCACGCCCATCAGGTGCTCGGCCGCAGCGTCACCGCCCAGCGGCGGTGGGAGGATGTCCGCCACGGGGATGCGGCGCAGGCCCAGCACCGTGTCGGCGACGACCCCGGCGACGATGCTCCCGGTGATGCCGATGAACAGGCGCGTGCGGGGACCGATGCGCGCCTCGCCCTTGGAGAGGAAGCGCAGGAGGTCCACCACGGGCAGCACCTCGCCGCGGTGGCCCGTGACGCCCATGATGAAGGAGGGCGTCCTCGGCAGGGGGGTGAGCAGGCCGGCGCGGAACACCTCGAGGACGTTCTCACTGGGCACGCCGAGCCGCAGGTCTCCCACCCGGAAGCAGAAGAACTCCTGCTCCGGTCGGGCTTGGACGGCCACGGCGCGGTCCGGAGCCATCCGGAGTGCTCGCTGGAGGGGAGTCGAGGTCGTGGTCAAGGCGTCCGAGTATCCGGAGGGGACGAAAACCGGTCAAGTGTCGGCATCAAGCTGGCCGGCCGCTCGCCGTTTCGATGGTCCGCGCTGAACCAAAGGTGTAGGGTTCCACCCCGAATCCTTTGAGGAGGACGATGTCGCGCGTACTGGTCATTGATGACAGCCCGATGCTGGTGGAGCTCACCGTCCGGGCCCTCACCGCCGCCGGCTATCAGGTGAGCGGGGCCCAGGACCTGACGAGCCTCAACCAGAAGCTCTCCGAGGGGCCGTTCGCGCTCATCCTCATGGACGTGAACATGCCGGAGATGTTCGGCGACGACGTCGTCGAGTACCTCCGGAGCCAGAAGAAGGTCACCTCCAAGCTGGTGCTCTACTCCGACATCTCGGAGGCGGAGCTGGCCGGCAAGACGAAGGCCTCCGGCGCGGACGGCTACATCCTCAAGAGCGGCGGCCTGGAGGCCGTCATCAGCGGCGTGATGAACCTCATCGGCGCCCCCGCCCTGGGTGTCCCCGCCGCCGTCCCCGCTCCCGCCGCGCCCGCCCCCACGGAGGCCCCCCAGGCGGCCCCCGCCGCGCCCGCGCCCATCGCCTCCACGGGCCTCAAGGCCGCGCCCAGCACGGGCGGCCGCAAGCCGCGCATCCTCATCGTCGACGACAGTGAGATGACCGCGCGGATCATCGAGGCGGACCTGGTCGCCAAGGGCTTCGAGGTCCACGTCGCGGACACCGCGGACAAGGCCACGAAGATCATCCTCAAGAAGCAGACGCGTCCGGACCTGGTGCTGCTGGACGTGCGCATGCCCAACGTGAACGGCGAGCAGTTCTGCCGCTTCATCAAGAGCAACAGCCTCTTCAAGGGCATCAAGGTGCTCTTGTGCTCCGGCGAGAATGTCGAGGAGCTCCAGCGCATCTGCCGCGAGGCTGGCGCCGACGGCTACATCCCCAAGGACGCCGTGATGGGCAACCTGGTGGCCAAGGAGCTGATGCCCCCCGGCGGCGAGTAGCCCTCCGCCCACGTCGTCCCGTCCTGCTGGATGAAGGGCCCTCCTCACCGGGCCCCATCCTCCCGAGTCGAGCGCCCTACCCGCGCCCCGCGGCGTTCTCGCGCTCCTCGAGTCCCCGCGCGAAGTTGCCGATGATGATGCCGGGCCGCGCCGCCTTCAGTCGCTGCAGCAGCGTGCGCACGCCCACCGGCTCTCCACCCGCGCCCACGTCGCGCGCGGCCTCCAGGTACTGGAGCGGGTCGATGGCCAGGGAGCGCGTCTGCACCTGGTCCACGCGGTACTTCTTCACCAGCCGCTCCAGCGCCTTCACCTCGCCCTCGCGGTCCGTGACGCCGGGGAACAGGAGCAGGTTGAGCGCCAGGTACGCGCCGCGCTCGCGCGCGAGGGCGATGGACGCCTCCACGTCCTCCCAGCCGTACTTCACCGGCTTGTAGTACGCCTCGTAGAGGCCCTTGGTCGCCGCGTTGAGCGACACGCGCACGGCGTCCAGGCCCGCGTCGAGCAGCGCCTCCAGGCCCTGGGTGAGGCTGGCGTTGGTGTTGATGTTGATGGAGCCCTTCTGCGTGCGCGCGCGCATGTAGCGGATGGACTCCGCGATGAACTTCCAGCGCGTGAGCGGCTCGCCCTCGCAGCCCTGGCCGAAGCTCACCATGGTGCGGCCCTGCGCGTTCTCCAGATGGAACAGGCCGATGGCGCCCATCTCCTCCGCGGTGGGCCCGTCATCCATGCGCTCGTGCGACGCGGGAGGTCCGTCCGCCGGCTGGTCGGAGATGCAGCCCACGCAGCGCGCGTTGCACATCACGGACGCGGGGATGGCCGCCTCGTCGCGGACATAGAACGTGTTCTGCGACGTGAAGCACCGGTACAACAGCGCGCACGTCTTGAGCTGCTTGAGCACGCGGTTGTCCGGGAAGCGCTTCATGTGCGCGTCCACGAGCGCCTTCATGTCCGGCGTGGAGTAGCGCTCCGGATCCCAATGCGAGCGGCGGTCCGTGTGGATGGCCCACGCCACCGGCCCATCCTTCCCCCACGCCGCCGCCGTGTATGCCCACTGCGGCAGCACCGGCCCGTCTCCCTTCACCTCGCCCGGAAGGAACGTGCGCGTGTAGCCCGGGGGCAGCAGCGCGCCCACCGCGTTGGGGACGAACGTCTTGCCACCCACGTTCATCTGCCGCACCAGCTCCAGCTCCCCCGTGTCGGGGTGCAGGCCCACGGGCAGCCTGCCCGGCAAGTGCACCAGCCGCCCGGCGGACGGCAGCGGGATGGGCTTGTCCTGGGGAGGAACGAGCTCTTCTCCGCTGCGCAGCGTGGCCAGCAGGTAGGGATGCTCCATCACCCGGCCCTTGGGGTCGGCGAACAGCAGCTTCGGCGCGGACGTCATGGGGACGCTAACTACCACCGGCCCCCCTTCTGTTTCGATGGCGAACCGTCATCGGACGCACTGCATTCAACGCCGCGCGTCATCCCTCCGAGGTAACAAAGGCTCACCGGTGACATGTGCACCGCTTGGGCGGACGCCTTGATTCCCTCTAGACGCCCCGTTAGGGTCCGCGCGCTTTTTCAGTCCCCCTCTCGGAGGCAAGTCGTGATCGTCGGAGTTCCCAAGGAGATCAAAACCCGTGAGTACCGCGTCGGCATGGTGCCTGCGGGCGTGCGCGCGCTCACGAGCGCGGGCCACACGGTGCTGGTCGAGACGAACGCCGGCGTCGGCTCTGGCATCCCCGACTCGGAGTACCAGCGCGTGGGCGCGACGCTCGTCGCCAGCGCGGACGAGGTCTGGAAGCGCGCGGAGATGATCGTCAAGGTGAAGGAGCCCATCGCGCCGGAGTACGAGCGCATCCAGCCCGGGCAGATCATCTACACGTACTTCCATCTGGCCGGCGTGGACCCGGAGCTGACGAAGACGCTCGTGAAGAAGAAGGCGGCGGCCGTCGCCTACGAGACGCTGCAGCTGGATGACGGCAGCCTCCCCCTGCTCAAGCCCATGTCCGAGGTGGCCGGGAAGATGGCCATCCAGGTGGGCGCCGCGTGCCTGGAGAAGGCGCACGGTGGCAAGGGCATCCTGCTGGGCGGCGTGCCCGGCGTGCGCCGCGGCCGCGTCACCGTCATCGGTGGCGGCGTCGTCGGCCTGTGCGCCGCGAAGGTCGCCGTGGGCATGGGCGCCGAGGTCACCATCCTCGACGTCAACCTGGAGCGCCTGACCTACCTGGACGACGTGTTCCTCGGCCGCGTCAGCGTGCTCGCCTCCGACACGGAGAGCATCGCCGCCTCCGTGCGCGAGGCCGACCTGGTCGTGGGCGCGGTGCTCATCCCCGGCGGCAAGGCCCCCAAGCTCGTCTCCGAGTCGCTCATCTCCGAGATGACCCCGGGCTCCGTCGTCGTCGACGTCGCGGTGGACCAGGGCGGCTGCATCGAGACCTGCAAGCCCACCACGCACGACAACCCGACGTTCGAGGTGCACGGCGTCGTCCACTACTGCGTCGCCAACATGCCCGGCGCCGTCCCCCAGACGTCCACGTACGCCCTCACCAACACCACCCGTCCCTACTCGCGGAAGATCGCCGACATGGGCCTGGTGGAGGCCGTGAAGTCGGACCGCGCCCTGGCCCGTGCGATGAACACCTACAACGGCCACGTCACCTACGAGGCCGTCGCCAAGGACCTGGGGTACGAGTACCTCTCCATCTCCGAGGCGCTCGCGCGCAAGTAGCCCGCCCAGCAGCCTGACAGGCAGGGCACTTCCCGAGGGGGAGGCGTGGATGGCGACATCCCGTCTCCCCTTCGTTATTGAAAATGGGGAATAAAGTTCCCCGTCGGGAGTCTGGCGTACCCGAAGCGACCGGACGGGCGGGTGTGACTGGGAAGCCGTTGTTGCCAGTTCTGTTCCCGTGCATACATTGATGGGCAGGCGACAACTCATTCCCCAATTGTTTCGGGCCTCTGGAAGGCGGGACATGTTGGATTTCAGACAACCCAACCGGACGAAGCAGGAATTCGAGGAACTGGCGCTGGCCCACCTGGACCCGCTCTATTCGGCGGCCCTGCGCCTGACGAAGAACGAGCGCGATGCCGAGGACCTGGTGCAGGACACCTGCATGAGGGCCTACCGCTTCTTCGACAAGTTCGAGCGGGGCACCAACATCAAGGCCTGGCTCTTCAAGATCCTCACCAACACGTTCATCAACCGCTACCGGCGCAAGGTGAAGGAGCGCACGGTGGTGGAGGGCGTCGAGCGCGAGGCGGTGCACGAGCGCTTCGTGAGCCGGGACGCGACGGACTTCGCGGCCAACCCGGAGCAGTACTTCTTCGACCGGCTCCTGTCGGACGACGTGCTGCGAGCCATCGACTCCTTGCCCATCGACTTCAGGCTGGTGGTCATCCTCGCGGACCTGCAGGAGTTCTCCTACAAGGAGATCGCCGAGATCCTCGAGTGCCCTGTCGGCACCGTGATGAGCCGCCTGTTCCGAGGCCGCAAGCTCCTGCAGAAGACGCTGCGCGAGTACGCGGTGGGCCAGGGTGTCTTCCGCCACGAGGGAGAGGGCGCGGAGCCCCCGGCGAACCTCGAAGAGTATCGTCAAAGGAAGAAGACGGGGTAGAAACAGGTTCCTACCGCGCGCCCATGACCTGCCAGGAACTCGAACGGCTTCTGTATCCGTACCTCGACGGCGAATTCCAGCCGGAGGAGCGGGTCGACCTCGAATCCCACCTCTCCGCGTGCGCTGGATGTCAGCGCCGCGTGGAGGAAGAGCGGAACATGCAGCTCGCCCTGCGGCGGGCCGCCAGACACTCCGTGCAGCGGATGCAGGCCCCGGCCTCGCTCCGCGCGGGCATCGCCCAGGGGCTCCACCAGGAGCACCGCCGCGCGCAATATGGGGTCTGGCTGCGCGCGGGCGCCGTCGCCCTGGTGGTGGTAACGGTGACGAGCGGCTGGTCCGCGTATCAGGCGGGCAAGCGCGAGCGGCTGGCGAAGGAAGAGCTGGTCCTGCGCTTCAAGCGTCCGCTGCCGTACGAAGTCACCGCGTCCAACTCCGAGCAGCTGGAGACGTGGTTCAAGGGCACGGTGGACCCTCGCGTCGCGCTGCCACAGCTGCCTCGCGCCAAGCCGCTGGGCGGCCGCATCTCCATCCTCAACGGCCGCGAAGTGGCGTACATCAGCTACGAGACGCTCCCCGACGAGGGTGGCCCCAGCCGGCGGCTCGGCGTGTTCGTGGTGCCGGACGAGTCGAGCCCCCGTCCCCAGGCGCTGCCCGCGGTGGAGGTCGACTCCGCGCAGGGCTTCAACATCGTGACCTGGCGGGATCACGAGGTCGTCTACGAGATGGTCACCGACATGGACGAGCGTGACATCCTGCGCATGCTCGAGGAGCGCGAGCACGGCGCCGCGTTGGCCAGCACGCCCCGGGCGATGGAGTCCGCGGACGGGAATTACTCGTACCAGACACTCCCGATGCCCGCGCGCTCGCGCCCCGCCGTCTCCGTCGAGCCCGCGTCGTTTCCCTGAAGCGTGCTGTGGCGCCTGCCCGACTGCCCTGCGGGCGGAGTTTCGTACGGCCCGAACATTTGACGGTCCCTGACATGGCCGATAGCCTCGACGGCGCTTCTTTCCTCGCGCGCCACCGTCACCCGTGGCGCCCGCGCGCGCCGCACCCAGGTCGGGCCGTTCCTACATGTCCAAGAAAATCCTGATCGTCGAAAAGAGCGACACCGCCCTCGCAGCCACCCTGAGGCCCGTCCTGGAGGGACGGGGCTTCACCGTGGAGGACACCGCGGACGGCAAGGGCAGCGTGGAGCAGATTCGCCGCGACAGGCCCGACCTCGTCGTGCTGGCGGTGGAGCTGTCCGCCGGACAGAACGGCTACCTCATCTGCGGCAAGCTGAAGAAGGACGACGACCTCAAGAACGTCCCCATCGTCATCGTCGGCAACCCGGATGGCTTCGCGCAGCACCGCAAGCTGAAGGCGCACGCGGACGAGTACGTGCCCATGCCGGTGGACGCCAACCTGCTCACCGAGCGCGTGGGCGCCATCATCGGCTTCCCCGAAGTGGCCGTCTCCGAGGATGTGGTCGACGAGAGCCTCACGCTGGACGCGCTCGGCGACGAGCCGATGACGGCGGACTTCGGTGAGGAGATCTCCGTCGACACCGGCGAGGACGAGGAGCCCGCGGTCGCCGGCGAGGAGCTGGACCTGGACGCGGCGTTCAGCGACATGTCGTCGCCGGAGCCCGAGCCCGCCGCCATCGTCGAGGAGCCCGTGGAGGCCCCGCCCGACGCCGTCGTCGAGGGCGTGGAGGAGGACTTCTCCGGCCTGGACGCGCTCGGCTCGGACGCGGACGATGCGCTGGACTCGCTGGACGACTCGGAGAAGACGGTCGTGGGCTTCATGCCCGTCGCCACCGCGCCGGTGGCGCCCGCCCCGCTGAAGGTCATCGAGCCGCCCAAGGCCACCACCCCGCCCCCCGCGCGCACGCCGACGCCGCCCGCGCGCACGCCCGCGGTGGCCACCAGCGCGCCCGTGGCCGCGGCGCCTGTCACCTCCGCCGCGGACGCCGCCGAGCTGCGCAGCCTGCGCGCGAAGGTGGCCGAGCTGCAGGCCGCGTTGGAGGACTCGCGCGGCACCGCCTCCCAGGCCGAGGACCGGGTGCGTGAGCTGGAGGCCGAGCTGGAGGGCAAGGCCACCGAGCTGGAGACGGCCCGCGCCGCCACCGGCAAGAACGACAAGGACACCTTCGCGCTGCGCGACGCCGTCAACAAGCGCGACAAGGAGATCCTCCGACTCAAGACGGAGCTGAACCAGAAGGACCAGGAGATCGTCGAGCTCAAGGACCAGCACCTGGAGCTCGAGCAGGCGTCCAGCACGACCGAGTCGGAGATGGCCCGGCGCGACGCGCAGATCAAGACGCTCACCACCCGCGTGGACACGCTGACGGCGGAGCGCAAGCGCGTGGACCAGCAGCTCGCCACCTCCAAGGAGGAGGCGCGTGGCGCCGCCGCCCAGGTGACGACGCTCCAGGAGGAGCTGGATCAGCAGGCCGCGCAGACGGCGGGCCTCAACGCGGAGCTGGAGGAGCTGCGCAACCGCACCGGTCAGCTCGAGGTCGACGTGCAGACGGCGCGCGAGGAGGCCGACACCCTGCGCGGACAGGTGGAGAGCGCCCAGCGCGAGGCCGAGGAGCTGCGCTCCCAGCTGGAGCAGACGCAGACGGAGCTGTCCGAGCAGGGCACCCGCGCGGCCGAGGAGGCCGACGAGCTGCGCCGCCGCATCGCCGAGCTGGAGGCCACCGCCGTGCGCAACGAGGAGCGGGTCACCAAGCTCTACGCGCGCATCAAGAACGACGAGAAGCTGCGCGAGAAGACGAAGAAGGCGCTCGCCATCGCCCAGCAGCTGCTCGAGGAGAACGCCTCCTCCGTGGCCGACGACGCCGACGAAGCGGCGGCCTGAGGCAGCCCCCACGCCGCTCCCGCCACTGGCTCGATGCAAGGCGCTGGAGCGGCGGTGGAACCCGGGGTCGAAGCCCTCTTTGAAAGAGGGCTCCCCCACCCCGCCCCGTCTACTTGTCGTCGGTCTTCTTGGGGGCGGTCTTCTTCTCCAGCAGCTTCTTGGCGAACGTCTGCACCGCGGCCGGCACGTTCTTGTCGCGGCTCAGGTCCTTGAGCTCGCCGTCGCGCAGGGCGTTGAGGAACTTCATCGTGACGGTGAGCGGCACCTTGGGGTTCTTCACCAGGGCCAGCTTCACCTTCATGTTCTTGGTCCACTCGCGGTTGTTGTAGATGACGCGCAGCACGTCATCCATCATCGCGCGGTTGGAGGCGCACGCGAGCACCTCGCCGTCGGTGATGCGCGGGCTGCGGATGACGGCCACGGCGACCAGCTTGTTCGTCTCGCGGATGAGCGCGCCGCGGGCCTCCTTGTTGCCCAGCGTGGCCAGCTTGATCTTCTCCGCGATGGACATCTTCATCAGCCGCTGGGCCAGCGTCAGGCGCTTGCCCTCCTCCATGGGCGCGGCGTTCTCGTCCGCCACCTCGCCGCCCATCTCCTGGAGCACCTCCTGCGCGGTGGGGCCCGGGTCCGGCGGCGCCTCGGCGGCCTCGGGGCCGAACAGGCGCACGCGCGCGGCCTTCATCTGCGGCACGTCCGTCAGCTGCAGGCCGCTGCGCACCGCGAAGTCACAGACGCTGTCGATGAGGGACACCGGCGCCTGGGCGTTGGCGCACAGGCCGCGCAGGATGTCCTCGTAGCGCAACAGGCGCAGCTGATTCTGCCCGATGATCTCCGCCAGCTTCGGTCCACACTCGCGCGCCACCTGGGCCACGGCCTCGTCGGGCGTGTTCGAGTTGAGGACGAGCATCTCCGCGTAGGCATCCTTGTCCTTGAGCAGCCCGAGGAAGTAGCCCAGCACCTGGGGCTGCACCTCCTCGTCGCGCAGCGCGGAGCCGAGGATCTTCTCGGGCAGGCCCGCGGACGTCTTCGCCGCCGTCTCGCGCACGCCCGCGTCCGGGTCGTACGTCAGCATGTACAGCGCGCCCAGCATGTCGGACGGGCTGAGCGGCACGAGCGACTTGGCGGCCATCATCCGCAGCGGCACCGGCGCGGCCGGGTCCACGTGCTTGCGCAGGTTGGGCGGGAGGAACTCCGCGTTGAAGGGGCAGCCCGGGGGAGGCGCCGGGACGTTGCTGGGGGCGGCGGTGGTCATGTCGCGTGGTTCCTTCCGTAGATGATGCGCAGGCCCTCGAGCGTGAGGAACTCGTCCACTTCGTGGATGGCCTTGGATTCACTGGCCACCAGCGGCGCGAGCCCTCCGGTGGCGACGACCCTCACGGGGTGGCCCAGGTCGGCCTGCATGCGCGCGCAGATGCCGTCCACCATCCCGACGTAGCCGTACACGAGCCCCGACTGCATCGAGTGCACCGTGTTGCGGCCGATGACATGCGGCGGCCGCGCGAACTCCACGCGCGGCAGCTTGGAGGCGTTCTGGAACAAGGCCTCCATGGAGATGTTGATGCCCGGGCAGATGCAGCCGCCCAGGTACTCGCCCCGCGCGGACACCGCGTCGAACGTGGTGGCGGTGCCGAAGTCCACGACGATGAGCGCCGAGCGGTGCTTCTCGTACGCGGACACCGCGTTGACGATGCGGTCCGCGCCCACCTCGCGAGGGTTGTCGTAGAGGATGGGCATGCCCGTCTTCACGCCAGGCCCCACGAACATGGGCCGCATGCGGAAGTAGCGCTCGCTCATCTTCTCCAGGCTGAACTGGAGCGGCGGCACCACGCTGGACACCGCCACCGCGCCCACCTTCGCCGCGTCGATGCCGCTGTGCGAGAAGAGCTGGCGCACCAGGATGCCGTACTCATCCGAGGTGCGCCGGGTGCTCGTCTCCACGCGCCAGTGGTCGAGCAGCCGTCGGCCCTCGAACACCCCGAGGGCGGTGTTGGTGTTGCCAACGTCGATGGCCAGGAGCATCACCCCGCGCACTCTACTCCGAAGGCGCCGCTCAGCGGGGCGTCTGGCGCGAGCGCGGCGACTGCCTGGGGCGCAGCTGCTCCACGTCTCCGGCCAGCACGCGCTCCAGCTGTCCGCCCTCCGTGCGCACCAGCAACGCGCCGGACGGGTCGATGTCCTCGGCCAGGCCCCGCAACTCGCTGCGGTCCGTGCGCACCAGCACGTCCTGCCCCAGGGTGGACGACAGCTCCTTCCACCGGGCGCGCACCGCGTCGAACCCCGTCTCCAGGTACAGGTCCAGCCACTCCTCCATGCGCGTCCACAGGGAGGCGGCGAACCGGGCGCGGTGCACCTTCTCGCCCCGGGCCAGCGACAGCGAGGTGGCCACCCCGCGCAGCTCCTCGGGGAAGTGCTCGTCCTGGCAGTTGAGGTTGACCCCCACCCCGACGATGACGAAGTGCACCCGCTCCGGCTCGGCCGACAGCTCCGTGAGGATGCCCGCCACCTTGCGCCCGTCGATGTGCACGTCGTTGGGCCACTTGATGGCGGCGTCCACCCCGCACTCGCGCAGCGTCTCCGCCAGCGCGACGGCGGCCACCAGCGTCAGCTCCGGCGCGCGCTGGGGCGGCAGCTCCGGGCGGAGGATGGCGGAGAAGTACAGGTTCAGCCCCGGCGGCGACACCCAGGCGCGGCCCCGGCGGCCCTTGCCAGAGGTCTGCTGCTCGGCCACCACCACCTCGCCGTGCTCGGCGCCGTCCTGCGCCAGCCGGAACGCCACCTCGTTGGTGGAGCCCAGCACCGCGTGGTGATGGACCGTCCGGCCCAGGTCATGGGTCTCCAGCAGCGGCGCGACCTCCAGCGCGGTGAGGCGGTCCGGGACCTCCACCAGCCGGTAGCCCCGGGCGGGGATGGCCTCGATGCGATAGCCCTTGATGCGCAGGGCCTCCACCCGCTTCCAGACCGCCGTGCGGGACAGCCCCAGCTTGCCCGACAGGGCCTCCCCGGAGGTGTAGTCCTCACCACTCTCGGAGAGGAACCCGAGGATGAGTTCCTCCTGCGTCTGCTCGGTCGATTCCAGGGCCACGGCGACACCTCACGAGAGCGCAAGGGTACGGAGCGGCGGCCGGGCTTTCAACTCGCCGGGCCGGGGCCCTCGGCGGCCCCTCCTCGCCCTCCGTCCCGGCCTTCAGCCGGCCGGTGGGGTGCTCGCCCCGGGGGCACGACTCCCACCCACCTCGTAGGCGGTGAGCTCCAGGTGCGTCTGGGGGATGCGCTGCTGGCTCGCCGTCTCCAGGAAGATCTCCATGCGCACCATCCCGACGCCCGGCGCGAACGTCATCGCGTTGACGAGCGTGGCCTGGGCATCCACCCGGTTGCGCCCCTCCACCTGCACGCAGGACGGGAAGGTGCCCGCGGGGGTGTCACACGCGCTGCCCGCCTGGACGATGCGATAGCGCTCGGTGGACGACACCGACACCACGTTCGTCCACGCGTGCCCGGTCTCCAGGGGGCCCCGCAGCAGGTAGCGCTTGGGGTCCCTCAGCCCGTAGGCATCCACGGCGAGCTGGCCGCCCTGGTTGTCGTGGAAGAAGCCCTCCTCCTGCTTGAGGATCTCCACCGTGACGAGCTTGTCGGCGCGGCCGTTCTGCCGGTACGTCCAGCTGTTGCCCACCGCGAGCGGGTAGTAGTCCGCCACGCTCCCGGCCACGGCCGACGTCTGCGACTCCGACTCCACGCGCTTGGAGCAGCCGCTCCCCAGCATCATCGTGGCCAGCAGGGCGGCGGCGCCCACTCCGAACGAACGGTTCATCTCGATGTCAGTCCGCGTGGTCCCGGCCACGCGCCTCCGCGGTGATGTGCTTGCGTGAAGCGTAGAGCGTCTCCAGGGCCTGCTGCGCCGCGGCCTGCACGGCGGGCGCGTCATGCCCCTGGGCCACCGTATACAGGTACGCCTCCGCCTCCGGGCCACCAATCTCGCCCACCGCGAAGACGAGCTCCTGCACGAAGCCGTTGTCCTTGCCGCGCGCCAGGTCGATGAGCGCCGGCACCGCCACGCGCGCCTTCATCTCCACCAGCGCGCCAATCGTCTTGCGCAGCACGTCCCCGTCCGAGGACTCCTTGAGCCGCTCGATGAGCAGCGGCGCCGCGGCGGGGTGCTGGCGCTCGGCCAGCGTGCGCAGCGCGAACTCACGCAGCCGCGCATCGTCCGCGCGCAGCTCCTGCACCAGCACGTCGTCCGTGCGCTCCAGCGCGTTGAGCTGCATCACCGCGGAGTCCGTCACCTGCTTGAGCACGGCGTCCAGCGCGGCGCGCATGGCGGCCTGCCGGCCCGCGGGCGAGTCCTCCATCACCGGCGCCTCGCCCAGTCCCACCACCTCGTAGTGCTGGGGCAGCTCCCCTCCGAAGCGCTCCAGCACGAGGTTGGCGCCCACCTCGGCGAAGCTGCGCGGATCCCCGTCCTTCAGGACCTCGCGCGTGAAGGGCACGTCCAACGTCAGGCGCCAGGGCCGGACGTCCTTCGTCACCTCGTCGCCCTTCAGCTCGAAGCGGCCGGAGGACTTCAGGGACTGGGTGAACAACGTCGCCACGCCCTCGGGCGCCAGGCCCAGGAGGGCGTTGTCCTTCACCGTCGCTCCGGAGACATCCACCGGAGAGACGGGGTAGCGCGGCGCCTGCGAGCGGCAGGCGCCGAGGAGGACGGCGCAGAAGGCGAGAATCAGGGCCGGCTTCATCGCCCCCTCAGGGTAACACCCGAAGCGGGCCCGCGCCGGCCATTCCCACCCTCCGCGCCAGACGGTGTCAGCCCTCTCCCCCTTCGGACGGGCTCTTCGCGGGACGGTGCGCATCCTCTCGCACCTCGTGCGACTCCGCTTCCGGACCGGACACGGACGGGACGACCGCCTCCGGCTGGACCTGCGCCTCGCGGACCGGCGCCTCGGGCTCGGTGATGCCCTCGGTCCGGGTGCTGGCCTCCAGCGCCTCGGCCAGGGAACCCGCCACGGGGACGGCCTCCGGGCTCGGCGCGGTGGCCTCGCTCACGTTGACCTCGGGCGCGGCCACCAGGTCCTGGTGCTTCGCGATGCCCGCCTCACCGTCGGGAGAGGGGGTGCCCTCCGCCTGGGGCTGGGGCGCGGCGATGCTCGCCTCACCCTCGGGAGCGGGAGCGCCCTCCGCCTGCGCCTGGGGCGCGCTCGCGGCCTCGCCCGTGGGAGCGGCGCCGCTCGCGGCCTCCGCCGGAGTGCCACCCGCCGGAGTGGCGCCAGCCTCGGCACCCCGGTTCCCACGACCCCGACGTCCACGACGGCGACGGCGGCGGCGCTTGCGGTCTCCCTGGCCGGGCTCGCCGTTCGCTTCGGCGCCCTCCGGACGGGCCCCCACGAAGGCGCTCGCGGCCTCCAGGTCGTCGTCATCACCCTCGTCGTCGTCCTCGCCCTCCTCGTCCTCGGAGCCCGTGTTCTGGGGCGCGGGCGCGGACACGGCGGGAGCGGCCTCGACCGCGACGTCGCCCTGGGCGCGAGCCTCACCGCCCTCGGAGGAGACCTCCACCTCGTCGGACGAAGGCGAAGCGGACGCGCGCTTCTCGCCACGCTCGCGGCGACGCTTCTCGCGCGGGCGCTCCGACGACGCGGCGACCTCGGGGGACTCGTCCTCGCGGGACTGCTTCTCGCGCTGACGCTCCTCGCGGCGCTTCTGGGCCTCCTCGGCGTCCAGCTTGGCGGCCTCGAAGAAGCGCTCGTCGATCTCGTACAGCTCCACCCGGGTGACGGTGACGGCCGTCTCGGCCTCCAGGAACTTCTCACCCAGCGCGTCGCCGCACCACAGCATCACCAGCGAGCCGCTGGCCTGCGCCTCGGTGCGCGCGTCGCCGCGCACGTCGCCCGCGCTCACCAGCAGGCCCACCTGCGCCGAGTAGTGGCTCAGGTCGCGCCGCAGCTCCTGCACGCACTTGCGGTCGATGCCGGGCGTGCCCTTGAGCATCCGCACCGCGTAGCGCAGCTCCACGCTGCCCTCGCGCTTGCGCGCGGTGAGCAGGGGGCCTTCCTTGGAGCGCTTGGCCACCTTCAGCTCGCGGAAGCCCAGCCCGTGCATCATCTTCACGACGGACTTCTCGAACGTGCCCACGTCCGCGTCGCCCAGGCGCTTGCGCAGCCCTCGCGCCACCGCGCGGCGCGCGTCCTTGAGCGACGTGCGCAGCGTGGTGAGCAGCGCCGCGTCCACCACCGGCTCGCCCGCGACCGCCGCGGCCGAGGAGCGCGCCAGCACCGGCCGGCCCGCCTCCAGCGGAATCCCCAGCGCCTGCGCGAACGCGGCCTGCAGCTCCAGCGACGGCGCCTCGCTCGGCGAGCCCGCGCGCTCCAGCGTCACCTCGCCGGAGTCCTTGTTGAACGCGTACTGCGGCCGGCGACCCGCGTCGATGCGACGCTGGTTGTCCTCCAGGAGCGCCGTGAGCACCGCCTCCACCGTGAGGTCCTCGGCGCACAGCTCCTTGCTCCGGGCGCGCTCGATGATGGCCTCCGTGCGCAGCCCACCGTCGGCGTCGCTGAGGATCTCGAACACCACCTCCGGCAGCGGCGGGAAGCGCTTGCGCTTTCCACCCCGCTCCTCGTCCTCGTCCCGGCGGCGCTTGCGCTCACTGCCCCGGCCCGCGGCTCGCACGTTGTCCGTGCGCGGCTCCGGATGGCGCTCCGCCGGCCTGAGCGGCGGCAGGTCCTCTTCCGGATTCGGCTCGATTACGCCTGTCTGCGCCAGCGCCTCCACGTCCTCGGGAATCGACCAATCCACCAGGGCGAAGGTGTCCTTCGCCGTCACAATCACCTTGCGATCCCTCGTGCGACGCGCCATGGCGGCCAGGCGCGAGAGCATCGTCACCTCGGGCGTCTTGCCGACGTGGGAGAGCAGGCTTTGTTGGATGGACTTCTCGGTGATTTCAAGGAAGTGGAGGGGACGTCCTTCGCTCTCCAGGATGCGGAGCGCGGCCTCGTAAAATGTCATCGAGTATTCCCCAAGAATTCCGAACGGTTACAAAAATGTAGGTCCGTATGGGCGGCGGATGCTAGCCATCGCTAAACTGGCTTGTCAACGAACGGAAGATGACCCGCATACGCATCGGACAGCGCTGGAAACGCGAACCCTCGGCCTCCCCGCTGGATTCCATCGCACTGGAACTGGACGGCGTGGACCTGCTGTCCGGAGCGGTGGAGGAGTCCTTAGCAGAAGTGGTGCCCGCTTTGGTGCGCGCAGTGGCCTCTCTTCGCACGGGGGGCCGGCCCATGGCCCAGGTCTCCCTGGCGGAGGCCCACCTGGAGCTGGTCCTGAGACGGGTGGGCGCCGAGGTGGAGCTGCTCGTGGTGAGCCTGGCCCGCCCCGCCCGGCTGATGCGGCCCCCCGTCAGGGTGGACGCCCAGGAGCTGACCGAGGCCGTGAAGGCCACCGGCGCGCGCTTCCTCGCGGACGTCACCCAGGTGGCCCCCAAGAGCGTCTCCGCCCCCCTCGCCCAGGCGCTGGCGGAGCCGCTCAAGCAGCTCGCGAGGCCTTCCCGTCCCCCGGATGAGGAGCCCGCCCGCCCCTCGGTGAAGCGCGTGGAGCCGCCCCAGACGCCCGGCTTCGGCTTCGAGCTCCGGGACGCCGGCGCCCGGGGGCATTGCTCCGGAGGCAAGCGGAGCCCGTCCGGGACGCTGGCCCCCCTGCTGGGCCCAGGCGAGGTGTGGCTCGCCCTGCCCGGCAAGCCGGAGGCGTGGAAGGTCCAGGCGCCGCCGTTCCTCACGGTGCTGGAGCTGTCGCGCCAGGCGGTGGAGCTGGCTCGGGCGGTGGAGCTCAAGGAGCCCCGGTTCCAGCTGGAGCCCGCGGGCACCCGCTCCCCGCTGCTGCTCGACCTGGAGGCCGGCAAGGCGCGGGTGGGCCGCGCGGGCGTGCCCTTCCCGCTCACCGGCATGCAGCTCGCGGCGAGCCTCTTCCACCTGGGCGAGGCGCTCGCGGCCACCTTCGCGGAGGAGGACCGGACGCAGGTGGGCAACCCCTACCTGGTGGAGCTGGCGGAGCGCTGCCGGGAGGGCCTCTCCCATCTGCGCGGCCCCGTGGAGCCCCCCGAGCAGTCCGGCGCGGCGCGGGAGAAGCGCACCCGGACGACGGAGAGCGCCTCCAAGCCGCTCAAGGTCCCCGGCCGGCTGCGACGGCTGCGCTTCGAGCGGCTGTGGGAGCAGCGCGGGCTCGAGGACGCGGAGGAGTCGCGGCTGCTGCTCGGACGTCACGGGCCGGTGTGCTGCTCGCCTCAAGCGGCGGTGGCCTTCTCGCGCAAGGACGGGTCTCGGCTGTGGCGCCGCGCCGCGGCGCTGGGCGTGGCGGCCTCGGCGGACGGCCACGCGGTGGCGGCGGACCTCTCCCGCGTGTACGGCTTCACGGGCCGGGGCGCGGGGGCGCGCTGGCTGCATGACCACGACGGCATCCCCCTGGGGCCGCTGCTCCTGCGCAAGGACGGGCTCTTGCTCACGCTGTCCGAGGACCGCACCGTGGTGGCCTTCGCGGAGGCCACCGGGCGCGAGGTGTGGCGGCTGGCCCCTCCGCGCACGCAGCGAAGCTGGCTGACGACGCAGGGCCACCGCGCCCTCGTCACCACGGACTCCGGCTATGTCTACGGGCTCGACCTGGAGGATGGACAGGTGCGCTACCGGATGCGCGCGCCCCTGCCCTTCCACGGCGCTCCGGTGCCGTGGGGTCGTCGGTTCCTCGCGCTGCTCGGTCGGGGTTCGCACTGGGCGCTGCTGCTCGCGGACGCGCACACGGGCGAGGCGGCGTGGACGCACGAGCCGGACCTCACCCACCCGTCGGCGCCGCTGCCGGTGGGCTCGCGCGTCTTCATCGCCGGGGAGCGCGAGCGCGAAGGCATGCTCTTGTGCCTGGACGCCAAGGGCCAGCGCGTGTGGGAGCGGCCGCTGAACCTGGGGCCGGGGCCGTACGCGCTCTCGCCCCTGCCTCGCGCCGTGGTGGTGACCAGCGCCTCGGGGGCCGCGGCGCGCGTGGCCTCGTCGGGCACCGTGGACTGGCGCGTGGGCGCCGCGGGGGAGCCGCTCATCGGCGCACTGCCGGCACGCACCGCGCGCGGGGTGACGCTGGTGCCGGGTGAGCGGGTGCGCGCGGTGGACCCTCGAGGAGGCCAGGTGCTGGCCGAGGTGCGCGCGGGGGCGGGGCTCGTCGCGCTCCAGGCCGACGTGCGCCTCAACCTCTACTTCCTGGACGACACCGGCGCGCTGTCCGCGTACCGGCTGGGCTCCCACTTCACCGTGGTGGAGTGAGGGCGAACACCCGCTTCGCCCTCCCCCACCCGACACACCGCTAGTTCGCGGCGGCCTTCTTCGCCGGGTCGATCTCCTCCTCGGGACGCTCCTCCTGCGTGGCGCCCTCCCACGTCTCACCCGCGCCCAGCTTCCACTCCGAGGGCACGTCCAGCTTCCACACGTACGTGGCCGTGGCGTCCCCGCCCGAGGGCGAGCGCGACGAGACGGTGATGGTCATGTCCAGCTTCGCCACCTCGTTGGGCATCAGGTCCAGGTCGTAGTGGCCCAGCACCAGCTGCGGCGGGAACTCCGCGATGAAGCGCTCCGGGTGGTCGATCTTCATCGACGGATCCCCACCGCGCATCTCGCCCAGGAGCTTCCCCTTCGCGTCGGTGAGCTTCCACACCGTGTCGAACGTGGCGCTGGTCAGCATCTTGAGGACCTTGCCCTCGTCCTTGAGCTGCCGCTGCGCGCCCCACAGCGCGAGCTGCAGCCGGATCTGCGGCTTGCCCATCACCATGATGGTGTCCGAGGACACCACGTCCAGGCGCATGCCCTTGTCCGTCGCCGTCCACACCGGGCGGTAGCGACCCTCGCGCAGGCTGTCGAACACCTTGCGCGTGTAGTCGTAGAACGCCTTGCGGTCCCCGGCGCGCTCGTCCTTCTCCGCCCGCTTCTCCAGCTCCTGGAGATAGCCGTCGAAGTTCTTGTTCCCGTTGAACGCCTTCAGGTGGTCATCCACCTGCTCGAAGTACGTCTTGAAGAACGGCTTGAGCTCCTCGCGATAGGCGTTCTCGTCCGGATTGACCCGGAGCCAGGCCACGCGCTCCAGATAGTCCGCGCGGATGCGCTGGACGTCTGCCTCGCGCTGCGCCTCCTTGGTGCGGGCACTGGCGCTGCGGTAGCTCATGATGGCGCCCAGCAGCACACCAGCGACGAGGACAATGACTCCGAAATAGCGCTTCAAGCGGCAGTCTCCTGTGCGGTGGAGCAGGCAGTGATATGAAAATTCCCCAACGTGATCCAGGCCACCGGCACCCACCTGTTCACCTCCCTGCTCCCTCTGGAGGAAGGCGAGCTGCTGCGCAACCCCCAGGTGGCGTGGGAGGCGTACGGAGAACCGTGCGACGGCAAAGCGGTGGTGCTGCTGCACGACCTGTCGCATTCGCACCGGGCGGTGGGGCCGGCGGAGGACTCCGCGTATCAGCCGTCGGGTTGGGCGCGTGAGCTGGTGGGGCCGGGGCTGCCGTTGGACCCGGACATCATGCCGGTCATCGTCCCGGGGCTCTTGGGCAGTCCGTTCGGCAGCACCTCGAACGCGTCGATGGACCGGGAGACGGGCGAGCGACTGGGCCTGAGCCTGCCTCCCCTCACGGTGCTCGACATGGCGCGCGGGGTGTCCGCGCTGCTGCGAGCCCGGGGGCTGAACCACGTGCGCGCGCTGGTGGGCGTGGGCCTGGGCGCGCAGGTGGCGCTGCGGCTGGCGGCGCTGTTCCCGGAGCTGTCCGACTCGGTGGTGGCCATCGGCTCGGCGCGCGCGCTGCCGGAGGGCGTGCGCGAGAAGCTGGGCCTGGCGTGGCAGCTGTTGCGCGCGGACCCGGACTTCCGCGAGGGCCTCTATGAGCCGGACGCGCAGCCTCGCAAGACGATGCGGCGGCTGAGGCTGGACTTCCAGAAGCTGCTCTACGGCCGCGAGTACCTGTCGCAGCGCTTCGCCGACGCCGAGGCGGCGAGGCTCGCGCTGGACGCGGAGGCGGACGCCTTCTCCGAGTCGTTCGACGCTTCGTCATGGGCGACGCTGTGCTCGGCCTACTCGGGCTGTGACGTGGCGGACTGCTTCGCGCAGATCCGGGCGCGGGTGCTGCTGGTGGCGGGGAGCTCGGACGTGCTCGCGCCGGTGAACCGGGTGCGGGACACCTACCACCTGCTGTCCGCCGCGGGCGTGAGCGCCCGGCTGGTGGAGCTGCCCGGCCCGGGGGACCATGGCGCGCTCCTGACGGAGACCGAGCGCCTGCGCGCGCCACTCGGAGACTTCCTGCGGCGCGTGGGCTGAGGCGCTGGGGCTACTCGCGCGGCTGCGGAGCGGAGAGCTTCCCGCGCAGCGCGCCCACCAGCATGCTGATGGCGATCTCGTTGTTGCCGCCGTGCGGGATGATGATGTCCGCGAAGTGCTTGGACGGCTCGACGAAGCCCATGTGCATGGGGCGCACGTGGCGCAGGTACTGGCTGACGACGTGGTCGAAGTCGCGGCCGCGGTCCTTGATGTCGCGGGTGAGGCGACGAAGGATGCGCAGGTCATCATCCGCGTCAACGTAGATCTTCACGTCCATCAGCTCGCGCACTTCCTTCATGTGCAGGACGAGGATGCCCTCGATGAGGATGATGTCCCCCGGGTCCACGCCCATGGTGCGGGGCTGACGCGACGAGGTGACGAAGTCGTAGACGGGCTTCTGGATGGGCCGCCCGGCCTTCAACTCCCGGAGGTGGCTCACCAGCAACTCGGTGTCGAACGCGTCGGGATGGTCG
This sequence comes from Myxococcus sp. AS-1-15, assembly GCF_020037055.1. Lineage (NCBI taxonomy): Bacteria > Pseudomonadati > Myxococcota > Myxococcia > Myxococcales > Myxococcaceae > Myxococcus > Myxococcus sp. AS-1-15. Next base: position 227,644 of record NZ_JAIQDF010000011.1, on the reverse strand, counting down.
AAGTTCACCTCCCGGCGGTCCGCGATGGGGAGGTCCTTCAGGTCCCGGTAGTACGAGTCCTGATCGATGAAGGCCACGCGGCAGTCGGCAAGCGCCTCACGAACCTTTCGGGCGACGGTGGTCTTGCCGGACGCGGTGCCACCCGCGATGCCGATAACGAGGGGTGACGACGTCATTGCGGCGCGACCTACCCTACCGGACGCACAGGCGCAAGGGTTCGGTCCAACCCGGAAGCATCCCCCAGGCGGATCATCCGGTGATTCAGCCCCTCCGCCAGCACCTCCGGGGGCACCGACTCCACCGGCACGGGCCTGGAGCCCAGCTCCCGGAGCAGCACGGCCAGCCCTCGTGACACGCCCGACACCTCGAATCCCGGGGCCTTGCGTCGCACGGCGAAGCTCCAGGGGGTCCCCCCCGGCCGCCGAGCCACCTGCGCCAGCGCCTCCAGCCCGGACAGCTCCAGCGCCCCACATGCCCACGCACGGGCGGTGAGGTGGCGCCGGACGGCGCGCGCGGCGAAGACGAGCTCGGACAGGTCCACGGGGAAGCTGCCGGGCCGGACGTCCTCCGCGAGCCCCACCTGGCCGGGGCCCGGAGCCGGGGCGGCCTTGAGGAAGGTGGTGGGCGCGAGCATCTCCAGGCTCAGCGCGGCGGAGGCGCCCTCGTCGGGCTGCTCCCGGAGCCGACGCATCGCCCAGGCGGAGAAGACCTGCGGCAGCGAGCGCCCTCCCCCGCCGAAGAGGTTGCGGTACTCGCGCGAGCGGGTGAAGTCGAGCAGCGCCTCGCGCGTGCCGGCCAGGAGCAGGCGCGTCAGCGGCCAGTCCTTGTCCAGCGCCTCGGCGACCACCGCGAGGCGGAAGTCCTGGTCGGCGGCGGTGCCCTCCGGGTCCTCGCTCGCGTCCGGGGCCGACACACCGTGGCCCGCGTCGAACAGCTCCCACGGCCGGCTGTCGCCCGAGAGCACCGGAGGCGCGCTCACATCCGGCGCGCGAAGGGTCAACGGCTCGCGAGGGCCCTGGGGGATGAGCGTGCGCAGCCGCCGAAGGGACAGCCGGGCCACCTCCGGGGGATGGCCGTCGCCCTCGAAGGTGACGGCGCGCAGGGACGGACAACGCGGTAGCAAGGACTCCAACAGCTTGAACAGCTCCTCGCGCACCGGCTGCGTGTGGTCGTCGACGTAGAACCGACGCGAGCCCCGGCGCGTCACCACACCGCCCGCGAGGTGGATCTCCACGACCTGCTCCAGCGGGAAGCCGTCCAGGCCCGCCTCGAGCGGCAGCCCGGCGGAGAGCTGGTGGCTGAACAGGTGGCCCAGGTCCAGGAGCAGCGGCAGCCCCGTGCGCTGGTGCAGCTTCGCGAGGAAGTCGAGCGCGTGCAGCTCGCCTCGGCGCGCCAGCACCGCGGGGTTCTCCAGCACGAGCGGCATGGAGAGGTGTGACTGGACATGGAGCGCGTGCGCGGCGCAGTCCGCGAGCCCGGCCTCGTTGAACGGGGGCGTGATGTAGAGGTAGCCGGGGAACGGCTGGCCCTGCACGTGCCACCACCCCACGTCATTGCCCACCCACGGGCTGCCCACGGCGCGCGCGTGCGCGTCCAGGGCCTTCAGCGTGGCGGCGGGCTCCAGCTCCGGCCCCCACAGGTTGAGGTGCACGGGGTGGAAGAGCACGGGCACGTCGGCGCGGCGGCGCCACATCTCCGGAAACAGCGAGGCCTGGGCACGCGCCTCCTCCAGGTCCAACGGAGCGCTGTACTCGACGAAGTCGAAGAGCCCCGGCGACGCGTCCAACAGCCGGTACGGCTGCGGGACATCCGCGGTGCTCAGGTTGCTGCTCAGCCCCAGACCCCGCCAGGGCAACGTCCATGCGTCCGAAACGGCCTGCGTCATGCGGCGCAACCTAGTCCACCGCTCGCGTCTGTTGTGCTCGGAGTTGCGGGCGACCGGGCGAGCCCGCGTGAGGCCCGCACACCCTCCGTGGGCATTTGAAAAACAACATCGAGCGGCCCCTCGGTGATTCATCGTGATGACAACCCAGCGCCGGGTTCACAGACATCGAACATGGCCCGTGTCGACGAATCAGACAGCCTTGAAGTCAACCTGCCCTCCATTCTCGAGCGCATCCATCCGGAGCGAGCGTTGCACGGAGACGAAGCGCGTCCCCGCTTCGACGAGTCCGCGCAAGACGTACTCCACGCCAGGAAGGCCAGCGCGGACTCGCCCTTCGCGGACCAGGGTCCGCCTGCGAGGCACCGCGGAGGGAGCGCCGTCAAAGGAAGACCTGGCCTGGAGGGTGAGCGTCCATGACGAGGACGGCCTCGTCCGGGAGGTCCTCCAACGCGCGCGAGCAGGCGCCAACCAGGGCCGGAGCACCAAGTCCTCGGAGGTCTCCGGCTGCACGCATCCGCTGTGACAGCAGACGATGAACAAACAGGGCCTGAGAGGCACAGCGGGCTACCCCACGTTCGCCGTGGCGGTGCTCGGCGAACTCAGCACGGGGGAGTTCGGGGACTGGCGGCAGGACTACCTGGCCACCCTCATCTATGGCTTCTACGTCGAATACACCGTGGACATGTCGGGCGGCGAGCACCACAGCAGGCCTCCGACCACAGGCATGCCATCTGGCGCTGTGAGCAACACGCCAGGAAGGTCCTCCGCGAGGAGGCTGGCGAATACTTCGACCGAACTACACGGCGGACCTGAGCTGGGGATGGATGACACCAGCGCGAGGCCTCGGGTGAATCCGCGGAACCTTTTCCACGGACCGCTGTCGGAGCACTGGCGAATCCAGGAACAGGGAGGCAGTGAATGAGGCGGAACCTCAAGGCCGTCACGGGTGTCGTGTGTGCGCTCGCGTTGAGCGGAGTGGTGTTCTCGTGCCGGTCATCGGACGTGGACACGAAGAACCTGGCCCCTCGTGACGCGCACGCGGGACAGATGGCCTCCAAGTCCCCCCCTTCCCAGGCAGACACGGCCCTGGCGCCAGCCGCCGGGACCACGAGCCCTGATGCCCCCTCCCCCGTCGCCGCTCTCGAAAAACCTGCCCCCGCACCGAGCGCGGCGCCCCCGCCCTCCGGGAACTCCGCGCGCCTGCGCTCCGCGATGGGCAACATGTTCGGAGCGGCCGGCGCGGCCCATGGCCAGGGCGGACTGGGGGTCAAGGGCAGCGGCTCCGGTGGCGGTGGCGTCGCGATACTGGGTGGCAAGAGCAGCGGCATCACGGGTATCGGCACCATGGGTCGCGGCAGCGGACGCCTCGCGGGCTCGTCCCGAGGTCCTGCTGCCGACGCCACTTCCAGCCAGGAGGGCTACCGCGACCACGGCGTGAATCCCTTCGTCTCCACGGAGAAGGACCGCCTCTCCACGTTCGCGGCGGATGTCGACACGGCCTCGTACACGCTGGCACGGCGCAAGCTCAAGGAAGGCACCCTGCCGCCGCGTGAAGCCGTGCGCGTGGAGGAGATGCTCAACTACTTCCGCTACACGTACCCCGCGCCCGCACCGGACGAGGGCCCCTTCGCCGTGCACCTCGACGCCGCGCCCTCCCCCTTCACGCCCGGACGACACCTGCTGCGCGTCGGCGTGCAGGGCAAGCGTCTGAGCGTCTCCGAGCGCAAGCCCGCCCACCTCACCTTCCTCGTGGACATCTCCGGGTCGATGCAGTCGCCGGACCGCCTGCCGCTCGCGAAACGCGCCCTGCGGATGCTCGTGGACCAGCTCCGCGACGGCGACACCGTGGCGCTCGTCACCTACGCGAGCGCGGTGCGCCGCGTCCTGCCGCCCACGGGCATGGAGCACAAGGCCCGGATCCACGCCGCCATCGAGGACCTGACCGCGGGCGGGAGCACCGCGATGGGCTCCGGCATCCAGCTGGCCTACCAGGAGGCGATGAAGACAATGGATGGCGAGTCGGTGTCGCGCGTCGTCATCCTGTCCGACGGCGACGCCAACGTGGGGAGCACCTCCCACGAGGAGATCCTGAAGACCATCCGAGGCCACGTGAAGGAAGGCATCACCGTCACCACGGTGGGCTTCGGGATGGGCAACTACCAGGACACGATGATGGAGCAGCTCGCGGACCAGGGGAACGGAAACCACCACTACGTGGACTCGCTGATGGCCGCGCGGCGCATCTTCGTGGAGCAGCTCGGAGGCACGCTGGAGGTCATCGCGAAGGACGTGAAGCTCCAGGTGGAGTTCGACCCCAAGCAGGTGTCCCGCTATCGCCTCGTCGGCTACGAGAACCGCGACATCGCGGACGAGGACTTCCGCGATGACCGCGTGGACGCGGGAGAGCTGGGCTCGGGCCACTCCGTCACCGCGCTGTACGAGCTGGAGCTCATGCCCGGCGCGGGCGAGGGTCTGGCCACGGTGCGCGTGCGCGCCAAGCGCCCTCGTGGAGAGAGTGCCTCCGAGCGCGCCTTCCCCTTCCCCGCCAGCGCGCTCTCCCCCTCGTTCAAGCAGGCCCCTTCGGACCTGCGCTTCGCGACCGCGGTGATGGGCGCGGCGGAGCTGTTGCGACGCAGCCCCCACGCGGAGAAATGGAGCCTGGACCAGGTGCGGGAGATCGCGCGCTCCGCGACGCCCTCGGGCAACGAGGAGCGTGAGGAGTTCCTCGCGCTGCTGGGCGAGGCGCATCACCTGCTGCGCGACGTGGCCACGCGTTGAGTCAGGAACAGAGGGCACCGGGGGCACCGCGCCTCCAGACGGAGCACCTGGGGTACAATCGATCCTTCACCCCTCGCCCCTGGAGCCCTCCATGCACTCCGCGACGCAGGCAGAGATCGACGAGTCCCATGCGCAATTCCGAGGCGCCTGGCGGAAGATGGCCCTGGGCGGCAGGGCGGGCGAGGTGGTGGAGCGCCCCGAGGTCTTCATCGCGTCGAGCCATGTCTCCTGGGCGATGATGAACGCGGCCTTCCTGCGCGCGCCCGCCACGACGGAGCAGGCGCTCTCGGCCGCCGTCGCGTCCGCGGCCCGCTACTTCTCCACCGGCCGTCATCCGTGGACGTTCGTCATCTCGGACGACTGGCTCGCGCCCCAGGTGCGCGAGCGCGCCGAATCCATCCTCGCCTGGTACAAGCTGCGCCCGCTCACCACCGTCACCGGCATGGTGTGCGAGCGGCTCTCGGAGCCCGTGCGCGCCCTGCCCTCGCTCGACGTGCGCCCCGTGAAGGACACCTGGGGACGCCAGGCCGTGGCCGACATCAACTCGCTCGCCTACGACGTGAGCCGCGAGTCGGGGCGCGAGGCCCTGGACGCGGAGGCCCTGTACGACGAGGAGATCCGAGGCTTCGTGGCCTGCCGCGAGGGCGCTCCCGCGAGCAGCACCGTGGTGCTCCGGGTGGACGGCCTCGCGTACATCGCGCTCGTCGCCACGTCCCCCGGCCACCGGCGGCTCGGCGCCGCGGAGCTCGTCATGAGGCACGCGCTGCGCGAGGCTCGCGACACGTGGGGCATCGAGCGCTCCGTGCTCCACGCCACCGACGCCGGCGCGCCCGTGTATCAACGCATGGGCTATCGCCCCGTGACGCGCTTCCGAATGTACGAGGCCCCCGCGCCCGGGAGCACCTGACACGCACGCGGCTCCCGCCACGAGGACGTCCTCACCCCTCCCTCGCGAACGAGGGCTCTGCACGAAATCCCACTCTGGAGGGCACGAAGGACCCATGGGCCCGAGGCCTCATCATTCTCGCGGTACCAATCCAGCAATGCGCGACAGCCTCGCGAAGAAACGTGACCTCACGAGAACACGGGCACCATTTTCTGCCGGGCCTGAAAGCGCGCGGCCATCCAGGGATGAGAGAGCGAGAGGCGGTGGCGGAAGCGCTGACCCAGGCTCGTGAAACCGCGTGGCTGTGGCAGACTTGGTCTCCAGGGGGATCGCCGGAGACAAGAGGCGCCGCAGCACACGGGAGTCCGCGAATGGCGACGTGGAATGACCTCATCCTGGCCACACCTCGACAGGTGAACGGCAGGCATCAGGAAGAGGGACCGGTGGCGCTGCAGGAGGCGCTGCTTGGGACGGAGGGAGAGCAGCTGGTCCTGCTGGGCCATCTGCATCGGGAGCCGCACCTGCTGCGCGAGGGCGCATTCCACGCCGGGCGCGCGCACCTGGAGGCCTCCACCCGGCCCTCGTGTACGCGCGACGAGCGGCTGGAGCAGATCAGGGCCGCGGGCCACCGCTTCACGGAGGCGCTGGGCGCCGAGCGCGACACGGCCCGCGTCTCGCTCATCTCCCTGCACCTGGGCCTGTGCCGGTTGCTGCTGGGCAGCCCGAAGGACGCGCGCGAGTGGCTGGGGATGGCGAACCAGTCCGCGGTGGAGACGCTCAAGGACATCCTCACCGAAGCGACGGGCGAGCAGGGCTTCACCCGCAACCGGCTGCTCGGGGGGATGCTCAACTTCGTGATGTTCTTCACCAGCTCCGCCACGCTCGGCGCGGGCTACCTGGTGTGGGATCGCGTGATGAGCAAGCGCTCGGACAAGGTGCTGCGGCGCGCGCTCGCGAGGATGGAGCCGCTGGCGGGCTACATCGACGCCCTGCGGGAGATGCGCCTGCGCCTGGGTGAGCCCGCCTCCAGCGTGCCGCGCTACGTGGTGACGCACACCGTGGATGACAGCCAGTGCCTGTCGCGCATCACCATCCGCACGCTGGTGGGCGAAGGCGAGGCCGTGGACTTCAACGGCCGGGAGACCCGCCGCGTGTCGAGGACCGGCTCGGAGCGCACCACCCCGCTCATCCGCTGAAGGCATGCGCGGGGGCAGCGGCGGAATCCCCTGCCCCCGTGAAGCCGCTCAACCGCGGACGCCCGGAGTCACGGCGCGGGCGTGGAGACGACGCACAGCTTCACCGAGCCGGAGCGGACGCCACCGCGGCTGTCCCGAGCCGTCATGGTGACACTGCAGTTGTTGCACGCGCCGGACGGCACTTCCGTCGGCGTGAAGTTCGAGGACTGCCCGGTCGGCGTGCTGAACGTGCCGGGGCAGGACGCGGTCCACTGGTAGGTCACCGCATCGCGCTCCTGGTCGAACACGTTCGCGATGACGGCCGTGCTCTGTCCGAGCACCACCCGGCCCTCGCTCGCGTGCACGTAGAGCACCAGCGGCGGCCTGTTGAAGCTCACGTGGACCTCCGCGCTCCCGCCCGGGGGAGGCGGCGCTCCGACGACCTCCACCGTGAGGCGCGCGGTGCTGACGCCATTGCGCTGGTCGCGCACCGTCAGCGTGAGCGTCACCGTCTGCGGCGACGTCGGCGCCGTCCACGTGGGGTTGGCCACCGTGGTGCTGCTCAGCTGCCCCGCCGTGGCGCCCCACGAGTACGACAGCAGGTCGTTCGGCACCGGGTCATGCGCCGTGGCGCCCAGCGTGAGCTGCTCCCCGACCACCACCGTGCTCGACGACACCGACACCGAGTCGATGATGGGCACGTCGTTGTCGTCGTGATGGCCGAACGTCATGTCATGCAGCGTGACGGCCACCAGCGCCGTCTCGCCCCCGACGATGGTGACGCCCGTCGCCTGGCCCTGGTACTCGAGCCCGTTGTTCGCCGCGAAGGCCGACACCGTGAGCGTCCTGTCGGTGCCCGCGGGAATCCCGGCGATGGTGCCTCCCCAGACCGAGCCCGTCTTCACCAGGTCCTGCTGGATGTCCGCGAAGTCCGCGCCGGAGACGACCACCTGGATGCGGACGACGCTCGCCTCCGTCGCCGCCGCCTCCTGGTCGCCAATCACCAACTGCACGGCCCCCGACTGCGAACCGGAGCCACAGCCCACCACCATCGCCAGCAGGAAGCCGACGACGCAGACACTCTTCGCCATGCGCATGGATGTTCCCCTTCTCGCACGCAGTCGCGAATCGCCTGGCCGTGCGCGGAGCCCCAGCCTGCAACAATGACAGACACGCCGGAAGTGGAATCAGACACAATCACAACCGGGGCCAGGTCGACACCCGTGCGCAAATCATGCGCGTCGGTTTTGGACCGCCCACCCGGCCCACGCCCCAGGGAGGGATGGGTCATTCCGGATGCCTCCGCAAGCGCCCCACGTCACGAGACGATGTTTCACGGACCCGACAACTCCCGGGGAAAGGAGGAGTGAACAGACATACAGGGAGTTCACGAGAACCCACCCTCGTGATAGAGACACGCGCCGAACCAATCACCTGGGAGTCTCTTCATGACCTCGGCTGTCCGAAAGCTCTGCGCCCTCGCGCTGTTCCTCGCGTCCTCGTCGTCCTTCGCCATCGAGCACTGGGCGGATGGCCGCGCGTCGCTGCACTCCTGTCTGTACGCCAGCTCCTACGAGGCGGAGATCCGGATGTCGTACCGGAACCTCTCCCTGCCGTGGGGCACGTCGGTGGAGCTCATCCACGGCTGGGGCGGGCTGGACAACTGGGTCGCCTTCGACTGGGACAACACGCAGACGGTCGCCGCGCCCGCGTCCGCGCCGTGGACCTGGACGGTGACGGTGCGCAGCTTCATCTCCCACCGCACGTCCCCCAAGTGGTACGACAGCTTCAACTTCGTGTGGAAGGTCACCCTGCCCGGCGGCAGCGTGTTCTACGAGAAGGGCAACGGCTCCACCTTCGGCTTCTACTCGGCCAACCTGGGTGACATCGCCGAGCGGCCCTGCACCAACAACTCCAGCTTCTCCGGCCCCCCGTTCGCGCTGACCATCACCTCCATCGAGCGGTGGTAGTCCCGCGCCACGTCCTCCGGGCAGGGCTGCTCCTCGGAGCCCCTGCCCCGCTGTACCTCCAGTCCTCCGCGAGGTGTCGACGAGCCACCGCGCACGCGCTCCCCGGATTGAATGCGAGGCACGGAAGGCTCTAGACAGGTGGGATGCTCGATTCCCCTGGAAGGCTCCGTACCAGCTCGCGCTCCGTGTTCCGCGCGAAGAGCTGGGTGCTGCTCGCGATTCTCGCCCTCGTCGCTCCGGCGTGTGACGACTCGGACGACCCCTCACCCGCGACGCCCATCGGCGAGGCGCGCGGACGCGCCACCGGCGAGGCCGTCACCGTCGAAGGCCACGTCACCGTCCCGCCTGGCGCCTTCAGCTCAGCGCTCGGAGATCAGGGCTTCGCGGTGCAGGACGACACCGGCGGCGTCTACGTCAAGCTGGAGGAGAAGCTGTCGCTCGCCGTGGGCGCCCGCGTTCGCGTCACCGGGACGCTCGACGAGCAGAACCAGCTCCGCATCCTGAAGGCCGTGCCCGCGGACGTGTCGACGCGAAGTGGAACCCAGACACCCACCCCGAAGAACATCGGCACCGGCTCCGTCAAGGAGCCCGTCGAAGGCCAGCTCATCCGCGTCACCGGCGCCGTGACCAAGACCTTCGAGGATGACTCGCCCTACGGGTACAAGCTCTACATCGACGATGGGTCCGGAGAGGTCCAGGTGTTCGTCCACGCCTCCGCCGGCTTCAACCCGGACACGCTGCGAGCCCTGCCCCTCGGCCAGAGCATCACCGTCGTGGGGCTCGCCGCCCAGTACGAAACGACCTACGAGGTCGCCCCCCGGGAACCCGCCGACCTGAGCATCCCCTGAGCCGGAGCGTCACACCTCTCCTGACACCGGGAGTCCGGGGTATTTCAGGTTTTCCGGAGAAGGAACGTCAGACCCCTCCGCCATAGTGCATGGAGGAGGGAGACGGTGACGGCTCAAACGTTGTTGGTGTTCGTTCCGGTGGTGTTGATGCTCGCGGCGGCGGTGGCCATCCGTCGCCCGCGACGGCGCTCGCGGCGACTGAAGGTTCGCGAAGCCCACTGACAGGCTGAGCCGGGGCGCAGGCAGCCGCCCCGGCTCGAACCGGACGAGCCCCTCCCCCGAGGTCGCTCGTCCTTCCGTCAATCAGGTGGCGCTGACTTCCCCCGAAGCCAGACGACCGCATTCCTTGGGGTTATCGGTCCTGCCCGCACCGGGTTGCGTCCGACCCGAATAAAAAATGGAAAGGTGACTGTACGCCCAGGTCCGGGCGTGTCGGAGGTAGACTCCACGCCCTCCCCAACCCGAGTGCCGCGTGGCTGAACGTCCCACCGTCCTGGTCGTCGATGATGATCCGCACCTGCGGGACATCGTCCGTTTCGCGCTGGAGCAAGGCGGCTTCCGCGTGGAGGAGGCCGCGGAGGGGCGAGCGGCGCTGGCCCACGTCCAGCGCTCGCCCCCCGCGCTCATCGTCCTGGACATCATGATGCCGGAGATGGACGGGCTCACGGTGTGCCGCGAGGTGCGGCGCACGCACGAACTGCCCATCGTCTTCCTCTCCTCGCGGGACGACGAGGTGGACCGCATCCTCGGCCTGGAGCTGGGCGGCGACGACTACCTCACCAAGCCCTTCAGCCCGCGCGAGCTGGTGGCGCGCGTGAAGGCGGTGCTGCGCCGCGCGCGGCCCGCGCCCGAGAACCCGGCCTCCGCGGCGTCGAAGCCGTTGATGCGCGGTCCCTTGAAGCTGGACGAGGAGCGCTTCCGTGCCTGGTGGGGCGAGCGGGAGGTGGTGCTCACCGTGACGGAGTTCCACCTGCTCGCGGCGCTGTTGCGCGTGCCGGGCAAGGTCTTCACCCGGGACGAGGTCATGACGCGCGTCTACGACGACGGCGTGGTGAGTGACCGGACCATCGACAGCCACGTGCGTCGGGTGCGGCAGAAGTTCGCCGGCGTCGGCGGCGAAGTCATCGAGACGGTGCATGGCCTCGGCTATCGGCTCGCCATCCCGTAGCCGCCGCCCCCAGCCCCGGCTGTGGATGGTCTTCGCGGCCGTGGGGCTCGCCGGCTTCGTGCTCACGCTGGGTGGGCTCGCCTTCGTGCGCGTCTACGACAACCAGCTCATCCGCCAGACGGAGATGGAGCTGCTCACGCAGGGCGCGGTGGTGGTGGAGCTCTATCGCGCCACGCTGGCAGAGCGCGTCGGCGAGGGCGACTATGGACGGGCTCGCACGGCGAAGTGGCCCTTCCCCATCCCCGATGACAAGCGGCTGCGGCCCATCCTCCCCTCGCTCAAGGCCTCGGACGAGCCGCTCCCCGCGGACGAGGAGCCGCCGCGCGCGCTCGTGCCCGGCGAGCCGTGGGCCCTGGAGACGGGCCTGAAGCTCAACCCGCTCCTGGAGAACGTGCGTGCCGCCACGCTCGCGGGCATCCGCGTGGTCGACACCAGCGGCGTGGTGGTGGCCAGCAGCAGCCCGGCCGTGCTGGGCACGACGCTGGCCGACCGACCCGAGGTGCAGCAGGCCCTGCGAGGAGAGCCCGCGAGCGTGCTGCGCCGTCGTCACTCCGAGGCCGAGGACACACCCCTGGCCTCGCTCAGTCGAGACACCGGCATCCGCGTCTCGGTGGCGCTGCCCGTCCTTCAAGGCGAGCGCGTCTGGGGCGTGGTGGTGCTGGCGCGCACGCCGATGACCTTCGCCAAGGCCACGTACGCGGACCGCTGGAACCTGACGGCCACGGGCCTGGTGCTGCTCGGCGCGCTTGGGTTGATGTCGCTGGCCGCCGCCGCGCTGCTGGGCCGCCCGGTGCGGGCCCTGGTGAAGCAGACGCGCGCCATCGCCGCCAGCGCACCGGAGGGCTACGAGCCTTTGGCCCGTCCCGTCGTCGCGGAGCTGGCCGAGCTGTCCGAGTCGCTCGCCGGCATGGCCACCGCGCTCAGGGACCGCAACCAGTACATCCGCTCCTTCGCGGCCAACGTCTCGCACGAGTTCAAGACGCCACTGGCCTCCATCCAGGGCGCGGTGGAGCTGTTGCGCGACAGCGCGGACGCGATGACACCCGAGCAGCGCACGCGCTTCCTCTCCAACATCGACGCCGACGCGCGCCGGCTCACGCGGCTGGTGCAACGCCTGCTGGAGCTGGCCCGCGCCGACTCCATCACCGCCACGCCCGCCCAGGTGGAGCTGGCCCCGCTGCTCAAGGCCGTCACCGCGAGGGCCCACGCGGAGGGACTGGAGCGCGTGGACGTGGGCCCCGTTCCCGAGGGCCTCACCGTGGCCCTGCCCTCCGAGGTGATGGAGGACGTGCTCTGGCAGCTCGTCACCAACGCCCGCCAGCACGGTGGCGAGGACGTGCGCGTGTCGCTCGCCGTGGAGACGCAGGCGGACGGCGTCGTGCGCGTCGTGGTGCGGGACGACGGGAGAGGCATCTCCGAGTCGAACCGCGCCCGCATCTTCGACGCCTTCTTCACCACGGCGCGCGAGCGCGGAGGCACGGGCCTGGGTCTCACCATCTCCCAGTCCATGCTGCGCGCGTTCGGCTCCACCCTGGAACTCCTGCCCGCGAGCCCGGAGACGAAGGGCTCCGCCTTCGCCGTCGCCGTGCATCAGCGGAAGTAGCTGTTGGAGATGTCCACCGAGTAGCCCAGCTCGAGCGTGGGCGAGGACGCGGCCACCAGGTATTGACGGAAGTGCAGCACCTTGCCCGGCAACGTCGCGCCCTGGCTCGTGGCCTCGGCCGCCTCGAACTGCTCCAGGCTGCCGCCCTCCCGCCGGTAGTTGAACACCGCGGGGAAGTGCGCGCGGGCTCGCAGCTCCGCCACCGGCCACGAGACGCGCGGCAGCGCCAGCTTCAACCGACCGGACAGGTGGAACACGCCCAGCTCCCGCGTCATCACCACCTCGAGCGCACCCGACGTCTCGCCCAGTCGCGCGGGCGCCACCTTCAGTCGCAGCACCCCATCCGTCACCGCCTCCACGGGCACGGGGATGGCGTTGAGCGTGACGCGCTCCAATGCGTGCCCTTCCGGGATGCTCAGCTCCAGCGCCTGCTCACGGTCCAGGCTCAACGTGTAGCCGACGCGCAGCGTGGCGCGGCCTTCCAGCGTGGACACCCACGTCGCGGTGGCCTCGGAAATGCGCGGCTCCAGCGGAGGACGCACCTGCGGCTTCGTCGCCTGCGCCACCTGGGACGCCGCCTTCCAGCCCACCCGCAGCGCGCCCTGCACCGGATAGAGCGCATAGCCCTCACCCGAGGACGGCAGCGACTCCAGCAGCGTGAACACGGACGTGTCCGCCTCCAGCGCCAGCGGCACCGGCGAGGCATGAGGACCGAAGCGGAGCTGCGCGCGACGCTCCGGCCCCGTGCCCGACGAGCGCACGGTGAGGCTCACGTCGAAGCTCTGACGCCCCGCCTTCCGCGTGAGCAGGCACAGGAAGCCATCCACCACGCCCACCGTGGCGCCCTCCAGCGTGGGCAGGGCCGTGGGGTACGTGTCCGCGTCGAGTTGCAGCAAGCGCACCTGCGTCCAGCGTCCATCCGCGAGCACCTCCACCTCGAAGCTCGCCTCCACTTGCAGCGCGTCCGCGGACAACCGTCCGCTCAGCTCGGTCTTCACCAGCGCCTCGGTGGGGGGCGCGGGAGGTGGTGTCTGTCGCTGCGAATACAGCGGGATGAGCTGCTCCAGCGGCACGGTGGCGGTGCCGGCGGGAGCCGGAGTGGACTCGGGCGCGCCCAGGGCCTCGGGAGCGAGCAGCAGGATTCCGACGACGAGGGAAAAGGTCCGCATGATGGGCTCAGCTCGCTTCCGGGGTGACAGGGGTGGACACGGGGGCCGCGCTCGGGGCCGCGCCGGGCTGGGACAGGTCCGACAGGAACGCGCGCACGCTCGCGCGGGTGGAGAGCACCATCAGCCCGAGCAGGCCGGCGAGGATCTCCAGCGTGTAGATGAGGCCCGTGTAGCCCTCCAGGATGACGGCGCCGGTGGGCACCAGCAGCGTCGCGGCCCACAGCCCCGCGAGCACCGACGTGCGCTCCTTCGGGAACAGCCACCGGGCATACGCCACCACCGCCGCGCCCAGGCCCAGCGCGCTCACCGCATAGGCCACGTAGAAGTTCATGAAGGCCGCCAGGTACGCGAGCAGCACGAAGAAGAAGCCGTACACGGCGGCGAGCAGATACGACTCATGCAGCGCGAGCTGCCGCTTGTGCCTCAAGCCCAGCGCCGCGAGCAGCGCCACCAGCACCAGGAACGGCACCCACGCGCGCCCCGCCATGCGCGACACCATCGAGTCGAACGTCTTCTCCGACGGGAGGATGACGCCCAGGTTGACGCCGGACTCGAGCGACTGGAACGCCCAGTCCAGCGTGACGGTGTCGCTGCCCGCCTGCACGGACGACGCGGACAGCACGCCCGCCGGATAGTCGTAGTTGTCCCCGCCCTCGACGGCCAGGTGCACGCGCACGTCGCGCGCGGAGAGCGCCGGATCCAACTTGTAGATGAACGAGTCGAGCCCTCGCGCGCGGTAGCGGATGACGAAGCGGGCCGTGGCCCCCTTGGCGATGCGGCCCGTCCAGACGAGCCGGTTGCCGGACTCGCCCAGGTCCAGGCTGGCTTCCTTGCCGTCCACCAGGAACTGGAGCTCCGACAGGAGCACCTGAGACTTGTCCATCTCCATGGGGAAGATGAACGCCACGTCGATGTCGTGGCCCTCGCGGTTGACCACCGCGTACTCCGCGCCCAGGTTGAAGTCGAAGCCGGAGAAGTAGCGCAGGCCTCGCTTGCGGTAGTTCATCTTCGCCAGCACCTCCACGTGCTGACGGTCGAACGCCAACGGCTTGAGCTCCGTGAAGATGGTGCCGCTGTGCACGTAGCGCAGCGATGGCGCGGGCTGCACCACGGGCGCGCCCCACCGGTCCTCCACCCCGGCCGCCAGCTCCGAGTTCGCGAAGTCCGTCCGCCCCGCCACCTGACCGGCAATCACCGCGGTGGCGAAGACGACGATGAAGAGACTGCCGAAGACGTGGTGCGCGACGAGCCACCGGAACGCCCCGCGGATGGGGCCATCGGACGTCCTCGGAGCACGAGGCGGGAAGGCAGGAGGATTCATGCACCCAGACTCTCCCTCCGCCGTGCAACGCGGATGGCGCCCCCGTGCGCTTCCCAAGGAATGTTCGTGCGGATTTCATGCAAGCCCTCGTCACAGGCACGGAGGTGAGTGCGCGTCGACCCGCACGCGTCGAACGCGGCTGAGCACACCTCGCGACGGAGTCCTCTCGGACCACACCGGCCGCCCCGACTGTGACTTTCCGCGCCCGTCGCGCGCACCGCGCCCGTCGCTGTCACAAAGTTGTCAGCCGCCCCAGGAAGGGGCTCAAATCCAGGAAATGGAGAGAGTCGAGGAGATCTACCAGGGCTTCGTGGTCGATCATCAGCTCGAGCGCGCGGGCCTCTTCGAGGTGCTCCGCGAGCGTTACGTGGCGGTGGACACGGTGCTGTACCCGGGGTGCTTCGTGCACATCACCCCGTCGTTCTTCTTCCAGCACGTGGTCTACGTGGACCGCAACGATCTGGCGCAGGGCTTCTTCGCGAACAAGGACGGCGTGCTGCGCAAGATCAGCTCGCGGCAGCAGTACGCGCAGAAGGCCTACGTGCGCTTCGTCGCGCAGGACTTCACGCAGCCCATCCCCATCCTGGACGAGAGCTTCGACCTGGTGCTCTCGCTCTACGCCGGAGGCATCGCCCGCGCGTGCGGGAAGTACCTCAAGGTGGGCGGGCTGCTGGTGACGAACGACCACCACGGCGACGCGGCCGACGCCGCGGCCGAGGAGAACCTGGCGCTCGTCGCGGTGGTGAAGGAGCTGCGCGGCAAGTTCACCTTCAGCGACCAGGAACTCGACACGTACCTGGTCCCCCGACAGGCCACGCGGGGGCCTCGCGCGTCACGCTCCGAGGGCCGCCCCGAGTGGACGCGCCACGCGGACTACTACGTGTTCCGCAAGACACACCCGGGCCCCTCGACCCAGGAGCCCGGGCGATTCTCCGCACCGCACTGAGCGCGCGGACGTGCGCTACCGCGGCTCCAGTCGGAACTGCTGGCAGTCGTTGTTGGACCAGGTCCACTGCTGCAGCACGGTGCCGTTGGTGCTCGACCCGCAGTTCGTCACGTCGAGCACCTTGCCGCTGTGCCGCGCCTCGATGCGGACGTAGCCGCCGGACGTCGCCACCGCGCGGAACTGCTGGTTGGCGCCGCCGCCATAACCCCACTGCTGGATTCCCGCGCCGTCCGCGGTGCTCACGTCCCGCACGTCCAGCGCCTTGCCGCTGTGCAGGGAGACGAAGCGCGAGTAGCCGCTGTCGGTGGGCTCCACCACCCAGATCTGGCTCGCGCCGGTATGGCAATCCCACTGGTGGATGGTGGCGCCGTCCGCCGTGCTGGGCCCGTCGATGTCCAGGCACCGCCCGGTGCTCTTGTTGACGATGCGGTAGCGCTGCGTCGGGCTGCCTTGCGCCGCGTTGTAGATGGCGAGCAGCAGCGACGTGTCGTTGCGCGTGTCCTGGCTCAGCTCCCAGATCATCACCCCGCCGCCCTGCTGCAACGCCAGCCGCGTCTTCGCCTGGATGGTGGCAATGCCGTTGTAGAAGACGTCGCCCACGTTGTCCTTGTACGGCGCCTGCGCGTCGCGAGCGACCAGGTCCGCGTAGCCGACATACGACGACGGCGAGCGCCCGTAGAACGGCACGCCCAGCACCGCCTTGGACGCGGGCAGCCCCCGCCCCTTCCAGTAGTTCAGCGACTGCACCGCGTAGTCGTACGTCGAATGCGGCTGGCCGCCGTCGTACGCCATGATGTTGAGGAAGTCGAAGTCGGTGAACGTCGACGCGGGGACGCCGTCACCGTAGTAGCCGTTGGCCACCACCGCCGCGGTGAGCAGCTTGCCGCGAGCGCGCATCGCCACGCCGAGCTCACGGATGAGCGCCGCGAAGTTCTGCGCGGACGCGCCCGGGTCCGGGTACTCCCAGTCGATGTCCACCCCGTCCAGACCCGCCGTGGTGACGTAGCTCACCAGCGTGTTGACGAACGTGGTCCGCGTGCCCGCGCTCGCCGCGAGCTGCTCGAAGGCGCTGTCGTCGCCGTTGTTCCACCCGCCCACCGCGATGAGCACCTTCACGCCACGCGCGTGCGCCGCGGTGACGAGCGAGCGCAGCCGCGCATCCGTCGCCCCAGGGCCCGTCAGCCCACCCCACGCCGTGGGCACCACGAACGCGTAGTTGATGTGCGTGAGCCGCTCGTAGGGAATCGCGTTGACGTCCCCCGCCCACGTCGGGAAGTAGCCGACCACGCGCGTCGCGAGCGCCGCGTCCTCCCGTCGCTCCAGCGATGCGTCCCTCGGCGCCGCCTCGTCCGGCGGCCCTGAACACGCCATCAGCACCACCGCCAACACCGCTTCGAGGACCAAGGCCCTGGATGTGAATCCCGTGCGCGACATGCGGACTCCCTCGTGAGCCCCCGCCCCGACGCGGGACGGATGGGTCGCGCACCTGTAGCGCCGCCGCAAACCCGCAACAATGGTTTTTCCAGAAACCGAAGAAAGACTATCCAGTCCTGTCGGACGTTTGGCGAGGGCCTGGAGCCCCTTGCGGGGGCGTCCGTATTTTCGGCGGGGACTGCACGCCGGGCCTCAGCGGGCGTCGGTGGGCAGCGGCTTCACCTGGAGCTGCTTGGACGCGAGGAACTCCGCGTTGAAGACCTTGGACGCGTAGCGGCTGCCGTGGTCGCACAGGAAGGTGACGATGCGCAGGCCCTTCCCCGCGTGCTGCCGCGCGATTTCATACGCGGCGCGCACGTTGAGCGCCGCGGAGGTGCCCACCACCAGCGCGTCCTCGCGGGCCAGGTGGTAGAGCATGTCGAGCATCTCGCCGTCGCCCAGCCGCATCGCCTCGTCCACGCGAGCGGCCTGGAAGTTGGCGGTGAGTCGCATGATGCCGATGCCCTCGGTGATGGAGGAACCCGACGACTCCAGCTTCCCCTCGCGCACGTAGCAGTAGAGGCCCGAGCCCGCCGGGTCCACGAGCACCACGCGCAGCGCGGGGTTCTTCTCCTTGAGGAAGCGACTGACGCCGGACATCGTCCCGCCGCTGCCCACGGAGGCGACGAGCACGTCCACGTGCCCCTCGCACTGCTCCCAGATTTCGGGCCCGGTCGTCTCGTAGTGGAAGTCGCCGTTGGCCGTGTTCTCGAACTGGTTGGCCCAGAACCAGCCATGCGCCTCCGACAGCGCGCGGGCCTGGTGGAAGAAGTGGGCCGGGTTGGCGAAGGGCACGGGCGGCACCTTGCGGACCTCCACGCCCATGGCCTCCAGGTACTCGTACTTCTCGCGCGCCTGGTTGTCCGGCATCGTCACCACGACGCGGTAGCCACGCTCGCGGCCGAGCAGCCCCAGGCCGATGCCCGTGTTGCCCGCGGTGCCCTCGACGATGGTGCCGCCGGGCTTCAAGAGCCCCTGCTCCTCCGCGCGGCGGATCATCCCCTTGGCGGCGCGGTCCTTGATGCTGCCGCCCGGGTTCATGAACTCCGCCTTGCCCAGGATGTCGCAGCCGGTGACGCGGCTGAGCGAGCCGATGCGAAGCAGCGGGGTGTTGCCGACCGAGTCCCACAGCGAGCCGATGCGAGACGCCATGCCCCCTCCCCTAATGGAGTCCGGGGAGGGAGGCAACCGGACAGGTCCGCTTGCGGCTACTCGTTGCGCATCGCCTCGACGGGGTCCAGCTTCGCGGCGCGGGCGGCCGGGTAGATTCCGAACAACAGGCCCACCCCGCAGCTCATCGACAGCGCCAGGGCCACGGCCCACGGCGGCACGGACATGGGGAAGCCCACCATCCAGTCGCCCAGGAACACCAGGCCGAAGCCCAGGCCCACCCCCATGGCGCCGCCCAGCAGCGCCAGCAGCACCGCCTCCGTGGCGAACTGCCCCAGGATGCGCCGCCGCTTCGCGCCCAGCGCCTTGCGCACGCCAATCTCCCGCGTGCGCTCCATCACCGACACCAACATGATGTTCAGGATGCCGATGCCGCCCACTACCAGCGACAACAGGCACACGCCCACGCCGGCGATGGTGATGACCTGCGAGAGCTGGTTGAACGACGCCGTCACCGACTCGTTGGTGTGCAGCTCGAAGTCGTTGGCCTCGTCGGGCGCCAGGTTGTGCCGGCGGCGCATCAGCGTGGCCACCTCGTCCTGCGCCTTGCGGAACAGGCCGGGGTCCTTCGCCTGGATGTCGATGTCCAGCGAGCGCTCCTTGCCATAGAGCTGCTGGAACACGCGCAGCGGGATCATGGCCTGGTTGTCCAGGCTCACCATGCCCAGGAAGCTGCCGCGCCGCTGGAGCACGCCAATCACCCGGAACGGCCGGCCCTTCAGGCGGACCTCGAAGCCCACCGGGTCGATGCCGGGGAACAGCTCGTCCGCCACGTCCACGCCCAGGATGATGACGTTGCGGCCGTCCAGCCCCTCCACCTCGTTGAAGAAGCGGCCGGACTGCACGGACACCCCGCTCACCGCCGGGTACGTCGTGGACGCGCCCATGATGAGCACCGCGGGCCGCGTCTCCTTGCTCACCGTGGACACCTTCTGCCCGCCCTGGTCGTCCGAGGGCGCCACCAGCCCCACCGACGGACAGAACTGCTCCAGGGCGCGCACGTCCTCCAGGGTCATGTCCGGACGCTTGGCGAACTTGGCCCAGTTGAAGCGGCCGAAGCCGCCCGCGGGCCACTTGGTGAGCTGGAAGGTGTGCGCGCCCAGGCGGCCCAGGTCGCGGTTCACCTTGGTGCGCAGGCCCTCGATGAGCCCCATCATGGTGATGACCGTGGCCACGCCGATGACGATGCCCAGCAGCGTGAGCAGCGAGCGCAGCGGGTTGCCCAGGAACGTGCCCAGCGCCAGCCGGAGGTTGTCGAAGAAGGCTCGCATCGGCTCACTCGTACCGGAGGGCTTCCACCGGGTCCAGGTTCGCCGCGCGCGCCGCCGGCCAGATGCCGAACAAGAGGCCCACCAGCGCCGCGAAGAACACCCCGCCCAGGATGGTGCCCGTCTGCACGTCCGCCGCCAGGGGCGTTATCAGCGACACCACCTTGGCCGTCCCCAGCCCCACTGTCGTCCCCAGCAGGCCGCCCACCGCGGACACGCTGGCGGCCTCCATCAGGAACTGCACCACGATGGTGCGCTTGCGCGCCCCCAGCGCGCGCCGCACGCCGATCTCCCGCGTCCGCTCGCGCACCGACACCAGCATGATGTTCATGATGCCGATGCCGCCCACCAGCAGCGTGATGAGGCCCACGCCCACCGCGACGCCATACAGCGCGCCCGTGAGCTGCGCGTACGTCTGCGCCATGGCCTCCGGCTTGTTGATGTTGAAGTCGTCCGGCTCACCCGGCGTCGTGCCGCGGATGCGCCGGAGGATGCCGATGAGCTGGTCCTCGGCCGCGCGCACCTGGCCCGCGTCCGCCACCGCCATGGCGATCTCGAACGGGCGCCCCTTGCCGAAGCTGCTGTAGAAGGTCTTGAAGGGGATGATGACGAGCAGGTCCATGCTCTGGTTCACCACCTTGCCCTTGCGGCTGAGCGTGCCCACCACCTGGAAGGAGCGGTTGTCCACGCGGATGGTGCGCCCCACCGGGCTGATGCCGGGGAAGAGCCGGTCCGCCACGTCCGCGCCCAGCACCGCCACCGGCCGCGTCACCTCTTCGTCCGCCTCCGTGAGGAAGCGCCCGCTGGTGATGTCGAACCCGGAGATGCTCAGGTACTCGTGGTTGACGCCCTGGATGCGCACCGTGGACATCTGCTCGCTGGCGTACGACACGTCCGCCAGCCGCGACACCGACGGCGACATCGCGCTGATGAAGGGCGCCATGGAGCGCAGCCGCTGCACCTGGTCGAGCGTGAAGTTCTTGCGCCCGCGGTACTTCCACCAGTCGCCCTTGATGATCATCGGGTACTTGCTCACGTAGAGCGTGTTCGCCCCGAAGCTCGCGAGCTGCCGGTGGAAGGACGTGTTGAGCCCCTGGATGATGCCGACGATGGCCAGCAGCGTGGCCACGCCGATGCCGATGCCCATCGTCGTCAGCACGGTGCGCAGGCGGTTGGCGCGCAGCGAGAACAGGGCGATGCGCGCGCCCTCCAGGATGTCCACCCGAAAACCCGCCCAGTGCTTCATGCGCCCCCCGCAGCCATCGCCGCGGCGTTGCCCAGCGCCACCTCGCGCCCCGGCCCGTCGGCGACGATCTCACCGTCGCTCAGGCGGATGGCCCTCGGACACCGGGCCGCCAGCTTCGGCTCGTGCGTGACGAGCACCAGCGTGTGGCCGGCCTGGTGCAACTGCTCGAACAGCCGGACGATCTCCTCGCCCGTGGCCGAGTCCAGGTTGCCCGTGGGCTCGTCCGCCAGCAGCATGGACGGCTCGGACACCAGCGCGCGGGCAATCGCCACGCGCTGACGCTGACCGCCCGACAGCTCGTTGGGCCGGTGGTGCATGCGGTGCGTGAGCTGCACCTTGTCCAGCGCCGCCTTCGCCCGCTCCCGCCGCTCCTTGGCGGGCATGCCGCGGTACACCAGCGGCAGCTCCACGTTGGCCAGCGCCGTCTCCTTCGGCAGCAGCTGGAACGTCTGGAAGATGAAGCCGATCTCCACGTTGCGGATGACGGCCAGCTCGTCGTCGCTCATGCGCGACACGTCCTTGCCGTTGAGCATGTAGCGGCCGCTGGAGGGCGTATCCAGGCAGCCCAGCACGTTCATCATCGTGCTCTTGCCGGAGCCGGACTGACCGATGATGGCCACCCATTCGCCCCGGCCCACGCCGAAGGTGACGCCTCGCAGCGCCCGCACCTCCTCGCCACCGACGTGGAAGACGCGGGTGATGTTGTCCACCTGGA
This sequence comes from Myxococcus sp. AS-1-15, assembly GCF_020037055.1. Taxonomy (NCBI): domain Bacteria; kingdom Pseudomonadati; phylum Myxococcota; class Myxococcia; order Myxococcales; family Myxococcaceae; genus Myxococcus; species Myxococcus sp. AS-1-15. The sequence continues at coordinate 206,023 of NZ_JAIQDF010000011.1, read as the reverse complement.
TGAGCCGGCCATCGCCGGCGCCGCTGCCGTGGCTCACGACTTCCGCCCGCCCTTCATGCCGCCCGGACCGCCGCCCTGCTCGGGCTCCTGCACGTTGTCCCCGTGGTTGAGCTCCTTCGACAGCGTGCGGTAGGGGCCCTCCACCACGCGGTCGCCATCGTTCAGCCCGGAGAGGATCTCCAGCTCCGTGTCGGACGCGATGCCCGTCTGCACCCGCCGCACCTGCGCCTTGTTCGCCGCGTCCACCACGAACACCACCTTGGCCAGCGACTCGGTGCGCCGCGCCTTGAGCGCGCCACCCTCGATGGGCTCCTTGTAATCGGGCAGCGTGCGCTCCGCACGCACCGTGACCGCCTGGATGGGCACCAGGACGACGTCGTTGCGCGTCTCCGCGGAGATACGGGCCTCCGCGCTCATGCCCGGCAGCACGCCCGGCGGACGCATGTCCAGCGCCACCGTGACGGGGAAGCTGGTCACCTCGGCCTCCGTGCCCTCGTTCTTGATGAGCGCCTTCTGGGCGATCTCCACCACGGAGCCCGCGAAGGTCTGCCCCTCCAGCGCGTCCAGCGTCACGTCCGCGGGCTGGCCCGGCTTGAGGTGCACCACCTCGTGCTCACCCACCTCGAACTTCACCTCCATGGCGGACAGCGCCGCGATGGTCATCACCACGTCCTCGGCCAGCTCCGAGCCGCGCACGCGCTCACCCACCTCGCGCGACAGCTCGATGACGTTGCCGTCGATGGGCGAGAACATCGTCGTGCGCGACAGGTCCGTCTGCGCCTGCTCCACGACGGCGACGTTGCGCGCGAGCAGCTGCCTGGCGGACGCGAGTCGGGCCTCCGCCGTGTTCTTGCTCGCCTTGGCGACGTCCAGCTCCGCGCCGGACGCCAGGCCCTTGGTCACCAGGCCCTCCACGCGTCCGAGCTCCTGCGTGGTGCGGCTGACCTCCACCTCCGCCACCTGGGCGTCGGCGCGCGCCGCGTTCTGCGAGGCCATCGCCTGCTTCAGCGCCGCCTCGTAGACGCGCCGGTCGATGCGGGCCAGAACCTGGCCCTTCTTCACCGCGTCGCCATCCTTGACCAGCAGCTCCACCAGGTCTCCAGAGAGGCTGGAGGAGATCTTCACCGTCGTGGCCGCCTGCACCTTGCCCGCGCCGGTGATGGTGCGGGTGATGGTGCCCTTGCGAGCCTTGGCGATCTGCACCTCCTGGGACGGCGGGGGACGCTCCTTCAGGCCTCCCGCCGTGATGGCCGCGGCACCGAGGAACAGCGCACCGGCGATCACACCCTTCCACCACTTCATTTCGTCTCTCCCGGGCTCATCAGGGCGCCCATGGCCCGCATCAAGGTGAAGCGGGCGATTTCGACATCGATTCTGTTTTCCAACAAGCTGAGCTCCGCCTGCGTGAGGCTGAGCTGCGCGTCACGGACCTCCAGCGTGGAGCCCGCACCGGCCTTGAAGCGCTCCTCGGCCAGGTTGAGTCCCTGGACGGCGGCCTCGCGGTTCTCCGCGGCCAGCCGGGCGGCGACGATCTGCGCCTCCAGCGACTGGTGCGCGGTGCGCACCTCGGCCTCGATCTCCCGCGCGGACTGCGCCAGCTGCAGCTGGGCCTTGCGGATGTTGGCCTCGGCCCGCTTGGTCTGCGCGGGGGTGATGAAGCCGTTGAAGATGTTCCAGTCCAGGTTGAGGCGGGCGATGACGTTGTTCTGCAGCCGCGGCTCGGTGAAGACCTGGCCGGCGTCCGGGCCCTGGCGGGTGTAGAGGCCCTGGGCCGACAGCTTCGGGATGTAGTCCGCGCGGGCGATGGCGCGCTCCAGCTCCGCCGCGCTCACCCGCGCCTCGAGCGCCTTGAGCAGCGGGCGCTGCTCGCGGGCCACGCTGATGGCCTGCTCGATGGTGGGTGCGGGGCCGGGCTCCGACTGGAGCACGCCCGGGTCCACCGCCTCCACGGGCTGGGTGCCCGGACGCGTCAGCCACACCGCGAGCTGGCCCTGGTCCGTGACGAGTTGGCTGAGCGACTGGACGAAGGAGATGCGATCATTGCCCAGGTTCACCAGGGCGGAGATCTCCTCCACCTTGCCCACGCGGCCGGCCAGGAACAGGGAGCGGGCACGCTCGAGCTGCTCCTCGCTGCGCTTGACGGTGGCGTCCAGCACCTGGCGGGTGGCCTGGGTGCGGAAGAGCGTGAAGAAGCGGCGGATGGCCTCCAGCTCCGCGGTGTCCGCCTCCTCCTTGGCCTGGCTCGCCTGCGCGTCGCGCAGCACTCCGGCCTGCTCCAGCTGCTTCCAGAGCGCGCGGTCATAGACGCTCTGGCTCAGGACGGCGCCCAGGTCGTAGTCGCCCGTGCTGGTCGGCTTGGACTCGACGGAGATCTGCACGAACTCGCCGGGGTTGTTCACATCCGGCACCAGGTCGAACTGCTGCCGGCGGCCCAGCCAACGCTTGCCCACGAAGCCATTGATGGAGAGCTGGGGCAGGAGCGCGGAGCGGCGGATGTTCACGTCCTGCTGGCTGACCTCCAGGTCCTGGAGCGCCGTGAGAGCGGTGGTGCTCTGGCGGCCCTCCTCGCGGGCCTGCTGCAGGGTGATGGGCGTGGGCGCGGGGGACGCGGACAGGAGCGTCGCGACGATGAGGGCGTTCATTGGCCACCTCCCGCCGAGCCGGGCAAGCCCACCATCATGACGCCCGCGAACATCGCGTAGAGCGCCAGGGACAGCAGCAGCGCGCGGGTGCGCGGCATGCCGGTGGCGGCGGAGAATCCCAGGCCGAGCAGCGCGGTGCTCCAGAGGTTGAAGAAGTCCACGGTGGAGGCGACGCGCGCCATCTTCGGGCTCAGCTCCCCCAGGAACGCGCCCAGGTGGGACGGGACCAGCTGGAGCACGCGCGAGACGGAGACGGTGTGCTGCGCCGCGAGGCAGCCGGTGAGGATGAGGTGGTACAGCGCGATGGGCAGCAGCGCGATGGCCGCCACCGACATCAGCTTCTCGAAGTGGACGGGCCGGTCGAACAGCCACGACACGACCCAGAGCATGGCGGCCAGCAGCAGCGCCATGAACGGCATCACGAAGACGCCCTTGGCGATGCCGCCCACCAGCGCCTTGCGGGAGGCGGTCTGGATCTTGTCGCTCAGGTCCGCCTCGGAGATGGTCGCCATCTCCCCGGAGGACTGGAGCTCACGGATGACATCCGGGGTCGCGTCCCAGCGCAGGGAAAACAGCGTCCCGGAGGCGGACACGCAGAGGGCGAGGATGAGGAGGGGCCAGACCCAACGGCGGGCTTCGACGGCGGCGGGCGTCCCCTCGACAGGGTCGATGAAGACGCGCACGGGTTGGACGAGTGAGGTCATAAGGTGGGTGGTCTCGGAGGGAAGTACGGCAGTCCCCCTCAGGCAATTGCTCGGCCAGTCGAAATTCCGCGGTGAACGGGCAGCCAGCCGGCCGAATTCCATCCGCATGGAAGGTCGGGCGGCTTTCTACTTCAAGGATTCCGCAGACCTGTAGCAACCTGTTGCGGAAATTTTGCCGTCGGGATCGAGAGGGTGTATTCCGCTCGGCTGCACGCCTGCCGGAGCTCGAATGGTCGAAAGCACGGATCTCGCCCAGGTCCTCCAAGAAGCCAACGACATTGCCCGGAGCGTGGCCCAGAAGCTTACCTCGGCCCACGTGCTCCTGGCGCTGTTCACGGTGGAGAACCGGGCGCAGCTGCTCCTCAAGGAGCGGGGCGTGGACGAGGATGCCCTCCTCCAGCTGCTCACCGCCGCCCCCGCCGAGCACGACGGCCTGGTCCGCGAGCTGCGGGAGAAGGCCCGTGAAATCGCGGTCAGCTGCGGTTCCCAGGAGGCGGACTGCCTCCATCTGCTCATCGCGGTGACGCGGGTGCGCTGCGGGGCCCAGGAGCTGCTGATGCACGCGGGCCTGGATCTGGCGACGCTGCGCACCACGGCGGTCTCCTACTTCGTGAGCGGGCGGATGCCGCGCAAGCTGCAGCCGGGGCGCACGCACGTCACCACCTCGCGGCCGGTGCAGAGCCGACCGCTCGGGGCGCCGCCGTCTCCCCTGCCCTTCTCCGCGGTGGCGGTGAGCCTGCCGCGCCCGATGCCGGCCGCGCCGCCGAAGCCTCCTCCCCCCGCCCCCCCGCGCGCGACGACGCCCGCGCTGTCGCCTCGCGACCTCATCGACGTGGACGAGGAGCCGCAGGAGAAGGCCGCGCCCCCCGCTGCCGCTCCTCCGGCTCCCGCTCCGACCGCGCGCGTCACGCCCACCGTGACGCCCCCGGCGCCGACGTCGGCGCCCGTGGCGCGTCCCACGCTGCCCCCCGCGCCCGCTCCGGCGGCGCGTCCCGCCCAGGCGGCCGTGGCGGTGGCGAAGGGCCCCTCGATGGCGCTGGACCCCAAGGCGTTCCCGCTGCTCACGTCGCTGGGTCGCAACCTGAGCCAGGCGGCCCGTGAGGGGAAGCTGGACCCGGTAGTGGGCCGCGCGCGCGAAATCGAGGAGGTCATCGACGTCCTCGGCAAGCGCCGCACGAACAACCCCTGCCTCCTGGGTGAGGCGGGCGTGGGCAAGACGGCGGTGGTGGAGGGCGTGGCGCAGCGGCTGCTGGGGCTGCGTGGCGGGCTGGCGGAGAAGGTGGTGGTGGAGCTGGACATGGCCTCGCTGGTGGCGGGCACCCAGCTTCGCGGCTCGTTCTCCGAGAAGCTCAACGCGTTGAAGGAGGAGGTCCGCCGCGCCGAGGGGCGCGTGATGGTCTTCATCGACGAAATCCACACGCTGGTGGGCGCGGGCTCCACGGGCGACGGGCCGCAGGACGCGGCCAACGAGCTGAAGACGGCGATGGCGCGGGGTGAGTTCCCCTGCATCGGCGCGACGACGCACGACGAGTACCGCAAGTTCATCAGCGCGGACCCGGCGCTCGAGCGGCGCTTCACGGCGGTGGTGGTGCACGAGCCGTCGGTGCCGGAGACGGTGGAGATCCTCCGCGGCATCATCGGCCGGTACGAGGAGCACCACGCGCTGCGCTATCGGCCGGAGGCGCTGGAGGCCGCGGCGTCGCTGGCGAGCCGCTACGTGACGGACCGGTTCATGCCGGACAAGGCCATCTCGGTGGTGGACCTGGCGGGGAGCCGGTGCCACCGCGAGGGGCGTGACGTGGTGGAGCCGTCGGACGTGGCGCGGGTGGTGGCGAAGCTCGCGGGCGTTCCGGAGGAGCGGCTGCTCATGAACGACTCGGCGCGGCTGCTCCGGTTGGAGCAGGACCTGGGCGAGCGGGTCATCGGACACGAGGAGGCGATCGCGCGCATCGCGCGGGTCATCCGTCGCAACTACGCGGGCTTCGCGTCGCGGCGCCCCATGGGCAGCTTCCTGTTCCTGGGCCCCACGGGCGTGGGCAAGACGGAGATGGCGCGCGGGCTGGCGGAGGTGCTCTTCGGCAACCGCGACGCGCTGGTGCGGCTGGACATGAGCGAGATGTCGGAGGCGCACGGGGTGTCGCGCCTCATCGGCTCGCCGGCGGGTTACGTGGGCCATGGCGAGGGTGGCCAGCTGACGGAGCCGGTGCGTCGGCGTCCCTCGTCCGTGGTGGTGCTGGACGAAATCGAGAAGGCGCACCGCGAGGTGCAGCTGCTGCTGCTCCAGGTCCTGGAGGAGGGGCGGCTGACGGATGGCAAGGGTCGGCACATCGACTTCTCGAACACCGTCATCGTGCTGACGACCAACCTGGGCGCGGAGGCGTTCTCGCGCACGGGTCGTCCGCTGGGCTTCGGGCAGGAGAGCTCGGGCGCGGCGAGCGCGCTGGAGCACGCGGCGTCGGCCGCGCGTCGGGCGCTTCCGCCGGAGTTGTGGAACCGCATCGACGAGCGGCTCCCCTTCCGTCCGCTGGAGGAGGAGGAGGTCGCGCGCATCGCGACGCTGCTGCTGGAGGAGAGCAGCAAGCGGCTGTCGACCGAGCGCGGCATCGAGTACGTGGCGGGCGACGACGTGGTGGGGCACCTGCTGAAGTCGGGCGGCTTCGACCCGCAGCTCGGCGCGCGTCCCATGCGGCAGATGGTGCAGCGGCTGGTGGAAGGTCCGCTGGCCGAGCGCATCCTGTCCGGTGAGTTCGGCGCGGGAGACCGCGTGCGCGTCGCGCTCCACGCCGGACAGCTCGCGTTCCAGCGGGAGCGATGAGTCAGCGCGCCTCGCGGAAGCGAAGTGCCCCGAGGAAGGAATCCTCCCGGGGCCGCGCGACCGCGAAGCGCCCCGCGTCCGCCAGCGACGGGGGGATAGAGCCTCATCAGGAGAGCTCTCCGACGACCCTCGAGACCGTCATCGGCGCCGCGCAGGTCGAGGTCTCATCGAAGAGACCCGGCGGGAAGCGAGCTACCAGCACCACGAAGCGGTCCGCATCCACTGGCACCGGGCAGGCTGAAGTCTCATCGAACAGACCCGGCGGGAAGCGAGCTACCAGCACCACGAAGCGGTCCGCATCCGCCGGCGCCGCGCAGGCCGAAGCATCATCGAGAAAACCCGGCGCGAAGCGAGCTACCGCCACCGCGAAGCGGTCAGCCCCCTCAGGCGTCGAGCCCACGGAGGCAGCGCAGGAACTCCCCGTCGCGAACCGCGTCACACCGCCCGCTACGCCTCCTGTCGCCACCAGCGCAAAGCGCGTGAAGCCCCCGCGACGAAGCACCTCCGCGAGCCACACCACCAACATCCGCCCGGCACCCGGCAGCGTCACCAGCGCACCGACTCCACGAGCCACACGCTCAGCGAAGCGTCCCCCCGTCGTCATCGTCGGAACAGGTCGCCTCGGCGGAGCCCTCGGTCTCGCGCTGAGCGCGACGGGCTGGCCCGTGACGCTCCACTCACGCGGTGACGAAGGTCGTCGGCGGATCGCAGCACTCGGCCTGAAGCCATCGACACCCGAGGACTTGCGGCGCGCGCGGCTCATCCTCCTCTGCGTCCCGGATGCGGAGGTCCCCCGCGTCGCGAAAGAGCTCGCCAGCACCCTGCCCCGCTCCGTCGCCCTCGTGCACACGGCCGGAGCGCTGTCACTCCAAGCCCTCGGCGAGCCACGAGGCCGCGCCCTCGGCTCGTTCCATCCGCTCTGCGCCGTGTCGTCCGCGCACGACTCGCTCGCCGGCCACACCGCGTCCATCAGCACGCGCTCCAGCCCCCTGCGCGAAGTGCTTCGCCACATGGCCGAGGACGTGAAGCTCGAAGCCATCGAGGTCCCCGAGGCTCACCGCCCCGCCTACCACGCGGGCGCGGTGATGAGCGCGGGGCTCGTCGTGGCGCTCGCCGACGCGGCCGTCGCGGCGCTCGGCACCGCGGGAATCGCGCCCGACGCAGCACTCCGCGCCCTGCTGCCCCTGATGCGCTCCGCGCTGCGAGGCATGGACGCACGCGGCCTCGCCGGGAGCCTCACCGGTCCCATCGTCCGGGGCGATGCGGGCGTGGTCGGCGCGCACCTGGATGCGCTCCCGGACGACCTCGCCCCCATCTACCGACTGCTGTCGCGGCGCGCGCTGAAGCTCGTCTCGGAGAGACTCAGTCCTGAATCGCGCGCCGCGCTGGAGAAGCGGCTCAGGTGATGATGAGCGAGCCCTGAAGGCCCTTGCGCACCGAACCCAGGGCGCGCTCGGAGGCGGCCTCGGCCTCGGTGAGGCGGCGCAGGCACAGCTCGCCCTTGCCCTCACCCACGCCGCGCTTCAGGTCCGACAGCAGCGTGAGCGAGGCCTGGAGCATCTCCTTGCCCTGCGGCGTGTCGTTGACCGGCTTGCCCGCGGCCGTCGCCACCGTCTCGCCGAACGTCTTGATGCTCGTCGCGAGCTTCTGCGCGTCGAAGCTGGCCAGCAGCGGCTTGATGCGCGTGGGGTCGATGCGGATGAGCCGCAGCGCGCCCACCCGAGCGAAGCCCGGGTGCAAGAGGCCGATGTCGCTCATCTCGAACGCGCCCAGCAGGCCCTCGTCCGGCGCGCTGTGCGCGTGCGGCACCACGTCCACGAACAGCGGCAGCGGGTCCGCGCCGTTGCGGAACAGCTCCAGCTCCTCGTCATCCAGCGGCGGGAACGTGGTCGGCGCGCCGATGAAGAGCAGCGGCAGGACGATGTCGTGCCAGAAGTCCTCGGGCGCCGAACCCGTGCCGTTCACCGTGGCGAACAGGTGCACCATCAGCTCCGCCAGACGCGGGGCGCGCTCGGCCTGCTCGATGAGCGACTTGCTGGGATCCAATCGCTGCAGGGACTGGACGATCTGTCCCTCGAACTGCTGGCGAGCCTCGGCCGGCAGGTCCTGCGCGCGGCCCAGGGCGGCGCGCACGTCACGGGCGAGCACATCCGGCTTGGTCTCCAGCGCCGTCTTCGCCTTCGCCGGGTCCACCACGACGAACTGCAGGAAGCCGGGGTCGAACAGCCGCTGGTAGTCCACCGGCGTCAGCTTGGGGGCCTGCCCCCCCAGCGCCTGGGCCGGGTTGGTGCCGAAGCGGGCCTGGCCCAGCGAACGGCGGATGTCCCCCGCCAGGTCGTCCAGCCGGCTCAGCTTGCTCTGCCCCAGCGCGTCCATCGCCGCGCCGAACGGCGACAGCATGATGATGGCCTCGGGGAAGCCCAGCGTGGCGCCCTCGGGCGAGTCCCGGTTGGGGAACCAGAACGCCTGGTGCTCCATGATGAGGCGCATGGCGAAGGCGCCTGCCAGGCCCAGCGCCAGCGTCTGGTGCTCGGGCTGGTTCACCTGGAACGGGCCACCGAGCACCTTCGCGACCGCCTTCTCCACATCAGCCCAGGGCGCCTTGAGCAGATCGATCGGCTTGCCCTCGGCCTTCTCGAGGGCCGCGGCGACCTGGAGCTGCGCCTGGTGGACATGCTGGGGAACAGGATGCGCCTGGGTATCCGGTTGGGACATGGAGGAATCCGAAATCGTAAGGGAAGCGGAGGGCCTCCCCTTACCGTGAAAAACGCGTTCGTGGCTACGAATTGTGGCCAGTAGGATGGCTCCCATGCCTGCTACCCGCCGGCCCCTCCGCTGGCACGCCTGGGTCGTCTGTCTCCTGCTGACATGCTGGGGGTGCGCTTCCGTCACACCCCGTTTTCCCCAAGACATCCAGACGTCCTTCGCGCGCGACTCGATGCGGAAGCTGACGACGGAGTCACTGGAGCTCTATTACCCGGAGCACCTGCGCGCCTCCGCGTTGCGCATGGCGGCGAGGCTGGAGGGCTGCGTGGAGCGGCTGCGCGGCCACACCGTGCGGCAGAAGCCGAGGGACAAGGTCCTCGTCTACCTGACGAGCGCGAACTTCAACAACGCGTACGTCGTCCCGGACTACGCCAGCGTCCCCCAGCAGATGGTGATGCCGGCGCACATGACGCTGGAGCTGTTCCACCTCTTCGGGCTGGGCGAGGTGGACGTGGGCGACGTGGCCTGCCACGAGGCCGTGCACTACGTGCAGCTCCAGCAGGCGGACGGGCTCTGGGGTTTCCTCAACACCTTCACGGGGGGCCTGTTCCAACCCAACACCTTCACGGAGTCCTGGTTCCTGGAGGGCCTGGCCACGTACTACGAGGGCCGCTTCGGCAAGGACACGGGGCGTCCGCACAGCCCGGTGTGGCGTGGCTGGTTCGAATCGGTGGTGCAGGTGCGTGACGGCAGGATGGACCCGGGGTTCCTGTCGCCGGAGAACCGCGCGTTGGATCCGTTCGGCGGCAACTACCTGACGGGCATGCACTTCGTGGAGTACCTGGCCTCGCAGTACGGCGAGGAGAAGCTCTGGAAGCTGGTGGATGACCAGGGCAGCACCATCATCCCGCCCATCGCGGTGACGCTGCGCTTCAAGCGGGTATACGGCCGGGACATCGGCTCGCTGTTCGCCGAGTTCACCAAGAACCTGCGTGAGCAGCTCATCGTCCGCGAGCGCCCTCCGACGCAGACGGTGTGGCAGCGCGACGCGGGCTACTTCTCGCGGCTCGCCTCGCATCCGGACTCGGGGACGACAGCGCTGGTGAGCGTGGGGCGCACGGAGTATTCGCGGCTGACGGTGCGCGAGAAGGACGGGCGCGTGCGCTTCGAGCGGCCCTTGGTGGAGTTGCTGCCCTTCCGCCGCTGGGTGCTGGGGACGTCCACGCTGGTCAGCGGCATGTCGTTCAGCGCGGATGGCGCGTGGCTGTACCTGGTCATGGCGGACCTGAACGCGGTGGGCGCGTACGATGCGAAGCTGTGGCGCGTGGACGCGCGCTCGGGCGACGTGGTGCGCGTTTGGGATGGCCTGAAGGGCATGGGCGGGAGCATCACCCCGGACGGCAAGGCGTATGTCTTTGTCCACGTCGAGGGGGACACCGCCAACCTGCGGCGGCTGGAGTTGGACACGGGGAAGCAGGAGCCGCTCACGAGCTTCGAGGCGAGCGCCCCGGTGGGGCCGCCCTCCGTGTCTCCGGATGGGAAGCGCATCGTGTTCCCGCTCGGCGGGAGCCAGGGCTGGGACCTGGTGATGCGCGAGGAGGATGGCCGACTGCGCTGGCTGACGCGAGATGGGCAGTTCAACTACTCGCCGCGCTGGCTGGACGCGGAACGCATCGTGTTCCTGCGGGAGTACGAGACGCGCCTCCAGGCGCACGTGATGAACGTCGACACGCGAGCGTTCGAGCGAATCACCGACGCTCCCTTCCTGGTGCTGGATGTGAATCCCGTGGGCACGAAGGAGGTGACGTTCCTGAACAGGGATGGCACCGCGTTCACCATCGACCACGCGCCCATGGTGGACATCCCCGAGCGACAGGCCACGGTGGCTCCCGTCATTGCCCCCACGGGGACGACGTCCTCGCACGCCGAGGCGACCTCGGAGGACTCGCCGATGAGCCCCCCTCCGCTCACCGCCGCCCCCACCGGAACGTCGCCGTCGGAGCAGGGCGCCGCGTCATCGATGCCGGGGCAAGAGGTCACACCGGCACCGGCTCCTTCCCCACCGGATGCAGCGCCGCCAACGGGAGCGGTCGCGTCGACCCCGGAGACGGGAAACGTGACGTCCGAGGCAACGAGCCCGCCCGGTCCGGCGAACACGCCCGTCGCCAACGAACAGGCACCCGCGGGGAGCGAGCCACCACCGAGCGACTTCACGCCAACGCCCTTCCCCGCCGCGCCCGATGCCCCTCTCGCGGAGACCGTTCCCACCGCGCCGCCGCCCATCGCGGTGCCGCCGTCGACCGTGCCCGTCGCGGACCTGGGAGACCTGGACGCGCCCGTGGTCGCGCCGCCTCCGGACCCCGGCAAGGCCGTCACGGTCCTCGGCGATGAGCCCTACTCGACGCTCGAGGGCTTCCTCATCCCCGAGTTCCGTCTGCCCTACGTGTGGCTCGCGACCGAGAGCGAGGACTCGGACGACCTCATCTTCAGCGGCGGCCTCGCGCTCGCGGGACAGGACCGGCTCGGCTTCCACGCCTACGCGCTGTCCTTCGCCTACAGCACGCAGGACAAGGAGCCGAACGTCGCGCTCGCGTACGGCAACGCGCAGCTGGCGCCCTGGTATCTCCAGGCCTCCGTCTCGCGCCTGCGCGAGAACGAGCGCACGGACCTGCAGGCCCTGGCCTACGCGTCCCGCACGTTCTGGACGACGCCCGTGACGATTGGCGTGCTCGCCCTGCGGCGCGAGTACGACGCCGTGGGCCGCTTCCCCGGCCTCGTCACCCGGCTGCTCGGTCCGGAGGTCTCCACGTCCTACTTCGCGGGCGATGCGACGTCCTACGGCGGTCTCCAGCGCGGACTGGGCATCAACCTGAGCGCCGCCATCTATCCGGGGGCCTTCGCCCTGGACTCGACGGTGGGTGATCTGCGCGTGGGCCTGGACGCGTTCCTCGCGGGATTCTTCATCGGGAGGGATCACCTCCAGCTCTCCGCGGTGGGCCGCTATCTGCCCGGCGCGCCCGAGGGCCTGCTGGAGGTCGGCGGTCTCACCGCGGGGCAGACCTGGTACAGCAGCCGCCGCTCCACGGAGACGCGCCCCCTCCCCCTCCAGCTCCAGCCCGGAATCGCCTTCAGCGAGTACGTGCGCGGCTACGAGGACATCACCCTCCGCGCGAAGAACGCGATGGTCGGCACGGCGACGTATCGCTACCGCATGCCCATCGACTACGGCTGGGCCTCCGCGCTGTGGCTGTTCCCGTCGCTGTTCGTGAGCAACCTCCAGCTCGAGGTCTTCGGGACGCTGGCGCGCACGGACAACCGGGACAACCACGGGGCCTTCGGCACCGCGCTGTCGCTGCAGTCCACCATCGGCCAGTCGGTGCCGTTCTCCATCTTCTACCAGTTCGCCCGTCGCTACGACGATGGGCTGGGAGACCTGCACCTCGTGGGGTTCGGCCTCTAATCGCGGAAGTGTGACTCCGCCACGGACGCGCCCCAGCAGCACGCGTCCTCGCCCTCCGCATCCGCGGGGAGCGACGTGTGCAGCGGGGCGCCCGGCTTCACGTCCGCGAAGTAGAAGAGGTTCCGAGGCACCAGGACGAGGGCGCGGTCTCCCTGACGCGTGCGCAGGGTGAGCTGGCCGAGCGTCGGCGCGGACAGGTCCGCGGCACCGTCCGGGAAGAACGTCTCCTGCTTCGGAGGCTCGAACGCGCCGCCCACGTTGCAGCCACCGTCCTCCGTGAAGACGTCCACCTCACGCAGCCGGCAGCCCTGCCCCGCCTCGAAGCGGAACACCGCCTGCAGCCGGGTGAAGTAGCAGTCGGGCGTCCCGCAGTCCGCGCTGTGGACATCCGCCATCACCGACAGGCGAACGTCGCCTCCCGCGAGCGACGCCACCATGCCGCCGCGCGCGAAGCGCTCGAACAGCGAGGCCTTCGCGCAATCGGAGGACGACGACGGCTTCACATCCACGGCACGCGACGCGCAGTTCGTCAGACACAGCAGAAGCACGAGGGAGCACAGGGCACGCGTCAGCGACATGCCCACGGTCATATCAAGCACGGGCCCTGATTCCTGGCGAACCGCCACGACCTACCGCGCGCGGCCCAGCCCGTACAGCCCCGCCGCGCGGGCATGGGCCAGCACTCCCGAGGGCACCAGGTCCGAGGGCTCCTTGCCTCGGGCCAGCAGCTCGCGAATCTCCGTGGAGGACACCTCCGCCAAGGGAGGCCCCACGGTGTTGGGCGCCGGATAGCCCGCGCGGTACAGCACCAGCACGCGCGACATCGCCTCGATGCGGTGGAAGTCCTTCCAGTGCGGCAGGTCCCTCAGGATGTCGCTGCCGATGATGATGGACCAGCGCACGTCCGGATGACGCGCCACCAGCAGCTCGAGCGTGTCCACCGTGCGCCCCGTCAACCCCGGCTCGCTCTCGATGCGCGTCGTCTTCAGCCAGCCCGAGGTCTCCCGACACATCGCCTTGCACATCGCGATGCGGTGGTCGAAGTCCTCCATCTGTTTGCCGAACGGGTGCTGCCAGGACGGCATCAGCCACACCTGGTCCACGCCCTGCGTCGCGTGCACATACGAGGCGGCCATCAGGTGCCCCACGTGCGGCGGGTTGAACGAGCCTCCAAGCAGCGCGACCTGCACGTCAGGGCCTCACATCACTTCAAGGTCAGCTTCGGGGACTTCTTGTCCAGCGTCAGCACGCGGGGCTCCAGCACCACGTGGCCATCCAGCCGGTACGCGGAGAAGCGCAGCTCCCGGTCCACCCGGTCCAACAGCGCGCACGTCTGCTCCGCCGCGCCCACCAGCCTCCCCGGCGTCAGGAAGTAGCGCGGGCCAATCTGCACCACCTTGGGCTCCGGGTCCTTGCCATGGATGAACACCAGCGCGTTGAGCAGGTCCTCACGCGTCAGGTCGTTCTTGTCGTGCACCACGCAGCACAGCGTGTCGCCCAGCAGGTCCATCGCCTTGTTGTTGATGGCGGGGTCCCGATACTGGAGTGAGTCCCGCTCCGGCACGCGCACGAAGCGCTCCATCACCAGCCGCCGGTCCTCCTCGGAGGCCACGTCCGCGGGGGCCTCGCCCCGGGACGGCGTGCGGGGCAGCGCGTCCTGGCTGCCCAGCCACTGGCTCACGTCCGCCAGGAAGTCCGCGTCCGAGTACTCCCGGCCGCCGCGCGACTTCTGCCGGCGCCAGAGCAGCCACTCGTCCAGGTCCGTGTAGCGCGCGCCCGTGAACAGGAACCGCCGCGCCCCCAGGGAGCGCAGCAGCTCGTAGGCCGCATCGAAGGCTTGAAGGTCGCCGTGGCTGTCGGAGAAGACACCAATCACGTGGAAGGTCCCACGCTCAAGCGTACAGCAGGTAGGGCTCCCTGTGCCCGGCGAAGCGCTCGGATTGGGCCTGGAACCCCTCCATCAGCCGGTCCAGGCTCCACCCCTCCAGGATGCCCCGGCGCACCTGGTCCGTCCCGCACAGCAGGTCGAACGCCGGCACGTCCTCCACGAACTCGTACGCGTCCGCCCGCCAGTCGAACCTCCCCGGGCCGATGTCGTGCAACGCCTGGAAGATGGCGATGCCCGTGCGCAGCGGCTGGAACGTCCGCCGGTCCGTCACGTGGATGAAGGCCCCGTTGCAGGACTCACCCCGGTACTTGTCGAACGTCGGCGTGAAGCCCACCGCGCGGAAGGCCACCCCCGGCAGTTGCTCCTTCGCCAGCCGCGCCAGCAGCGCGTCCGTGTCCACCCAGGGCGCGCCGAACTGCTCGAACGGGCGGCACGTCCCGCGCCCCTCGGAGACGTTGGTGCCCTCGCCCAGGCACATGCCCGGGTACACCAGCGCCGTGTCCGGCGTGGGCATGTTGGGCGACGGGGAGATGAACGGCAGGCCCGTCTCGGACCAGAACTGCTCGCGGCGCCAGCCCTCGCACGGCACCACCGTCAGGTCGCAGCCGAAGCCCTCCTGCGCGTTGAAGAGCCGCGCCAGCTCCCCCGCCGTCATGCCGTGACGGTTGGGCAGCGCATACAGGCCCACGAAGGAGCGGAAGCCCTCCCCCACCAGGTTGCCCTCCATCGCCACGCCGTTGAGCGGGTTGGGCCTGTCCAACACGTAGAAGGGCACGCCCGCCTTCGCCGCCACCTTCATCGCCAGGGCCATGGTGTAGACGTAGGTGTAGTAGCGGCTGCCCACGTCCTGGATGTCGAACACGAGCGCGTCCAGCCCCTTGAGCCACTCGGCGCGCGGGGACAGCGACTCGAAGGTGGAGCCATAGAGGCTGTGCACGGGCACGCCCGTGCGCCGGTCCTTCGCCTCGTCCACGGCGACCATGTACTGCGCCTCTCCGCGCACGCCGTGCTCGGGGCCGAACAGCGCCGCCAGCGTCACGCCCGGCGCCTGGGACAACAGGTCCGCCAGGTGCCGGAAGCGCGAGTCCACGCTGGTGGGATTGACGATGGCGCCCACGCGCTTGCCCTTCAGCGCGCAGAAGCCCTGCTCCACCCAGACATCCAGTCCCGTCTTCACCTTCGTCACGGTGATTCCTTCCTCGCGCGAGCCCATCCGGGCCCGGGCCTAATCCTTGAAGCTCTTGAGCGCGTGCTCGGCATACGCCCGGGAGTCACACTTCCCCATGCCCAGAAAGCCGCCCGAGCCATCATCCGGGCCGCCATCCTCGGCGAGGTCCTCCAGCGCCGACACCGCGCTCGTCAGCTTGAGCGAGCGCACCGTGTCCACCGCGGCCACGCGCACGTTGCAGGTCGGATGCGCCAGCAACTCGATGATGCGCTTCTCCGCGTCGCGGTTGCCCACCTTCGCCGAGCGCCCGTAGTCCTCCAGCGAGCGACGGGTGTTCTCCATCGCCTCGTCCAGCCGCCCCTGCAGGTAGAGCCGCTGGCCCGGGTCCTGCTCCTCGGCGATGACCTTGCGCGCCTCCTTCACCAGCGGGTCGCGCTCCGCCTTGGGCGCCTTCTCCACCGCGGAGATGGCCCGCATCGCGGGGCCGCCACCGAGCGCCACCATGCCCACGCCCGCCACCGCGACCGCCAGCAACACGCAGCCGGCCACCACCAGCGCCTTGCGCTGGGAAGACAGCGCCCTCAACGCCCCCGAGACGCCACCCACCTCCTCGAAGCGGGAGGTGGCATGTCGCCCGAGTCCCACCGCCTGCTGCCCCAACACCACCGCGTGCTGCCCCAGCACCGCCGCGCCCGCCGCGGCCTTCTGGCCCAGCGCCGCCGCCTTCACGCCCAGCTGCGCCAGCTCTCCGCCGGGCGCCTCCAGCGCGGACTCCGGCACCCGCGACAGGGCCAGGTTGCCGTAGGGCGGATTCGATTCGCTGCCCGGCGCCTCGGCGATGGCGCCCGCCGACGGCGCCTCCACCCGGTACGGCGCACGCGGCACCTGGAAGACGCGGATCTTCCCGGGGATGCCCTTGAGCTCGAAGGCCCCCACCTCGCGCGCGGGCACCTCGGCCCGGTTCATCGCGAGGTAGACGGCCTCCGTGAAGTACACCTCGCCCGCCTCGGCCAGCCCCTCCACGCGCGCGGCGATGTTCACCGGCTCGCCGAAGATGTCGTTGCCATCCAGGCGCACCTCGCCCACGTTGATGGCGAAGCGCACGTGGAGCTGGTCCGCCTCCGGGGACACCCGGTTGTGGTGCCACAGCCGGTCCTGGATGGCGACGCCGCTGAGCACGGCCTGGGTGGGCGACTCGAAGGTGACCAGCAGCGCGTCACCGATGGACTTGATGATGCGGCCACCGAACGCCTTGAAGAGCGGCGACAGCAGGGCACCGTGGATGCGCAGCAGCCGCTGGTTCTCCTCCAGCGTCTGCCGACTGGTCCGCTCGGTGAAGCCCTTGATGTCGGTGAAGACGATGGCGAGGTTGGCGGTCTTCAAAGCGCGCGCAGTCTATGCGCCACGCTCTGGGGTGCAATCGCAACGACGCATCGCGACGTCGACCGTCAGCGACGCGACGGCTTGAGTGCTCGCATGCGCCGCTTCTCCTGCGGCTCCATGGACTTGCGCACCTTCGCCGCGAGCTGGGGCCGCTCCGTGCGGTCATAGAAGTCGGCCAGTCGCCGGAGCACCAACGGGCTGTCCGGCTGGAAGCTCCTCGCCGCCAAGAGCTCCGTCTCCGCGTCCAGCAGCCGCTCCTGCTTCTCCAGCACGTCCGCCAGTTGCAGGCGCACCTGCACCCACTCGGGCTTCGCGCGCGCCAGGTAGCGGTAGTGGAGCTCCGCCTTGAGCAGGTCGCCCAGCGCCACCCACAGGCCCCCGAGCCGGAAGCGGGCCTCCTCGTAGGAGCCCCGGTGCTGCACCGCCGTCTCATAGGCGCGGGCCGCCTGCATGGGGTTGCCGCGCTCCTCCCAGATGAGCCCCCGCAGGTACCAGGCGCGGGGGTTGGTGGGGGCCTCGCGGGTGGCGACCTCCAGGTGGGCCTCGGCCTGCTCCATGGAGCCTCCCAGCTTCAGGAGCAGCCGGGCTGCCTCCATCCGTGGCAGCTCCCACCGGGGCTGGCTAAGAACCAGGGCCTCCACGGCCTGGAGCGCGGCGGCGTCGTCCCCACCCGCCTCCAGGGCGAGCGCGTCCGACAGCGTGCCGGGCGAGGGGGCGGCGGCCGGGGTTCGCGCTCCCGTCAGGGCGGAGGGCTGTGCGGCGTCAGAGGCGCCCGCCAGGCACGCCACCAGGATGACCCAGTGCATGCGCGGCAGATAGCAGAGCCGAGCCGGGCGCCTCAATAGATCCTCTTGACGGCCGGACGGCCACGCATGAAACCCATGACCGTGCAGATATCCCAAAAGACGCTGGAAGACCTCGGATTCGCGGATGTGCTCCGAGCGCTGACGCAGCGGTGTCGGACGGAGCCAGGCCGGGAGCGCGTGCTCGCCCGCCCGTTCCTCGACACGGCCGAGCAGGTCTCGGAGGCGCTGGCCCTGGTGGGTGAGGCGCGAACCCTCTCCCAGGAGCAGTTCTCCCTCCCGCTCGGCGGCGTGGTGGACCTGCGCATCCACGTGGGCCACGCCGCCAAGGGCGGCACCCTGGAGCCCCGGCAGCTCATCGACGGCGCCCAGCTCCTGTTCGCCTTCGTGCGCACCCGCGAGGCCCTGGACGAGCGCAAGGAGCGCGTGCCCCGGCTGATGGACATCGCCCGGCGGCTGCCCCTGCTGGAGTCGCTGGCCCGGCGCATCGACCAGTGTTTCGAACCGGACGGTGAGATTTCGGACCGGGCGAGCCCGGAGCTTCGCGAGGCCCGCGACAGGGCGCGCGGCCTGCACCGTCGCATCAAGTCGCGCCTGGACGAGATGCTCCACGACCAGGGCTTCGTCGCCAAGCTGCGGGAGAACTACTACACCCTGCGCAATGGCCGTTACGTGGTGCCGGTGGTGTCGAACTACCGCGCGGAGGTGGACGGCATCGTCCACAACGCGAGCCAGACGGGCCAGACGCTCTTCATGGAGCCGCAGGCCATGGTGGGGCTGGGCAACGACCTGGCCATCGCGCAGTCGGTGGTGTTGGAGGAGGAGCGGCGGGTGCTCCAGGAGCTGAGCCAGCTGCTCGGCCGGGAGGCGGACCGCATCCTGGAGGGCCTGGAGGCGGTGGCGGAGCTGGACGAGGTGGAGGCGGTGGCCATCCTCTCCTCGGACCTGGACGCGACGACGCCGGAGTTCGCGGGCGTCACGGAGCTCCAGTTGCGGATGCTGCGCCACCCACGCCTGGTGTTGCGAGGCACCGAGGTGGTGGCCAACGACGTGACGCTCAACGGCGGGGCGAAGGCGCTCATCGTGTCCGGCCCCAACGCGGGCGGCAAGACGGTGACGCTGACGGGCGTGGGGCTGTGCGCGCTGATGCTGCGCGCGGGCCTGCCGATTCCGGTGGGCGAAGGCTCGCGGATGCCGCTGTACCGCTCGGTGCACTCGACGGTGGGCGACTCGCAGGACCTGGCGCAGGGCCTGTCGACGTTCAGCGCGCACGTGGTGATGCTGCGCGACATCATCGCGGAGGTCGGCGAGGGCTCGCTGGTGATGATCGATGAGATCGCCGCGGACACGGACCCGCGCGAGGGCGCGGCCATCGCCATCGCGGTGCTCGAGGACCTGCTGGCCAAGAACGCCGTGGCCCTGGTGACGACGCACCTGGAGGAGCTCAAGGCGCTGGCGCACATGGACCCGCGCTTCCTGAACGCGCGGGTGGGCTTCGACTCGAAGCGCATGGCGCCGACGTACCGGCTCCAGATTGGCGCCGCGGGACAGTCCTCGGCCATCGAGGTCGCGGCGCGGGTGGGCCTGCCCCAGAGGGTGTGCGAGCGCGCCCGTGAGCTGACGATGAACGCGGGCGGTCCCCTGTCGCAGGCCCTGGCGGCGGCCGAGGAGGAGCGGCGCAAGCTCTCCGAGGAGCTGGAGAAGGCGCGGGTGGCGGCGAAGGAGGCCGAGGCGCTGCGCGTGGAGCTGGAGAAGCAGAAGCAGACCTTCGAGCGCGAGCGCCGCGCGAAGATGATGCAGTTCAACGAGGACGTCCACGCGGCGAGCGAGCTGGCGGCGACGGAGGTCCAGAAGCTGCTCACGAAGCTGCGCGCCGAGCAGAACGAGAAGGCGCTGTCGGAGGCGCGGCAGCAGTTGCTGCAGCGGGCCGAGGACGCGCAGAAGCGGGCCCTGGCCGCGAGGGCGGAGCTGTTCCAGGTGGAGGCTCCGGCGCCGGTGAACCTCAAGGTCGGCGCGTGGGTGCACCACTCGGGGCTGGCTCGGGATGTGGAGATCCTCGAGCTGGCGGATGGGCACGCGGTGGTGTCCGCGGGCGGCGCGATGAAGATGCGGGTGCCCACCTCGGAGCTGTCGGGCTCTCGCACGCGCAAGCCGCAGCAGGCGAAGTTCCCGGAGCGGCAGAAGCAGGATGCGGCGCTGAAGCGCGCGTCCACGGCGGCGGGCGCGCCGGTGGACGCGATGAACTTCCGCTGCGACGTGCGCGGCATGCGCGCGGACGAGGCCCTGGCGGAGGTGGAGTCCTTCCTGGACCAGGGCATGCGCAGCGGTGAAGAGGCCGCGCTCATCGTCCACGGACATGGCACGGGCGCGCTGAAGCAGGCGCTGCGGGACTATCTGGCGAACTCGCCCTACATCCGGATGTATCGCCCGGGAGAGAGCCACGAGGGCGGCGACGGCGTCACGGTGGTCGCGCTGCGCTCCTGAGTCAGGCCCCGTGGAGCCCGAGCGTCCCCGGCGCTCGCGGTTCCACGGAGGGCCATGTCATGCACTGGGTCGTTCAGGACAACCTGTTCAACGAGCGCGGCTTCCACGAGCTGCTGCGGGTCCTGGAGCGCGGCGGCATTCCGCACACCCTGGTGAAGGTCATTCCGTTCGACGGGGGCGTCGAGCCCACCGTCGACGTGGACGGGCACGTCATGGTGATGGGCTCGTTGAGCCTGGCCCGGTACGCGCGGCGGCGCGGATGGACGCCAGGGGCGTTCATCAACGAGCGGTTCGACTTCCGCGTCTGGCGCGAGCACCTGGGGGAGTTCCTCCTGAACGGGGACGCGCGCGTCTGCCGGTTCGCCGAGGTGCCTCGCCAGGAGTGCGCGTTCTTCATCCGCCCCTGCCTCGATGACAAGGCGTTCTCGGGGATGGTGGCGCGGTGGGAGGACTTCGAGCCCTGGCGCGAGCAGGTGTTGCGAGTGGGCGACACGCCGCAGCTCACCGCGGAGACCTGGGTCGCCGTGAGCGAGCCTCGTCGCATCCAGAGCGAGTACCGGATGGTGGTCGTGGATGGCCGCGTCGTCACCGGGACGCGCTACAAGCTGGGTGACCGGGTCTTCTCCTCGTCGGAGGTGGAGCCGGACGTATGGACCTTCGCGCAGCGGATGGCGGCGCGGTGGGGGCCGGACAGGGCCTATGCCCTGGACATCTTCGTCCACGAGCACCGGCCCCACGTCGGGGAGATCAACACGCTCAACGCCGCGGGCTTCTATGCCTACGACGTGGGGAAGATGGTCGACGCCATCGAGTCGATGCCGTTCTGAGACGATGGAGACAGCAAGGCGCCGGCCTCTCGCGAGCGGCCGGCGCGCCCTCAGTGATGTCGCCCCAGGCTCTCGTGGCTCGTCACCCACTCCTCCGAGCCCAACGCGGAGGCCACCGCGCAGGCCAGCGACAGCTCCCCCGCGAGCACCACGCCAGCGACAATCTCCGCGAGCCGACGCACCTTGCCTCGCCCGAAGCAGTCCATCAGCTCCAGACACTCGCGCTGCGTGGGCAGCCCCGTGCCACCTCCGTGTGTTGCCAGCACCAGCGACGGGAGCGTGATGGAGGCATGCAGGTCGCCCTCCGGCGTCTCGTCCATGTACAGGTCGCCCGCGGCCGACTCCGCCAGCGTCGCCACGTCCTGGCCGGTGGCGATGAACAACGCCGCGAGCGCGTTGGCGGACTGACACCCGTTGTTGTGCGCCCCCGCGAGGCTGGAGCCCTCCGCGCTGACCCGCTGCAACAGGACGACCTGCTGCACGGAGGTCCGCATCTTCTCCAGCAACAGCGCCTTGGGCACCACCACCTCCGCCGTCACGCGCTTGCCCCGCGTCTGGAGGATGTTCAGCCGTGACGACTTCTTGTCGGTGGAGACGTTCCCATCCAGGAAGCTCGCTCGGATGTGCGGATACTGCTCGCGAATCCAGAGCAGCGCCGCGAACGTGGCCTTTCCCACCATGTTCTGGCCCGCCGCGTCCCCCGTCGCGAAGTTGAACCGCACGAAGACGAACCGGTGGAGCTGATACATCTCCAGGCGCAGCAACTTCGCCACATGGCTCGTCGCCTCGGCCTGCTCCGCGATGGCGGACTCGTTCGCTCGCAGCCACCGCGAGAAATCACGCCCCGCCCTCGCATCGTCGAACACGAAGACCGGCGCGCGCTGCATGGCATCCTCCAGCACCGTACAGCGGGCTCCGCCACACGCGTTGAGCAGCTTGATGCCCCGGTTGTAGCTCGCCACCATCGCGCCCTCCGTCGTGGCCAGCGGAATCAGGTACGGACCGTGGGCGTACTCTCCCTGGATGATGAGCGGTCCCGCGAGGCCCAGCGGGACCTGCGCCACCCCGGTGAAGTGCTCACACGCGTTCCTCGCATGCGCGGGCTCGAACGAGGGGCTCGACACATGGCTCAGCCGCGTCCCAGCCCACTGCTCCGCGTGGGCCCGCCGCGCGCGGACGACCCCCTCGGCGAAGTCGTCATCCGGGGCGCGCGGAATCCGCCCATCCGCCTCCGGATGCGGCTCGTCGATGACCTGGGTCACGTCCGCGCGGATGACGCCATGAACCCCACACTCGAGCTCCAGCTCGACGCGGTGCTCCCCCATCGCGAGCGGCGGAATACCGACCCGGAGCCACACACGCCGTTGTCGCTCGAAGAGGAACGGACACCGGGACGACAGGTCCACACCGGGCCACACGGCCCCCTCCTCGGGGACCAGGACGATGTCCTCCAGCGGAACCTCCCGCCCGTTCACCCGCACCACCCCCACCCGGATGAGCTGGAGGTCCGCGACCTGGTTCGTCAGCGAGACCTCCACGGCTCCACGTCGATTCCTGAGACACGGCCCCAACACCATCGGGGCCGCCCCATCCAAGCCGGTGCCTTCGTTGCTCATGTCCCCTCCCACCGGGAACATGATTCACGTGCTCACCTCCGACCACGGCCCCGGGTCCCTAGCGTGAGACAGCGAGCGAGGAGATGCGATCATTCCACGGCCCGCCCGCCACCGAGTCGACACTGTCGATGCTGGAGGACGTGCTGAAACACCGTCCAGACATGAACGCGTGCTCACACAGCGTCGCCTGATACGAGCCGAGCACCGTCACGGAGCTGGTGACGTCGTTGAAGCCGAAGTCCCCCAGGTTGCCGACGCTCGACGTGAGCCGCATCACGTTGCCCTCGTGGCCCCCGTGCTCGTGCAGGTACACGCCGTCTCCCGCCGAGTACCCCTGCACCGCATACGTGTAATCACCCGACGACGTCTTGTAACCACGACCGTAGTCCGAGTACGCCCAGTTGCTCAGGCCTCCCGGTGAGCGCTTCACCACCACGGACCAGAGCTGGAACGGAAAGCGCGCACTCAGCCGGCCATGGAGCTGCGTGGCCCGATCTCCCGCGCCGCCAGAGAGGCTCCCGAGCTGTCCGTTCACGTAGCTGGCGAGATACGAGGGCCCCACCACGCTCGTCACCGTGCGCGTCGTGAAGGCCAGGTGGGTGTACTCATCCATGGAGTCGGACTGGAGGAACGCGCCCTCGTAGTGCATCCAGCCGCCCCACTCCCGCTTCAGCGCCAGGATGTGCCAGTACCGCCCCGGCGCCGCGTTCTGGAGGAACGCCCGCGTCCCGCGCCACCGGGCCTCCGCGTCACCGCCCACCGTGTGCGCCGTGTTCCGGAAGATGATTCCGAAGTCCGGAGGGAGCGCCGCGCTGCTCGGCAGGAGCCGAACGTTGAGCGCGAGGATGGCGTCAATCAGGCCCGCGCCGGGGAAGTCCATCATCAGGATTCCCGCGCGCTGCGCGTACCCGCCCACCACGTGGTCGATGGCGAAGTCGTTCACCCCGCGATAGCCGATGCCCAGGACATTGATGCCGCCCGCGACGTGGAGCGGATGCGCCATGGCGGAGGCGCCGCTCAGGAAGTTCACGAACAGCTTCGACGGCGCGCCACCCTGCGTCCGGTCCAGGTGCGCCCGGACCTTGTTCCACTTGTCGTCGATGTCCGCGAGCTGCGACACGGTCCAGTCATCCTGGAGCTCCAGCGCCCCCCAGGGGATGCCGTAAGCGCCCCCCGCGAAGTCGTCCAACACGACGATGCGCCCGCGCACCTCGCCCAGCGTGGGCACATGCGAGCCTCGCCAGAGATACGGGCTGTAGGCCGGCTGGTCGCGATACCACTCGAAGGTCTGGTTGAAGCTCCGGGTGATGTCCTCCTCGGTGTGCTCGCGCTTCACGCGCATCACCACCGTCTCGGTGGGGTTGTCGTTCAGGAACTGGATGGTGGTGCGCAGGACGTCATCGAAGTTGACGTGCAGGTACACCACACCGTGATGGATGGTGAACCGGTCGCCGATGTGTCGACACCGGATGTCCAACGCGCGCACGCCCGCATCCAACTGCTTGCGCAGGTCCAACGACTGCGTCTGCGTCAGGCTCCCGCCATACGACTGATACGCCATGGTGTCGTGCGTGCCGGGGATGGACAACGACGCGAGGCTCGTCGAGTTCGACACCCAGCTCATCCACGAAGGATGGGTCGTCTCGATGCTGCCGGAGTCGTTGTAGTAGCGCCCTCGCGCGAGCGCGGAGGGGGCCGCCGCCACCAGCCCCACCGCCAGGGACACGAGGATGTGACGCAGACGCAGGACTGACATGAAGCCCTCGACAAGGATGAGCGATAAGCCGCAAAAGCAGCATAACACTCAAAACGCTATCCAGGCGGGAAGGCAGGCGCCCGGCACTCCGGGAGGAGCTTGTCGAGGGAACGGGCGGGTCCACACCGTACGGGCATGCTCCAGCTCGACCACTTCGGTTTCGTGACGACGGACCTGGACGCGAGCGTGCGCTTCTACGAGGCGTGCCTGAAACCGCTTGGCCTGGGCGTCCTGGAGCGCGGGGAGGGCTTCGTCATCTTCGGCACGGACGCGAAGTCGCCGTTCCTCTGGGTGGGCACGTTGCGGCCATCGACCTGGACGGCCGAGCACGCGCCGGCGCGCAGCCCGCTCCACCTCGCGTTCTCCACGAAGGAGCGCGAGGTGGTGGACGCTTTCCACCAGCGGGGCCTCGCCGCGGGAGGACGGAACAACGGCGCCCCCGGTGTCCGCGAGGGCGGCTTCTCCTACTACGCCGCCTTCCTGTTGGACCCGGACGGCAACAACATCGAGGCCTGTGTCCGGCTGACGTGAGGCCCTGGCCTCAGCCGGGGGACTGTCCCGACAACACGCGCTCCAGCGCCGCCGCCTGCTCCCGCTGGTCCGCGTCCGCGCTCCGGCTCGCGGGCTTCAGGTGAGCCTTCGCCCGCTCCGGGTCCGTCTTGGCCAGCGCCATGGCCATGCAGAGGTTCGCCCTGGGGTGGTCGGGCTGCGCCGCGAGCACCGGCGCCAGGACCTCCGCCGCGCGCGCGTCCTCGGTGCGCTCCAGCAGGGCCATCGCCAGCTCACACGCGGCCTCGGGGTCCGAGGGCGCCTTCGCGTGAACCAACTCCAGGAGCTGCACGGAGCGCTCCCGCTCGCCCGTCACATCCAGGGCCCGCGACAACGCATGCATCACCTTCACGTCTCCGGGGGCCTCGCGAAGCGCGGCCTCCAACAGGCGCGCCGCCTCCCGCCCATCCCCCGCCTCCAGCCGAGCCACTCCGTCTCGATACAGGTCCGCGCCCACGTGCTCTCCTTCTCACAATGCGATGCGTCAATCCCACCCGCGCAACTTCCACCCTACAAATTGCGACAACCCGAGAGAAGCTTTCCCCCGGGTCCCTTCATGCTCGTTCGCAACGCTCCCGTCGCCCCCCGCCGCCAGACGCCCTCCGCCTCGGAGGCTCCGGCCTCGGAGAAGGCCCAGAACACGGCCCTGGTCCGTCCGAACACCGAGGACACCTTCACGAAGGGCACGGCCGCCACGGCGCGCGTGGGCAAGGCGCCCGCCGGAGACCACGGCAAGCTGATGACGGAGTACCTCACGGGTGCCCGTCCTCCTCCGGCCGACTTCGAGAAGGTCATGGGCTACAAGCCCTTCGCCATCCAGACGAAGCACGGTCAGCGCATGCAGGACCCGCACGGCTCCGCGTCCGCGCCCGGCAAGATTGGACCGGACAAGGAGTTCGACCCCGCGGCGAAGACGCACGACTACGGGTACGACCTGCTGCGCTACTTCGACCGCAAGGGCACGCCCCTGAGCGGCGACGCGCGCAAGGCCGCCGACGCGCTCTTCCGCAAGGACCTGTTCGACTACGCCAATGACCAGAAGGGCTTCGGCGACCGGCTGAAGTACCGCACGTGGGCGCAGATCTACGCCACCGCGGTGGAGCTCAACTCCCGCGTGCAGGGCTACGGCCCTCCGTGAGCCGCGCCCCGCGGCGCTACTGCATCCCGTAGCGCCGCAGCTTGTCGTAGAGCGTCCGCAGGCCGATGCCCAGTCGCTGGGCCGCGCGCTTGCGGTTGCCGCCCTCGTCCGCGATGGCCTGCTCGATGGCCATCCGCTCCAGCTCCTCCAACGTCTTGTCCGGCAGCCGCGCTCCCACCGCCGGCGTCGGCGTGGACGTCGGCGCGCTGGTCGGGTCCAGCCACAGGTGACGCGACTCCACCACCGCGCCGTCCGCGAGGATGGCCGCGCGCTCCAGTGCATTGCGCAGCTCCCGGACGTTGCCCGGCCAGGCGAACGACTCCAGCCGCTCCGACGCCTCCGGTGACAGCTTCAACCCCGGACGTCCCAGCTCCTCGCCGATGCGCCGCAGCAGCAGCTCCGCCAACGGCCGCAGGTCCTCGCGTCGCTCGCGCAGCGAGGGCAGCCGGATGGGGAACACCGCCAGCCGGTGGTAGAGGTCCTCGCGGAACTCGCCGTGCGCCATCATCGTCTTGAGGTCACGGTTGGTCGCCGCCACCCAGCGCACGTCCGCCTCCAGCGTCCGCGTCCCACCCACGCGCTCGAAGCGCCGCTCCTGCAAGACACGCAAGAGCTTCGCCTGCAGCTCCGCCTTCAGCTCGCCCACCTCGTCCAGGAAGAAGGTGCCACCCTGGGCCAGCTCGATGCGCCCGCGCCGCTGCGCCACCGCGCCCGTGAACGCGCCCTTCTCGTGGCCGAACAGCTCGCTCTCCAACAGCGTCTCGGTCAACGCCGCGCAGTTGACCGCGATGAACGGCCCCTCGGAGCGCTCGCTCCACTGATGCAGCGCGCGCGCCGCCACCTCCTTGCCCGTGCCGCTCTCCCCCACCAGCAGCACCGTGGCCTGCGTGGGCGCCACCTTGCGCAGCGCCTCCACCACCGGGCCCATCGTCGGCGCGCCCCAGCTGAGCACCACCTCGCTCGTGGACTGGCGCGCCTCCGTCTTCAGGTTGAGCAGCGCGCGCCGCTCCAGCGCCCGCGCCACCGTCAGCCGCAGCTCCGCGGGACTGCCCACGGGCTTGAGCAGGTACTCGAACGCGCCGGCCTTCATCGCCGACACCGCGCTCTCCACCGAGCCCACCGCCGTGAGCACGATGACCTCCACGTCCGGCTGCTCCTCGCGCACCTTGCGCAACAGCGTCAGCCCGTCCATGCCCGGCATGCGCAGGTCCGTGACGAGCAGATCCACGCCCTGCTTCGACAACAGCCGCGCGGCCTCCTCGCCGTCGGCCGCCGTCGTCACCGCGTGGCCCTCCACCTCGAGCGCCTCCGCGATGAACGAGCGCACGCCCTCTTCGTCATCCGCCACCAGGATGCGCGCCATCTCAGGTCCCCCTCGCCGGCACGGTGAGGCGGAACTCCGCGCCTCCCTCCGCGTGCGTCCTCGCGCTCACCGAGCCCCCATGCAGCTCGACGATGCGGCGGGTGATGGCCAGCCCCAACCCCACGCCCCGCAGGCGCCCGGTGACGAAGGGCTCGAAGATGCGCTCCTCGTCGCCCTTGGGGATGCCCGGACCATGGTCCCTCACCGTGAAGACGAGCGCCGGCCCCTCCTGCGCCACCCCCACCTCCACGCGCTGCCCCGCGGGGCTCACCTGCACCGCGTTGCGCAGCACGTTCTCCAGCGCCTGCTGGAAGCGGCCCGCGTCCAGCTCCACCGTCTCGTGGCCCGGCAGGTACCGCGCCTCCACGCTCGACTCACCCGTGGCCTCCACCGCCGCGCGCAGCACCTCGTTGGGGTCCGTGCCCGAGCGGCGCAGCTCGCCGCTGCGCACGAAGTTCAGCAGGTCGTTCATCAACTGCTCCAGCCGCACCGCCTCGCCGACGATGCGGTCCGCCTTGGGACGCAGCACCTCGTCGCGCTCCACGCGCTCGGCCAGCAGCTGCGCATGCCCCTTGAGCGACGCCAGCGGGTTTCGCAGCTCGTGCGCCAGCACCGCGGACATGGTGCCCAGCGCCGCCAGCCGACGCCCACGCTCCAGCTCCGCCGCCAGCGCCTCACGCTGCGCCAGCGAGCGCGAGAACGCGAACGCCAGCCCCAGGATGCCCATGCATGACACCGCGGCCACGAACAGCAGCCGCTGTGAGCGCTCCTTCAACTCCAGCGCCGTGACGGGCTCGAAGTCGTAGCCGATGCGCAGGTTGCGGCGAGGCTCCTGCGAGACAGGAGGCTCCACCATCGGCGGCGTCCCGCTCACGGCGGGCGGGCCGTCCGGCGGCCTCGGCTTGCGCAGCCGGTGGATGAAGCGGCCCCGCCCCTCCTCGAAGCGCAGCTGCGTGCCGTCTTCGATCTTCCCCAACGAGCCGACACCCGCCGAGGCGAGCACCTGCCCGTCCTCGACGATGGCGACGTAGCGCAGCCCGCCCTCCTGGTGGGTGTTCAGGAAGGCCTCCAGCGCCTGCTGGCTCGGCACGCCCGTGCCCTCCCGGAAGGCCTCCACGCCGGCGAGCATCAGCACGTTCGCCATGCCGCGCACCACCAGCGAGGACGACTCCAGCGCCGAGCGACGGATGAACACGACGGCGGACAGCAGCACCGCGCACATCAGCCCGGCCGCCACCCAGGGCATCCAGGGACCCCGCGGTCTCCAACGGGCCGGGCCACTCATCGACGCGGCCCTCGCTCCGGGTGTCTTCCACTCCATGCGGCTCCTCCACTCGCTGCGAACTCTGCATCCAGGATGCGGAATCCGCACTCCCTTCCGTCACGACGTGGCGCCGCGTGGGCTCCTCCTTGCTTGAACGCTGCCGAGCCCATCTGTCTCTCCCCGAGGGTTGGGGGTGGCGCCCGAGCCGGGTCACCACCTCTCTTCGAGACTCCGTTGTGCAAGCACGAGGCCCATGGCCCCATCCCTCGATGACGAGCCGCGTCGAGCGCATGCGAAATCCGCACCCCACCGGCGACTCCCGCAGTCCCTGGAGACATTCTCCATGTGATTCCGCAGGGTTGAAGTGTGGCAAGGTGCATGCAATCGACCCCGCCTGGGAACGCCGGAGCGCCAGGAGCGCACCGGCCTGCAACGGGACATGGCGGCGATGACGATGCTCCGGAAAGCGTGGTTGAAGAGGCGGCCCCAGCGGCTGACGGCGCTGACCCTGGGGATGCTCGGCGTGGTGGTGGTGCCCGGTACGGGTCTGGCGGGCGCGACGAAGGGCGCCGCGCTGTTGCCGGGTGATGCGCCCACGAAGGTCGCCCTCCTGGGCCTCGCCCAGGCGGGCGTGGTGCCCGCGCCGGCGGAGACCGCGGCGCCTCCGAAGGAGCCGAGCGCTCCGAGCGAGGCGGTGCCCACGGACCTGGGCGTCACCAGGCAGGCCCAGCCGGAGGTGCCCAGCGTCTCGCTGGAGGAGGCCATCGCGCGGGCGCTGAAGACGAACCCGGCGGTGGCGCAGTCCGAGGGCAACGTCACCAACGCGGCGGCGGCCGAGCGCAGCGCCGTGGGCGCGTACATCCCCACGCTGTCGGCGAGCGCGAGCGGCTCGCTCTCCAGCACCCAGCGCGTCGAGCCGGTGACGGGCGCGGTCATCAACGGCTCGGCCGACAACTACAGCGCGGGCCTGTCCACCGGGTGGAACGTCTTCACCGGCGGCCAGCGCAGCGCCACGCGCGAGCAGACCAAGGCCCAGTCGGGCGCGGCCTCCGCGCAGCTGAGGGCGCAGCGCGCCAGCGCGGTGCTCGAGGTGCAGCGCGCGTACTACGAGGTCCTCCGCGGCACGGGCCTGGAGAACGTGGCGCGCTCGCGCATCGAACGGGCCCGGCAGAACGAGGAGGCCGCGCAGCGCCGATTGGCGGTGGGCTCGGCGACGCGCTCGGACCTGCTGCGCGCGCAGCTGGACCACACCACGGCGCGCGATGCCCTGCGCACGGCGGAGACGCAGCGCGCCTCCGCGGCCCTGGCGCTCGGACGGCTCATCGGCGCGGAGGGCGCGGTGGAGGCCAAGGGCACGGAGAACCTGGACCCGAAGCCGCTCGCCGTCTCCGATGAGACGCTGGTGTCGGACCTGGAGGCGCAGGCCCCCGCGGTGCTCGCGGCGGCCTCCACGCTGAGCGCCTCCGCGGCGGGCGTGGACGTGGCCAAGGCCACCTACCTGCCGACGGTGCGCTTGTCCGCCGGCTACGATTGGTTCAACCAGGACCCGAGCTTCAATGGCGGCAGGACGAGCTGGAACGTCCGGCTGGGACTCTCCTACCCCATCTTCGACGGCTTCCTGCGCGAGGAGCGCGTGCAGCGGGCGAAGACGGCGGAGGTGGTGTCGCAGGTGCAGCTCGCGGACACGCGGCGCGCGGTGCGCACCGGTGCCCACCAGGCGCTCAACCAGCTGCGCCTGTCCGCCGACCGCATCGGCCTCTCCGAGCAGTCGGTGGAGGTGGCGCGCGAGGACCTGAAGGTGCAGGAAGAGCGCTACCGTCTGGGGGCCACCACCATCCTGGAGCTGCTGACGTCCCAGGAGAACCTGGTCCAGGCGGAGATCAACCTCGTGTCCTCGCGCTTCGACTATCGCATCGCGCACGCGGAGCTGGAGGCGCTCGCCGGGAGGCAGCTGTGACGACACCCATGAACGACACGACGGGAGCACCGGCCGACAAGGCGCGCGACATCGCGGACGTGGTCATCCGGGTGGAGGGCCTTCGCAAGGACTACACCATGGGCTCGGAGGTGGTGCGCGCGCTGCGCGGCGTGGACCTCACCATCCGCCGCAACGAATACGTGGCCGTCATGGGCCCGTCCGGCTCGGGCAAGTCCACCTTCATGAACCTCATCGGCTGCCTGGACGTGCCCAGCGAGGGCCAGTACTGGCTCAACGGCCAGCCGGTGGCGGGCATGACGGAGAACGCGCTGGCGCGCATCCGCAATCGCGAGCTGGGCTTCGTGTTCCAGAGCTTCAACCTGCTGCCGCGCGCGTCCGCGCTCGACAACGTGGCGCTGCCCCTGGTGTACGCGCGCGTGCCCAAGAAGCTCCGCCTGGAGCGCGCCGCGGCCATGCTGGACAAGGTGGGCCTGGGCAGCCGCAAGGACCACCGCCCCAACGAGCTGTCCGGCGGCCAGCGCCAGCGCGTGGCGATCGCGCGCGCCCTGGTGACGCAGCCGGCGCTGCTGCTCGCGGACGAGCCCACGGGCGCGCTCGACAGTCGCACGGGCGAGGAGATCATGGCCCTCTTCGGGGAGCTGCACTCGCAGGGACAGACGCTGATGCTCGTCACGCACGAGTCGGACATCGCGGCGCACGCGCAGCGGGTGCTGTTCCTGAAGGACGGCGTCATCGAGCGGGACGAGCTGAAGAAGCACTGAGCAGGTCCGTCTCCTGGATGGAGAAGGCCACGAAGATTTGGAGGTCGTCGTGAGCAAGGTGAAGAAGGTGGTCATCACGGGTGTCGCGGCGGTCCTGATTGGCGCGGGCGTGTACGCCACCCAGCAGGGAAGCCAGCCGAAGACGCCCGAGCGCTCGGCGGCGGTGGCCGTCGTGGAGCGCCGGGACATGGAGGTCGTCGCGGAGTCCGCGGGCCTGGTGGAGCCCCTGCGCGTGGTGGAGGTGAAGTCCAAGGCCTCCGGCGAGGTGCTCCGCGTGCTCTTCGACACCGGCGACAAGGTGGAGAAGGACGCCCTGCTGGCGGAGATCGACCCGCGCGACGTGCAGAATGCGCTCGCGCAGGCGCAGGCGGACGTGGAGTCCGCGCGGGTGCGGCTGAACACGACTGACGCCCAGCGCCAGCGCATGGAGTCGCTGCGGCAGTCCGGCTACGTCACCCAGCAGGAGTACGAGTCCGCCATCGACGCGTTCGCCACGGCGCGGGCGGCCAAGGTGCGCGCGGAGACCAACCTCCAGCTCGCCAAGGAGCGCAGCCGCGACGTCACCATCCGCGCGCCCAGCTCGGGCACGCTGCTGGAGCGGCAGATCCAACCCGGGCAGATCATCGCCTCGGCCATCTCCAACGTGTCCGGCGGCAACACGCTGTTCAAGATGGCGGACCTGTCGGTGATGCAGGTGCGCGCCAAGGTGGACGAGACGGACGTGGGCCAGCTCAAGGCGGGCCTCAAGGCGCGCGTGACGATGGAGGCCTACCCGGGCCGGACGTTCATCGGCGAGGTCGTGAAGATCGAACCGCAGGCGCTGGTGGAGCAGAACGTCACCCTCTTCCCGGTGCTCGTGCGCCTGGACAACCCGGAGGGCCTGCTCCGGCCGGGCATGAACGCGGAGGTGGCGATTGAAATCTCCCGCCGGCGTGACGCCATCACCGTCCCCAACTCCGCCGTGGTGGGCCTGCGGGACGCGCGCGCCGCGGCGCTCGCGGTGGGGCTGACCGAGGAGTCCGTGCGCTCGCTGATGCGGCCGACGGGCGGCAGCGGCAACGCGGGGGCGCCGGGCGGTGACGCGGCGGCGCGTCCCGAGGGCGCGGCGGACAAGGGCGCGGTGGCGCCGGGTGGAGCGACGCCGGTGAACGTGAGCGCGCAGGCGGCGGAGCCGGGCGCGGAGGGTGGCGGCCGTCGCAACCGGGGCGGTGGGCGCGAGGGTCGTCAGGGCACCGGGGACACGCGGCCGGGCATCGTCTTCGTGAAGGGGCCGAACGGACCGGAGCCGCGCCGGGTGACGCTGGGGCTGAGCGACTGGGAGAGCTCCGAGGTGCTGAGCGGCCTGACGGAGGGCGACCAGGTGATGCTGGTGTCGGTGGCGCAGCTCCAGCAGCAACAGCAGCAGCGCTCGGAGCGCATGCGTCAGTCGGCCGGCATGATTCCGGGTGCGGGCGGCGGCGGCATGCGCGGCGGACGGTAGTCGGCGGCAGGAGGAGGAGGACAGGTCATGGGAGAAATCATCCGGGTCGCGTTCGACGCGGTCCTCGCCAACAAGCTGCGCTCCCTGCTGACGATGTTGGGCATCGTCATCGGCATCGCGGCGGTCATCACCATGGTGGCGCTGGGCGAGGGAGCCCAGCGCTCGGTGGAGCAGCGGCTCAAGACGCTGGGGACCAACGTCCTCACCGTGCGCCCTGGACAGTCCTTCTCCGGCGGTCTCGGCCGAGGTCAGGCCACCATGACCATCGACGACGCGGAGGCGCTGCGCGCCAACCCCAAGCACATCCAGAACGTGGCCCCGGAGATCGAGTCCCGCTTCCAGGTGGAGTACGGCGCAGGCAACGCGAACCTGTCCGTCGTCGGTACGTGGCCGGCGTACTTCAACATCAACGAGTCGAACATCGTCTCGGGGCGGCTCTTCACCGAGGCGGAGGACAAGGGCCGGCGCCGCGTGGTGGTGCTGGGCGCGCTGGCGGCCGGGCAGCTGGGGGTGCGGGACTCCTCGGCGCTGGTGGGCGAGACGATTCGCATCCGCGGCATCCCCTTCGAGGTCATCGGCGTGCTCGCAGAGAAGGGCTCGCAGGGCTTCTCCAACCCGGACGAGAGCCTCTACATCCCGCTGGCCACCGCGCAGTTCCGGGTGATGGGCAGCAACCGCATCCGCTCGATTGCCGTGCAGGCCTCGGGTGAGGGCGCCATGGATGACGCGATGGCGGAGATCGACCTCAAGCTGCGCCGCGAGCACCGGCTGCGCCCCGAGGAGCAGGCGGACTTCAACATCCGGGACCAGGCGTCGCTGCTGGCGACGGTGCAGGAGACGACGCAGACCTTCTCGCTGCTCCTGGCGGGCATCGCCGCCATCTCCCTGCTGGTGGGCGGCATCGGCATCATGAACATCATGCTCGTCTCGGTGACGGAGCGGACGCGCGAGATCGGCCTGCGCAAGGCGCTGGGTGCCACCGGCACGGACATCCTGCTCCAGTTCCTGGTGGAGTCGCTGGTGCTCTGCCTCGCGGGCGGCACGCTGGGACTGGCGCTGGGCGTGGGCGGCGCCGCGCTGCTGCAGAAGCTCATGGGGTGGACGATGGTGGTGGCGCCCGAGGCCATCGTCCTGGCCATCGCCTTCTCGGCCACCGTCGGCGTGTTCTTCGGCATCTGGCCCGCGCGCCGCGCCGCGAGCCTCGCGCCCATCGAGTCGCTGCGCTACGAGTGACGTCGCGTCGGGCCCGGGAGCACGCCTCCCGGGCCTCGCGCGTTCAGCGTCCGGGGCGAGCGCCGGGGTCCAGCTCGTAGGCGGCGACGTCGCGGTAGTAGCGCTCCACCTCCTGCTGCGCCGCGGGCCGCGTGAAGACCTCCGGGCGCGGATGCGCGATGGCGTCGAGGATGACCTCCACGGCCTCCTCCACCCGCTGCGCGCCGGGCAGCATGCGCGAGTCCGGCCCACCTCCCAGAGCGTTCGTCCCGAACTCCGTGGCCACCACGCCCGGCATCACCACCGTGACGTGGATGCCGGGATGGGTCTTGTGCAGGTCCTGCCGCAGACAGGCGCTCAGCGCGTTCAGCGCGTGCTTGGCCGCGCTGTACGCGGAGCGATGGGGCACGACGGGCAGGCGCCCCAGCGTGCTGGAGATGTTGAGGATCTGCCCCGCGTTGCGTGCCTGGAAGTGCGGCAGGACGGCCTGCATCCCGTAGAGGGCGCTGTTGACGTTGGCTCGCCACATCTCGTCCAGGTCCTGGTCGGTGAGCTCCGCCACGGAGCGGGTGATGCCGCGCCCCGCGTTGTTCACCCAGACGTCGATGTGACCGAAGCGCTCCAGCGCCGCGTCGCGCAGCTTCTCCACCTGCGCGCGGGACGTCACGTCGGTGACGACCGCCAGCGAGTCCCGGCCGGAGCGGGTCGCCACCGTCTCCAACGCATCCTTGCGACGGGCCGCCAGCACCAGCTTCGCCCCACGCGCGCCCGCCACCCGCGCCAGCTCCGCGCCGATTCCTCCACTCGCCCCCGTGATGACGATGACCTTGTCCATGTGTGTCCCCTCCCGAGGCTCGCCTGCTGTCACGGCCGGGGAATCTACCTGCCCGGAGCACACCTGGCCGGTTCTCGTCCGCCGTGTGCCACGCTCAGTGTTCAATCTCCGGGACACGGCCGGGCCCGAGGCCGCGTGCTACCCTGCCCGTCCGTTCTCAGCCCGGGCACATCCCCATGCCGTTCCGGTTCTCCTCCTTCTCGATGCTCATCGGCCTCGGCGCGGTGCTGGGCCACCTGTATCTCTACCGGCGACTGGTGCGTGAGCTGGTGCGAGGCCGCGTCGGCCGGCTCGTGGCCATGGTCGTCCTGGGCCTGCTCACGCTGTTCCTGGGGCTGCGACGCACGCTCCTGGACGCCGTCCCCGAGCAGCACGAGCAAACCGTCACGGTGGCCACGTACACGTGGATGGGCGTGGCGCTCTGCCTCGTGCTGGCCCTGGGAGCCATGGACCTCGCCCGCGCGTTCCTCGTGTTGGGTCGCCGCCTCCAGCAGCGCCGGGCCACGCCGCTCGCGTCCCCGAACGAGGAGCCCATCGACCCGGAGCGGAGGAAGTTCCTCGGACGCGCGCTGGCGGGAGGCGCGGCCATCGCGGGAGGTGGCCTCGCGTCCTACGGCCACTGGCGAGCCTTCGCGCCGCCGATGGTGACCGAGGTCGCCATCCGGATTCCCAAGCTGCCGCGCGCGCTCGACGGGCTCAGCATCGTGCAGCTCACGGACATCCACGTGGGCCCGTTCATCCAGCGCCGGTTCATGGACGAGCTGGTGCGGCAGGCCAACGCGCTGAAGCCGGACCTGTTCGCCATCACCGGCGACCTGGTGGACGGCGACGTGCCCACGCTGGGTCCCTCCGTCGCGGCGCTGCGGGACTTGCGCTCGCGGTACGGCAGCTACTTCGTCACCGGCAATCACGACTACTACTCGGGTGACGTGGAGTGGACCACGTTCCTCCAGTCGCTCGACATCCAGTCGCTGCGCAACCGCCACGTGCGCATCGGTGACGCGGGCGCATCCTTGGACCTGGTCGGCGTGGACGACTGGAGCGGCTGGAAGCGACGCAACCAGAAGGGCTACGACCTGGATCTCGCGCTCCAAGGGAGGGACCCGGAGCGCGCGGCGGTGTTGCTCGCGCACCAGCCCGCGAACTTCAAGGTGGCCGCGGAGCGCGGGATGGACCTCCAGATTTCAGGCCACACGCACGGCGGGCAGCTCGTGCCCATGACGCTGCTCATCAACTTCGCCTGGGAGCACGTGGCGGGCCTGTACCGCCATCAGGACTCGCACATCTACGTGAGCCGGGGCTGCGGCTTCTGGGGACCGCCCATGCGCGTGGGCAGTCCTCCGGAGCTGGTGAAGCTCGTGCTCACCACGTGAGTCATCCCCGAGGAGGGATGCGGGGCGTATAGCGACGGTGGCTGTCGACGCGGCCACAGGCCGGACACGTCACCTCGACCCGGAGCTCTCCGCCCTTGCGCTCGGTGGCGGCGGCGACGGTGTGCACGCTGAACGTCGCGCGTGCGCCGCACCCGGTACACGGGCTCCAGGTCTGCTCGAAGGCGGTGTTGCGCACCACCACGCCCTCCTCGCACGAGCCGCACCACCAGACGTGATAGTCCACGGCGCCGCTCTGCTCGTGGCGTCGTTGCTCCGCGTCGAGGTGATGGTCATCCAGCTCCTCGTCGAGCAGCTCGCGCGCCTTCCCACAGCGAGCACATGCCCCGAGCGACGGAACCGGAAGCGCGCGCCGGTTCGTCATCAGGTGCCAACCCAAGGCCGCCGCCCCGAGCGAGAACACGATGACCACCCACGTCATCGGCTCGGCTCCAGCTCCACCTGATGCAGGGCCTTGCCCGTGAGGTCGTGGATGGCCACGGTCATCACGCCCGATGCGCCCTGGATGCGGACGCTGCCGAAGTACTGCTGCCCCTCCCACGGCGCCGCGTTCATCACCGTGGCCGGCTTCTGCCACTTCACCTCGGGGCCGAAGGTCTCGTCGAGCGGGCTCGGGCCGAACGTCCCCGCGTTGAGCGGCCCCGCGACGAACTCCCAGAACGGGTCGAAGTCCCGGAAGCGCGCCCGGTCCGGATGGAAGTGGTGCATCGCCGGGTAGTGCACGTCCGCAGTGAGGAACACCACGTTGCGCACCCGTCGCTCCTTCAGGAACGAGAGCAGCTCCGCCAGCTCCAGCTCGCGCCCCATCGGCGCGCCCGGCCCGTTGGCCCAGGCCTCCATGAGCGGACCGTCCGGCGTCTTCTCCGCGGGCACCACGAGCCCCAGCGGCATGCTGGTCGCAATCACCTTCCACGTCGCGCGCGAGGACGCCAGGGCCTGCTTCAAGCCATCGAGCTGCGCGCGTCCCAGGAAGGCCGTCTCCGGGCCCTGCTTCGTCTGACGGTTGAGCGTGTTCGGCCCTCGGAACGCCCGCACGTCCGGGATGAAGACATCCAGCAGCGGCCCCTGGGAGAGCTGACGGTGGATGCGCCCCTCCGCGCGAGCGGCGCCGCCCACGGGTGAGTACTCGAAGAACGCCTGACGCGCCCGTGCACCGAGCACGCCGTCATCCGAGACCCGCGTGTAGCGCGGGTCCTCCGCCATGGAGCGGCCCGGATACCAGTTGTTGCGCACCTCATGGTCGTCCCACTGGTACGCAATGGGCACCTCGCGAGCGAAGGCCCGCAGGGACTCGTCGAGGAAGTTGTAGGCGAAGTTCCCGCGCAGCTCCTCGAGCGTCTCGGCGACCTTGGACTTCGCGGGCGTGACGACGTTGCGCCACACGCGCCCGTCCGGGAGCGTCACCTCGGGCAACAGCGGGTTGTCCGCGTAGATGACGTCGCCGACGTGCAGGAAGAAGTCCGGCTTCAGCGCGCGCAGGGCCGCGAAGCCGCGATACCCACCCCACTCCCGGTTGATGCCCCACCCCTGCCCGCAGACATCCGCGCTCCAGGCGAAGGAGAGGTCCCGGGCGGTATCCGAGGCCGACAGGAATCTCCCCGTCCACGCCTCCCCCGTGGCACCGCCCTCCTCCGCGAGCACCCGCACGAAGAGCTGCCGCCCCGGAGGCAGCCCCGTGAGGTCCACCACGCCGGTGAAGTCCGTCTCGGCCGTGAGCCGTCCCCCCTCGACCCGGTGGACGCCCCGGGCGAAGCGCGAGTCCTCGCTCCACTCCACCACGAGCCGGGACGCCCGCTCCGCCTTGCCCCAGACGCTGACGGCCCCGGTGCGCACGTCGCCCAGCTGCGCGCCCAGGAGCAGCGACGGTCCGGAGCGCGGCGCGACGAGGGGGCGCGTCGAGGCACAGCCCGCGGCGGTGACGGCGAGCCCCTGGAGGACGGTACGTCGGGTGAGGACGGTCATGGCGCGAGAGCTCCGACGGGGGGAAACACGGGGCCGCACCCTAGCAGCGCCCCCACACCCCGGGTGTCCACAGGCGCCCCCACGTCGGGTGGACCGGGGCCCAGGAGGGGGTGGCCGGAAGGCAGGGAGGCAGGCGCGCGCTGCTCCTGGGTGGCGGGGCCGTGACTTCGGGTATGCTCGCCCCTGATTCCGGATCCGCGTGAGGGCGGGTCCCACGCTGAGCGAACAGCAGGATGGACTGGGCCGGGGTCGACTCCCCAGGCCCGCTCGAGAGGTTCACACACATGAAGCGACTGGCACGAGTCGGTCTGATGGTCGGAGTTCTCGCACTGGGTGGCACCGTGGCCTGTAGCGAGGAGAACGACGTCGCCAAGCAGAACCGCGTCAAGGGCACCAACCACCTGGCGAAGAAGGAGTACAAGGAGGCCACCGAGGCCTACGCCCTGTCGCTCCAGGCGGACCCCAAGCAGGAGAAGGTCTGGGAGAAGAAGGCCTTCGCCCACCTCGAGCTCGGACAGATGGACAAGGCCAGCGAGGCCGTCCTGAAGATCCTCGAGATGAAGACCACCCCCGCGGACAAGGCCGAGACCTACCGCACCCTGGCCAGCATGCACATGAAGGGCGGCACGCTGGAGGACGCGGAGAAGTACTTCAACGAGGCGCTCAAGATCGAGCCCAAGGACGAGGCGTCCCTCGGGTGGATCGCGGAGATCTACGCGCAGAAGGGCGGCGCGCGCTCCATGTCGGCCCCCATCGTCAAGGCGGACCTGGAGAAGTCGCTGAGCATCTATGACCAGGTCATCGCCATCAACCCGAACTCCGCCAACACGTACCTCAACAAGCGCGTCGTGATGGGCCGCCTCATGGAGTACGAGCGGCAGCAGAAGGACATGGCGCTGTCCGAGGCCGCCGAGAACGCCAAGGACAAGACCATCGTCGACGAGGCCAACGCCCGCGCCGCCGAGCACCAGAAGAAGATGGACGAGTACCAGGGTCAGTTCGCGGAGATGACCAAGAAGTTCAGCGAGGCGCAGAAGGCCGCCAAGGCCCAGGCCGCGGCCGGCACGCCGTAGTCGCTCCCCTGCCTTGCCCGAAGGGCCTGGAACCGCGCGTCGGCTCCAGGCCCTTCTTCATTTGTCGATAAGCCCCGGAAGCGTCCGCCAGGCATCAGCGAGCGAATCCGTCGTGCGACGCCCGCCCGCCGCGCATTACGCTCCCGCCCTTCATTTCTCACAGGGAGGCTCGTGTATGGACGTGCGCGCGGCGGTGGCGCTCGAGGCAGGCAAGCCGTTGGTCATCGAGACGGTGCACCTGGAGGGACCCAAGGCGGGCGAGGTGCTCGTGGAGCTGAAGGCCACCGGCATCTGCCACACGGACCAGTTCACGCTCTCCGGAGCGGACCCGGAGGGGCTCTTCCCCGCCATCCTCGGCCACGAGGGCGCGGGCGTGGTGGTGGACGTGGGCCCGGGCGTGACGTCGGTGCGCAAGGGCGACCACGTCATCCCGCTCTACACGCCCGAGTGCCGGCAGTGTAAGTCGTGCCTGTCGCGCAAGACGAACCTGTGTACGGCCATCCGCGCCACGCAGGGCAAGGGCCTGATGCCGGACGGCACCAGCCGCTTCCGCCTGGGCAAGCAGGCCGTGCACCACTACATGGGCACGTCCACCTTCGCGCAGTACACGGTGCTGCCGGAGATCGCCGTCGCGAAGATTCGCGAGGACGCTCCGTTCGACAAGGTCTGCTACATCGGCTGCGGCGTGACGACGGGCATCGGCGCCGTCGTGTACACGGCCAAGGTGGAGGCCGGCGCGCGCGTCGTCGTCTTCGGCCTGGGCGGCATCGGCCTCAACGTGGTGCAGGCGGCCCGCATGGTGGGCGCGGACCAGATCGTCGGCGTGGACATCAACCCGGCGCGCAAGGCCATGGCGGAGAAGTTCGGCCTCACCCACTTCGTCAACCCGAAGGAGGTCGAGGGCGACCTGGTGCCGTACCTGGTCAACCTGACCAACGGCGGCGCGGACTACAGCTTCGAGTGCATCGGCAACGTGAACACGATGCGCCAGGCGCTCGAGTGCTGCCACCGCGGCTGGGGCGAGAGCATCGTCATCGGCGTGGCGGGCGCGGGGCAGGAGATCAAGACGCGGCCGTTCCAGCTCGTCACCGGGCGCGTGTGGAAGGGCAGCGCCTTCGGCGGCGCGCGCGGCCGCACGGACGTGCCGCAGATCGTCGACTGGTACATGAACGGGAAGATCAACGTCGACGACCTCATCACCCACACGCTGAAGCTGGAGGACATCAACCAGGGCTTCGACCTGATGCACAAGGGCGAGTCCATCCGCAGCGTGGTGAAGTACTCATGACGGCGGCACCCACGCTCATCAGCCAGCACCGCTGCTTCGACGGCACGCAGGGCTTCTACAAGCACGTGTCCGAGGC
The DNA here is from genome assembly GCF_020037055.1 of Myxococcus sp. AS-1-15. Classification (NCBI taxonomy): domain Bacteria; kingdom Pseudomonadati; phylum Myxococcota; class Myxococcia; order Myxococcales; family Myxococcaceae; genus Myxococcus; species Myxococcus sp. AS-1-15. The sequence goes on along the minus strand of NZ_JAIQDF010000011.1, from coordinate 165,440 downwards.
GTGCGGGGGCGAGATGCGCTTCGGCGTCTTCGTCCCGCCGCAGGCGCGGGAGCGCAAGGTGCCGGTGCTCTACTACCTCGCGGGCCTCACGTGCACGGAGGAGACCTTCCTGACGAAGGGCGGCGCGCAGCGTGTGGCGGCACAGCTGGGGGTGATGCTGGTGGCGCCGGACACCAGCCCTCGGGGCGCGGGGTATCCGGGCGAGGACGCGTCCTGGGACTTCGGCGTGGGGGCGGGCTTCTACCTGGACGCCACCCAGGCGCCGTGGTCCGCGCGCTACCGCATGGGCACGTACGTCACGAAGGAGCTGCCCGCGCTCATCGCCGGACACTTCCCGGCCCGCGAGGACCGGGAGGGCATCTTCGGCCACTCCATGGGAGGCCATGGCGCGCTCGTGTCGGCGCTGCGGCAGCCCGGGCGCTACCGCTCCGTGTCCGCGTTCGCCCCCATCGTCGCGCCCATGCGCGTGCCGTGGGGACAGAAGGCCTTCAAGGGCTACCTGGGCGAGGACACCCAGGCGTGGCGCGCGTATGACGCCACGGAGCTGATCCGCGCCGCGAAGCAGCACCTTCCCACGCTGCTGGTGGACCAGGGCACGGGCGACAAGTTCCTCCAGGAGCAGCTCAAGCCGGAGCTGCTGCGCGAGGCCTGCGCCGCCACGGGACAGCCGCTCACCCTGCGCATCCACGAGGGGTACGACCACGGCTACTACTTCGTCTCCACGTTCATGGAGGACCACCTGCGGCACCACGCCGCGGCGCTGAACGCGTAGGCCCCCCTTTCGCGAGCTCCGTGGGGGCCCGGGTGACACATCCCGGCCCCCGCGGTGTTCCAGTGCCCGGACCTGTCGGACACGGGAGCGGGACGATGCGACTGGGAGCACGGGAGCAAGGCGCGGGGCTCGCGCTGCTGGCGGCGGCGTGGTTGTCGGGCTGTGGCTTCGGGCACCACCTGGAGGGCAGCGGGCATTCGATTGAGGAGTCGCGGACGACGCCCGTGTTCGACCGGCTGGAGGTGGAGGACGGCATCCCCGCGCACGTCCAGGTGGACCCGACGCGGCCCCACTCGGTCCTCATCATCGGCGATGACAACCTCGTCGCCCGCATGCGGACGGACCACGACGGGGACCGGTTGCGGGTGCACTTCGGCGGGCACGGCTCGGTGGGCTGGGACTCGCCCAATCCGCTGCGCGTCGAGGTGGTGGTGCCGAGCCTGGAGGCGCTGGAGCGCTCGGGTGGCGGGCGCACGGACGTGACGGGCGGCGTCGACGCGAATCACTTCAGCGTGTCCGCCAGCGGAGGCGGCGCGATCCTGGTGCGTGAGCTGCGCGCGCAGTCGGTGGCGCTCTCCCTGAGCGGAGGCGCGTATGCGCTCCTGGAGGGCGAGGCGCGCCAGATGAGGCTGGACCTGTCGGGTGGGAGCGAGGTGTATGCGGGAAAGCTCGCGTCGCGGGAGGCGGCGCTGGAGTCCAGCGGCGGCGGCATGGCCTCGCTGCGAGTGTCCGACACCTTGCGAGTGAGCGCTTCGGGCGGCAGCCACGTGCGCGTCTTCGGCCGCCCCGAGATGCTGGAGGAGGACCTGTCCGGTGGCTCCTCGCTGACCTTCGAATAGTCGTGCCGGGCAGGCGCTCGCGTCGGCTTTGACGGCCCTTTCCCCCAGGCATAGGGTGGGAGCGCCGCTGGAGGGCCCCGCGATGACGAGCGCAGATGCATCCACGACCTCCGCCAGCGCCGGGCGGCTCAATCGCCCCCGACGGCTCGCCGTCGAAGCGCTCGGCTGCGGACTGCTCGTGGTGGCCCTGGAGGGCGCGCACCACGGCGCCGAGCGCCTGGGCGTGAGCGCCACCGACAACCGCCTCTTCATGTCCCTGGCGGCCGGCGTCGTGCTCGCGTGCCTCACCTGGGTGCTCCAGCCGCTGTCCGGCGCGCACTTCAACCCCGCCCTCACCTTCGCGGACGCGCTGGAGGACGGCACTCCGTGGCGGGACGTGCCGCGCTACGTGCTGGCACAGCTGGGCGGAGGGCTCGCGGGACGGCTGGTGGCACACCTCATGTGCGGAGAGCCGCTGCTCATCGCCACGCGGACGCCCTCGGCCAGCTCGGCGCAGTTTCTCACGGAGCTGGTGGCGACGTTCGGCCTGCTCATCGTGGTGCGCGGCTGCGTGCGCACCCGGCCCTCCGCCACCCACTTCGTCGTGGCCGGGTATGCCGCGGCCACGGTGTGGTTCACCGACTCGCGCTCGCTGGCGAACCCGGCGCTCATCCTCGCCCGGGCGGTGAGCACCCGTGCCAGCGCCCTGCACGCGATGGATGTCGAGTCCTTCGTGGCCGCGCAGTTGCTCGGCGCGACGCTCGCGGTGTTCTTGTTCCGATGGCTGATGACGCCGACGGCGAAGCCCGCGCACCGCCCCTGGCGCGTCATCTTCGAGTGCTCCCACCGCGGCGTGGCTGAGCAGGCCGCCGCCGTGTTCAACGGCCTGTGCGCACCGGACCGGGCGCATGCCACGCTGGACACGGGGACAGGCGCCGTGGACGCCCTGGGGCCGCCGCCGATGGTCATCCGGCTCATGCTGGAGGGCGAGGCGCCTCCCTCCGGAGAGGGCGCCGCCGTCTGGCGAGTGCCCGCGAGCGGAGAGGGAACGCCGGACGCGGAGCAGCGACTGCGAGCCTCGCTGCGTGAGCCCATCCACCGGCTGCTGCGGGAGCGGGGATGGTCCCGACTGCACGCCGTCGGCGACCCCGCGCACGAGGCGCCGGTGCGCCCTACCTGAGCAACTGCTCGCGCGCTGACGCGCGGCCGGGAGGCAGACCGCTTCCGGGTAGCGCGCAGCGGGGGCGATGGGCAACACCTGCGCCCGCGAGCGACCCGGACGAGGAAACGCCCGCGCCAGCGCGAGACCCGGACGAAGCAACACCCGCGCCCGCGAGCGACTCAGCAGGGGCGACACCTGCTCGCGCCGGGGCGGCGCGAGAAACCAGCCCCCGCTCGTGCGGGACTAGCGACGCTTGCCGCGACCGCCGCCGAACAGCACCAGCAGGAGGCCTCCCGCGAGCGCGGCGCCCCCGCCCGCCAGGTACAGCGTGGTCTGCTCCGTGTACTTGCCGGTGAAGGCCTGGGTGGCTCGCTCGGTGAGCGACTCCCGCGCATTGAGCCCCGTCCACAGCAACACGCCGCCCGCGACGGCGAGCATCACTCCCACGAGCCGGATGATTCCCACGAGTTCTCCTCGAGCTGTCCAGGCAGCGTTATAGCGCCCGGTGACTCGCCGAGGGGAACTCAGATGCCCCCCTCCCCCCTGGGCCCAGGAACCTCGCGCCACGGCGCCACGAATCAGCCACCGGGATTCAAGAACAACTCCATGGCGATATCGCCAGGCCCTGCGCTTCGATTCGACATCAGCGGCGCCCGCCGGCAAGGCGTGCTCGCCCAATGGACGCACGCGGGACTGCTGCCAGGGTGAGCAGCTCACGGGGGACTGCTCCTGCTCGTTCGGCATCTGGGCCTCCACGGCCTTCGCCCCGTAACCCCCATGCGGGTGTCCTCCCTTTCGAGGGAGGGCACCTGTCCGTCCCTGAATAGGGGCTCGCCTCGCTGGCGGATAGGGGAATCCCTTCCGCTCATCCCATCCTCCGTCGGTTGTCGCCACGGAGGAGAGGGACATGCAAGCGAGACATGTGTGTGTGCTGATGGGTCTGGTGTTCGCCGGCTGCGGGGGCCCCACCCGACTTGAGCTTCGAGGCGCGGGCGTCTCGCCCCCCACCCGCTCCACGGCGGGCTTCCGGGGAGCCACTGCGCCCAAGGAGCTCACGGAGCAGGTCTGCCCGGGACTCCCCGCGCGCCTCGCCGTGGTCATCCCCCCCGGCTCGGGCGCCACGCTCAACGGCCCCTTCCCCGAGTGGTTCGCCGACGTCAAAGGCACGCTCTACTTCGCCACCAACCTGTTCGACGGAAGCGCCGCCCTCTGGCGCAGCAACGGCACGGCGGTGGGGACGACCCGGGTGAAGTCCTTCCCCGCGGCGTCGGTGGGAATCCCCGCGCTGCGCAACCTGATACCCGTGGGCCCTCGGGTGTTCTTCCTGCTCGACCAGCCCGCGACGGGACGCGAGCTGTGGGTCAGCAATGGCACCGAGGCGGGCACGCACCTGGTCCGGGATTTGACTCCAGGCCCTGAAGGCACGCACCTCAGCTTCGTCGCGGCCCAGAACGGGAAGCTCACCTTCATGCGCCAATGGAGCCCCACGCCCGGGGCACCGGAGCTCGAGCTGTGGCACACGGATGGAACGCCCGAGGGCACGCTGCGCTTCGCGCGCTTCGGTCCGGAGTCGACGCTCGGGAACATGTCGCTGCGCGTGGGCCCCTACCAGCTCTTCTTCCTGTCCTCGGCGGCGCAGGGCACCTCCCTGTGGCGCACGGACGGCACCGCCGCCGGCACGGCCCTCGTCAAGAAGGTCGATGCCCAGCAAGTGCCCATCACCGGCACGGGACAGGCCGGTGACGTGGGGCTGTTCCTGTTCGTGGACGGAGCGAACACGGAGGTGTGGAGGACGGATGGCACCGCGACGGGGACCCGGCGGGTGGATGCCTTCGGCAAAGGTGTCACCCTGCTCGGCGCATTGAAAGGCAATGCCTACCTGGCCTCGGTCGACGCCACGAGCATGCGGATGCGCATCCAGCGACTGTCGTTGAGTGGCGGCGGGAAGGGCGCGGTCGTCACCCTCCCCAACCCCTACGCGGGCGAGGAGGCGGCCTACCCTTATCTGCAACAATATACGGTCTCGGGAGAGCGGCTCTTCTTCTCCGTGGCCATCGCGAGCCCCGGGCCCGCACCGCGCGCCGCGACACTCTGGACCTCCGACGGCACCACCGCGGGCACCTCCGCCTTGTCGGAAGCGCTCAGCCTGAGTGACGAGTACGCCTCGCCCCTGTTCCCGTTGGGCCAGAACGCCGCCCTCTTCGCCGCCTCGGCGCCGGGCGAAGGGCTCGAACCCTGGTTCACCCACGGCACGGTCGCCTCCAGCCTTCCCCTGGCGGACATCGCGACGCGCGGCGAGAACTCGCTCCCGGAGGGCTTCACCCGCGTCGGCGACCGCATCTATTTCCGCGCCATCGATGACACCGGCTCCTTCCAGGTGTGGTTCATCCCGCTTCAAGACTGCGACGACACCTGACGCAGACCTCAGGCCCGCATGAACAGGCGCTGCGGGCACCCCGGATGCCCGCAGGCGCCACCGGCCACCTCCAGACGCAAGACATGCGAGGAATTTCATCGACAAACGCCCAATTGACATTAAACAAATGTCAAACACCTCCACCCGACACATCCATGAGGAGCGCGCGACGAGCATGCACATCATCGAATCCCCATCGAAAAGCAGCGTTCCTGCAAGGCGTCATCCGTCTCAGTCAGGGCTCGCGGACCTGTGGCAGGCCCAGGTCCACCTCCAGCCCGGAGCCATCGCCATCCACTGGGGCGTCAAGCGCGTCACCTATGACGCGCTGGACCGCCGGGCCAACCAGCTCGCGAACGCGCTGCGCCACCGAGGCGTGGGCGAGGAGACGCCTGTCGCCGTGGCCATGCGGCGAGGCATCGAAGCCATCGTGGCCCATGTGGCCCTCGCCAAGCTGGGCGCCTCTCACGTCCCGCTGGACCTCCAGCACCCTCGCGAGAGAATCACATACATCCTGGAAAATTCCGGAACGAAGGTCCTCCTCACCGAGACCCTGACGGAAGAGACGCATTGCGCCCGGGCTGGATTGAGCTGCCTTTGCATGGAACGTGACGCGGACAGCGTGGCGCGCGAGCCCGAGACCTTCACCGGTCCGCGCGACACCCCGGAGCGACGGACGTACATCATGTACACGTCCGGGACGACGGGGCGCCCCAAGGGCATCGAGGTCCTCGCGAAGGGCATCCGCCGACTGGTCATCGACAATCCCATCCTCGGCATCCATCCCGGGGAGCGCGTCGCCCAGCTCACGAGCCACGCGTTCGACATCTCCCTCTATGAAATCTGGGGCGCGCTGCTCAACGGGGCCGCGCTCGTGGTGATCTCCAAGGCGACGCTCCTGGATGCCCAGGCCTTCCGCCAGGCCCTGCGCGACATGCGCGTCGACGTGATGACCATCGCCACCGCCCTCTTCAACCTGGTGGCCCAGGCCTGTCCGGATGCCTTCGGCGGGCTTCGGCTGGTGGTCGTGGGGGGAGAGCGCGCCAATCCCCGCCTCTTCCGCGCGGTGCTGGAGAGCCACCCTCCCGAGCGGCTCGTCAACGGCTACGGCCCCACGGAGGTGTCCATCTACGCGACAGCCCACGAGGCGCGCCTCCAGGATGCCTTGAGCGGCTCCATCCCCATCGGGAGGCCCATCGCGCGCACCGAGGTGTTCCTGCTCGACGAGGACCTGCGCCCCGTCGCACCGGGACAGATGGGAGAGCTGTGCCTCGCGGGAGAGGGCCTCGCGCGCGGCTATCTCCACCAGCCGGAGCTCACCGCGGAGCGCTTCCCCACGGTGCCCGGATTGAAGGACGGCGAGGCGCTGCGCATCTACCGCACCGGCGACCTGGCGCGGTGGCGCGAGAACGGGACGCTGGAGTACCTGGGCCGGGCCGACCATCAGGTGAAGATTCGCGGTCATCGCATCGAGCTGGACGAGGTCTCCAAGACGCTCCTGCGGAGCGGGCTCGTCTGGGACGCCGTGGTGACACTCCAGGAGAGACCCGATGGCGAGAAGTCGCTGGCGGCTTTCGTCGTACCCAAGGACACCGGCCCGGGCCTCGAGGACGCCCTCCGCGACTTCCTGCGCGACAGGGTGTCGGAGCCCATGGTGCCGTCTCGCTTCGTCCTGCTGGAGCGGCTCCCCGTCACCGCCAATGGAAAGGTCGACCGCGCGGCGCTGCCCCGCCCCGTGTCGCCAGGACCCGGAGCGGTGCCCGCACAGAGCACTCCCCCGCCGGAGGACCCCGTCGTCGCGGGCGTGAGCGACATCTGGACCGAGCTGCTCGGCGTGGAGACCGCGTCCGCTGGCGATGACTTCGTGCGCCTGGGCGGCAACTCCCTGATGACGGGACGCCTGACGCTGCGGCTGCGCGAGAAGTTCGGCGTGGGCCTGTCCGCGCACGCCCTCCATGAGGCACGCACGCTGGGGGACTTCATCGAAGCGGTGCGGCAGGCCCTGGCGGGTGTCCAGGCCGAGGGCCGCGCCATCGCGGGGCCCGACGCCTGGCGCGAGGACGCGCGCCTGCCCGAGGACATCGCGCCCGCTTCAGGCAAGCCGGTGACGAAGGGACGCGCGCTGGAGGACATGCGCTGCGTCTTCCTCACGGGCGCCACGGGCTTCCTCGGCGCCTTCATGCTCCGCGACCTGATGCGGACGACGAAGGCACAGGTGGCCTGCCTGGTTCGCGCGAGGGACGCGGAGACAGCGCTCGCTCGCGTCCGCCGGGCCCTGGAGAAGTACGACCTGTGGGAGGACTCCTTCGCGCCTCGCATCGAGCCGGTGCTCGGGGACCTCGGCGCCCCCCGCCTGGGCCTGGGCGCCGGGCAACGACAGTCCATCGTCGAGCGGGCCGAGGCCATCCTCCACGTCGGCGCGCACGTGAACTACGTGCAGCCCTACGAGGCGCACAAGGCCGTCAACGTCGATGGCACCACGGAGGTGCTGCGGCTGGCCGCGCTGGGGCCCACGCCCGTGCACTACGTGTCCACCATCGCCGTGTTCGGTCCCACCGGTTACTTCAACGGCACCCAGGTCCTGCGCGAGGACGAGGACCTGGACAAGCACCTGGACTGCCTGCGCTACGACCTGGGCTACTCCGCCAGCAAGTGGGTGGCCGAGAAGCGCGTATGGGAAGCCGTCGAGCGAGGGCTGGCGGTGAACATCTACCGCTCGGGCTTCATCATGGGACACACCCGCACGGGCGTCGGCAATCCAGACGACTTCGTCGCGCGCTTCGTCTGCGGCTGCGTCCAGATTGGCAGTTGCCCCATCCTCCCGCGCCAACGCAAGGAGATGGTGCCCGTGGACTTCGTCAGCGGTGCCCTCATCGGCATCGCCTCTCGCGAGGGCGCCATCGGCAAGGCCTATCACCTGGTGCCCCCCTCCCCTCGCGACTCCATCGACATGGACTCGCTCTATGACCTCCTCGACGACTGTGGTCAGCCCCTCAGCCGCGTCCCTTACGAGGAATGGGTGGACCGGCTCATGAAGGACCCCCGCGCGGCCGACAACCCGCTCTGCGCCCTGGTGCCCATGCTCTACGAGCAGGTCTACGGCGGCGGCTCGACGCGCTGGGAGGTCTACGAGGGAATGCCTGTCTACGACGCCCGGAACACCCGGGAGGCACTCGCCGGACTCGGCCTCGGGTTCCATCGCCTGGACCAACCGCTGATGTCCCTCTACCTCGAGGACTGGCGCGAGAAGGGCCTGCTCCCCAGCCCATCGACAACGGCACGCGGTCACTGAAGTCCTCTCTCCTCCATCGACTGGAAGAAACATGATGACGACACACCTCGCATCCACGGCCGAGGGGGTCACCCCTGCGTCCATCTATCCCCTCCAAGCCGGACTCGCAGATCTGTGGCATGCGCAAGTCGCGCTCCGGCCCATGGACATCGCCATCCACTGGGGCGTCAAGCGCATCACCTATGGCGCCCTGGACCGCCGAGCCAACCAGCTCGCGAATGCCCTGCACAGGAGAGGCGTGGGAGAGGAGACGCCCGTCGCCGTGGCCATGCGAAGGGGAATCGATGCACTCGTCGTCCATGTGGCCCTCGCCAAGCTGGGCGCCACCCATGTCCCCCTGGACCTGCAGCATCCGCGCGGGCGCATCACCTCCATCGTGGAGAGTTCACGGGCCCGAGTCCTCCTCGCCGAGACAGTCACCGAGGAGGCGCAGTGCACGACGGGGGCCATCACCTGCATCTGCCTGGAACGAGACAGGGATGCCGTGACGCGCGAGCCCGAGACCTTCACCGGCCCCCGCGACACTCCGGAGCGACGGACCTACATCATGCACACGTCCGGAACCACCGGGCAGCCCAAGGGCATCGAGATTCTCGCCCAGGGCATCCGCCGACTGGTCATCGACAACCCCATCCTCGGCATCCATCCCGGGGAGCGGGTTGCCCAGGCGTCCAACCACGCGTTCGACATGGCGCTGTATGAAATCTGGGGGGCGCTGCTCAACGGCGCCTCACTCGTGGTGATTTCCAAGGCGACCGTCCTGGATGCGCACGCCCTGCGTGAGGCCCTGCGCGACATGCGCGTCAACGTCATGAGCATCGCGACGGCGCTCTTCAACATGGTCGCCCAAGCGTGCCCCGATGCCTTCAGCGGACTGCGCCTCGTCGTGATGGGCGGAGAGCGAGCCAATGGCCGGCTCTGCCGCGCCGTGCTCGAGAGCCATCCACCAGAGCACCTCGTCAATGGCTACGGCCCCACCGAGGTGTCCATCTACTCGACCGCACATCGGATTCAACTCCAGGACACCCTGAGCGGGTCCATCTCCATCGGCAAGCCCATCGCGCGCACGGAGGTCTTCCTGCTCGATGAGGACCTGCGCCCCGTGGCGCTGGGACAAACCGGAGAGCTGTGCCTCGCGGGAGAGGGCCTCGCGCGCGGCTATCTCCACCAGCCGGAGCTCACCGCCGAGCGCTTCCCCACGGTGCCAGGGTTGAAGGATGGCCAGGCGCTGCGCATCTACCGCACCGGAGACCTGGCGCGGTGGCGCGAGAACGGGACGCTGGAGTACCTGGGCCGGGCCGACCATCAGGTGAAGATTCGCGGCCACCGCATCGAGCTGGACGAGGTCTCCATGTCGCTCCTGCAGAGCGGGCTCGTCTGGGACGCCGTGGTGACTCTCCAGGAGCGACCCGATGGCGAGAAGTCGCTGGCGGCTTTCGTCGTACCCAAGGACACCGGCGCGGGCCTCGAGGACGTCCTCCGCGATTTCATGCGCGACAGGGTGTCGGAGCCCATGGTGCCGTCTCGCTTCGTCATGCTGGAGCGGCTCCCCGTCACGGCCAATGGCAAGGTCGACCGCGCCGCGCTGCCCCAGCTCGACCCGCCCAGGAACCGACCGTCACTCGTACGGAGTACGCCTCTGTCGGAGGACCCGGTCGTCGCGGGCGTGAGCGACATCTGGAGCGAGCTGCTCGGTGTGGAGACCGCTTCCCCTGGCGATGACTTCATGCGGCTGGGTGGCAACTCCCTGATGGCGGGGCGCTTGACGCTGCGGCTGCGCGAGAAGTTCGGCGTGGGCCTGTCCGTGCATGCGCTCCACGCGGCGCACACGCTGGGAGACTTCATCGAGGCGGTGCGGCAGGCCCTGTCGGGTGCCCAGGACGAAGGCCGCGCCATCGCGGGGCCCGACACCTGGCGAGAGGACGCGCGCCTGCCCGAGGACATCGTCCCAAGCCAAGCTGTCATCCAGCACAAGGCCTTGGAGGAGATGCGCTGCGTCTTCCTCACGGGCGCCACGGGCTTCCTCGGCGCCTTCATGCTCCGCGACCTGATGCGGATGACGAAAGCCCAGGTGGCTTGCCTCGTCCGCGCGAGGGACTCGGAGACAGGGCTCGCGCGCATCCAGCGGGCCCTGGAGAAGTACGACCTGTGGGAGGACGGCTTCGCCGCGCGCATCGAGCCGGTGCTAGGAGACCTCGGCGCCCCCCGCATGGGCCTGGGCGCCGGGCAACGACAGGCCCTCGTCGAGCGGGCCGAGGCCATCCTCCACGTCGGCGCGCACGTGAACTACGTGCAGCCCTACGAGGCGCACAAGGCCGTCAACGTCGATGGCACCACGGAGGTGCTGCGGCTGGCCGCGCTGGGGCCCACGCCCGTGCACTACGTGTCCACCATCGCCGTGTTCGGTCCCACCGGTTACTTCAACGGCACCCAGGTCCTGCGCGAGGACGAGGACCTGGACAAGCACCTGGACTGCCTGCGCTACGACCTGGGCTACTCCGCCAGCAAGTGGGTGGCCGAGAAGCGCGTGTGGGAGGCCATCGAGCGCGGGCTGGCGGTGAACATCTACCGCTCGGGCTTCATCATGGGCCACGGGGAGACGGGCGTCGGCAATCCAGACGACTTCGTCGCGCGCTTCGTGCGCGGCTGCATCCAGATTGGCAGCGGTCCCATCCTCCCGCGCCAACGCAAGGAGATGGTGCCCGTGGACTTCGTCAGCGGCGCCCTCCTCGGCATCGCCTCTCGCGAGGGCGCCATCGGCAAGGCCTATCACCTGGTGCCCCTCTCCCCTCGCGACTCCATCGACATGGACTCGCTCTATGACCTCCTCGACGACTGTGGTCAGCCCCTCAGCCGCGTCCCTTACGAGGAATGGGTGGACCGGCTCATGAAGGACCCCCGCGCGGCCGACAACCCGCTCTGCGCCCTGGTGCCCATGCTCTACGAGCAGGTCTACGGCGGCGGCTCGACGCGCTGGGAGGTCTACGAGGGAATGCCTGTCTACGACGCCCGGAACACCCGGGAGGCACTCGCCGGACTCGGCCTCGGGTTCCATCGCCTGGACCAACCGCTGATGTCCCTCTACCTCGAGGACTGGCGCAAGAAGGGCCTGCTTCCCACGAACTCCGCGAGAGCCCCTCGCGGCTGAAGTCGCACCCCGTCGTCTACCCACAGGAGGATCCATGTCCATCGCGCATCTCGCAGCCAAGGCAGAGGGGAACAACCCTGCGGTCATCGACCCCAACCAGGGCGGGCTCTCCGACCTGTGGCACGCACAAGTCGCGCTCCGGCCCATGGACATCGCCGTCCACTGGGGCGTCAAACGCATCACCTACGACGCCCTGGACCGCCGCGCCAACCAGTTCGCCAACGCCCTGAAGAAGCTGGGCGTGGGCGAGGAGACGCCTGTCGCCCTGGCCATGAATCAGGGCATCGAGGCCATCGCGGCTCTGGTGGCGCTCCTCAAGCTGGGCGCCACCTGCGTGCCGCTGGACCTCCAGTACCCCCGAGACCGCATCGCCTACATCATGCGGGACTCACAGGCCCAGGTGCTCCTCTCCGAGACCGTGACGGATGAGGCGAAGTGCATGGCGGGGAGCATCACCCGCCTGTGCATGGAACGCGACAGGGCCTCCGTGGCACGAGAGCCCGAGTCGTTCGTCGCGCCGGACGACCCGCCGGAGCGGCGCGTCTACATCATGTACACCTCCGGGACCACGGGCCGGCCCAAGGGCGCGCAGATCCTCGCCAGGGGCATCCGCCGGCTGATCTTCGACAACCCTCTCCTGGTCGTCCGGCCCGGGGAGCGGGTGGCCCAGACGTCGAACCTCGCGTTCGACATGTCGCTGTATGAAATCTGGGGCACGCTCCTCAACGGAGGCCTGGTCGTGGTCATCGCCAAGGCCACGCTCCTGGACTCCCACGCCCTGCGCGACGCCCTGCGCGACATGCGCGTCGACGTGCTGAGCATCGGGACCGCCGTCTTCAACATGATGGCCCAGGCCTACCCCGATGCCTTCAGCCAGCTGCGCCGGTTGATCGTGGGTGGGGAGCGCGCGAACGCCCGCACCTTCCGCGCGGTCCTCGAGAGCAAACCACCGGAGCAGCTCGTCCACGCCTACGGCCCCACCGAGGTGTCCATCTACTCGACCACGCATCGGGTGCGGCTCCAGGACACCCTGGGCGGCTCGGTGACCATCGGGCAGCCCGTCGCCCACACCGAGGTCTTCCTGCTCGATGAGCACCTGCGCCCCGTGGCGCCGGGACAGCCCGGAGAGCTGTGCCTCGCGGGCGCGGGCCTCGCACGGGGATACCTGCACCAGCCGGAGCTCACCGCGGAGCGCTTCCCCACTGTGGAGGGTCTGAAGGACGGACAGGCGCTGCGCATCTACCGCACGGGCGACATGGCGCGCTGGGACGAGAACGGGAACCTGGAGTTCCTGGGCCGCAACGACCATCAGGTGAAGATCTACGGCCACCGCATCGAGCTGGACGAGGTCGCCAAGATGCTCCTGCAGAGCGGGCTCCTCTGGGACGCGGTGGTGACGCTCCAGGAGCGAGCGGACGGCGAGAAGTCACTGGCGGCCTTCGTGGTACCCAAGGAGCCGTCCCCGAACATCGAGGAGGCGCTGCGGGACTTCATGCTCGCCCAGGTGTCGAAGCAGATGGTGCCCTCCCGCTTCGTGGTGCTCGAGCGCCTCCCTGTGAACGCGAACGGAAAGACGGACCGTTCGGCGCTGCCCGCGCTCCTGTCGTCGCGAAGCTGACGTCTTTGTCCCTCCAGGAGAGAACCCATGACCACGACATCCATCGCAGCACGCCCCGCGATCCCGCCCCCTCCTGGCGGGCCGGCAATCCCGCAGGATTTGATGACCTCGGAGGACCCGGTCGTCTCGGGTGTGAGCGCCCTCTGGACAGAGATGCTCGGCGTGGAGACAGCCTCCCCCGACGATGACTTCGCGCGGCTGGGAGGCACGTCCCTGATGAGGGGACGCCTGGCCTTGCGGCTGCGCGAGAAGTTCGGCGTCGGCCTCTCCGCGTATGCCCTCCACGAGGCGCACACGCTGGGGGACTTCATCGAAGCGGTCCGCCGGGCGCGCTCTGGGGCCCAGGGTGAAGGCCGCGCCATCGCGGGGCCCGAGACCTGGCGCGAGGAGGCACACCTGCCCGAGGACATCATCCCCGCCAAGGGCAGACCCGTGACGAAGGGCAAGCGCCTGGAGGAGATGCGCTGCATCTTCCTCACCGGCGCCACGGGCTTCCTCGGCGCCTTCATCCTGCGCGACCTGCTACGGAGGACGACGGCCCAGGTGGCCTGCCTCGTCCGCGCGGAGGACCCGGAGGCGGCGCTCGCGCGCATCCGACAGACGCTCGTGAAGTACGACCTGTGGGAGGAGCCCTTCGCCTCGCGCATCGAGCCGGTGCCCGGAGACCTGGGGGCCCCAGGGCTGGGGATGGACGCCCGGCAACGACAGGTCCTCGCCGGACGCGCCGAGGCCATCTTCCATATCGGCGCGCACGTGAACTTCGTGCAGACCTACGAGGCGCTCCGGGCCGCCAACGTGGGAGGCACCACCGAGGTGCTGCGGCTGGCCGCGATGGGGCCCACGCCCGTGCACTACGTGTCCACCATCGCCGCGTTCGGCCCCACCGGCTACTTCAAGAACACCCAGGTCCTCCGCGAGGACGCGGACCTGGACGATCACCTGGAATGCCTGCGCTACGACCTGGGGTACTCCGCCACCAAGTGGGTGGCGGAGAAGCGCGTCTGGGAGGCCCATGCGCGAGGCCTCGCGGTGAACGTCTACCGCCCCGGCTTCGTCATGGGCCACTCGGAGACAGGCGTCGGGAACCCGGACGACTTCATGGGGCGCTTCATCCTCGGCTGCATCGAGATCGGCTGCTGCCCCATCCTCGAACGACAGGGCAAGGAGATGGTCACCGTGGACTTCGCCAGCGCCGCCCTCCTGGGCATCGCCTCACACGAGGGCGCGGTCGGCAAGGCCTATCACCTCGTTCCGCCCACGCCGGAAGACAACACGGACATGGAGGGCATCTACACGATGCTCGACCAATGCGGACACCACCTCAGCCGCGTGCCCTACGAGGCATGGGTGGACCGCCTCATGCAGCATCCCCGCGCGGCCGAGAACCCGCTCTGCGCCCTGCTCCCCATGCTCTACGAGAAGGTGTACGGCGGCAGCGCGACGCGCTGGGAGCTGCACGAGGGACAGCCCGTCTACGACGCCGCCAACACCCGCGAGGCCATCGCCAGCCTCGGCCTCGCGTTCCGTCGCGTGGACCGCGAAATGCTGTCCCTGCACCTGGACGACTGGCGCAAGAAGGGCCTGCTCGCCGCCCGCTGAGTCGCGGGCAGACCTCCGCAAGCACCACACCCGACGCGCCCGGATTGCGCAAAACACTCGCGGGTGATTTCGCGGTGAGGGATTGATTCGCCAAGACAGCCAGAGCCGAGGTGCCCGCGCGTATTGTGACCGCGGCATTTCCATCAGGAGGTCTTCGTGAAGCGGTCTCGTTTCTCCGCGGTACTCGGCTCGGCATGCGTGGTCTGGTTGGTCGGTTGTGGCGGAGCCCCCGGACAGGAGCAGGAACTGGATGATGGGCAGGCGAACATCGACCCGGGGACGGAGAGCTCCCCCACCGATGGCGGCCCCACGCCCGACGCGGGCCCCACCCCCGACGCGGGCCCACCGTCCGACGCGGTGCTGGTGACCGACACCACGCGCTTCTACACGTCGGTGGGTATCGCCGAGCAGGTCAATGACCTGTCCGCCAACCCGCCCGAAATCCTCGTGCAGCAGGGCTCCACCTTCCAGCTCATCCTCGGCTCCGCGGTGCCGGGCGGCTGGCGCTTCAATGGTGTGCCCTCCGGCCCGTTCTACCTGCGCACCGGCGCCACCCACGTCATCACCGACGCGCGCCACATCGACCTCGGCCGCAACCGCCTGGGGCGGATGGACGCCGAGTACTCGAACAGCTACCTCACCACGCTGCAGATCAACCTGCTCAACCTGGCGCCGTGGCAGAACACCTGGAGCAGCCAGCAGCCCGGCTCCAGCCTCCAGCTCACCTCCGGTGAGGTGGACCTGTTCGGCTATGTGAACGTCTTCGACCAGATTCCCGACGGCCAGACGACGCTGCTCACCAACCAGGCCGACCTCGGCCTGAGCAGCGGCTACAACCTGCCCACCTTCGACGCCTCCAAGGGCGACCGGATGTATGTCAATCAGCTCAGCCAGTTCAGCGCCGGCACGGCGCCGGATGGGACGGCGCTGGGCTACGCCGCGGTGGAGCGCTCCGTGCAGATGGGCGCGTTCGACTACGTGCCGGACGGCATCACCCCGCTGCCCGTGACGGGCTACCTGCAGCCCACGCCGATGCGCGAGTTCCCCATCGAGTGGCGCCTGCCCGCGTACACCCAGTTCGCCACGGACGTGCACCCGCAAGCCACCGGCTCCACTCCCCTCTTCGAGGTCCTCCCCAACGCGCACAACACCGGCGGGCGCTGGGTGGGCTACTCCGGGGAGCTGCTCAACCTGTTCCTCCCCCGGAACGCGTCGTTCAACTTCACCAGCCGCCTGAAGTTCGGCAATCCCTTCCCGTCCAGCTGGGGCCTCGTCGGCATCCACAGCTATCCGTTCCGCGTCCTGTCCCCGGTGCCGGATGACTCGGGCGTCTCCATGTACCTGTCGGGTCGCCTCTACTCGTACGACGTGTTCGACAACCTCATCGCCGGCCCCGTGCAGCCGCAGGTGTCCCCGCCCCGCTCGCTGACCATCGACGGCGTCCCCGCGAACGTGCAGCGCGAGGTGGGCACCAACAGCCCCGTCCTCGCCTGGACGCCGCCCACGCTCGGCACGCCCCACGCCTACCGCGTGACGCTCTACCGCTACGACGCCCAGCTGCGCTTCCTGATGCCCGCCGGCAGCATCTACGCCCCGGGCTCCACCACCCAGGTCCGCCTGCCCCCGGGCACGCTGCAGCCCGACAGCATCTACTACCTGCGCGTGGCCTCCATCGTGTCGCCCGGGTTCGACCTGAGCGAGCCCTTCACGTCGCTCGAGAAGCTGCCCTTCCACAGCGCCGAGGCCATCAGCTCCTTCTTCACCACGCCGTGATGCACCCCCGGGCCTGGGGCACGCACCGCCCGGGCCTGGGTCCAGCCCTCCCTGGCGGTTCGTCATGCGGCCGCCAGGGGCCGGGGTTAAGTCAGGCCACGCGGCGGGCGCCCACCGCAGGACACCCGGGCGCGTGTGAAAGCAGACCCGGGCCGCCGTCCATGCTAGGCACCGCCCGGCCGCAGGGCTCGGGCCGGGTGACAGCTGGCGGCGGCTGGGGTGTTTACCTTCCCAGCATCGCCGTCCGCGTCACTCCGCCGTGAAGGGGGGAACCGTCGTGCACCGCAACCTCTGGCTCAGGACCGTCGTCACCGCCGCGCTGGCGCTCATCCCCTCGCTGGCCGCCGCGGAGCCGTCGCCCCAGGAGCCATCCGCCTTCTTCCTCTCCCGGAGCGAGAACCGCAACCAGGTCCACTACGCCGTGCGGCTCGACGAGGCCTGCCATCCGGTGGGGAGCAAGCCCGTGCGCGTGTACTGGCGCATGCTGGAGCGCGGCGAGTCGGAGGTGGAGGACCTGCTCGGCGTCGAGCAGCCCGCGTACGGCCTGGAGGACACGCAGCAGGTGGAGCTCACGCCCGACGGGGGCCGCGTCCGCATCCGCCTGCGGGCCTTCGCTGATCGCCCCATCGACCTCACCACCACCCAGGTCCAGGGCGGCGGCTGCGCCGTGCAGGCCTGGACGAGGTTCGGCGCCGGCCCCGCCCAACTGCTCCACATCTTCGTGAAGACGTCCTGGCCCTTCTCCGTCGACTTCGTCCGCCTGGATGGCCTCGGCGCCGACGGCCGGACGCAGACCGAGCTCCTCCGGAACTGAGCCTCCGGGGCTGCAGGGCGCCGCCAAACCCTGGAAAAGACGTCGATATCGCCGGGAAATCCCCAGTTTTCCGGCGTCATCAAAAAAGACACGGCGACGGGACAACCTGTGACGCGTCGTTGCCGATAATGCCCGCATGACCAGTGTCGTCGGCCCCCGTCGCTCGCCCCTCCCCGCCCGCCCGACTGAAACTGAGACCACCCGTGAGACGTCCGCCCCCCGGACGGCCTCGGTGGCTCGCACCGAGTTCGAGCCCTCGCGCTCCGGACTCGCGGGCCTGTCGCCCTCCCTGCTGACGAAGCTCGGCGCCGTCTTCGTGCCGGTGAAGCCCACCGTGTCGAACGCGGCCGTCGAGGGCCTGAAGGCCGCCGCCGGCGCCCAGGCCGCCCCGCTGGTCCACACCACCAGCCCCAACGCGGCCATCAAGGACAACGCCACCGTCACCAGCACCCTGGACGTCGCGGACGACGCCAAGGTGGAGTCGCTCAAGCTGGACCTGGACATCGCCCACACCTACCGCGGCGACCTGACGGTGAAGCTGACGGCCCCCTCCGGCAAGAGCGCGGTGGTGTCCAGCCGCCAGGGTGGCTCCGCCGATGACCTCAAGGGCAGCTTCGACCTGACCGCCTTCGCCGGCGAGTCCACGAAGGGCACCTGGACGCTGGAGGTGCAGGACCAGGCCAAGGGCGACACGGGCACGCTGAAGCAGTGGGGCCTGAACATCGTCCCGGAGACGAAGGCGCCCGAGCCGGATCCCGAGCCGTCGGATGACCCGTTCGACGGGCTGCGTGACGACGCGCTCCTGCGCGCCGTGCGCGAGTCGTCCTCCGACAAGAAGGTCGTCAGCTACAACGAGGCGCGCCGGCTCATCTTCACCAGCCTGGACGTGAACGCCGCGGGCAACGTGGAGTGCGTCTACACGGGCCTGGAGACCAAGGGCGGCAAGATTCCGAACAACGCGGTGATGAACGTGGAGCACACGTGGCCCCAGTCCAAGGGCGCCACGGGCGCGGCCAAGAGCGACCTGCACCACCTGTTCCCCACCGACAGCAAGGCCAACTCGCGCCGCAGCAGCTTCCCGTTCGGCGAGGTGGTCAACGTCAAGTGGAGCCACAACGGCGCCAAGCTGGGCACCGACAGCAAGGGCAACACCGTCTTCGAGCCGCCGGACTCCCACAAGGGCAACGTGGCGCGCGCGATGTTCTACTTCTCCTCCACGTACAACAAGCCCATCCCCAACGACGAGGAAGCGGCCCTCAAGGCGTGGAACAAGCTGGACGCCGTGGACGCCGCGGAGATCGAGCGCAACCGCCGCGTGGCCAACATCCAGGGCAACACCAACGCCTTCGTCGACAACGCCAACCTGGCGGACCGCATCAAGGACTTCTAGGCGCCCGCTTCACGCGCCGCTGAGCCACGGGGTTGGACGGTGCCCACCGTCCAGCCCCGTCTGTCTTTGGCGCCGGCGAGCACGACATGGCCGCCCCTGGGCGCGGAAGGCGGTCCTGACAATCCTGTCGCGAATCGAGTCCCCCATCGCCCGGGCACACGGGCGGTGTCGACGGGGATGACGCGAGGCATGGGTGTTGCTTGGAGACAAACGCCACCCAGCAACAGGAGCGCCCCCCTGAAACGCATTGCCCTCGCCATGCTGCTCCTCCTCGCGCCCGCGGCGAACGCGCAGGGGGAGCACGATTCCGCCCCGAAGAACGCGCTCTGGCTGTCCCCGGTGACGCACCTGTCGCTGCTCCTGGTGGGCCCCATGACGGAGCGGCTCCACCTGGCCCTCCCCGTCGGCTTCGGGCGGAGCTTCTCGGAGAGCACCACGGGCGTGCTCGAGGTCACCCCCATGATGACGGCCAACCGGTGTGACTTCGAGCCCTCGCGCTGCTCCAAGCTGCGGCAGCTGAAGGTGACGCTGGGCGTGGCCTGGAAGCCCTCGCCGCGGCCCCGAGGCCAGGGCTTCTTCCTCCAGCCGCGGCTGTCGGGCACCTGGAGCAGGGAGACGCTGCGCTACCGCCCCAACGGCAGGAACTACTCGCTGCAGTACGAGGACGAGCAGGGCTTCCAGGTGACGCTCGGCCTGGACGTGGGCTACCGGGCGGTGACGCGCGGCCAGGCCTTCTTCTTCGAGCCTCTCGTCGGCCTGGGCGTGGGCTACAGCTTCAACCAGCGCCGCGACACCGTCGACATCGGCGCGCAGTATGCCTTCATCCGCAACAGCGACGACGTGGTGGCGCGCGGAGACCGGGCCATCCTCGACGTGGACATGGACCTGGTCCGCATCGGCTTCCTGTTCTGAGTCCAGTGTCGCGGTACTCGCGGACGGCTTCGCTCTCGGGGCCCGAGAAGCGACGCCTCACGTCCCGAGACAGTCACCGCGGCGCCTTGCACACCCAGTCCGACTCATCAAGGCTTTCGAGGTATCAACGACTGAAACATACGTCATCAGGCGGATACCCCCTCGCCATGTGCGCCACTTGGGTATACCGGTTGATTCATGAGTCGCTCGTCAGCTCGCGTTGGAACTTTGCTGGGTCAGAGGTATCAGCTGCGTCAGCGAATCGGCGTGGGGGCCATGGGCATCGTCTACGAGGCGGCGCCGGTGGACGCGGAGGACGTGGTGGCCATCAAGGTGCTCCAGCAGCACCTGATGGACGATGACGCGGTGCTGGCGCGCTTCAAGCGGGAGGCGCACGCCACCGCGCGGCTGAGCCACCCTCACCTGGTCCAGGTGAAGGACTTCCAGTGCAACGAGGACGAGCCGCCCTTCATGGTGATGGAGCTGCTCCGGGGCCAGACGCTGCGGCTGCTGCTCAAGGAGCAGGGCCCGCTGCCCGTGGCCAGGGCCGCGACGCTGGCGCTCCAGACGCTGTCCGCGCTCGACACCGCGCACAAGGCCGGCGTCATCCACCGGGACATCAAGCCGGACAACCTCTTCATCGTCACCGGCGACCAGGTGAAGGTGCTGGACTTCGGCGTGGCCCGGCTGCTCCACGAGGATGACGCCCGCTCGGTGGGCGCCGAGGCCGGAGCGTGGGTGGGCACGCCCTCCTTCATGCCCCCCGAGCAGGTCCGCTGCCTGCCGGTGGACGCGCGCGGGGACGTCTATGCCCTGGGCGCCTGCTTGTTCCAGATGGTGACGGGCCGGCAGCCCATCGACGTGGCCGACACCGTGGCCCTCTTCTCCGCCATCATCGAGCGGGTGCCGCCCCTGGCGTCGGAGCTGCGCCCGGACGTGCCCGAGGACTTCGCCCGGCTCATCGCCCGCGCCTTGAACAAGGACCCCGCGGAGCGCTTCGCGACGGCCGAGGAGATGGCGGACGCGCTGCGGCCCTGGACCCAGGTGGAGAAGGCGGCCCCCACCCTGCGGCTGGTGGAGCGTCCGTCCGAGCCCGCCGTCGAGGACACGGGCCTCGACGACGATGACGAGGTGACGCAGCTCGAGCCGGCGCCCCTGGAGGCGAAGGTCGACGCCGCGCCCGTGCGCTCACAGGTCAGCGCCGAGCCGAAGCCGGCTCCCGCCCCCAAGCCGGTCCGGAGACGCTCCCCCTGGAGGGACAACCTCCTGGTGGTCGGCGCGACGCTGGTGGGAATCGTGGTGGGCGTGGCGCTCGGGCTGTAGCCCGGAACCACCGCTGCCCGCTGGAGGCCTCCCGGCCCCCAGCGAGCAGCCCCCTCCCCCATCTCTCAGTGGACGACGAACGTCGAGGGCAACAGCACCTTCGCGCCGCGGCCCTGGAAGAAGCTGTCGTTCAGGTGCAGTTGGACGACGACATGCTTGCGCTTCTCCAGCTCCGCGCGCCGGGTCGTGAACAGGAGCGAGCCTGAGCGCGCGTTGATGAGGCCCGACCCGCCCGACGTCTGGAACGCGCCCACGTCATCGAAGTGAACCCGGACGTCCGCCGCGTCCGCCTCCGCCGGGAGGTAGAAGTACCCCAGCAGATAGGCGTGGTCCGTCCGCGCCAGGTCCATGGCCCGCGCCGCGGGCGAGAGCTGGAACGGCACCAGCCGGCCCTGCACCATCACCTCCACGCGCCCCACGCCCAGCATCAGCTTCTCGTAGTCCTCGGCGTCCTGCCCCAGCAGCCGCAGCTCGAAGCGGTCTCCCTGGGGGACATCGATGGGCACCGTCTCGCCGCCGTCACACGCGGTCAAGGACAGCGCCAGGAACACTCCGGACAGGATCTTCCAATTCGGATTCGTCGACATGTCATCCCCCTCTCAGTACTGCGGCTCCACGGCCCGCTCCTGCCCCTTCAGCGGCTCCAGCTTCCAGGCCTTCTTGCCCAACGGAACCGCCAGGCGCGCGCCGGAGCGGTTGTGCTTCTCCAACTGCCCCAGCACCTTCTGGAGCACCATCGGGTGCGGCGCCACCCACGCCTCCAACCCGGCGAGCTGCGGCGCGGGCGTGCCGAAGTAGCGCTCGTTGCACGTGGCCGTGAGCAGCTCACGCGCGAAGCGGGCCTTGAGCGACTCCAGCTCCGAGCGGATGGCCCCGCCCTGCGCGATGGCCGGGTTGGCCCACAGCACGCCCAGCGCGCCCTCCATCGTGGTCACCTTGCCCAGCTGCCCCAGGGAGATGGGGCCCTTCGACAGACACTCCGCCAGCGCGTCCTCGGAGGAGCCGAAGAAGCCGTGGTCCCGCGTCACGTGGGCTCTCGGGGGCTGCCCTCCGCCACCTTCCACGTTGAAGGCACACGTCGCGCCATCGGCGAACTGCGTCGCCGGACCGGTGGAGACGGTCGTCAGCGCCCCGGTGACCAGGTTCACCGAGTAGAATGTATTGGCCAGGTTGTTGTTCAGGTTGGTCGACCCATAGAAGAACAGCTCCCCCACCTGGGTGAAGACGGCCGCCACCATGGCGTTGCCCACCGAGGGCAGGCCGTTGATGAGCGCGGGCAGCAGGAAGTCGGTGAACGTGCCCAGCTCCGGGTTGACGACCGTCACCCGCTGCGTGGCCGAATTGAAGCCATACAGCAGCCCGTTGATGGGGTTCACGGCGAAGTCCGCCACCCGGAACGTCGCGGGCGTCCCCACGACGACGTCGGACAGCGTCACGCCCGTGCTGGTGTTGATCCGGACCAGGTGGTTGGTGGTGATTTCGAAGCCCAGGTAGGTGCCGTCCTCGAGGATGGCGCCCGCCGCCCAGCCCGCCGAGTTCGCGGCGCCCGACACCAACGGCGCGACGACGGTCGCCGAGCCGTTCGCGTCCACGCGGATGAGCGAGGGCTGCGTGAGGCCGTCGGAGGAGAGGGCGTACATGAAGCCGTCGACATGGTTGAAGGCGAGCCCGTTGTAGGGCAGCGACGTCTCGCCCTGGAGCGCCAGCGTGGCCGTCGCGGGGTCGAACACATAGAGCCGCGAGGGCCCCACGGGCAGCCCTCCCGACGAAGACGAGGCCGTGGAGATGTAGACGGTGTCGTCACAGGCCAGGATGCGCTCTTGTCCGCACAGGACGTTGACCCCGTCCTGCGCCGAGCCGCTGTCCCAGCTGATGCCGAACACGTTGGTGAAGGTCACCTCCTCGTTGGGGGTCGACGGGTTCGTGTCGAGCGCCCCCAGCGCCAGGCAGGCCTCGTAGTTCTGCAGCGTGTACGAGCACTGGTAGGTGACGTTTCCACCCACCGGGACCGTCAACGGTGGCGCCGGAGTGAGCGTGCACTGCGTCAGGAGTGGATCCACCGCCGTGAGCAGGATGGACTCCAGCGTGGGGTGGATGTTCGTGGCGCTGAACGTGAAGTTCAGCGTCGCGGGATAGGTGAGGATCGACACCTGCTTCTGGCCATTCACGAGCTTCTCCGCTCGGAAGTCGTGTGCCGCGACTGCCGGGGCCCATAACGCACCACCCAGCAGGACTGCGAACCATCTGCGATTCATTCGGATGCCTCCACGCCCCTTGGGGGACTCGTGACAAGGGGTGCCGCTCGCCCTGCACGGAAGGTGCCCGGAAATTCCTTGTTAGAAAGAGATTCTTGACTTTCAAATTAAACTCATCCTCGGGTCATGAATGTCTATTCATCAGCGGGCGGAGGACCTTGGACATTCCCGAATGATGGAGCACCGAGAGCACGGGGATGACATGTGACGAAAGGCTGTCTCATCCCCGGGGGCAGTCGACGTGCGGGGATGCGTGGCGCGTGCCCTGGCGGAATCGGAAAGTTTTGACCCGGCTGAGCGGAAACAATTGCAGCCGCGAGCGCTCAGTGGGGAGCACTCGGCGCGCGGGGCTTCAGCGGGGCCTGGCCCCGGGCTTCCAGGCCCGAGCGCAGGTACCAGGGGACGCTGATGACGACGACGCGCCGGGCCCCGGACAACAGCAGCGTGCTGCGCAGCAGCTTTGAGCGGGGCCGGACGACGGACGGGGCGGGTGCGCGACGGCGCACAGGCACCAGACCCGAGGGGCGAGGCGATCCCCACCCCGCCCCCTGTCGGGCAGGCGGGTGCTGCACGGCGGACATCCCGTCCGGCCATGTGTCGACTCCGGACGCTTGGCCCTCCGGTCCGGTTCACGCGGTGCCCCCCGAGGAGCCACCTCCGTGAAACCCCACGAGTCACGTTGGAGGGCAGCACGCATGGCCAAGAAGCACCGCTGGACGCTGGCAGTCATCGCCAGCCTGGGAGTGTCCGGGACGGCATGGGCACAGGAGCGCGAGTCGGGCGCGGTGGAGATGGACGTTCGCGCGGCGCACGGGATGTCCGGGCCCCAGGTGGCGATAGGCGTCAACCTGGGCCTGGGCGCGGGCCACGTGTACAAGGACGGCACGTCGCGCACCGGCTCGCGCGAGGACCTGAAGATCACCGACGCGGCGAACGCCTCGCTGCCGCTGCTGGCGGAGGTGGGCTATCGGCTCAACCCGCGCTTCTACGTGGGCGTCTGGGGGTCGTGGGAGAAGGTCTTCACCAAGACGAACGACATCTCCTGCCCGGAGGACTTCGACTGCAACAACTACCAATGGCGCTTCGGACCGGAGGTCCGCTACCACATCAACCCGGCGTCGGGCTTCGACCCGTGGGTGGGCCTGTCGGTGGGCCTGGAGTTCCTCAAGAGCCACGTGAAGGGTGACACGCAGGTGCCGCTGCCCACGGGTGGCTTCGCGCCGGCGCGCATCGACACGCGGGTGGAGGACCGGGGCCCCACCTACGCGCGTATCAGCGTGGGCGGCGACGTGCGCGTCTCCAACTTCCTGGCGCTGGGGCCCATGCTCACCGCGTCCGTGGGCAGCTACACCGTGCGCACTGGCGAGCAGACGGTGACGGTGACGGGCCTGCCCGCGCAGACCAGCGCCGTCAGCGCCGTGGACGACGGCTTCCACGCGCTCTTCACCCTCGGCGTGCGCGGCATCTTCCGCGCCTTCTAGCGCGCGGCGTCCGCCGCCCCCCCGGAAACCCGGCGGGCCGCCCCCTCCAGCGGCCCCGCCAGGCTCCGGAGCCGCTCACCCGCTGACGTTGAAGAAGGCGGGCAGCGGCGTGGTGCCATCCGCCTTGAAGGCCCGGATGACGGCGCGGAAGCGGACCGTCTGGTTCGCGTTGACGGTGGTGTCCGCCGCGGTGGGGTTGAAGAGCGTGCTGTTCGTCTCCCAGATGCCCGCCGTGTTCAGGACCTTCAGCGTCGGGTTGCAGCTGGCGTCGTAGTCCATGCGTCCGCCGCCGATGCGGTACCAGCGCTGCTGGCCTCCGGCCGCCGTCTGCTCCCGGTACAGGTCCACGTGCGCGCGGCCGTTGGCGCCGCCGTTCGCCGGGCAGTTCTGGATGCCGGGGTACATCGCATGGGCCGCGGACCAGGCGTGGGTGATGTCCACGTCCGCGATGAAGCCCGGGCACAGCCCCGACGTGTGGTAGCCCGTGCCGCCGCTGGTCACGTTGCCGTAGTACCAGGGCGCGGACGACGCGTCGGCGGGCTCCGACAGGCAGTCGAACACGGAGCGCACCGCGGCGGCGACGACGGGCCCGCGCGTCTGCACGCCGTCATGGTTCGCGGTGATCCACCCGAAGTACTGCTCCAGCTGGATGCCATTGGAGAACGCGCTGGCCGCGTTGACGAAGTTCTCGGGGCCGTCCCCGTCGAAGCAGTCGCCCCACTTGTAGGTGATGCGGGAGCCGTCATCGAAGGCGGAGTCGGGGAAGGCCATGCGGATGACCTCGGCCACGCCCCGGTGCATGGACTGCTCCTCGAGGTCCCCGTTCTGTCCGCCCACGCGCACGGCGATGGAGGACGCGCAGCTGGCGCCATGCGTGTGGAACGACACCGCGTACGGCATGCGCGTGCCCCCGGCCCCCGTGTGCAGCGACAAGGCAGGCCAGCTGTGCTGGAGGTTGGCGGAGGTGATGTGGAAGCGGTCGAGCTCGTGATGGGTGCGCTGCGCGTTGTTGAAGCCCGCGCCCCACAGCGTCTCCCACGTCCGCGCGCCCGTGGCGGCGTCCATCGCCTGCAGCTGGGCCAGGGTGCCGTTCTCCATCAGGTGCGGCCAGGTGTAGAGGACCTTCGGCGCCGACTGGGGCTTGTAGAGCTCCACCAGCGAGTTGGCCGAGCCGCCCGTGACGACGGCCACCGACGGCGTCGTCAGCGCGGGCAGCGCCCAGTTCGCGCCCGCCGCGCAGCGTGGCGCCCCGGTAGATGAGCAGCTGCGTGCGTGGGGGAATCGGGTCGAGGATGCCGTCCCCGTTCAGGTCCTGGTTGGGCACCAGGCAGTTCTCGTGACGCGCCGAGGCAACGCCCCCGGTGGCCGGAATGGCGCTGTCTCTGACGACCTGGATGTGGCTCGCGGCATAGACGACGGCGGCGCGTGACGCGTCCAGTGCCTCGGAGTTGTTGATGGGCTCGGAAACTTCGGGCCCCGCGCAACCCGCGAGGAAGACCAGGGGCCACCAGCGGAGTCGGGTCAGCTGCATGAGGTGCGTTCCTTTCGGAGGGCGGTTCGCACTCACCAACGACGCCTCGGCCGAATGTTCCCGGCTCACGGTATATTGCGTCATTTTCCCGCACCGGATGCCCTGTGGCATTTGAACCCGGGTCGCAAAAGCCCCTCCCGAAAAGCCCTCCCAAACCTTTCCTACATGTCAGGGGATGCAGACCTATTTACAGGCATGCATCGCGCGGTCGAGCATTGGGGCCCTCATGGCTGCCCACCGCCCTACCCCGACATCTTTCGACAGCCTTGCCTCACACGCTGGTTCCGTGAGGCTTCACAACCCATCGCGCCGAGCCGCGCTGCTGGCCCTGATGGGCTGCGCGTTGCTCGTGGCGCTCCTGCACTCACCGACGGCGAATGCCGCGGAGGCAGGCGCTCCCGTCCAGTTGAAGGAAGGCTGGCGCTATCGCTGGGGAGACTCTCCTCCCGGAACGGATGGCATTCCGTTGTGGGCCCAGACGGCCAACGTCGCCGAGGACTGGCGCCCGGTGGAAGCGAACAAGCCGCCCCCGGGACGCGGGACGAACACGTTCCTGTGGCTGAGCATCCCGTTGCCGGAGGGCCCGTGGGCCGAGCCCGCGGTGATGCTGGGCGAGGTGACCAACGCCGTGGAGGCGTACGCCAACGGTCAGCGCATCTACGTGAGCGGCAAGCTGAACAC
The DNA here is from genome assembly GCF_020037055.1 of Myxococcus sp. AS-1-15. Taxonomy (NCBI): domain Bacteria; kingdom Pseudomonadati; phylum Myxococcota; class Myxococcia; order Myxococcales; family Myxococcaceae; genus Myxococcus; species Myxococcus sp. AS-1-15. Next base: position 138,455 of record NZ_JAIQDF010000011.1, on the reverse strand, counting down.
GTCCGGCGCGGAGCTGTCCGACAACATGGCCTGGCACCTGGTGCCGGTGCCTCGCTCGGCGCTGGGGGGACACCTGCTGCTGCGCGTGCAGTCGAGCAACCCGAACATCGGCGTGGCGCAGGGCGCGCAGGTGGGCTCGCGCCACCAGCTGCTCGCGTTGGTGACGCGTGACGGCCAGGCGCCGTTCGTCATGGGCATGCTGCTGTTGTCGGTGGCGCTGGGCTCGGGCGGTGCGTTCCTGATGCACTGGCGGCGGCGGATGCTCGCGGGCCTGGCGGTCTTCTCCGCCAGCGGCGGCTTCGTGCTGCTGGGCCTGAGCGGCATGCCCAACGCGCTGTGGGACGCGCCCATCACCGCGACTCGCTTCACGGTGCTGGGCATCTTCCTGCTGGTGTCCGGCCTCATCGAGTTCGTGTCGGACGCCATCCTGGACAACCAGCGGCGGTGGTTCCGGCTGGGCGCCATGGGCTACACCGCGCTGTGCGTGGTGGCGGCGTTCACCGTCTTCATCGACCTGGGGACGGCGCAGCGCATCCTGGTGCCCTTCCTGCCCTTCTCCTTCACCATCCTGCTGGTGTGCTTCATCGTGGCGGCGACGGAGGCGTGGCGTGGCAACCCCGACGCGCGCATCTTCATGGGAGGCCTGGCGGGCCTGGTGTTGTTCCTGGCGCTCACGGTGCTGCCGGTCATCGGCGTGTTGAGCGTGTCGTTCGGCAATGTGTCGCACTGGGGCTATCTGGCGCTGACGCTGTCGCTGTTGGGCATCGTCGCGCGGCGCTCCATCGAGGTGGTGCGCTCGCTGGAGGCGCACACCCGTCAGCTGGAGGAGCGGCAGGCGGAGGTCCGAAACCTCGCCGAGCGCATGGGCACCGGCGCCGGGGAGCTGGCCACGGTGGTGCAGCAGCTGCGCTCCACGAGCGATCAGCAGACCGAGGGTGTCAGCCGTCAGGCCGCGGCGCTGCAGGAGGCGGAGCAGACGGTGAAGGAGATCCGCCGCTCGTCGCAGATGACGGCGGAGAAGGCCAGCTCGCTGGCGGCCTCCGCGGAGGGCGCCGAGCAGGTGGGCCGCGAGGGCAGCGCCGCGCTGGAGCGCACGCTGGGAGACCTGGCCGCCATCCGCAACGAGGTGTCGGAGATGGCGCGGCGCATCCTGGCGCTCGACGAGCGCACGCGCGAGGTGTCCGGCATCGTCGACTCGGTGAAGGACCTGGCGGACCAGTCCAACATGCTGGCCATCAACGCGGCCATCGAGGCGGCGCGCAGCGGCGAGAGTGGCCGGGGCTTCGGCGTGGTGGCGCGCGAGATGCGCGGCCTCGCCGACCAGTCCATCCGCGCCACGCACCGCATCCGCGAGGTGCTCAACGGCGTGAGCGCGAGCATGCGCGAGGCGGCCCAGTTCAGCGAGAAGGGCGACGAGCGCGTGCGGCAGAGCCTGGACGCGGTGCGCACCTCCAGCGCGCAGTTCCAGGAGCTGGCGGTGCTGATTGGCGACTCCAGCGCCAGCATGCGGCAGATCACCGCCGCGGTGAGCGCGCAGGACGCGGGCACCCAGCAGATGGCCCTGGCCATCCAGGAGCTGTCCGGCCAGATGCAGCGCACGCTGAAGACGGTGCAGGAGACCCAGGAGGCCACGCGCTCCGTGCAGTCGCTGGCGGAGAGCATGTCGGGCCTGGCCACCCAGTCGCTCCGGACGGAGAGCGGCACACACGCCGCTCCGCACCGCTGAACGAGGTTCCTCTCACGCTGCGAGCCCATATGCCCACCCGTGCCACGCTGTCGGTCGTGTTGCTGCTCATCGGCGCCCTCGCCTGCGCTTGCGCGACGACGCAGGCGGCGGACGCCGACCAGCCTCCCCGGCCCAAGACGACGGTGCAGGTGGAGAGCCGCAAGACGGTGGACGTGAACCTCTACGCCCTCAACGGGGCGCGCAGGGTGCGGCTGGGCACGGTGCCGGGGATGTCCAGCCGCAGCTTCGTGCTGCCCCCGGACATGGTGGGCGTCACGGACCGCGTGCGCTTCGGCGTGGAGATCATCGGCACGTTCGGCGGCAAGAACATCGGCAGCGAGCGCCGCTTCGAGAGCGAGCAGGAGATCTCCGTCCAGCCGGGCGAGGAAGTCACCCTCACCCTCTACTGATCGGACGGGCCCACCTCCCCATGCCGGGGGAGGTGGTGGCCGGCTAGCGTGGCGTGGGCGCCGGGCGGAACGACGCCAGGTCCTCCGCGGCCCCCCGCGTGGGCTGGGTGAGCGCCTGGACCCCGTCGAAGGGCAGCGCGGGCGCGGGCTCCAGCTGGCGCGGCGGGCCTTCCGGCGCGGCCAGGGCGGGCTCGGTGACGTCGAGGGTGAAGAAGCCCCCGTTGTTGTCCTCGTTGCCCTCGGCGACGGTGGCCTGCGGAAGCGATGGATGCAGGCCGTCTGGGTTCCGATGGCGGGGACGGTGGCCATGGGGCAACCCCCGCGTCAAGACAGACATCCGTCGCCCGGCCGTTCCAAAGCCAGACATCGGCAATCGGTGGACAAGGCTGGAACACGGACGCCCCCGGCCGGTATGACTGGGCCACGGGCGGCACGCGCACCACGTTCACCGTGGGACGCGCCATCACCCAGGCCACCGACTGACACACGATGAAGTCCCATCGGCACGCGGGAGAATCCTCGACGTCGCACGCACGAGGTGGACGGGCACAATCAGGCGGCTACAGTCCGCCCATGACTGTCCAGGCGATGAGCGTACTGCTGGAGGTGGACGACGGCGTCGCCACCCTCACGATGAACGATGCGGCCCGCCGCAACGCGATGACCCCCGAACTGGGAATCGCACTGCGCGAGCGCGTCGAGGAGCTGCGCGGACGTAGCGACGTGCGCGCCGTGCTCCTCACCGGCGCGGGCGGGACGTTCTCCGCCGGCGGAGACCTCCAGATGCTGGACCGCCTGCGCCAGGTCCCCTTCGAGGAGGCCCGCCTCTTCATGCTCGAGTTCTACTCGCGCTACCTCTGCCTGCTCGACCTGCCCGTGCCGACCATCGCCGCCGTCGAGGGCGCCGCCATCGGCGCGGGCCTCTGCGTGGCCCTCGCATGCGACCTCGTCATCACCTCCGAGGACGCGAAGCTCGCGCTCAACTTCGTCCAGCTCGGCCTGCACCCCGGCATGGGCGCCACCTTCCTCGTCCCACTGCGCGCCGGCCCCCAGCGCGCCGCCGAGCTGCTGCTCACCGGCCGCCGCTTCGATGGCCGAGAGGCCGCCCGGCTCGGCCTCGCCCTCGAGGCCACTCCCGCGGACCAGACGCGGACCCGCGCCTCCACGCTCGCCCGCACCATCGCGGCCAACGCACCGCTCGCGACCCGAGGGCTCAAGCAACGGCTCGGCCTGGACCGCGCGGCCCTGCGCCGTGCGTTGGAGGAGGAGGCCCGGCTCCAGGCGGAGAGCTACGGCAGCGCGGACCTGGGCGAGGGACTCGCGGCCGCCGCGGCCCGCCGTCCTCCCGTCTTCCACGGGCGCTAGCCACAAGGAGCATGAGCACATGGCCCCCCTTCGATTGGAACGACACCTCCACGGCGTCCACGTCGTGCTGCACTGCGAGGACGACGCGGAGGAGCAGGCCGAGTGGGTGCTCGGTGTGCTCACCCGCCTGCCTCCCGGTGGGCTGCTCCCGGGCCGCACGCTGCGCTTCGGCTGGTCCAGCCTGCGACTCGACCCACGGGGCACCTCGCTCGTGGTGACCGAGCCCGACTTCGCCGGCAACCCGATGACGGACTGGCGAGACGACATCACCGTGACGCTGCGGGTCCAGGGCCGCATGCTCGAGACCACCCAGGCGGTGGGCTGCGATCCCCTCTTCCCCCGCTATGGCGACCGGGTCGACGCCCTGCCCGGCTGGGAGACCAGCTCGCGGCTCGCCGTCGCGCGCATCCGCGCCCCCGAGGCCACCGACTCCGGCTGGCTCATCATCCCTCCTGGCGCCGCCACCGGGCAGGAGCCCGAGTCCCTGCCGCTCTACGCCCTGCTCCATCGCCGCCCCGCCCTGCTGTCCGCGCTCGCGCTGCCCGTGGGCTGGGTCGCCGAGTTCGAGGACGACGCGCTCCTCGGCTACGGCCGGCCGAACTGAGAAGCCGTCACCGCCGTCAGGTCCGCTCGGGACGAAGCGTCGAGCGCCGCAACTCAAATTCAAGAGAATGACATCGTGACCAAGCTCAATCAGATCATCGCCGTCGAGAAGGGCGTCAAGAACCGCTCCCAGCAGGAGCTGACCCAGGCGCACCACGACCTGCAGAAGCCGCAGCTGCTCAACGGCATCTCCCGCACCTATCAGCCCCGGGACGAAGAGGGTGAGCGCTTCCCCCCCGAGTCCACGCGCGTGCAGGTGCGCACCGACGACGTGCTGAAGAAGACGAAGGAGATCCTCACCCGCCTCTTCGACGTCACCGCCACCAAGGACCTCACCAACTGTCGCGCCAAGGCCGACGTGAGCGTGGACGGCCGCGTCCTGCTCAAGGGCGTGCCCGCGACGTACCTGCTCTTCCTCGAGAAGCAGCTGGTGGACCTGCACACCTTCGTGAAGAAGCTGCCCACGCTGGACCCGTCGGAGTCCTGGATCCCAGACCCGGCGCAGGGCCTGTGGGCCACCGAGCCCGTGCAGACGGCGAAGACGAAGAAGGTCCCCCGCAACCACGTGAAGGCCGAGGCCACCGAGAAGCACCCCGCCCAGGTGGAGGTCTATTACGAGGACATCGTCGTCGGTTACTGGAAGACGGTGAAGTACTCGGGCGCCCTGCCGGCCGTCCGGGTCAATGAGCTATTGGAGCGCGTGGAGAAGCTCCAGCAAGCGGTCAAGTTCGCGCGCGAGGAGGCCAACGCCGTCGCGGCGGAGGAGATGAAGGCCGGGGATGTTCTCCTCGGCTACCTCTTCAGCTAGGCTCGCGCACGCAGTCCTACGGAGTACAAACTCAAGCTCAGCAGCAAGTTGACGCCGAGCGTTCCCGGGTCGTCTTCCAGTGCAGGTTCGAACCCTGCCCCCGCCAACCCTGTGGCGGGGTAGCCCAAATGGTAGAGGCGAGCGACATAGACCGGGCCCGCGAAGCACCCCAGTTTCAGACTCTCACTCCAGACTCAACATTCGCTGTCGTGGGTCCGATCAACCGTCTTCGCCCTTCTCCTCGAGATGCTGGTTCAATTCCAGCCCGCCGCTTGTTCCACCCTCGCGCGGCGGTCGTTCAATCGCAGGACACGAGGCCTCATCCTGAGGCGAAGACTTAAACGTGCGGACTCCAACATGGCAGCACCCCGGGCCCGGTCAGGAGGACACCCTGATCGGGCCCACTTCTTTTGGGAATCTTCCATTCCAGCTGTCACGCATCCGTCGCTGAGCGTGCACGGCGCGGCGCGCCAGGGCGCGTGGGGTTGCCCCTGACTCGCGGGCCGACTTCAATGCGGAGTCGATGCTGTTCGGAAGCAAGACGCCCCCCTCCCGTTCCCAGCTCGTCACCGACGCGGACCTCGCGCGCTCCAAGGGTCGGCTGAACAAGGCCATCTCCGGCTATCGCAAGGCGCTGGAGCTGGAGCCCAAGGACGCGGTGGTGCTGGGCAAGCTCGCGCCGCTGCTGGCGAAGACGAAGCAGTCGGAGGCCGCGCTGGAGAGCTTCCGCGCGGCGGCCCAGGCGCACCTGGACAAGGGCTTCGCCGACAAGGCGCTCGCGGTGTACGCGCAGGCGACGGAGCTGTTCCCTCGCGAGCTGGACCTGTGGCGCGAGGTGGCGCGGCTGCACGTGGAGAAGGGACATCGCGCGGAGGCGGTGAAGTCGCTGCTGCGCGGACGGCTCCAGTTCTCCCGGGCCTCGGAGCAAGGCAGCGCCATCGCGCTCCTGCGCGAGACGCTGGCGCTGGATGCGTCGCTGTTCGAGGTGAAGCTGGACCTGGCGCTCCAGCTCGCGCGCCAGAAGCAGCGGGACCAGGCGCTGGAGATGCTCTCGCCGCTCGAGGCCGAGGCGAAGGGCCCGCGCCAGGTGCGCAAGCTGCGATGGACGCAGGCCCAGGTGAGCCCGAGCGTGGGCGCCTACTTCGCGTGGCTGCGCGCGGTGCTGCGCGGCGGCTGAGGCGGGTCAGGAGGAGCGCGGGAGCTCGGCCTGGATGCTCCGCCACGCGAGCCTCGGGAGCCGGGAGCGAATCCACGCCGGGTCCAGCGCCGCGCCCGCCAGGTAGCGCCGACACGCCTCGTGACTGGGGCCGAGCAACACGACGTCCAGCTGCAGGGGCGTCCACACGGGCACCCCGTCCTCGGCGATGAAGCGCGCCGTGTGCTGGATGATGGGCCCGAGCAGCTCCATCTTGCGAGCCAGCAGCACCTCCGCGGCGCCCGCGCTCAGCTCCACCGCCATGGCCTGGTACATGAAGCGCCCCTCGTCCGGATGGGCCAGGACCCACTCCAGGTGCCCATCCACCAGCGCGAGCACCACCTCCTCCGCCGTGGACGTGGCCAGCACGCGCTTCGTCTGATGCGAGAAGAGCCGCTCGAAGGTGCGCAGGAGCAGTGCCAGCGTCAGGTCCGGCAGCCCGTCGAACAGGTGGTAGACGCTGGAGGGGCTCGCCCCCGCGGCCTTGCGAATCTCCTCGATGCCCGTGCCGAGGACACCCCGCTCCGTGAAGCACTGCAACGCCGCGTCCAGCAGCTCGTCGCGTCGCTTCACCCCATCCCGTCGTGCTGGCCCCATGCGCCCCTACCCTATGTCCGGCCCTCCCCCGGGTCATCTGGAGCAACCCTCCAACTCCCCCCGTCCCCGCCCGGGGAAGCGCGGGCACCGGGGCGAACGCTCGCCGAGGTCGTGAGCCCGGACGCGGTACAAAGGGCCCGTGCGCCTCCAGCCCCACCCCTTCACCCTACGGCAACTCCAGTACGCCGTCGCCGTCGCGGACAGCCTGAGCTTCCGCAAGGCCGCCGCGCTCTGCCACGTCTCCCAGCCCTCGCTGAGCGCGCAGCTCGCGCAGCTCGAGGAGGCGCTCGGGGTCCGCCTCTTCGAGCGGGACAGGAAGCGCGTGCTGCCCACCACCGCGGGCCAGCGCCTGGTGGAGCGCGCCCGCCGGCTGCTCCTGGAGGCGGACGACCTCCAGGAGGAGGCCCGGCGCGTGGGCAACCCGCTCGACGGCACGCTGCGCATCGGCATCATCCCCACCGTCTCGCCCTACCTGCTCCCCTCGCTCACGCCCGCGCTGCGCCGCCGCTTCGCGCGCCTGACGGTGGCGTGGGTGGAGGACAAGACGGAGGTCCTGACGCGCGAGCTGGAGGCGGGCACGCTGGACGCGGCGCTGCTCGCGCTGGAGGCGGACGTCGGCGACGTGGAGCGGGACATCATCGCGCGGGACGCGTTCTTCCTCGTCACGCCCAAGGGCCATCCGCTCGGCGCGAGGGACACGCCGGTGACCCCCTCGGAGCTGCGCGACGCGAAGGTGCTCCTCCTGGACGAGGGCCACTGCCTGCGCGCCCAGGCCCTCTCGTTCTGCACCCGCGCCAGGACCCACGAGCAGGAGTTCCGCGCCACCAGCCTGTCGACGCTCGCGCAGATGGTGGCGGGCGGCGCGGGTGTCACCCTGCTGCCCGCGCTGGCCCTGCCGACGGAGAGCCGACGCGCGGACCTGGACATCCGCCCCATCGCCGCCCCCACGCCCCATCGCACGCTCGCGCTCGTCTGGCGGCGCAGCACCCCGCTCGCGAGCGCGCTGCGACAGCTGTCCGCCGTGCTCCGCGAGCACTACCCCGACACACCACCCGCCCGTCCCCGAGGCCCGGCGCGAGGCCGCTGAAGCCGCGTCGGCGTCAGAAGCTCCCCGCCATCCACGCGCCACCCAGGACGATGGAGAGCGTGGAGGCCACGCGGGGCACATGGGTGGCCACCTTCGCGGACACCCGCTTCGCGCGCGAGAAGGCGGCGATTCCCGCGGTGAGCGCGGACATGGCCAGGGTGCTTCCCACCGAGAAGCCGCCCAGGAAGAGGGCCTGCTCCACCCCCGTCCCCGCCACCGCGACGGGCAGGAGCAGCAGCAGCGCCGACGCGCCCGTCAGGCCGTGGACCAGCCCCACCGCGGCGATGCCCCGCGACTGCCGCGCCTCATCGCCCGTCCCCACGCGCCGCTTGAGCCCCCACACGCCCATGCCCAGAAGCGCCAGCCCCGCGATGCGCTCCGCCCACCGGTCGACGGACTCCAGATGCACCGCGGACAGGACGACCATCAGCAGCCCCGCCGCGACCAGGGTGCCGAGCCCATGGCCGAGCCCCCACAGCAACCCCACCCGCCAGGCCCCCTGACGCCGTCCGACGGACAGCGGCGCGAGGCTCAGCAGATGGTCCGGTCCCGCCAGCGCGTGCAGCGCACCTGAACCAACACCCGCCAGCGCGATGAGAGGCATCGTCAAGGCTCCTTCCACCTTGCATGGAAAGATGCCCATCGCGCATGCCCCGTTCCAAGACATCGTTTGGATGAAGGTGATAGCCGGGGGCTATCACCCGCCAGCACGGCCGCCTACCCGCCCAGCACGGGACGCGGGGCCAGCGCCGGGGAAGAAACCTCGCGCCACCAGGGCGTCACCGTCTCGACGCGCGTGGGCTCGCTCGCGGCCCCCAACCGGGGCGTGAACAAGCGCACCTGCTGCTCCGAGGCCAGCCGGACGAGCGTCTCCGCGGGCTCGTCCCACGCGTGCAGCGCCAGGTTGAAGGTGCCCCAGTGCACCGGCATCAGCCGTCCACCGCCCAGCATGTCGTGGACCTTGAGCGCGTTCTCCGGCCCCAGGTGGATGCCACCCCAGCTCGGATGGAACGCGCCGACCTCCAGCATCACCAGGTCGAACGGGCCATGCAGCCGGCCCACCTCGCGGAACTCCTCCGTCAGCCCCGTGTCGCCGCTGAAGAAGAGCCGATGACGCTCCCCCTCCAACACCCACGACGCCCACAGCGTCCGGTTCCGGTCCGCCAGCCCCCGTCCCGAGAAGTGCTGCGAGGGCGTGGCCGTGAAGGTCACCGGCCCCACCGGGTGCTTCTCCCACCAGTCCAGCTCGGTGATGAGCTCCGGCGCCACGCCGTAGGCCTCCAGGTGCATCCCCACGCCCAGCGCGGTGATGAACGGGACGCGCCGCTTCGCCAGCGCGGTGATGGTGGCGCGGCACAGGTGGTCGTAGTGGTCATGCGACACCAGCACCGCATCCAGCGCGGGGAGTGTCTCCAGTGACACCGGCACCGGGTGGAAGCGGCGAGGGCCCGCGAAGGACATGGGCGAGGCGCGCTCGCCGAAGACGGGGTCCGTGAGGATGCGCGCGCCGTCCAGCTCCAGCAGCATCGTGCTGTGCCCCAGCCACGTCACCCGCAGGCCGGAGTCGGGCCGCCGGGTCCACGCCTCGAGCGGGCTCTCCAGCGGGAGGACGCCGGGCGGCGTGCGCTGGGTGCCGCCGAAGAAGTACTCACCCAGCAGCGGGAGCGGATTGCCCTGGAGCCCGGGCCCCACGGGGGCGGTGTTGCGAAACCGGCCATCCTCGTACCGCCGCGAGGCGCGCATCTTCTCGAGCCTCGGGCCCGAAGGCCCACAATCCCGTCTGGAAGAACCCATGCGGCCTCTTCTAACGGGCGCCCCTGACTCTGGCCACCTCGCCAGCAGCCCGGACATCCACGCCAACGCTCGCCTCCCCGCCCGCCGGGTGGCTCAGGGCGGAGGGGGGTGAGACGCCTCCTCCCGGGCCACGCGCGAGTGGCGCCGCCCGTAGCCGAAGTAGATGACCAGGCCCAGGCCCAGCCAGAGCACCAGCCGCAGCCACGTCTCCAGTCCCAACCCCAGCATCAGCGCGCCGCAGGTGAGGATGCCCAGGATGGGGACCGCGGGGACGAACGGCGTGCGGAACGGCCGGGGCAGGTCCGGCTGCGTGTAGCGCAGCACCAGGATGCCGGCGCAGACCACCATGAACGCGAACAGCGTGCCGATGGACACCAGGTGCCCCAACAGGCCGATGGGGAACAGCCCCGCGACCACCATGGCCACCACGCCGGTGATGAGCGTGGAGACGTAGGGCGTGCGGAAGCGCGGATGGATGCGGCCGAAGAAGTCCGGCAGCAGGCCGTCGCGCGCCATGGCGTAGAAGACGCGGGGCTGGCCCATCAACATCACCAGCACCACCGACGCGAGGCCCGCGATGGCGCCCAGGCCGACGATGGGACGAAGCCACGCCAGCGCGGGGCCGCCCTTGGAGATGGCCACGTAGACGGGCTCGGCGACATCCAGCTCGTGGTACGGCGCCAGGCCCGTCATCACCCCCGCCATCAGGACGTAGAGCACGGTGCACACCACCAGCGAGCCGAGGATGCCCCTCGGCAAATCCCTCTTCGGGTTCTTCGTCTCCTGCGCGGCGGTGGAGACCGCGTCGAAGCCGATGTACGCGAAGAAGATGACGCCCGCGCCCGCCAGCACCCCGCTCCAGCCGAACTGACCGAACTCCCCCTGGTTGGGCGGGATGAAGGGCGTCCAGTGCTCGCGCTCGACGTGGAAGGCGCCGAAGACGATGACCAGCAGGACGATGGCCACCTTCACGAAGACGATGATGTTGTTGACGCGCGCGGACTCGTGGATGCCCACGACGAGCAGCGCGGTGAGCACGCCCACCAGCACCACCGCCGGCAGGTTGATGAGCGCCCCGGTGGCGTGCGGCACGAGCGAGCCGGGCGTCGTCCCGAAGGGCGCGTTGGCCAGGGCCGCGGGCAGCTCCCAGCCCACGTAGTCGCGCAGGAAGGCGGTGAAGTAACCGGACCACCCCACCGCCACCGCCGACGACGCGAAGAGGTACTCCAGCATCAAGTCCCAGCCGATGATCCACGCCACCAGCTCGCCCAGCGTCGCGTAGCCGTACGTGTACGCGCTGCCCGCGACGGGAATCATCGAGGCGAACTCCGCGTAGCACAGCCCGGCGAGCAGGCAGCCGAAGCCCGCCAGCACGAAGGACAGGACGATGGCCGGGCCCGAGTGCTGCGCCGCCGCCGTCCCCGTCACCACGAAGATGCCGGCGCCGATGATGGCGCCGATGCCCAGCAACGTGAGCTGGAACCCATTGAGGGTGCGGTGCAGCTGCTGTCCCTCGCCGTCTTCACCCTGGAGCCTCGCCAGGCTCTTCTTCGACCAGATTCCCACGGCCGGCAGTCAACGCCGACTCACGAGCCTTCGGGAAGCGCGGAGGTCGGAGGGCGCCGCGCAACTGTCACCCGGCGAGCGAATCGCCTACCAGCGACGGTCCTCGCGGCGCTCACGGCGGTCCTCGCGACGCTCCGCCTTGTCCTCGCGCACCTCCTGGTAGCCCTCGCGAATCTCTCGCTCGCCCAGGCGGATGAGCTCCTGGATGAGGTCGCGCTTGCGGTGCAGGGCCCCGCCGCTCCGACGCCCCTCCAGCTCCGCCAGGTCCTTCGCGATGGCCTGCCGCGAGCGCAGGGTGGCCAGCTCCGCCTTCACGTCCCGCTTGTCGTCGCGGGCATCGCGCCGGTCATCCCGGAGGTCGCGGCGCCCATCGGAGCGGCGGCCCCAGGCCGCATCGTCCCGGACCTCCCAGGCCTCCGCGCGGGCCTCGCGCTGACTGCGCTTCGCCTCCGAGCTCGCCGACGCCAGCTCGACGCGGCTCTCCTGCAGCTCCATGCGCATCAGCTGACGGAGGCGGAGCTCCACGGCGCGCATCTCACGTTCGTCGTTGCGGCTCCAGGCCCGGTCGAAGCGGCCGAGCACCGACTTCAGCTCCGCCACATCCAGGCGGTCATCCTTGAGCTCGCGCCGGTTCTCGTGCTGCTCGTGGTGGTTCTGGCCGCGCTCGGACGGATTCGCACGGAACTGCGCCTGGGCGCTGCCGGCGAAGAGGAGTCCAGCGAGCAGGGCGGAAGAGAAGGCGTTCATGAAGAGGGGTCCTCGGGAGCACGAAGCTCGCTTGCGTGTTCTGGGCTTTCCGACGCCCCTGGCCCCGATTTATTCGAGGCCACCCCGCTCCCCCTTGGCGCCGAGGTGGGATTCACGCCGACTACTGGGAGCCGACGGTGCAGTCCCCCGTCACGGTGGGGGCCGGAGCGCCGTTCACCGTGTTGCCGGTGAAGACGTTGTCCGACGCCAGCACCAGCTCCACCGCGCCGCTCCCCCGGTTGCAGACCACGACGCCCCCCATCCCCGCCTGGTTGTAGAGGAAGCGGTTGCGGCGGAGCGTGACGGCGCGCGTGCCCAGGTCCTCCAGGTAGATGGCCGCGCCAGGCCCTCGCGTCACGGTGTTGCGCTCGAAGAGGTTGTCCTCGAGGAGGTCGTTGTTCGGCTGGAAGTAGTGCAACGCGCCGCCGCCTCCCAGGTCATAGGTGCCCTGCGGATTGGGCCAGGTCAGGAACGGGCGCACGACGAGGGTGCTCCACTGGCTGCCCCGGAAGGCCACCAGGGTATTGCCGCGGAACGTGTTGCCGCGGACCACGGAGTTCTGACCGTGGGTGACGCACATCGCGCCGCCGCCCGCCATGGACGACGTGCCCGGCTGCGCGAAGCGGTCGATGTCGAACGTGCGGTTGTTCTCGAACACGGTGTTCTCCACGCGCGAGCCGTTGGTGAACATGAGGTCCAGCGCGCCGCACTTGGCCGCGGACTCGTTGTCCCGGAACAGGGAGTTCAGGATGGTCACCGGCCCCGGGTAGTAGGCCCACAGCGCGGCGCGCGTCCAATCCCGCTCGCCGTTGTAGTCGTTCTTGCGCACCCGCTCGAAGACCATGTGCTCGAACACGGGGTGCCCGTTGCCCACGGAGCCGGGGCCGTAGAAGTTCATGCCCCACCAGCCATACGGGTTGGTGGAGGTGAAGGTGACCTTCTTCTGCGCGGTGCCGCGCACCTGGATGCCGCCGTAGACGCGCAGCTCCACGCGCCCCTTGTGGTAGTTCATCACGTCGTCGATGGAGCTGTTCACGTCGGCCTGGGTCACCTCGGGGCGGCCCTTGAAGTCGATGACGACGCCCGGCTGGACCGTGAGGACCTGGCCCTTCGGAATCGTGACGACGCCCTGCGCATCGCCGATGACCTGATAGGGCGAGCCCGCCTCCGTCAGCGTCCCGGAGAGCGTCCCCGTGATGACGGTGCCCGCCTTCGGGCCCTTGTCCACGCCACGCGCGTGAGGGCGCGGTGGCGAGGAGGCCTCGGAGCGAGCGGGCACGGACAATGACAGGCATACGAGCACCCAATGAGCCATCGACAGCGGTCGCGACGGAGTCTTCATGAGGTGCGGGCAGGTAACACGGGCGGGAAGCCCCCACCATCGCATGTCGGTCCGATGCGAGCCCGCTGCGCTCGCCGTCCATCCTGCACACCGGTACGCCGCGCGCTCATTCCCGCGAGCACTTCCCCGCCCCGCGGTCGGGATTCCCGAGCCGACGCGGCGAGTCGGTGGGAGGTCCGGGTGGACGGGAGGGGCCCTCTTCGCGCGCGCGAACAGCTTCGCTAGACTCCCAGCCACGATGGAGCTCGTGCTGTCGTTTCTCGCGGGCGCCTTGCGTCCGTGTGGGCCAGACGAGTCACACGCCCTGGCCCGGCGATTGGGGGAAGCCATGGTCCGCTGCCGAGAGGCGTGGCCGGAGATTGCATTGTCCGGCGACGTCTTCGCGAGGCACCTCGGCGAGCGCATCCCTCCCCGCCTCACACTGGCCGAAGGGCTGGACGCGTTGAGGGTCGAGGACCTCTACCTCGCTCGCGCCTGTCTGGAGGGAGAGCGTCCCGCGCTCGAGTCCCTCCAGCGCGCCATCCTCCAGCCCGTCACCCGCGCCATCCGCCGCGTGGACCGCTCCGAGGCGTTCGCGGACGAGGTGCTCCAGCTCACGCGGATGCGGCTGCTCGTGGGCAGCACGCGGCAGGGGCCTCGACTGGCCGAGTACGAGGGGCGAGGCGCGCTGCGCCGCTGGGTGGAGGCCATCGCCGTGGGCATGGCCCTGTCCCTCAAGCGCGCGCCTGTCCGCGCCACCTCCCTGGACGATGCGCTCCTCGTCTCCGACCTGCATGGCGCGGACCCCGAGCTCGCGCTCATCCAGCAGCGCTACCGGCCCGCCTTCCGCGCCGCGTTCGCGGAGGCCCTCGCCTTGTTGTCGCCTCGCGACAGGAACCTGCTGCGGCTGAGCCTGGTGCAGGGCCTGGGCGTGGAGTCGCTCGGGACGCTGCATCAGGTGCACGCCTCCACCGTCTCGCGGTGGCTGGCGCGGGCGCGGCAGGCGCTGCTCGAAGGCACTCGCGAAGGGCTCCGCCGGCGGCTGACGCTGGACACGGCGCAGCTCGACAGCCTCTTGCGGATGATGGACGCGAGCCTCGCGGTGAGCCTGTCCTCGCTGCTCGCCGAAGGATGAGCGACATGGCGCCAGCTTCCGACACCGCGTGCCTGGATGACCCCCAGCTCCTCGACCTCGCGGACGGAGTGGCGTCGCGGGAGCTGCGGGCCCGGGCGGACACCCACCTGGACCGCTGCCCCGATTGCCAGGCACGGCTCGCGGGCTTCCTGCGCGCGCGTGCGCCGTCGACGCCGGACACACCAACGGATGCGCCACGGACGCCCACCACGTTGCTCGAGGCACCGCCGTCGTCACGACGGATGCCCTTGTCCGCGCTGGAGAGGGGCACGCTCCTGGGACGCTACGTGGTGCTGGAGCGAATCGGGGCCGGGGGCATGGGTGTCGTCTACGCGGCCTATGACCCGAGCATCGACCGACGCGTCGGGCTCAAGCTGGTCGCGGCCACGGACCAGGTGCTGAGCGAGGCCCGCGCCGCCGCGCGCACCCAGCATCCCTCCGTCGTCGCCGTGCACGACGTGGGTCGGGTCGACGACCGGGTCTTCATCGCGATGGAGCTGGTCGAGGGCGGCACGCTGCGCCAGCACCTGGCCAGCGCGCGTCCGGACTGGCGAGGGGTGACCCGCCTCTATCTGCAGGCGGGGCACGGGCTCGCCGCCGCGCACGCCGCCGGTGTCATCCACCGCGACTTCAAGCCCGACAACGTCCTGGTGGACCGCGCCGGGCGCGCGAAGGTGACGGACTTCGGGCTCGCGCGCCTCGCCGCGCCCATGGAGTCACTGCCCGCTCGCGCATCGACGGACATCGAACCGGCGCCGCACATCGCCTCCACGGCCGCGGCCGGCACTCCGGGCTACATCGCGCCGGAGGTGCTGGCGGGAGGACGGGTGGATGCGCGCTCGGACCAGTTCAGCTTCTGCGTCGCGCTGTTCGAGGGGCTGTCCGGTGTGAAGCCCGGTGCTCCGGAGGCACGCGAGGCCCTCGCACGCGCCTCGGTCCCCCGCGCGCTGCTCGCCGTGGTGCAACGCGGGCTCTGCCCTGCTCCCACCGAGCGCTACCCGTCGATGGACGCGCTCCTCGTGGCGCTGGAGCGCGCGGCCTTCCCCAGGACGTCGCGCTGGCTGGGAGCCGCGGGAGCGTTGGTGGGCCTGGCCGCGGTCCTCACCGCCATCCTCGTCACGCGAGGGCCCCGGCCGTGCACGGACAGCGCGTCGCGGCTCGTCGGTATCTGGGACGCGTCTCGCAAGGCGTCCCTGCGCGAAGCCTTCCTCGCCACGAAGGCTCCCGAGGCGGAGAGCGCGCACGCGGCCTTGAGTCAGTCCCTGGATGCGCAGGTCGGAGCGTGGACCGAGGCCCATCGCGACGCCTGCGAGGACACGCACGTCCGCCAGGAGCAGTCCGAGGCGGCGATGGACCTGCGCATGAACTGCCTGGAGCGCGCCAGGCGTGAGCTGCGCGCCCTGGTGGACGTCCTGCGCACCGCCAACGCGAACGAGGTCTCCGGTGCGCCCCAGATGGCGCGGGGGCTGAGTGACGTCTCGAGCTGCGACGACGCGGAGGCGCTCGCGCGGCCGGTGCCGCCTCCCTCGAAGGGCCCCGACGTGGAGAAGGTGCGCGAGGCCTATGAGACGCTCGCGGACGCGAAGGCGCGCGACATCGCGGGGCGCTGGAGCGAGGTCCAGGCGCTCGCCGCCACGGTGGAGGCCGCGGCGCGCGCGGTGGGCTACAAGCCGCTGCTCGGCGAGGCGCTGCTCGCCCAGGGCCGCGTGAAGCTCCACGAGCGGGACGAGAAGGAGGCCGCGCGGCTCCTGCGCCAGGCGGTGCTGGCCTCCCAGGTGGGCCGCGACGACGACCGGGTCATCGAGGAGATGACGCTCCTGGTCCAGGTCGAGGGAGAGCTGGCCGAGCGCCCCGAGCACGCCGACCTGTGGCGCGACCTGGCGCAAGCCCAGCTGGAGCGCATCGGCGGCGACGAGCAGCTCGAGTCGAACCTCACCTTCGCCCACGGGCTGGTGCTCACCCGACAGGGCCGCCACGCGGAGGCCATCGTCCAGCTGGAGCGGTGCATCGCCATCCGCGAGCGGACGCAGGGCAAGGACGCGTATGTCCTCCTCGATGCCTTGCTCGCGCTCGGGACCGCGCAACGCGGCGTGGGACGCCTCGAGGAGGCCCTGGCCACGCAACAGCGCACCCGGACGCTGCTGGTGCGGCACGTGGGCGCCGAGCATCCCTTCGTCGCGATGACGCTCAACAACCTCGCGGGCACGCTCATCAAGCTGCGCCGCTACGACGAGGGACTCGCGACGTACGACGAGAGCATCCACCTCTTCGAGCGCATCCACGGCCCGGGACAGCCGGCCAGCTACCTCATGAGCCTGCATGGGAACATCGGCGCGGTGGAGGCCTCGCGGGGACGCTACGAGCCGGCGCGTGAGGCATTGGAGCGCGCCTGGGCGCTCGCCCGCGAGCATCGACCTCCGGGCCACCCGGACCGGGCCTTCGTCGCGGGGAACCTCGCGGTGGTCCTCGCGGGGCTCGGGAAGGTGGATGACGCAGTCGCGCGCGTGGAGGCCATGCGCGCGGAGCTGGACGCCGCCCAAGCCGAGGGACGGCGCAGCCAACGCCACGCCGACCTCCAGACGCGCATGGCGGAGATCTTCCTGAAGGTGCGTCGCTTCGAGCAGGCCGCCACCCAGGCCCGCGCGGCCGCCGCGCTCCTGGGCGAGCTGGGCGTGCACGCCGAGCGCGCCACGCCGCTGTGCCGGCTGGCGATGGCCCTGCTGGGTTCGGGCCGGCTCGTGGACGCGGAGCGCGTGGCCCGGGAGGCGGTGACGCTGCGAGAGCGCACCGGGTCCTCCCTGCCCGAGGACCTGGCGGAGGCGCGCTCCATCCTGGGACAGGTGCTGCTGGCGAAGGGAGACGCGGAGCAGGCCCGCGGCCTCCTCGACCAGGCCCTGGAGGACTGGGAGAAGGATGGGGCCAGCGCCTTCACGCTCGCCGAGACACGCTTCGCCCTCGCCCGGGCGCTGCGGCAAGCAGGCGTGGAACCGGAGCGGGCCCGGGCCCTGGCGCTCTCGGCCCGCGACGCCGTGGCGCCCACCTCCGAGCCCCGGAGCCCGCGGCTGGAAGAGGTGGAGGCGTTCCTCACGGGAGCCCCCCCTCCGCGCGCCGCGCCGGGTCGCGTAGACTTCGCGCCACGATGAACCGCGACGAAGCGAACCAGGCCCTCGAGCTCATCCGCCGGGTCGTCTCCCAGGCACGGGATGATTCGGCCCTCCAGAACTGGGGCGTCATCTGGATGCTCCATGGCTTCACCAACGCCGCGGGCTTCGCCGGCACGCAGTGGCTGTGGACCGGGGGCCACCGCACGCCCCAGGCCTACGTGGTGCTCTGGGCGCTGGTGCTCGGCTTCAACATCGTCACCATCTTCCTGCTCAAGCGCGGGCAGACGGCGGGCGCGCGCTCGTTCATCGAGCGGCAGATCTGGGCCATCTGGAGCACCTTCGTGGGCGGCATGGTGCTGGTGGCGCTCTGCAACTGGCTGCTCGGTCTGGACCGGCTGTTCATGCCCGCCATGTCCTGCGTGTTGTTCGCCACGGCCTTCTCGATGATGGGCGCGCTGATGGGCCGCGTCTGGTTCGCGGTGGCCGCCTTCTTCGCGGCCATGGCGCTGGTGATGACCCGCCTGCCGGACCACGCCTACGGCCTGCTGGCGGGACTGTGGCTCGTGGTGCAGTGCGGAGGCGGGCTCGCGCTGCACCGGGCCCGACTGCGCAGGCTCGCGTCGCAGCGCCCCGAGGCGCGGCTGGTATGAAGCCGGAGTCGCTCGCCGCGCTGGTGGCCCTCGCGACCGAGCCCTGGGGGCTGGACGAGCAGGAGCTCCATGCACGCCTCTCGCTCGCGGGAGTGGAGGATCCAGGCTCCGCGCTGCGAGCCCTCTCGGGCGCCGGGCTGGTGCGACAGGAGCGACGCCGCTGGACACCGACGCCCTCCGGACACGAGGCGCTCAGACATGCCGAGGGCCTGCTCGCGGCGAGTCAGGACCCGAGCCCCAGCTCTCCGGACATGGAGGAGTGTCCGTCGGTGCCCTGGCTCACGCAGGTGCAGACGCACTGGGTGGAGGCCGTGTCGCTCAACTACGCCGTGGACCCGGAGCGGCTCGCGCGCATCCTGCCGGCGCCCCTGGTGCCCGAGCTGCACCGAGGCACGGCGTGGGTGCAGGTGCTGATGTCCTCGCTGCGCGACATGCGCCCCCAGGGGGTGTCTCCGCTGCTCGGCGTGTGCTTCTACCAGGTGAGCTACCGGGCCGCGGTGCGCTACCGCAACGCGCGGGGCGAGTGGCGGCGCGGCGGCTACTTCGTGCGCAGCGAGACGAATGATCCGGTGATGCGCCGGGTGGGCAACACGCTGGACGAGTTCCGCTTCCACGAGTTCGGCGAGGCCCAGATGGTGATGGCCCGCGAGGGCGAGCTGCTCACCCTGGCGGTGGACCCGGCGGCGCGCTTCGCCGGGGGGCGACTGGTGGCGGTGTTCGACACGCGCCCCAGGACCGAGCCTCCCGTCGGCAGCGTGTGGGCGGGACTGGAGGACCTGCACGAGCCCCTGGTCGAGTGCTACGACGCGCTCGGCGTCTCGGGCGACTTCGTCTACGTGCTCACCATCGACCGTGCACCGTGGAACGCGCGCTTCTGCACGCCCGTGGAGCTGTACTGCGAGTACTTCGAGGACGGTCCGCTCGCGCCGGGCGCGCGGCTGGACTCGGTGCTCCACCTGACCGAGTGCGCGTACCGCTGGCGGCCCTTGCGCCGGGAGCGTCACGCGCCATGACGGACAGCGCGGGAACGATGCCGGGACACGCGGTGTCCAAGCCGCGATGAGCCCTTCCCTCTTCCGAATCGTCAGCCTCCTGGGCGTCCTCGTCGCGCTGGGCGCGCAGGCCAAGGACCGCGTCGCCACGGCGCGCCAGGGCCGCATGAAGGACGTCACCGCCCTCTTCGCCGCGGCGAAGACCCCGTGGCCCACCGAGCAGCTCTACGTGCGGGCCTTCAAGCACGAGCGCGAGCTGGAGGTCTGGGCGGGTCCGAAGGACGGGCCCCTGGTGAAGGTGCGGACCTATCCCTTCTGCGCCGCGTCCGGCGAGCTCGGCCCCAAGCGGAGGCAGGGAGACCTGCAGGTCCCCGAGGGCTTCTACACCATCGACCTCTTCAACCCGGTGAGCAGCTACCACCTGTCCATGCGGGTCAGCTATCCGAACGCGGCGGACAAGCACCACAAGACGCCCGGTGTCTCGCTCGGCGGCGACATCTACGTGCACGGGGACTGCGTGAGCATCGGGTGCATCGCCATCGAGGACGGCCCCATCGAGGAGCTGTACCTGATGGCCCTCGACACGCGCGCGCACACGAAGCGGGACCCGATCATCCACATCTTCCCGCGCAGGCTCGACGCGGCGGGGATGACGGCGCTGGAGGCCCAGGCGGGGACGGACGCGAAGCTCCTCGCCCTCTGGCGGAGCCTCGCGCCCGCGTATACCGGGTTCGAGGAGAGCCGGCGGGTGCCGCGCACGAGCATCGACACGAAGACGGGCGAGTACCGCGTGGCGCCCGCCCCGAAGCCGCGCGCCGCGGGCCGCTGACGCCTACGGGTACAAGAAGCCCGCGGCCTGGGCATCCAAGCGGCTCAGCACCAGATCGCCCGCGATGCGTCCGCACCCGGGATAGTGCATCACCGAGGCCGGGTCAGGGTCCGTCAGCGGGCATGTGTTGGCCTGCCCCGGACACGTGGCGCTCGACTCGTGCAGGAAGGCCAGCACGTGTCCCAACTCGTGCCGCAGCAGGCCCGCCAGCGTGTACGGCGCGATGGAGCCGAAGGCCGTGGTGTCGATGAGGACGTTGCGCGCCGAGCGAGCCGCGTTCGGGAAGAACGCCCGCGCGTAGTAGGCCGCGCCGTTGACGGGACGGACATCGAAGATGACCCCTGCCTGCGAGGCCGTGCACGCGCCGTCGAA
Organism: Myxococcus sp. AS-1-15; assembly: GCF_020037055.1. NCBI lineage: Bacteria > Pseudomonadati > Myxococcota > Myxococcia > Myxococcales > Myxococcaceae > Myxococcus > Myxococcus sp. AS-1-15. The sequence continues at coordinate 118,154 of NZ_JAIQDF010000011.1, read as the reverse complement.
GCTGGACGCGTGGAGAAAGTCCACGTTGGCCGCCGCCTCCCACGCGGCCGCCGCCTGGTTCAACGCGTTCACCACCACCGCGTGCCTCGCACCGAACGCCGTGCTGACGCAGTAGCGCAGGTCGCGCGCCTCGGAGGGCGTCCACTTGACGATGACACCCTCGGGACAGCCCACCACGAGGCCCGGCCCCTCCGAAGGCTCCAGGTACGCCCGGAGCGCCGACGCGCCATCGAAGGCCAGGTCACCCTCGACGACGTACACCTCCGAGTCGGGCTCCCGGTACGCCTCGAGCCGCTGACTGGAGACCGTCGCTGTCTCCTCCGGCTCGGCTCCGGCGCACGACGTGACGAGGACCGCACCGCCTAGCAGCAGCACTCCCGTGAAGCAGATGGCACGCATGGACTCCCCCCTTCGAGGGAGACACTAGCCCATCCGGGGACGCGGGCGCGGCCCGCGCTACTTGCCGCGCACCAGCACGATGTCCACGCGGCGGTTCAGCTCACGGCCGCGAGGAATCAGGTTGGGCGCCTTGGGACGGGTGTCCCCCAGGCCCGCGGTCTCGATGCGCGTGGGATTCAGCCCCTCGCGCACCAGCGCGTCCGCCAGGGCCTTCGCACGCGCCTCGGAGAGCGCCTGCCGGGCCGTCGCGGGCGCCTCGCGGTTGTCCGTGTGCCCCTCCAGCCGCAGCTTCAGCGACTCGTCCCGCACCAGCATGTCCACCAGCAGCGCGATGTCACCCGTGGACCCCTTGCGCGGCGCGGCCTGCTTCTCCGCGAAGCGCGGCGGCTTGGGCAGCTCCACCCGCTCGTTCTTCACGCTGGCCTGCGCCGTCTTCTTCGCCGGCGCCTTCGTCAGCGTGAAGGACACCGTGGCCTCGCGCTCGCGGGTCACCTTCACCTGACGCGTCTGGGCCAGGAAGCCCTTGGAGAGCACGTCCACGGTGTACTCGCCCGGAGGCAGCATCACCGGCACGGGCTTCTTCGCGCTCTTCTCGAGGATGACCTGCTGCGGCGCGCCCTTGCCCCGGACATACGCCGTGGCCTCCACCGGCTTCTTGCCCGACAGCACCTTCAACAGCAGCTTGCCCGGCGCCACGGGCCCCAGCTCCGGCGTCGCCACGGGGGGCGGCGCCATCGCCAGCGGCTGGGTCGTGGGCGGCGGCGTCACCGGCGGAGGCGGCAGGGGCAGCGTCACCGGCGCCCGGGCCACCACGGCGGGCGTGCCCGCGTCCTCGACCAGCGAGGCGTCCGCGAGCTGCGCGGTCATCTCCGCCGACACGTCATGGTTGAGCTTCAGCTTGAGGCGGGGGTCCGGCGCGGTGGGGTTGATGCCGGGGAGCACCCGCACCTTCATGCGCAGCCCCTTCTGCGCCTGGAACGTGACGGACGCCGTCATCTTCCAGAGGAAGCCGCTCTCCTCGCTGAAGAGGTTCCACGTGTCGTTGTTGGTGTAGGTGACGCGCGACACCAGCGTGTACGAGCCCTCGTCCACCTTGAGCGCCGCGAGCCGGTGGACACCGGGGCCGCTGAGGACGTCCAGCCCGGGGACCGCCAGCGGCTGGCCATTGAGGATGAAGTCCACCTCGAGGAGCTTGTAGGCCCGCGCGCCGCCGGCGCCGGGCAGGCCCTCGTAGGTGATGACGATTTCGGGCGGAGGCGTCTTGACCAGCGCCTGGAGCTGACGGTCCAGGTCTTCGCGGGCGCGCTGCTCGACGGAGGAGGGCTCGGCCGCGCGCGCCGTGGCGCTCGCGAGAGCCAGGATGCCGAGCCACAGTGCTTGGACGGAAGAGGAAGCCACGGGGGTCCACAGCATCGCACAACCTGGGCCCTCCGCGAGTTGTCAGCCGGGCAAGCTGACCACCAGACGACCGTCAGGCCCCCTCCCCTCCCAGACCGCGCTATCCTCACTCCATGTCCAAGGCCAGGCGCTACCGCTGCACCGCGTGCGAGCACATCTATGACCCCGCTCTGGGCGACCCCGACACCGGCATCCCCCCGGGGACGGCCTTCGAAGACCTCCCGGACGACTGGATGTGCCCGGATTGCATGTCTCCGAAGTCCTCCTTCGAACCCCTGGACGACTGAGCCACGGGGGGCTACTCCTCGGCGCCGGAGACTCCTCGAAAAGGCCGTGAGATGACCGACTTTCAGTTCCAGGAAATGCTTCCGCTGGGCAAGGACGAGACGCCCTACCGCCTGCTCACGAAGGACTACGTCACGCCCATCGAGGCCGCCGGGCGTTCCTTCATCCAGGTGGCGCCGGAGGCCATCTCCCTGTTGACGCGCGAGGCGATGCGCGACATCGCCCACCTGCTGCGTCCCGGGCACCTGGGCCAGCTCTCGAACATCCTGAAGGACCCCGAGGCGTCCTCGAATGATCGCTTCGTGGCGCTGGAGCTCCTGAAGAACGCGAACATCGCCGCTGGTGGCGTGCTGCCGTCCTGCCAGGACACGGGCACCGCCATCGTCATGGGCAAGAAGGGCCAGCACGTCCTCACGGACGGGCGCGACGAGGAGGCCATCTCCCGGGGCGTGTTCGACACGTACCGCACGTCCAACCTGCGCTACTCGCAGATGGCGCCGCTGGACATGTACAAGGAGGTCAACACCGGCAACAACCTGCCCGCGCAGATCGAGCTCTACGCGACGGCGGGTGACGCCTACAAGTTCCTGTTCATGGCCAAGGGTGGCGGCTCGGCGAACAAGAGCTACCTGTACCAGGAGACCAAGGCGGTCCTGAACCCGCAGAGCCTGCTGGCGTTCCTGGACGCGAAGATCCGCTCGCTGGGCACGGCGGCGTGTCCGCCGTACCACCTGGCCATCGTGGTGGGCGGCACGTCCGCGGAGTTCGCGCTGAAGACGGCGAAGTACGCCTCCGCGCGGTACCTGGACACGCTGCCCACGGAGGGCAACGCGCTGGGCCGGGGCTTCCGCGACGTGGAGCTGGAGCAGAAGGTGCTGGAGCTGACGCAGCGCATGGGCATCGGCGCGCAGTTCGGCGGCAAGTACTTCTGCCACGACGTGCGGGTCATCCGTCTGCCACGTCACGGGGCGTCGTGCCCGGTGGCCATCGCGGTGTCGTGCTCGGCAGACCGGCAGATCCTCGGGAAGATCACCCGGGACGGCGTCTACCTGGAGCAGCTGGAGGCGGACCCGGCGAAGTACCTGCCGGAGACGACGGAGTCGGACCTGGGCGGCGAGGTGGTGAAGCTGGACCTGAACCGGCCGATGAGCGAGCTGCGCGCGGAGCTGTCGCGCTACCCCATCAAGACGCGCCTGTCGTTGTCGGGGCCGATGGTGGTGGCGCGCGACATCGCGCACGCGAAGCTCAAGGAGCGGTTGGACCGGGGCGAGGGCATGCCGCAGTACCTGAAGGACCGCATGGTGTACTACGCGGGTCCGGCGAAGACGCCGGAGGGCTACGCGTCCGGTTCGTTCGGTCCGACGACGGCGGGTCGCATGGACGCGTACGTGGACCAGTTCCAGGCGGAGGGTGGCAGCTTCGTGATGCTGGCGAAGGGCAACCGCTCGCAGGCCGTGACGGACGCGTGCAAGAAGCACGGCGGCTTCTACCTGGGCTCCATCGGTGGTCCCGCGGCGCGACTGGCCAAGGACTGCATCACGAAGGTGGAGGTCCTCGAGTACGAGGAGCTGGGCATGGAGGCCGTGTGGAAGATCGAGGTCGTCGACTTCCCGGCGTTCATCGTGGTGGATGACAAGGGCAACGACTTCTTCGCCAACATCAACAAGCCCACGGCGAAGAAGGGCTGACGGACGCGATGTACCGACGGAGGGCTCGCGCCGCGAGCCTCCGTCACCGCTCGACGACGCCCACGGCCGCCATGGCCTGGAGGACACGCGCGATGTCCTCCGCCCGCCCTGCCCAGCGATACTCCTCCAGCAGGGCGCTGTAGACGGCATGGGCCTCTTGCGTCGAGCCGCCCTGCGCACACGCCTCCGCGAGCAGCTCCCGAGATGAGGCGGCCCTCGGCTCCAGCGTCAGCACCTGCTTCAGCAGCGCCACGGCCTTGAGATGGAAGCCGTCGCGCAGGTACTCCCGCGCGATTCGGGAGAACATCTCCGCGGCCTCCCGCGCATCTCCCGCCCGCTGAAGCAATTCAGCGGCACGCTGGAGTCGGACGATGTTGCGCGGCTCTTCCTCCACGAGCGCCAACTGCTGCTCAATCGCATCGCGAAGCCCCATGTCGTGCCTCCGCTGAGTCCTTCCGGGACGATCCTAGCGGATGAAGCCGTCGGGGAGAGGCGAACCTCAGACGTCCGGCAGCGAGGGCGACACCGGCGCGGCCTTCTTCTTGGGGATGAGGTTGCGCCGGGGGCCCTTGAGGGCCACGCCCAGCAGCATGCTGGCGGGCAGCAACATGCCCAGCCCTTGCGTGAGGTTCTCCGGGGGGCGCACCACGGCGCCCAACACCAGCGCGGAGAACAACAGACCACAGACGAGCCGAAGCAGGATGGGGCTCACGGAGCGAGACCTCGGGGACAGGAGTCCCCCAGCCTAAACATCCGCGAGCCCCTGTCCACCCGGCCCCCATGGCCCTCCGGGGAGGGGCCAGGGAAGCCAGACGTCCACGCCCCACCGTCCAGGTCGGACCGTGGGGCATGGGAGCGCACTACCAGATCTTCACGCGCTTCTCGGGAGCGAGGTACGCGGCGTCGCCTTCCTTCACGCCGAACGCCTCGTAGAACTCCGTCATGTTCCGCAGCACGCCGTTGACGCGGTACTGCGGCGGCGAGTGCGGATCCGTCAACAGCATCTGGCGCATCGCATCGTCGCGGTACAGCCCGCGCCAGATCTGCCCCCAGCCGAGGAAGAAGCGCTGCGGCCCCGTGAAGCCGGCGATGGAGGGCGCCTCCTTGCCCTGCAGCGACAGCGTGTAGGCCTTGTACGCCACCGCCAGGCCGCTCAGGTCGCCGATGTTCTCGCCCAGCGTCAGCTCGCCGTTGACCTTCATGGCCTCCAGCGGGCTGAAGCCCGAGTACTGCTCCACCAGCACCGCCGTGCGCTGCTTGAAGCCCGCCTGGTCCTGCTCCGTCCACCAGTTGCGCAGGTTGCCGTCACCATCCGAGCGGCTGCCCTGGTCGTCGAAGCCGTGGCTGAACTCGTGGCCGATGACCGCGCCGATGGCGCCGTAGTTCGTCGCGTCGTCCGCATCCGGGTTGAAGAACGGCGGCTGGAGGATGGCGGCCGGGAAGACGATCTCGTTCATCGTGGAGCTGTAGTAGGCATTCACCGTCTGCGGCGTCATGCCCCACTCCTGACGGTCGATGGGCTTGCCCAGCTTGCTCACCATGTACGCGTGGTCGAACACCTCGCTGCGGCGCACGTTGGCCACCAGCTCCCCGGGGACGATCTTCAGGCGCGAGTAGTCACGCCACTTGTCCGGGTAGCCGATCTTCACGTTGAACTTGGACAGCTTCGCCTGGGCCTGCGCCTTCGTCTCGGCGCTCATCCAGTCCAGCCCGTCGATGCCCTGACGGAACGCCTCGCGCAGGTTCGCCACCAGCTCCTGCATCCGCTGCTTGGAGGCCGGCGAGAAGTGCCGCTCCACGTAGAGCTGGCCCACGGCCTCGCCCAGCGAGCCCTCCACCGCCGTCACCGCGCGCTTCCAACGCGGACGGTTCTCCTGCAGGCCCTGCAGCGTCTTGCCGTAGAACTCGAAGGACGCCTGCTCGAAGGCCGACGACAGCATCGGCGCGCGGCCGGACAGCACCTTGTACGTCAGGTACTGCTTGAGCACGGGCAGCGGCGTGGCCTCCACCGTCTGCGACAGCGCCTGGAGGAAGTCGGGCTGACGGACGATGACGCCGGGCGTCTTCTGCGCGCCGGTGGCCTTCAGGAAGCGCGCCCACGAGAAGCCGGGCGTCAGCGCGTCCAGCTCCTGGACCGTCTTCAGGTTGTAGGTGGCCTCGCGGTCCCGGTTCTTCACCCGGTCCCAGCTCTTCTCGGCCAGCTTCGCCTCGAGCGCGAAGATGTCCTCGGCCGCCTTCTTCGCGTCCTTCTCACCCGCCAGCGTGAGCAGCTTCTCGATGTACGTCAGGTACGCGGCGCGGATGTCGACGAAGCGCTGCTCCGTCTTCGTGTAGTAGTCGCGGTCCGGCAGCCCCAGGCCGCTCTGGCTGACCTGAGCGATGTAGCGCGTGGCCTGCTTCTGGTCCTGGCCCACGTACATGACGAACGGCGTCTGCAGGCCGTTGCGCTGCATCTCCGCGAACAGCTCCGGCAGGCCCGCCTTGCTCTTGAGCGCCTTGACGCGCGAGAGCTCCGAGGCGATGGGCTTGAGGCCCAGCTTCTCGATGCGCTCGGTGTCCATGAAGCTGTTGTAGAGGTCGCCCACCTTCTGCGGCGTGGAGCCCGCGGGGCGCTTCTTCGCGGCGGCGGCCTCCTCGATGATGGCGCGCATCGCCAGCTCGGACTTGTCCGCCAGCTCGATGAACGTGCCGTAGCGAGCGCGGTCCGCGGGGATGGGCGTGGTCTTCAGCCAGGTGCCGTTGACGAACTGGTAGAAGTCGTCCTGCGGCCGGACGGCGCGATCCAGGTTCTTCAGCTCCACGCCCAGCCGGCGCACGGCCTCCTCGGAGACCTCCTCGACGACGGGCGCCGCGGCGGGAGCCTCGGCCACGGCGGCGGGTGCCGCGGGAGCGGCGGCGGGGGCCTCGGCCACGGGAGGCGCTTCGGCGGCGGGCGCGGCCTCGACGGCCGGAGGCGTCTCGGCGGTGGGCGCGGGCTGGGGCGCGCTGGCGCAGCCAGTCAGAAGGAGGGTGCCGAGGGCGCTGCTGGCCCAGGCTCGGTGGGCAATGAACTTCTTGGGGCTCATGAGGCTCCGAGAGAATTGGGGGACGCCGGAATCTGCCGGACCCGAAGGGCCGGCGTCCATCCAGGCAGGCGGGAAAAACACACGGGCGGCCACCCTATTCCTCGGGTCGTGCCATCCGGGCCATTCCCCTCTTTCCTGGCTCTCCCGCAGGTCTCCGTGAGAGCAGACCAGCGAGCCCCTCGCGGGTCGCTCCGAGCGTGAGAGCCCGCGCGCGGACAGTGCTCCCGTGAGGCGACGCGTCGGGACGCGCCGACCTGAGCCCGTCGACGCATCCACGGCGTCCAGAGCGCCCCTCCACGACGGCGCCTGCCCCCGTGGCGGTCCGCCTCGAGGACAAGCACCAGGCACCGACGGCCCCGGACCCTAACCCGTCAGGAGGGTTCGCCGCCTTGTCCGCCACGGCGCACCTGGTCTCGACGCCCTCCGAGCCTTTCCGGTGAGCTCGCCCCTCGGTCCACCACGGCGACCAGGGTTCGCTGCCCACCGCCCCCATGACGACGAGCCCTCCACCAGGGCTCGCCTCGGGGTCGATGCGTCAGCGCTGCCCCATCACCGGAGCCGGCACGGGCGCGGGAGTCGCGGGCGCCGGCGTCGCGGGCGCGGCAGGAGCCGGCGTCACCGCGACGTCCTGGGACAGGGCATCCAGGTCGTGGAAGCCCTTCGAGGCCACGTCCCCACCGCGGAACACGGCCCAGCCCTGCAGGTTGCGCTGATAGGTCCGCGTCATCTGCCACAGCTGGAGGCCGCTGTTGGCGACGTAGAGGTACAGTGCGCGCTTCGGGTTCCACGGGTTGGGCAGCGCCATCGCGATGCCGTCATCCGGGCGGCCATAGGTCTTCCCCTGCCATCGGAAGAAGCGCCGCCCCAGTTCCACCGGGAGCTTCTTCTCCGAGGCCAGCCGGGCGAGCAGCGCGTTGTCCTCCGCTCCACCGAAGAGGACCAGGTCCCGGTCCGCGAGCTGCGCGTCCGTCACCTCGGCGTCCGGAGCGATGGGGACCAGCCGCTCGGTGAACACATCCGCGAGCACCTCGCGGTAGCCCAGCGCCAGCGTGCGCATGGACTCCGTCTGCCGCGCGGTGCCGTGCACCAGCAGCAGCCGCTCCCACGCGTCCGTCTGGTTGCCCAGCACCTGGAAGCGCTCACGCACCACGGGCACGTCGTTGCCCGCGTTGAACACCACGCGCACCGGCGCCTCCGCCGTCTTCAGGACGAAGGTCTCGTTCGCGGCGGCCTTCACCTCGATGCGCTCCAGCGTGGAGCCCTTCGCGGTGCGCACCTCCACCAGCGTGACGAAGTGCCAGGGCTTGGGGCCCGGCTGCTCCACCTTCAGCGTCACCTCGTAGCCGTCCTTCACCTGCGCCGCGCTCGCCTTGAAGCGAGGCTGCGGCAGGCCCGTGCGCTCCAGCCACTGACCGACGAAGGCGCTCACGTCCTTGCCCGATGCCTCCTGCGCCAGACGCTTGAAGTCCGCGGTGGTGATGTCCTTGTTCGCGTACTTCGCGTGCACGGCGTTCATCACCTTGCTGAAGCCCTCGTTGCCCACGAGCAGGCGGAGCTGGTGCAGCGCGAAGGTGCCCTTGACCCGAGGCACCAGGTACGTGCCGTAGCGCCCGTACTCCGTCTTCGCGGTGGCCGGCGCGACATCCGCCTCGCGCGAGGTGGTGAAGAGGAAGCGGTCATTGAGGTCCGCGAGCACGTCCCGCTGCGCCTCGAACGCCTTGTCCTGCTTGCCTTCCTGCCCGGAGACGTCCTTGAGCAGCTTCCAGTACGCGGCGGTGCCGCTGACCAGCCAGTTCTCGCCATCCGTCGCGGGGAAGAGCGTGTTGGACCACAGGAGCTTTTCGTCGAAGCCGACGGCGTCCTTCACGCGGGAGAAGTCACGCTTGAGGGCCTGCGGCTCCTCGGGCGCCTTCCACGTCTTCTGCGCCTGCTTGAGCTTGGCGGAGACGTAGAGCGGGCTGAACGTCGTGTAGCCCAGGGACAGGTGCGGCGTGGCGCCGGGCAGGTCCGGCATGAAGCGGCTGCCGATCATCTTCTCGCGCAGCGTCGTCTTCCCGTAGTGGGCCAGGAACATCATCTTCTCGGCCATCTCGGACGTGGTGATCTTCCCATCGCACGCGTGGGGCCGGTTGATGGGGCTGGAGGCCAGCATGCGGATGGCCGAGTCCAGGTCGAAGCCCTTCTTGCCATGCTGCTGGTAGTACTCCCAGAAGGCGATGTCGCGGTTCCACGTGTTGAAGGCCAGGTCCGCGGGGGCGTTGTCCGGGTTGGAGACGGACTCCTTGCGGACCTCCAGGTCACGGTTGTTGTTGTTCGCCCAGATGAAGTCCTTGAGGTTGCCCGGCGTGTCGGCGGCGTTGCCCTTGCTGCCGGTGCGCCACAGACGCGTCTTCTTCGTGCCGAGCAACAGGCACGCGCCCTCGTCCGTCTTCGTGTCCGCGAGCGTCCAGTCGTTGGTGTACAGGCCGTTGTTCTGGTCCTTCATGATGCGCGCGACGTCGTCGATGGAGGACGCGTACTGCGCGGCCTTGCGGATGCGGTTGCTCTGCGGCGTGCCGTTCGGGTCGAACGGCGTCTGGCCCACCGTCGTCTCGCCGATGACGATGCCGGCTGCGTTGATGAACCAGTCCGCGCCGCTGTGGATGCCGCCGGGGAAGGTCTGCATCACGAAGCGGTGGCCACGCGTGGGCTGCACGTCCAGCACCACGTCCCAGTGGACGCCGGTGTAGCCGTTCCACATGAAGATCTGCCCCATGATGGCGCGGCCATCCTTGGTGGCGGACTTCGTGGCGACGAAGGACGAGCAGTGGTCACCCTTCCCTCCGCGCTCGGCCTCGTCCTCGGCCTTGAGGAAGGTGCGGCCGGACAGCGAGGTGGAGGTGGCGCGGTTGGCCTCCTCGAGCTGGCCCGCGTCCACGGCGGTGTTGAGCGTGACGATGTCGGTGAGGTCCAGCGGGCGGTCCTTGAACTTCGCCCCGGCCTTGTTCGCGCCGTCGGCGATGCCCTTCATCTCCTCCAGGTACTCGGGGTCGAACTTGCGCAGGAAGAGCGAGTCCGCGAGCAGCCGCTGGTGGCTCCAGCCCTTCGCCGGGTCGGCCTTGTCCTTCTGGACGCCGAGCTTCTCCATGTAGCGGACGATCTCCTGCGGCACGAGCTCACCGAACTGGTGGCCGCGCTCGTACGGGTCGCCCTCGATGTGGACGTAGATCCACCCGCCGTCGTCGTAGCGGAAGCCCTTGCCCGCCCATCTCACGGACTCCAGCGGCACGTACGCGTTGATGTCCTCCACGGGCTCGACGCGCACGTCGTCGTACCAGACGGAGCCGGTGGCCTTGCCGTTGCGGCCCAGGTGGAGCTGCACGCGGTCCGTGGCCTGGGTGGCGAAGAAGACGACGGAGGCGCGGCCCCCCGCGTCCGCGCTGGTGGCGGGCGTGCAGTTGGTGAAGGGGAAGCTCTTCATCGAGACGCACGCGCCGTGGGGCGTGGGATAACGCGCGAGCGGGTCCGCCTGGACGCCCTGGGTGCGAACCCACGCGCTCAGCCGGTAGAGCTGGCCGACCTGGAGCTTCAGCTCGCCGGACTCGACGGTGGTCTCTCCGCCGCCCTGCGGGCTCTCGATGAGCAGGCCGCGCGAGCCCTCCGCCTTGCTCGCGCCGCTCGAGGACACCTTGCCCGAGCCCCGGGCCGTCCAGAACGCGGGCACGGACGAGGCGCCGCCCGCGGTCTCGAAGCCTCCGTTGGGGACGGTCGTGGAGTTGACGGGCGCGGCGGCCACGGCGGGGGCGGCCGTGAGCAGGCTCGTGGAGAGCACGAGCGCGCCGAGGAGCTTCGTCGTCGGACAGGAGTCGGTCATGGCGTTCCCATCCCGAGCCTGCGGGGGCTTGAAGCTCGGGGAGTCGGGGCGCATGACACTGCCGTGCGCCCCGAGCGTCAACCCTTCCCGTCCGCCGCCTCACATTGACGCGAGGCGCCTTCCCGCCCGCCGGATGTGCGCTGCCCTGCTCGCTTCAGCGCAGCAGGCGGCCCGACACGCCGAGCACGCTGCGCGCGGCCCGGCGCACGGCGTCCACGCGCCGGGAGTCCACCCAGGGCGGCTCCACGGGCGCGTCCCAGTTGAAGTCGCGCAGCCGGGGCAGGAAGCCCTGCTTCACGCAGCCCTCCAGGCTGAACACGTGCAGGTCGTGCGTCCACCGCACCGCCAGTCGCAGGTCTCTCGACAGCTCGGTCCAATCCAGCGGAGCTGACGCGAGCAGCCCCGGCAGCTCCACGCCGCCGCCCGTGCTGCCCACGGCGATGGAGGTGGAGCCGGGCGCGTAGCTCCACAGCAGCGCGGGGCCCTGGGGGCGCACGAAGCTGGTGTAGAGCATCAGCACCTCGCGGTCCGTGGGCACGTCGAGCATGCCCGCCACGCGGCGCAGGACGGAGGAGCGCGCCTGGCGCTCGTCGACGATGAAGGGGAACTGGTACGTGTCCACCTTGTGGCCATCCGCGCGGATGCGCTCGACGAGCGCGCGGTAGCCGGCCTTGGCGTCGCGCGAGCGGCCTCCGCGCAGGATGAGGCGCGACAGCATTCCCGGGAGGCTTCTCAGGGGCGCGCGGGCCCAGCGGCGCAGCTCCTCGATGTCGGGCTCGATGTCCAGGCCCACGCTCGCCCACTTGAGGTCGTGCTGGGCGGACCAGGTGCGGAAGGCCTCGTAGCGCGCGCGGGCCTGCACGATGTTGCCGGCGTGGAACCAGTAGCCCTGCTCGGGAGGGAGCAGGAGCCACGCGGTGACGGGGATGCCCTCGCGGTTGAGGCGGCGGACCACCTGGGCGCGCTCGCCGGTCAGGTCCACGAGCCCCAGGCTCACGCCCGCGCGCATCTCGCGCAGGTCCTCGAGGACGCCTTCAGTGTCGAACAGTTCGCCGAGCGGGCCCGGTGCCAGCTCACAGAAGAACGTCAGGAAGTGGGGTTTCATGGCAGCCTCGCGCCTCCTCACACGCGTACCCCATTAGGGGTGCACAAATCGGCGGAGAGCAACCATGGAATTCCATCGCGGCCGGATGTTCGACCACGTGCACCTGCGCACCCGTGACCTGGAGGCAAGTCGGCGGTTCTATCAGGCCATCCTGGGAGTGCTGGGCATCCCCATCGGCGCGCACGGGCCGGGGCACTTCTTCGCGGACGAGCTGTTCGTGTCGCCGGTGGACCCGGGCGCGACGAAGACCTCCAGCGTGCACCTGGCCTTCCAAGCGAAGGACCGCGAGACGGTGCACCGCATCTACGAAGCGGCGCTGGCGGCGGGCGGGAAGGACAACGGCGCGCCGGGTGAGCGGCCGTACCACCCGGGGTACTACGCGGCGTTCATGCTGGACCCGGATGGGAACAACATCGAGGCCGTGTTCCACGGTCCCTCGAAGCGCTCGGCCGATTCGGTGGTCGTCACGGCGTAGGCAGGGAACGCGCGCGACCCGCTCCGGGAGACACCGAAGCGGGTCGAGGCGCGAGGAGTCAGTAGGACCAGGGGAAGCGCTTGAAGTCGCGCTTGCGCTTCTGGACGAAGGCGTCGCGGCCTTCCTGGGCTTCGTCGGTGCCGTAGGCCAGGCGGGTGGCCTCGCCGGCGAAGAGCTGCTGGCCGACCATTCCGTCATCGGGCAGGTTGAAGGCGTACTTGAGCATCTTGATGGCGGTGGGGCTCTTGGTGTTGATCTCCGCGGCCCACTCGAGGGCGAAGTCCTCGAGCTTCTCGTGGGGGACCACGGCGTTGACCATGCCCATCTGGAAGGCCTCCTGGGCGGAGTAGTTGGCGCCGACGAAGAAGATCTCCCGGGCGCGCTTCTGGCCGATCTGTCGGGCGAGCAGCGCGGAGCCGTAGCCGCCGTCGAAGCTGGCGACGTCCGCGTCGGTCTGCTTGAAGACGGCGTGTTCCTGGCTGGCGATGGTCATGTCGCAGACGACATGGAGGCTGTGCCCGCCGCCGACGGCCCAGCCGGGGACGACGGCGATGACGGCCTTGGGGAGGAAGCGGATCTGCCGCTGGACCTCGAGGATGTGGAGGCGGCCGAGGCGGGCGGGGTCGGACTCGCCCTCTTCGCCTTCGTACTTGTAGCCGTCCTTGCCGCGGATGCGCTGGTCACCGCCGGAGCAGAAGGCCCAGCCGCCGTCCTTGGGGGACGGGCCGTTGCCGGTGATGAGGACGCAGCCGACGTCGGTCATGAAGCGGGTGGCCTCGAGGGCGCGGGACAGCTCGTCGACGGTGCGGGGGCGGAAGGCGTTGCGCACCTCGGGGCGGTTGAACGCGATGCGGACGGTGCCCTGGTCCACCGCGCGGTGGAAGGTGATGTCCTTGAACTTGGGGCCCTCGACGGGCTTCCAGCGGGCCGGATTGAAGATGGCCGAGACCATGGGTGCTCACTCGGGAGAAAGGGTGGAACCGGCGCGGACCCTACGCCGGCCCGCCGGGAGCGTCCATCGTGGAGCACACCGTCGCCCCAGCCACTCCGTGGATTCAACGTCCGGACGAGCAATGCTCCGTGAGGCCCGGCTCAGAGCAGACAGGTCCATGACCGACGTATGACTGCAACCAACTGCACTGCGTGCGGGCCATGGTGGTGCACCTGGAGGGCTTCCCGCGAGAGCGGGCCGAGGCCGCGTGCCGCCGGGCGCTGCACTTTGGCAACCTGCGCTACCAGGGCCTCAAGGACATCCTGCGCCGCGGCCTGGACTCGCAGCCGTTGCCCCAGGACGGGCACCTGGCCATCGCCATACCCGCTGCCACGGCCACGCCGCCGGCGCCCCGCTCCGCGCGCGACGTGCGCACGCTGCTGCGTTAGCGCCCCCTCTGCCTGTCCCCGCCGTCCCACCCGCTCAAGGAGTATCCCCCTGCTATAGTCCGGAAGTCATTGTTGCCTGGAATCAGGCTGGCTTTGGCGGGGGGCGTCATGAATCGACGTTTTTTGGCTCTAGTCGTGCTTGCAGTGCACGCCGTGTCCACGGTTGCCTGTACGGCGGGTCTTCGATTCGCCCAGTGTCCGGACAAAGGTGGTCCGGCCTGGGGAGAGCTGGAGAGTGACAACTTCATTCTGCAGACAGACTTGCCGCCAGAGCAGTCACGCAAGGCCATGGAGTATCTGGAGCGTACGCGCGCCGCCATCCTTACCGCGGCCTGGCCCACTGCGGTGCGCCGGGAGATGCCGAAGCTCTCGGTTGTTGTGCTCGCGGATGATTCCACTTTCGAGAAGCTCTTTCCGCGTCGTGTCGATGCCTTCTTCCTCCTCCAGGAGGATGAGGCACTCGTCGTCCTGCATGGTCCCCCGGATTCGTGGGAACGTCGCTTCAACGGACGCTCGGACATCACGTCGTCCACGCTGAAGCATGAGTTGACGCACCACCTGAGCACGTACTTCCTTGTTCGACAGCCGCGCTGGCTGGCGGAGGGGCTGGCCGAGTTCCTGGAAACACTGAAGGTGTCCGCGGACGGAACGCAGGCGGTGCTGGGGGCCCCGAACCTGACAGCTCTCTCAGGGATGAAGACGCTTCTGGAGAGAGTGCACCGAGGCGAGCTGGAGGACTGGTCTACGCGGGACGTCATCGCATGGACCAAGGCGGGTGAGGATTTCGCGGACTGGGAAGCCGCCAGCATGTACTGGGGAAGCTGGCTCGTCGTGCACTGGCTCTACAACACCCGCCCTCGTGAGTTCGTGGACTTCCAGACCCTACTGGCCCAGGGGACAGACCCCGACGAGGCTGTGCGCAGTGTTTTTCCGGAGCTGCTCTCCTCTCACGCGGATACGATGCTGTTCGAGTATGCCCGGCGTGGGACGTACCATGAACTCACCGTGCAACTGCCACGAATGGCCACTGCCTTTACCGAGCGTCAGTTGGACGATGCCGAGGTGCACGCTGCTCGGGCACGTCTGGCGCTGATCGCCGCGGGCATGTCCACGCCGGAGCAACAGCAGCGGCGACTCGAGCTTTCCAGGAGCGAACTGGAGGAGGCGCTCCGGCTGGATCCAAAGAGTCTCCTGGCGCTCACCGCGAAGATCCAGGAGGTGCCGGAGGCAGAGCGTACGGCGCTTGCCGATACGCTGGTCCAATACCATCCAGAGGCGCCTGAAGCGTGGCTGCTACTCGCATCGGTACTGCGTCGTGATGACACCCAGATGAAGCGGCGGGAAGAGGCGTACAAAAGAGCCCTTGAGTTGGCCCCGCGGAGCCCGAGGGCGGCCAATGGACTGGCGTGGCTCTATGTCACGCAGAGCCGATTCTCAGAGGCCCTGCCGCTCGCCCAACGCGCCGTCATGTTGGCTCCATGGAATCCGGCCATCCTGGATACGTATGCCGTGGCTTCAGCAGGCACGGGAGCTTGTGCCCAGGCCATTCAAGCCGAGCAACGAGCCATCGACCTCATGCAGGAGCACAAGAATCCCAAGCTTGAAGAGGAACTGCGGCGGCGGCTTGCGGGATTCGGCCGGGATTCGTGTCCGGTGTCCCTGCAGCCAGTCATTGCAACCCCGACTCCGTGACCAGTCGCCCCGGGGTGGATCGTTCAGGTCGCTCACGCGTCCATCTCCAAGGTCAGGTCCAGGTCCGCCAGCAAGGAGAACCCCGACCTCAGCGCGGAGGCAGCCCCCCGATGGTGGAGGACCCACTGAAACCGGGACGCCGGGTGAGGGCCCCGCCGGCCCCATGTTCCAGGTTTCACCCATGTCCATTGGAGTTGCGCGGGTCGCCCGGGTTTTCGGGATTGAATCCGTGTGCTCGAACGCGGGCGAGGAACCTATTAGGGTGCGCCGCCATGCGCTGCGACCACTGCTCCCGGTCCGAGACGACGGTCTTTGTTGAGCTGCACCACAACGTAGGCATGTTGTTCGCGCGGCGCTCCCATACGACGGCCGCCGACCTGTGCCGGGCATGCCTGGGCAGGGCGTTCTGGCACCACACGCTGCGCAACGTCACCCTGGGCTGGTGGGGCACGATTTCCTTCTTCATGACCTGGTACTACCTGCTGTCCAACATCGTCACCTACGTGCAGGCCCGCGCGGAGATGGGCCGCTCGCGGCGGCGCGCGGCGCCCGTCGTCAAGGAAGCGCGAGGCGCGGACGCGCTGCGAATCCTCCAGCCCTTCGAGCACAACATCCGCATGCATCTGCGCATGGGAGATGACCCCTCCGCCATCGCGCGCGACATGGCGCGACTGCATGGCGTGGAGGCCTCCGCCGCCCAGGCCTACGTGGAGCAGCTCCGCGGCTCCGCTTGAGACACACAGCCGCCAAGGGCGACTCCGCACGCTCTTGAATCAAGCCCCTGTTGGCACAATCACTGTCTCGGAAGGGCTCGGCCGTCGAGCTTCAGACATCGATGAGCGACAATCCGGTCTCGGACCGATATCATGCTTGCATCGCGCCCCTCGCGGCCTCCTCGGTGGCGAAAGCGGGTCGGTGCGTGCTGTCGTATGGCCACAATGGCGCCGATCTCGCCCGCGTACGGCAGACCCTGACACTGCCCGCTGCACTCGAGCGCTTCTACGAGCAGGCGGATTCCATGCAGATCCGATGGCGCCTGCAACAAGGCGCCGCAATCGCGTACCTCGACCGCGAGCTCGACATCGTTGGGGGAGAGGCGAACGTGCTCCCTGTTTCCACATGCGTCGACGGCATCGACGGCCGACGTGGAGCGGAACTCCTCGACCCGTACGGCTCCTTTCCGGAGGCGCGTGAGTTGCTCGACCGCCTCGCGCCCTTCGATTACTGCGAGTGCGAGTTCGCGGTCTGCCTCGAAATGGAATCGGGCCGGGTCCTCGACCGGCTGCATTTCGTGCCGCTCGACGGAGTCGGAGAGATCCGGCCGCTGCCCGTGGGCGTCGAGGACTATTTGCAGCGCGGCTTTGCCATGCATTTCATCCACCACTGGGTCGAGGCAGCGTTCTTCGACAGTCCTGACTGGACGGCGTTCTCGAAGCACTATCTCGCGCAGGTCTTCGGTTCGGAGTAGGAGACACGCCAGCTGACACGGCGGCTTGTCCCTTCTTGGGAAGGTACTCGGGCTTCCAAGGCTTGTGCCGCGTTCCACTCAGAGACCCGGGACTGGAGGGCTAGTCCCAATCGCAGACCCAGTGCTCAGCGCTCCACACTCAGCGATTTCCACATCGCCTTCGAATTCGGTCTGTTTATCCTCCGCGCACCCCAGAGACGACTCCAGGCGCCTTCCACCCGGATTGACGTTGGACAAAGCCTGTCTTTGGGCCCTCAACCCACAAACACAGGAGTGCCAGGTATGTCTTCATACAAGGTGCAGAACCAATGGGGCGGCTCGTCGGCTCCTTGGAATCCGGGTGGCACGTGGACGATTGGTGGTCGGGAGAAGCAGAACGTCGTCGCCATGAAGGTCTCCTCCAGTGATGGAGGAAAGACGCTGACGGGCTCCATGACCTACAGCGGAGAGGGCCCCATCGGCTTCCGCGCCACCCTCACCAGTCCGAACAACTACGCCGTCGAGAACCAGTGGGGCGGGCCGACCGCCCCGTGGAATCCAGGCGGCACCTTCGTCCTCGGCTCGCGCCAGGGGCAGAACGTCATCAACCTGGACCTGACCTCGCCCAACGGCGGCCAATCCCTCACGGGGACCATGACCTACAACGGCGAAGGGCCCATCGGCTTCCGCGGCGACCAGGGCTGACCGCCAGCTATCGCAGGAGCCCTCGCAGCGCGGATGGCGGGACCTCGTTGAACTTGCGGAACGTCCGCGAGAAATGGGCCTGGTCGGCGAAGCCCGTGCAGAACGCCACATCCGTCAAGGTGAGCTCCGGCTCACCGAGCAGCGCATGCGCGGCCTCGACCCGCGTGCGCTGCAGGGTGGCGGAGAACGTCGTCCCCTCCTCCTGCAGGGCTCGCTGAAGTCCTCGGCGGGAGAGGATGAGTCGCTGCGCGCACTCCTCCAAGGTCCATGGATGCAGCAGGTCCACGCTCATCAGCTTCTGGAGCCGGTCCCGGACCGACCGCGACTCCTCGCCTGGAGCTGGACTCTCGCGAACAGGAACGTCCCGCGGTGACTTCCAGGCGAAGGTCGCCACATCGGTCTTCGCCGGTAGCACCTTGGGGCCCCGCCCTCCATGGATGACGACGGAGCGTCCTTCCGTCGACGCGAGCGACACGGTGAGCCCCGTGAAGCCCGCGGACTCCAAGACGGCGATCAGCACGCCCCAGATGAACAGGTCATTGACCGCGCGAATCCTGCCCCCATCAATGGCCACGTGCTGGAGGGTCATCCGCGTGAGGCTCACGTCGCGCTCGACGAACCGGGTGCGGTGACGCGAGTGCAGGAACCGCTCGAGCGTCTGCCACCGCTCCATGGTGTGCCAGGGAGTCGCCCCGGCCCCGAGCGCACGCAGGACCGGATGTGCGGACAGGGTCCGAAGCGTGAGTCCCAGTTCCAGCACCGGGCGCCAGCCATGCGCGTCCAGGACGGCCTGGAGGATGGCGACCTTGTCGCGCCCACCGGTGGCGATCTCCGGGTAGGAACGGGCCACCGTGGCCTCGAGCACCCGGCGCAAGGCCGGGCTCGTCATGACGCCTTGGTCCTCCATGGTCCGCGAGCCCTCGTCAGCGGGTGGCCTTCTCCGTCCCGCCGGATTCTTGCGCACAACGGCCCCCGTTGCGCCAATCACCGAGCGCCGCCAGGAAGCTCGCATTGAAGTCCGCCCCGGAGAACGGGTTCTGGCTCGTCACCAGGTTGCAATCGCGCACGGCCCGCGAGCGGCCGGGGAAAGCCGTCTCATGGAGGTAGCCCGCGTCATCGAGCTGGTCGCCAATGCCACGAACCTCCGCGCGCGCCCCCATGACGAAGGTCTCGATGTACCACTCCTCGAATCCCGACACCGAGGTGACGCGTCGCCCCGCGAAGGGGCTCGCATCCGGAGGCAGTCGCGAGAGCAGCGCCGGGGCGTGGCAGACGAGTCCCACGGGCCGACCCGAGGCGCCGAAGTCGATCAACAGCCCGTGCAGCTCCGCATCGTGGAGCAGGTCCACCATGACGCCCTGCCCTCCTGGCACGAGGAGCGCCTGGAATTCCTTCGCACGGCCCCGGACGTCGGAGAGGGAGACCGGCGCCTCCAGCCGAGTCACCATCGCCTTGGCCGCCTCGAGCGCCTCGGGGTGCTCCTTCCAGTACTTCGGATCCATCCCCTCCGGGTCGAACGAAGGAACACGGCCACCGGGAGTCGCGAGCACGACCTGATATCCCGCGTCGACGAGCACCTTGTAGGGTTCGTAGAACTCGTTCAGGAAGACGCCCGTCTGACGAACACTCCCATCCGCGAGCTTCTGCTCGGAGGCCGCCGAGAGGACCATGAGCACGGCGCCCGGAGCACGGACCTCCGCCGGAGCAAGGGGCTCCGAGGGAAAGACCACGGCCCGGGTCGGAGATGAAGCACAACCCCAGCAACCCACCAGACTCGTCAGCGCGACGAGCACGAGCCGCCCCGCGCGAGACAAACGAAACACATCCATGCAAGCCCTCCTGGTGACAGCGTCATCACCAGGATAGGGAGGCCAGGTCACCCGGGCTTGAACGAACGCGCCAATCAGCTGTGAGCTCCATCCGGCGGGGACTTTGCCTCGGAAGAGGTGATCTATTGGTCACGGGAGCAAGTTTCGAGGAGGTCTGACGCGCCTCCAGCGGCAGACGAGCCCGGTGGGTCTCGAATACCTCTCGCCCTCGTGCGCGAATGCGGCCCGGCGAGACGCAACTGCGTTGCGACCGGACGCGCCAGGTCGGCTCACCCGCCCCCGAACCAGGACCTCACCGGGCGAGCTCCTCGATGGGCCGAGCTGGCGCACCCATTGCTATGCGCTCCGCGCCATGAGACCCACCTACCAGTACGGCGCCGCGGACGTCCACTTCGGACAGAGCATCCAACTCGGAACGTCGAGCCCCATCGACCTGAGCGGGAGCAGTTCCTACTCCATCGGCTTCTGGTTGAACCCCCGAGCGCCCGCTTATGACGGGGTGTTGCTGCGGTCCGGCACCTCCTATTCCATCGGACTGCATGGGCTGCTCCCCACCCTGCAGCTCCCTGGGATGAACACGCCACAGTGCGCGGAGATCGAACTGCTGCCAGGCCAATGGCAGTACCTCCTGCTGGTCTTCGAGTCGCAGGGAACCACCCAGGGCAGCTACACCTTGTGGGCGAATGGCACGCCGGTCATCGAGGGCTTCATCTCCGGCCCCACCACGACCAACGCCCCGTTCAGCCTGGGGAGCACGGTGGACGCGCAGTTCATCAACGTCGCGTTCTGGTCCACGGCGCTGCCCGAGGGCGAGCGCCTCCCCACGTGGGACATCCCCTCGCCGAGCACCCACCTCGCCGCGTGTTACAGCTTCGTCGACGGCTCGAGCAACGACGTCTCCGGCAATCATCACAACGCGGCCACCTTCCAGGGCGGCGCCCAGGTGTTGATGGTCGCCCCGGCGCTGCGACTGATCAACACGGGTGTCCAGCCCTCGCCCCGCGACGCGCTCACGGTGGCGGCGGACGGAGCCCCCTTCAGCGTGCAGGGCTGGTTCAACCTCGACGCGCCCTCCGACTTCCAGGAGTCGTCCCGAACCCTGTTCTCATGCAGGGACCGGGACAGCGGCTACGGCTGCTCCCTGGGCGTGCAGTGGAATGGTGGAGGCTTCAACCTCGAGTTCAAGCTGGATACGGCGGGAGGCTCCAGCGGCTGGGGGAACAGCATCCATTTGCCCCCGGGCACCTGGCATCACCTGGCGGCCACGTACAGCAACTCCACGGTCCTCATCTACCTCGACGGCTCGCATGACCTGACCATCCCGTGCACCCTGCCGGTGTTGGCGAACCCGGTGTGGCTGTTCGGCGCGACGTACAGCCCGGACACCGCCGGGTCCACCCTCAGCGACCTCCAGGGATACCTCCAGGCGGCCGCGCTCTGGTCCCGCGCCATCTCCGCCAACGAGGTCCAGCAGTACATGTCGCAATCGCCCGCGGACGCGGAGGGCTGCGTCGCGTACTACGCCTGGAGCAGCATCATGCTCACCAACCAGGTGACAGGGAATCCGCCGGTGCTCCTCAACACGGCCTTCCCCGCCACGGTGAGCACCCCTCCGTCGGAGTCCACGCCTCCTCCCGGGACCACCTCGACCCAGCTGGCGGTGGAGCCTTCGTCCGCGCGGCTCGAACCCGCTGTGCGCTGGTCCCGCGACGAGGTGCCCTACCCCGCGAACAGCCCGCTCTCGCCCGACCAGATCCAAGCCATCATCGCCGCCTACGAGCCGGTGCTCGCCTCGGTTCCCGGGGCGCTGAAGGATCGCCTGCGCTCGCTGTTCCGGAACAATCTCTATCTTGGACTGTCGAAGGGCAACGGCCCCGGAGGCATGCCGGTGGGCGCCATCGCCGGCAAGGTGGAGGGCGCCGCGTATGTCTTCTACCACCACACCGCCAAGGGCCCCGTCGAGTGCGGACGGATGGAATTGGCCGTCGACACGGAGTGCATCGGCTGGGTCGTCTCCGTCGCCGCGACGTCCCTCTGCCTGTTCCTGACCGTCGTGGGCCTGGGCTTCTCCGCGAGCCGAGCCGTCTCCTCCTTGAGCAAGGTCGTCGGCGAGAGCACGCCCCTGCTCAAGGCCATCGGCGAGGCGGCCAAGGGCGCGACCAGTGGCAGCACCGTCATCAAGGTCATCAAGGCACTCTACGTCGCAGGGACACTCGGCAAGGTTTTGGGTGACATGCTGATGGGGAACTGGGTCTCCATCGCCCTCAACTGCGCGTCGCTCATCCTCATGGTCGTGGGCCTCTTCACGTCCGGGGGCGCCTACCTGGCCGTCGTGCTGGCACAACTGCTCATCAACATCGCCGTCCTCATCGCCGTCATCGCGCGGAAGCCAAGCAACTGCTGCTGACCTTGCACCTTGCATCCCGAGAAGATTCGGGGCAGGGATTGGCACACATGAGCGCTTCTGACGTGTCTGGCGGCGGGCGTTCACGCTCATCCATTCACGCCCCGATACGGGCTCCGGAGCTTCATCCCGGAGCCCGTCATGTGTCATCGGATGGGTCGAACCGGTGCGCCTCGTCGCCTCAGGGGCTCACGACCCGACCCAGGAAGAGCACGCTCCTCGTCGCCACCTCCTCGATGACGAACACGAACGGGCGGTCCACGTGGACTTCAGGAGGAAGCGACACGGGCCCGATCTCGACGGCGGTCGCGGCGGCGGCCTCGGTGCCCGCCTCGTCCACGGCGACGAAGGCCTGATGTTGCGCGCCACTGAGCAGCAGTCGCTCCTCACCCGTGATGCCAGACAGGTCCGCGCGCTCGGAGAAGGCATCCTCCATTCCCAGGGAGCGCAGCGCATCCACCAGGGCGGCCGACTGCCTCACCTCG
This sequence comes from Myxococcus sp. AS-1-15, assembly GCF_020037055.1. Taxonomy (NCBI): domain Bacteria; kingdom Pseudomonadati; phylum Myxococcota; class Myxococcia; order Myxococcales; family Myxococcaceae; genus Myxococcus; species Myxococcus sp. AS-1-15. The sequence continues at coordinate 95,944 of NZ_JAIQDF010000011.1, read as the reverse complement.
AAGCGAGGAAAGCGCAGCAGCATGTGCCGCTCGCTCAGGTTCGCTCGCACGGTGTCCAGGAACGCGGCGGACAGGCGCTGCTCCACCTCCTGGAAGCGACCCGCGTCGGGGACGATGACGAGCATGCGAAACGCGCGGCCCACATAGGGAAGCGCGATGGCGTCATAGCCCTCTCCACGCGCGAAGGGGAACGACCACGAGGTGTGCATCATCGGGACCTGCGTCGTGCCACCCGTCAGGCCATGGAAGGTCTTCGGGCTCGTAGCCTGGGCAGGGAACGGCGTACGCCAGGCCCCTTTGAAATGGAGGGCATTGGCCAGGACCAGTCGCGTGTCGGCGCGCACCTCTCCCTGGGGAATCAGGTCCTGGATGCGGTCAGCCGTCACGCCGGAGACCCAGTCGTTGATGGCGCGGCGTACGCCGTCCGGGTCCGCGGCGAAGTCCACCGTGCGCAAGCCCGCGCCGTGGTGCTCGGCGAGCACGTCGAGGTAGGCGGGCTCGAAGCGATAGCCCTGCTGTCCCCAGAGGGCATTCACCGCGCGGAACGTCGGCGCCGGCCCCTTGTCGCCATGCGCCTGCCCCACCTGCTCCTGGAGCGCCAGGTCCAGCCGATTGAGCGCCGGGTGCAGCTGCTCCGCGGGCAGCGTGAAGCCCAGCGTCCGAGCCATCTGCGCCTGGGTTTCGCCGCGTGCTCCGGCGTACACCAGGCTGAAGGCCCGTGTGATGCTGAGGGGAGACACGGCGGCGTTCTCTCCAGGCTCGGCGAGCCGACGGTAGAGCGCCACGCCGAAGTCGGTGTTGCCGGCGACCAGCGCCGCGAAGTCCGCGTCGGAGACGGAGGGAGACCTCACCCGCTCCTTCTCCGAGGCGACGAGCGCCCCCGGTGGAGGCGGCTCCCGCTCGGCCGGGGCTTGCTCGTCGGAATGGCAGCCCGCCAGTCCCCACACCACCGCGAACATGCACGCTTTCAGCGACGTCGATGAAGCCATGAGCCAGACCTTTCGGGAGAAAGAAGGTCCGCCTCCGAAAGCAAGCGCCATGCACAAGTCACGGGCCTGGAACTTCAGATGTTTGGCCTTGTCCCCTTCCTGCCTTCCCTCGGATTTCCGAGGACCCGCCCCACCTTTTCACCTCCGGCGGCCCGGCTCGACGCCCCCGTGACACGGGGGCGCTGGGCGGCGGGCCCGGAAGGTGCCAGCGTACGGGGCGCATCCCTTCCGCGAGGACCTCCGCGTCATGCCCGCCGACGTCGCCCTGCTCAAGGAAGTCCCCCTCTTCGCCGCCCTCGACGACGAGGAGCGCGAGCTGCTCGCCGCCCAGCTCGAAGAGGTCCGCCTCTCCGCCGGAGAGAAGGTCTTCTCCCGCGGAGACCCCGGCGGCGCCATCTACATCGTCAGCGCCGGCGAGGTGCAGATATCGGTCGAGGACACCACCGGCCAGGTCATCGTCTTCGAGACCGCCCGCCGCGGTGACTTCTTCGGCGAGCTGTCCCTGCTCGACGGAGACCCGCGCAGCGCCGACGCCCGCGCCATCCAGGACACCCACGCCCTCAAGGTCGACCGCGCTGACCTCCAACTGCTCTTCCAACGCCACCCCTCCAGCGCCATGGACGTCCTCACCGCCATCGGCCGGCGCCTGCGAGAGGCGGACAAGATGCTCCACAGCCGCCCCACCCTCAGCCCCAACGAGACCGTGGAAGAGCGGCTCACCACCATCCAGCGGCTCGCGGATGGCCTCTCCGCATTCAGCGGCACCTTCACCTTCATGCTCCTGCACGCCGCCTGGTTCGCGGTGTGGATCTCCATCAACCTGGACTTCATCCCCGGCTTCCACGCCTTCGACCCGTTCCCCTTCGGCCTGCTCACCATGGTGGTCAGCCTGGAGGCCATCTTCCTGTCCTGCTTCGTCCTCATCAGCCAGAGCCGCCAGGCCGCCAAGGACCGCATCCGCTCGGACGTCGAGTACGAGGCCAACATCCGCGCAGGCCTGGAAGTGACGCACCTACACACCAAGCTGGACCACCTGTACGCGCAGACCATGGCCCGCCTGGACGCCGTGGAGCGCGGGCGCTCCACCCCAGCCCCCATCCCCCCGCGCTCCTTCAACGGCTGAGGCGGCTCGGAGAAGGCCAGACTGAAGCTCAAGTCGAGACGACGCCAGCCCCTGCTGGCCTGCCCACCACCACTTCCGCCACTCGGATGCCTGTGTCACCCAGGCCGCGAAGCACTTCGACGAAGCGCTCGCTCGCGAGAGTCACGGCGGGGTTCCAGCGAAACCGGAAGACATCCGCTACCGGCATCGAATCGGCATCGAGCCATTCCTCATCAATCGATGGGGCCGACCGTGGCTGGGTACCACACACCGGGCACGACTCGCCCATCGGCAGCGGACGACACTCGGGGACGTAGTCGCCGCCCACCTGAAGCTCGAACTCGAGCAGCGGCGGCACGTCGCGAGGAGTCTTCGTCGCCGTCGGCACGGGCTTGATGCCGCGTAGGTTCGCCGAGAGGAGCCGCTCCACGCCAGTGGGTTGGGCGTACAGATTCCACGGAGCATCCATCGACAGGGGCGCCGGACGGCCGCGGACTCGCCCCTCCAACGGCCCCATTCCCATCCCGGGGCGTACGACAGCGCCGGGTGGGAGGAGCGGCAGGACTCGGTCCCTCAGCGGCGCATACTCTTCCCAAGGCACGAACCGGGCCTTTCGGTACGCCCTCTCCTCGGGAAGTCCGGACAAATCGACGCTCGGGTAGTTGAGCGCGATGGTCATCGGCCCGGCGTGGCACCGGGGACACTCCGTTCCGGGAAGCCCCCAACGACGCTTCGCGTCCAGCGACCATCGCCACTGGGTGGCCGCCGCATCATCGATAGGGTCGAGTCGGAAGAAGCGCATCTCTAGTCCTTCGACAATTGCATGTTCGCAGTGAGCTGCTGCCAGTACGACATGGGCATTCCAACCAGACGATACTTCTGGATCATCAGCCCCGCGAAGTCGAATAGCCTCCTGCGGACTTCTTCCGGCGTGGTGTCGCTCTTCTTCGCCACCTCTCCCTCCACGCGCTCGATGAATTGGCGCCAGTCCGCGTTCCATGGGGCGCCATATGCGCCGCCGTGGATTTCCTTGTGCCGCTTCACGTCGACAGCAAGGGTCCACTCGTGGATGTTGATGCGGCGGCTCGCGAAGTAGGACTCGAACGCCCGCGGAAAGATGTGGTGCTTCTCCTTCGTCGCCTGTTCCCACTCCTGGCGAGCCTTGCGGAGGGCCTTCTGGCTCGGAAGCTCCTCGGGGCGCTCCTTCCGGAAGACGAGCACCGGCTCGCGGCCGGGCAGCACCTGAGGCGCGCCCCAGTATCTCTGGGGCGCGTTACCTACACCCGCCATCGGCGCGGTTGGCGCGCCCGTACGGAACGCCACTGCAGCGGATGCAACGTCCTCGCAACGGTAGAGTCCACACACGCCACCGTCACACGCGGTGGTGACACACCCCTCATCCCCGTCGTCTTCCGCGGCCGTCCGGCAGTCCGCCGCGGAGTCATCCTCGAGCGGCAGCCCCTCGACCTCCGCGCGGACGGCAGGTGCCGACGCGCAGCTGACCAGCAGGAAAAACAGCACGGCCCACCACCTACGCACTGTCATGGACTGCTCCCGGACAATGGTGTTCCCGCAGCATGAGCCCACGCTGCGAAGCGGGGAAAGCTGCCACACGAGCGCCATGACGCACAGGACACCGGGCGTGGTGTCCGGTGCGGCCAATGCGAGCCGGGGCGCAGAAGGACTCGGTCGACGCGCGCAACGGAGAAGGTGCCGTTGGGGAAAACGCGAATCCAAGCCCCGGATGTCAGATGCCTCAGGTAGGGTGGCGCTCACACACCCCATGAAACCCGCCGAGAAAGCCACCCTCCTCCTCGAGCGCCTGCGCGAGCAGCACCCCGACGCACGCTACGAGCTTGACTGGTCCACCCCCTTCGAGCTGCTCGTCGCCACCATCCTCGCGGCCCAGTGCACCGACGAGCGCGTCAACCGCGTCACCGCCACCGTCTTCCCCAAGTACCCCGGCCCCCAGGCCTTCGCCGACGCGGACACCGCCCAACTGGAGGAGGACCTCAAGCCCACCGGCTTCTACAAGCAGAAGACCAAATCCGTGCAGGCCATGAGCCGGGCGCTCCTGGAGCAGTTCGGCGGCGAGGTACCCCGCACCGTGGAAGAGTTGGTGAAGCTCCCCGGCGTGGCCCGGAAGACGGCCAACGTGGTGCTCAACACCGCGTTCGACATCCCCTCCGGCATCATCGTCGACACCCACGTCGCCCGCGTCAGCCAGCGCCTGGGCCTGACGAAGCACGACAAGCCCGAGGCGATTGAGCAGGACCTGATGAAGCTCGTCCCCCAGGACACCTGGACCTTCTTCGGCCCCGCCACCGTCCTGCACGGCCGCTACACCTGCACGGCCAAGAATCCCAGATGTGAGACGTGCATCGTGAAGGACATCTGCCCACGCATCGGCGTATAGGCCCACCCGGCTTGCCGGGTCAGCGCCGTATCCGCCGCAAGCACGGAATACAGACAATGAAACGGGGGTTCGAGCGTATCTACGCAAGACATGACCCCTGCTCCTTCGTCGGCCACCCCCACCGACGCCCGCCCGGTAGACTCAGGCGAGCGCCTGGCGTTGCTCGACACGCTGCGAGGCTTCGCGCTCTGCGGCGTGTTCATCTCCAACACCTTCATGTGGTTCAGCGGTCGGGCGTTCCTCCCCAAGGAGCAGCTCGAGGCGCAGTTCACCCAAGGCTCGCTCATCGACCGCATCATCATGCCGGCCTTCGGCATCCTGGTGGGCGGCCGGTTCATCACCATCTTCTCGTTCCTGTTCGGCCTGGGCTTCGCGGTGCAGATGGGGCGCGCGGACGCCCGGGGCTCGGACATCACCCGGCTCTACATCCGCCGGCTCGTGGTGATGCTGGCCCTGGGGCTCAGCCACCTGTACCTCATCTGGTACGGAGACATCCTGAGCAACTACGCGTTGCTCGGCTTCTGGCTGTTGTTGTTCCGGAAGCGGGACGACCGCACGATTCTGGGATGGGCGATAGCGCTGCTGGTGGTGGGCCCGCTGCTCACCACCTTCGTCCTCAAGCTCCCGCAGCTGCTCGCCGCCACCCCCGAGGCCGCCGCCGCGCTGGCGAAGGCGCAGAGCGAACGTTCGGCGGCGCTGAAGGTCGCCCTGTTCCCCAGCTTCACGGACGGCAGCTGGTGGGATGTCGTCAAGGCGGGCGCGACGTTCCACCGGGTCGAGTTCCTGCACATCATGGTCCTCCACTCGGTGGGGCTCATGGGCCGCTTCCTCCTGGGCTTCTACGTGGGCCGCCGGCGCCTCTTCCATGACGCCGCCCAGCACCTGCCACTCTTCCGCCGGCTGCTCTACGGAGCGCTGGCGATGGGTGTGGTGGGCGGAGGCGTGGGCGCCGTGGTGCAGCAGCTGGTCATCCGGAAGATCCTGGACCCGGACGCGCTGCCCGCGTGGCTGCCGTTCGCGCTGACCCCCATCCGGACGATGGGGGAGATTGGCTTCGCGGCGACGTACGTGCTGGCCATCACCCTGCTCTTCCAGCGCTCGACCTTCCAGCGCATCTTGTCGGTGCTGGCGCCCGTGGGTCGCATGGCCCTGACGAACTACCTGAGCCAGTCCGTCATCAGCGTGCTCGTGTTCTACGGCTACGGCCTGGGGCTGTTCGGGAAGCTGGCGCCCAGCCTGTGCATCCTCTACTGCCTGGGCGTCTTCGCCGTGCAGATCGTCTTCAGCCACCTGTGGCTGTCGCGCTTCCGCTTCGGGCCCATGGAGTGGGTGTGGCGCTCGCTGACGTACGGCAAGGCCCAGCCGATGCGCAAGAGCGCCGGGGCATCCGGCGCGGCGATGGCGACCTGAGCCGCGCGCCGTGATTCAGCGCCGGGGCACGGGTGGGAAGCCGTGCTCCCGCGCCCTCCAGGCCACGAGCAGCGTGGGCACCAGGAGGAGCATCAGCATCCACGGGAACGAGCGCGTCCCCAGCGTGTCGAGCAGCACGCCGCCCACAAGCCCTCCTCCCGCGATGGCGATGTTCCACACCGTGACGACCATGGACTGCGCGACGTCGGAGGCCTCCCCGGCCGTCTTCGCCGAGGCCGTCTGGAAGAGCGTGGCCACGCCGCCATAGGCCAGCCCCCAGACGGCGACGCCCGCGTGGACCACGGCGGGAAGCCCGCTCGACACCGTGAGCGCCACCGCCACCCCGATGAAGAGCGCCGTGCTCAGGAGCACCAGCTCCCGCAGCCACCGGTCGATGAGCACGCCCACGCCCCAGATGGAGGCGAGCGCCGCCACGCCGAAGACGAGCAGCACCACGTCGATGTCCCCCGCCATCCCCATCGCCCCCAGGAACGGGGCGATGTACGTGTAGAGCACGTTGTGCGCGAGCACGAACGCCAGCGTGACGAACAGCACGGGGCGGATGCCGGGCATCAGGACCACGCGGGCGAGCGACAGCCGCTGGTCCTCGGGCTGCCCGGGGAAGTCCGGCACGCGCGCGAGCACCCAGCCCACGAGCACCAGCGTCAGGCCACTCATGATTCCGAAGGTGACGCGCCAGCCGACGGCCGCGCCCAGGAACGTGCCCGCCGGAATCCCCAGGGACAGCGCCAGCGGGATGCCCACCATCGCGATGGCCATCGCCCGGCCCTTCTGTCGCTCGGACACCATGCGCGCCGCGTAGCTGGCGACGAGCGCCCAGAGCAGCCCCGCGAACACCCCCGCCAGGAAGCGCGCCGCCAGCGTCACCGCGAAGCTGGACGACACCGCCGTGACGGTGTTGACGACGGCGAAGCCCAGGATGGCGCCGAGGAGCAACGGCCTGCGGCGCCACCCCTGCGTCGCCGCCGTGAGGGGAATCGCCGTCAGCAACGTGCCGAGCGCGTACAGCGTGACGAGCTGTCCGGCCAGGGACTCGGAGACGCCCAGGTCCACGCTCATCCGGGGCAGCAGCCCCGCGGGGAGCGCCTCGGTGAGCACGGTGATGAAGGCCGCCATCGCCAGCGCGAGGAGCCCTCCGAGAGGGAGCGCGGGTTCGGTCCGCGGGGTGGCATCGACAGGAAGCGAGGAGGTGGTCATGGCCTGTGGGGATGAGGTCGATACACGGAGGCCCTCGTGCCGAAGAGGCGAGGTGGGCCCGTGGGCGTCGACCGTGAGGTGTTGGCGGGCAAGGTAATTTCGGGCGGGCTCGCGGACCATCACGCTAGAGTTCGGAACACATCGGACATGGATGTCCGGAATCGGAGCGCGGTGGATGGACAGTCTCGGCTCACTGCAGGCCTTCGTTCAGGCGGCGGAGGCGCGCAGCTTCACCGTGGCGGGACGACAGCTCGGGGTGTCGTCGTCGGCCATCGGCAAGGCGGTGTCGCGGCTGGAGGAGCGGCTCTCGGTCAGGCTCTTCCACCGCTCGACACGCACCATCACCCTGACGCCGGAGGGCTCGCTCTTCCTGGAGCGCTGCCGGCGCATCTTCTGTGAAGTCGAGGCCGCGGAGCTGGAGCTCGCGCGCACGCAGGAGGCTCCGCGCGGCAAGCTGCGCATCAGCATGCCCCTGGTGGGCATGTTGATGATGCCGACCCTGAGCGCGTTCATGCGCGCATATCCGGACATCGAGCTGGACCTGGACTTCTCGGACCGGCTCGTCGACGTCATCGACGAGGGCTTCGATGGCGTGGTGCGCGGCGGAAGCATCAGCGACTCGCGGCTGATGGCGCGGGTGCTGGGGACGTTCCGGCTGGTCCTCGTCGCCTCGCCGGACTATCTCGCGCGCCGGGGCACACCCCGCAGGCCCGAGGACCTGAAGCAGCACGCGTGTCTGCACCACCGCTTCGCCACCACCGGCAAGCTGGAGCGCTGGCCGTTCCGCAAGGGGCGCAAGAAGGAAGTCGAGCTGCCCACCACGGTGGTGGCGAGCACCATCGAGCCGCTCATCCACCTGGCAGAGCAGGGCCTGGGCATCACCTGCCTGCCGGACTTCGCCCTGCGCCGGCAGTTCGCGCAGGGCACCCTGGTGAAGGTGCTCGACAGCCACCTCCACCACCAGGGCACGTTCCGGGTGCTGTGGCCCTCCAGCCGCTACCTGTCCCCCAAGCTGCGGGTGTTCGTGGACTTCATGGCGGCGCACCTGTTCGAGACCTGAGACTTCCGGGCCCGCCCGCCCGCCGGGCCGCCATCCATTCCACACAGGATGCACGCAGACCCATCCCCACCGGACACAGGGTGTGGCAGAGTCTGGGGGACCATGTGGGATTGGGTCCGCCAGTTGGGCGAGTGGGCGCGCGAGGGTGCGCCCTTCGCCGTGGCCACCGTAACAATGTGTCAGGGAAGCACCCCCGCCGAGCCCGGCGCGAAGCTGCTGGTGCGCGGGGACGGCGTGTTCCACGGCACCGTGGGCGGCGGACACCTGGAGCAGCTGGTGCTCGCCGACGCGCGCGGGTGCCTGGAGCGCGGCGAGTCCCGCACGTACCGCTACCCGCTGGGCGCGAAGCTCGGCCAGTGTTGTGGAGGCGTGGTGGACGTCTTCGTGGAGCCCGTCAACCACGGGCCTCGGCTGTACCTGTTCGGCGCCGGCCACGTGGGCCAGGCGGTGTGTCGCATCCTGGAGGGCACCCCCTTCCGGGTGCACCTGGTGGACGAGCGCTCCGAGTGGCTCCAGGGCGAGCGCATCCCTCCTTCCGTGACGCGCCACGACGAGCCGTGGGAGGACTTCTTCGCCCGCGCCACGTGGGACGCCCGGCGCACCTATGTCGCGGTGATGACGCACCGACATGACCTGGACCAGGACATCGTCGCCGCCGCGCTGGAGAAGCCCGCGCGCTACCTGGGCCTCATCGGCAGCAAGACCAAGTGGGCGCGGTTCCGGCAGCGCCTGGAGGCGCGCGGCGTGCCCGCGAGCCTCTTGAGCCGGGTGCAGTGCCCCATGGGGTTGGAGCTGGGCGGCAAGTCGCCCCAGGAGGTCGCGGTGAGCATCGCCGCGGGCCTGCTCCAGCTCCACCACCAGCCTTTCGTCGAAACCCGCCCCGAGCCGTCCGTCTCGGAGCCGCCCCGCCTGCGCGGGGTTTCGTCTGGAGAATGAGCACCATGTTCGAGTTCCGGCTCAACGGGAGCGTCGTCCGCGTCGACGACGTGTCCCCCAACACCACGCTGCTCGACTTCCTGCGCGCCAAGGGCGCCACGGGGACGAAGCAGGGCTGCGCCGAGGGCGACTGTGGCGCGTGCACGGTGGCCATGGTGGACCGCGACGCCCAGGGGAACCGCAACCTGCGCGCGTTCAACGCCTGCATCACCCTGGTCCCCATGGTGGCCGGCCGTGAAATCGTCACGGTGGAGGGCGTGGGCTCGAGGGAGAAGCCCCACCCCGTGCAGCAGGCCATGGTGAAGCACTACGGCTCGCAATGTGGCTTCTGCACGCCGGGCTTCGTCGTGTCGATGGCGGAGGCGTACTCGCGTCCGGCCGTCTGTAGCCCGGAGGCGGTGGCGGACCAGCTGTGTGGGAACATCTGCCGCTGTACCGGTTACCGCCCCATCCGCGACGCGATGATGGACGCGCTCGCCGCGCGCGACGCCGCGGTGGGGTTGAGCGCGATTCCCGGCACGCCGCTCGGTGGTCCCGCGGCGGCCCTGTCGTCCGTGAGCTACGAGGCGAAGGGACAGAAGTTCCTGCGGCCCACGTCGTGGGAGGAGCTGCTCGCGCTGAAGGCCGCGCACCCGGAGGCGATGCTCGTCGCGGGCGCCACCGAGCTGGGCGTGGACATCACCAAGAAGTCCAGGCGCTACCCCTTCCTCATCTCCACCGAGGCGGTGGAGGGCCTGCGCGACGTCCGTCGGGAAGCGGATGGATGGCACGTGGGCGGAGCGGCGACGCTCGTCGACCTGGAGGACGCGCTCGGCACGGCGCTGCCCGAGGTGACGAAGATGCTCAACGTCTTCGCCTCGCGGCAGATCCGCCAGCGGGCCACGCTCTCCGGGAATCTGGTGACGGCGTCGCCCATCGGCGACCTGGCGCCCGTGCTGCTCGCGCTGGATGCGCGGCTGGTGCTGGCGTCGGTGCGCGGCAAGCGGACGGTGGCGCTGTCGGAGTTCTTCCTCGCGTACCGCAAGACGGCGCTCCATGCGGACGAGGTGGTGCGCGCCATCGTCATCCCCCACGGCCCTTCGGCGGACAGCGGGCTGACGCGGCGTTCGGATTCCTTCAAGGTGTCCAAGCGGCGCGAGCTGGACATCAGCATCGTCGCGTCGGGCTTCTGCGTGGACGTGGACTCGGGCGGCGTGGTGCGGTCGGCGCGGCTGGGCTACGGCGGCGTCGCGGCGACTCCGATTCGCGCGCGTCGCACCGAGGAGCTGCTGGTCGGCAAGCCGTGGACGCGGGAGACCGTGGACCAGGTGCTGCCGGTGCTCGGCGCGGAGCTGTCCCCCATCAGCGACTTGCGCGGGAGCGCGGAGTACCGACGCGGGCTCATCGTGAGCCTGTTCGAGAAGTTCTTCACGGGTGAGCGCAGCCCCTCGCTGGACGCGGCGCCGGGCTTCGTCGGGAGTGACGGCGAGGTGCCCACGGACGCCACGCGCGTCCTGCGCCACGAGAGCGCGCTGGGCCATGTCACGGGCGCGGCGAAGTACGTGGACGACGTGGCGCAGTCGAGGCCGATGCTGGAGGTGTGGCCGGTGTGCTCGCCGCATGCGCACGCGCGAATCCTGCGCAGGGACGCGACGGCCGCCCGGGCCCTGCCCGGCGTGGTGACGGTGCTGCTCGCCGAGGACATCCCGGGGATGAACGACACCGGGCCCATCCGCCACGACGAGCCGCTGCTCGCCAGGGACGAGGTGCTGTTCCACGGGCAGATTGTCGCGCTCGTGGTGGGCGAGTCGGTGGACGCATGCCGCGAGGCCGCGCGTCAGGTGGTGGTCGAGTACGAGCCCCTGCCCGCGGTCCTCACGGTGGAGGACGCCATCGCCCAGGGCAGCTACCACACGGAGCCGCACATCATCCGCCGGGGTGACGTGGACGCGGCGCTCGCGGCGAGCCCTCGCAGGCTGTCCGGCACCGTGTCGATTGGCGGCCAGGAGCACTTCTACCTGGAGACGCACGCGGCCTACGCCGAGAAGGGCGACGATGGGGACATCACGGTGGTGTCCTCCACACAGCACCCGTCCGAGGTGCAGGCGGTGATTTCGCACGTACTGCACCTGCCGCGCAGCCGCGTGGTGGTGCAGTCGCCGCGCATGGGCGGCGGCTTCGGTGGCAAGGAGACGCAAGGCAACGCGCCCGCGGCGCTGGTGGCGCTGGCGTCGTGGCACACGGGCCGACCGGTGCGATGGATGTTGGACCGGGACGTGGACATGGTGGTGACGGGCAAGCGGCACCCGTTCCATGCCACGTACGAGGTGGGCTTCGACGAGCAGGGCAAGCTGCTGGCGCTGAAGGCCGTGCTGGTATCGAACGGCGGCTGGTCGCTGGATTTGTCCGAGTCGATTACGGACCGCGCCCTCTTCCACCTGGACAACGCCTATTACATCCCGGCCACGAGCTACACGGGGCGGGTGGCGAAGACACACCTGGTCTCCAACACGGCGTTCCGGGGCTTCGGCGGTCCGCAGGGCATGCTGGTGGGCGAGGAGGTCCTCGCGAGGGTGGCGCGCGCGGTGGGTCTGTCCGCGGAGGACGTGCGCGAGCGCAACTTCTACCGGGGCACGGGTGAGACGAACACCACGCACTACGGACAGGAGCTGGAGGACGAGCGGCTGCCGGGGCTGTGGCGTGAGCTGAAGGAGTCCTCGGAGCTGTCGCGTCGGCGCGCGGAGGTGGACGCGTTCAACGCGAGTTCAACGAACATCAAGCGGGGGCTCGCGATGACGCCGATGAAGTTCGGCATCTCGTTCACCGCGACGTTCCTGAATCAAGCGGGCGCGCTGGTGCACGTGTATCGGGATGGCTCGGTGATGGTGTCGCACGGCGGCACGGAGATGGGCCAGGGCCTGCACACGAAGATTCAGGGCGTGGCCATGCGTGAGCTGGGCCTGCCCGCGGACGCCATCCGGCTGGCGAAGACGGTGACGGACAAGGTGCCCAACACGTCCGCGACGGCGGCGTCGAGCGGCTCGGACTTGAACGGCGCGGCGGTGCGCGAGGCGTGTGTGAGCATCCGCGAGCGGCTGGCTCCGGTGGCGGCGAAGTTCCTGTCGGAGAAGCACGGGCGCGGGGTGGCGCCGGAGTCGCTGGTGTTCGAGGGCGGCCGCGTGGGCGTGAAGGGCGCGCCCGAGGTGTCGGCGGCGTTCGCGGCCGTGGTGGACGCGGCGTATCTGGCGCGCGTGGGCCTGTCGGTGACGGGGTACTACCGGACGCCGGGCATCGGCTACGACAAGGCGAAGGGCAAGGGAAAGCCGTTCCTCTACTTCGCGTATGGCGCGGCGGTGACGGAGGTGGAGGTGGACGGCCTCACGGGCATGAAGCGCGTGCTCCGGGTGGACGTGCTCGAGGACGTGGGCGACTCGCTCAACCCGGGCGTGGACCGGGGACAGATTGAGGGCGGCTTCGTGCAGGGCCTGGGGTGGCTCACGGGCGAGGACCTGCGGTGGGACGCGAAGGGCCGGCTGCTCACGCACTCGGCCAGCACGTACCCGGTGCCGGCGTTCAGCGACGCGCCCGTGGACTTCCGGGTGAAGCTGCTGGAGCGGGCGACGCAGCACAACACCATCCACGGCAGCAAGGCCGTGGGCGAGCCGCCGCTGATGCTCGCGCTGTCGGTGCGCGAGGCTTTGCGCGACGCCGTGGGCGCGTTCGGCCAGCCAGGGGGTGACGTGGAGCTCGCCGCCCCCGCGACGCACGAGGCCCTGTTCCTGGCCATCCAGAAGCGCCTGTCTCGAGGCAAGGCGGAGGACGGACGCGCCGCCGCATGATGGGCAGCTGAAGACAATGTCCAACCTGGAGCGGCCACAGCAGAGCGTCGAGCGAACGAGGGCTCAGCTCCGGGTCGGCGGCACGTCCGCCGGAGCCGTGCGCACCGACTCCTGAATGACCCGCGCGAGCGCCTCCAGGTCCACCGGCGCTGAGGGCGGCTGCTGCGCGAGCGCATCCTTCAGACACTCCGTCATCACCTGCCCGAACTCCGGCCGCGCGAAGAGCCCTGGACGGCTGTCCGCGGCGGACTGGAGCGCCTGCTCGACGACGGCGCGCACCCGGGCCTCGTCCGCCTCGTTGAGCCCTGGCCGCTGCACCAGCGCGTTCGCGACGATGCGCTCCAGGTCCTCGGGCCCCACGCCGTTCATCAACGACACGTTGAGCACCGGTACGGGCTCCGTCCCCGGGTTCACCCACGCGGTGGACACGTAGTGTGCGTGGAGCCGCCGCACCACCTGGTCGTGCTCGACCAGCTTCACGATGGACGACACCTGCGACTCGTCCATCCCCAGCGCCTGCGCCAGGGCGGCACGACGTGCGTCATCCGGAGCCGCGTCAAGGGCCACCACCGTGCCCCACAGGTCGATGGCGCCGCGCACCATCAGCCGGTCCGCGAGCGACTTCGCCCGCGCGCTCCCCACCCACTGGAGCAGCAGCGCCTGGTCCTGCCAGTCCACCAGTCGCTGGAGGCTGTGATTGGTCGAGAAGAACAGCCGCGCCGTGGGCACATAGGCCAGCCCATGCGTCGACTCGATGCCCTCCTCCGCGAGCCGCGCCACGTCGTCCCGGGTGAGCCCGGCGATCTCCTCCAGGTCCGCCACGCCCGCGGGGTTTCGCACCGCGATGCCGAACAGCGATGCGGCCTTGGCCACGACGAACTCGAGCACCTGGTCCCCGAGCGCCGCCACCGTGGCGCCCAAGAGCACCGCCCGGTCGAACCACTGCACCAGCGGCGCCTCGGAGCCCGCCTTGGGCGTCAGGAACATGGCCGCCACCACGGTCGCGCACAGCGAGAGCAACATCGAACGGGTCGCCCACGAGTACATCCGCGCGTTGAAGTCCTGGCTCGCCAGCCGCACGACGATGCGCCCGAAGTGGATGGCGAACGACACCGTCGCGGCGGACGCGGCGGCCACGGCCACCAGCGGCACCATCGTGTACCCATCCGCTGTCGGCTTCGGGAGCGGGAAACAGATGAGGTAGGTGAGCCCCAGCGTCAGCGTGGTGACCAGCCCATAGATTTGAGCGTGGAGTCCCACCTTGCCCAGCGCGGCCCGGAAGAGCAGCCGCTCGTAGCTCCACGACTTCTGGACGCTCAAGAGGATGCGCTGGTCCGTCGGGCTGTAGTTGCCCGGTGGATGCGCCAATTCGAACCGGGTCCGCGTCAGCCGCGAGCGCGCCGAGAGCAACGACGTATAGGTCAAACCGAACGGCAACAGGATGAGGAACACCGGCAGCCGCCACCCGCCCGGGACGTCCGGGGCCGTCGCCGCGGCGTGCTGACCCGCCACGGCGACGATGGCGAGCGCGAGGACGACCAGCGCCACGTCCACGACACCCGCCACGTGCTGCGTCCAGCCGCGACGGACCACCCCAGGCTTCTTCGGGGCGGCGCGCTTCGGCGCACGTCGCTCCGCGCGCCACCTCGACCACCAGCCGCGCAGCCCTCCCGGAGCAGGAGGGGACGTCGGCTCCGCGCGCGCCTCGAGCAGCTCGTTGTCTTTCATTGCATGTCCCCCGTTCACCCTGGCGGCGCATCCCGCCACGGCGAAGCGAGAGCATGGCGCAGGGGCCACCCCTCGCTCAAATCGACGTCCCTCTCGGCGTCGCCGAGGCGGACAGAAGCGTCCACCTCCAGCCAGACGCGGAGCAGAGTACGCGAGGCAGAGCCACCGGCTGTTGGTGTACCGACAATCGGTCTCGAAGGACCACTCGTCAGCGGCGTCCATCACCTTGAAGTAATAGGAGACCTCTCGCCTTCCACTCCTTGCACAGTGAAAGAACCACCGCGCGAGGGTCACGGACCACTCATCCGCGGGTCACCTGTCCGACGTCAGGAAATGGCCTGACAATCTCAGCCAGCCACCCGCTCCAGCCCCGGACGCGCGGCGTCAACACCCTCGGGCACCGCGGCGGACTCGGGAAAGCTCGCGCTCGCCCAGCGGGCCAGTTCCGCCACGCACGCCTCGATGGCGCCCCCCGTCGTGAAGATGTGATTGGTGCCCCGCAGTCGGACGCGCGACAGGTTCGGATGCGGCAGGTCCGCCAGCGCCGAGCGGTGGATGCGGTCGAAGAACACGTCGCGCAGCTTGCCCTCCGCCGTCATCACCAACACCGGCTGCCCGCGCCGCACCACGCGCTGCCACGCTCGCACCAACGGCACGTTCGCCACCGCCGGCAACGAATCCCAGTCCATCAACAGGTCCAACAACTTCTGACGCGGGAACGGCACGTACTTGAACAGCCGCGCGTACTCGTTCTCGCGCGTGAGCATCCGCATCCATCCCCAGTACGAGAACAGCTTCGACGTCACCCGCTTGAGCCGCCCCGGAGCCGCCTCCGTCACGTCCCCCTCCCCCACCGCGCTCGCCTCCTGCTCGGACAGGTAGAACTCCGGCTCGAACATGAACAGCCCCGGCACGCCCTCGGGCTCCTGGTCCGCCAGGTAGAGCGCCGTCGTCGCCGCCCCACACAGCCCCCCCATCAACAGGCCGCGCAAGCCGAACCGACGCTGCAATTCCTCTCGCACCGCGCTCGCCACCTCCACGAAGCCGCCCTGACACACGTGCTGGTACAGCTCCGCCGTCGTCTCCGGCAGCTCCCCCGCCGAGTCCCCCAACCCCGGCAGGTCGACGCGGAAGCACGCGAAGCCCTTCGACGCGAGCCGGTCCGCCGCGAGCACCGACAGCCCGCCATGCCCCGAGCGCGGCACATGCCCCGGATTCAGGAACAGCACCCCCACCGAGCGCCGAGTCCCCGGAGCGGGCGGATGGTACGTCCCCCAGAGCCGATGCCCCTTCACGTCCAACTGCACCAGCTCCCTCATGACCGCACCTCCGCGCGCGCCCCGCCGCCCGCGATGAAGCCCATGCCATCCGCGTACAGCTCCGTCAGCTCCGGCAGCAGCCGGTTGCTGGTGGTCCAGAAGAACGGCCGCGGCGCACGCACCGAGCCGCTCCGCCCCGGCGCGACGAACCGCTCCGCCGGCCTGCCATCCAGGTGCACCACCCGCCAGGGCCGCGCCTCGTGCGCCTCCGGCAATGCCAGCTCATAGCCCTCCGCGCTGCGCCACAGCGCCCGCGACCAGGGCAGCCCCTCCACCTCCACCACCTGCCCCGCCTCCATCCGCGCCACGTAGTCCTCACGCGAGCGCGCCTGTCCCCCCGTCCCCTCCAGGTTGTCCGCCGCCACCTTGCGCCGCAGCACCTCCATCAGGTGCGCCCGCCCCGACTCCGGCGGCTCCCACATCAACAACCCATTCACCGCGTCCGTCCGGAACACCCGCGCCGCCAGCAGCGCCCCCAGCCGCAAGCCATGCACGAACACCGGCACCCCGGGGCTCGCCGCGCGCAGGTGCTCCAGGCCCGTGCGCACGTCCTCCTCCCAGCGCGGGAAGGTCATCTCATCGAAGCGGCCCGTGCTCTCCCCCGAGCCCCGGTAGTCCAATCGCAGCACCTCCACGCCCCGCTCCGCCAGGTAGCGGGCCCACCTCACCCACACCACGTAGCCATGCGCGCGCTCCAATCCCAACGGCCCCGCGAGCAACACCGCCGCGCGACGCTCCGCCCGGGCCCGATGGTGGACGTAATAGAGCGAGTCCTCCCCCTGGGTCAGGAACCCAGGTGACTCAGTCAAAGCCGGCATGTGAGTGGAGAGTCCCCCGCTGCGATATCCCCGGATGCTAGGAACGCGCCGCCAAGCGAGTCAAACGGTCCTTGTCCGCCCGCCCGCTCCAGCATTCCCAGACATGTCGCGCGCAGTCTCGGCCGACCCGTTGACACGCCGTAACACGTGCAAATCAGGAAGAAGAGGAGTCCTGTTGCTCGCGGCGGAAGCGCTCGGGGCTCTGGCCCCACCAGCGCTTGAAGGCGCGGTGGAAGGCGGCGGGCTCGGCGTAGCCCAGCAGGAAGGAGACCTCCGCGATGGACATGCGACGTCGCAGGTAGATGCCGGACAGCTCACGTCGCAGGGTGTCGACGATGCCCGCGTACGAGTGGCCCTCCTCGGCCAGACGACGCTGGAGGGTGCGCGGAGGCACGCGCAGCGCCCGGGCCACGGCCTGGAAGGACGCGTCCCCACCCGAGAGGGCCTGCCGCACCTGCTCGCGCACGCGGTCCGCCGTGGTGCTCAGCGCCGGGAGCTTCTCCAGGGCGCGCTGGGCCAGCCGCTCGAACATGGCGTGCAGCAGCGTGTCCGCGTGGACGAAGGGGCGGCTGGCGTCCTCGTGGGAGAACTCGATGTCGCTGAAGGGCGCGTCGAACTCCAGCGGCGCCTGGAACAGGGCCTGGTGCTCGGACACGTCCTGGGGCGCCGGGTGGGCGAAGCGCACGCGCAGCGGGTGCACGTCCTCGCCGGTGAAGGCGCGCACGCCGGTGACGAACTGGCTCAGCGCGGCCTCCACCAGGTGCCGGTGCGCGGGCCGCCACGCGCCCACGGGCGTGAAGCGCATGCGCACGCCGCGCGCGGTGTCCTCCATCCGGAAGCGCTCGCCGTCGCCCCACACGCGCTGGTAGCGGACGCCGCGCTCCATCGAGTCGCGCAGCGTGGCGCTGGTGAGCACCACGAAGGTGGCAGGGTCGTCCAGGTCCACCATGTCCACGCGGGCGAGGTGCAGCCCCAGGTTGGCGTCGCCGGACAGGGACTCCATCTCTTCCAGCAGGTCGTCGAGGACCGCGTAGGGGACGCGCAGCTCCGGGTCGTCCAGGTCCTCCAGGCTCAGGCCCACCGCGCGCCGCAGCAGCGTCTCCACGGGCAGCCCCATCCGACTCGCGATGCGCAGGGCCTGGCGCGCCAGTCGGGCGGAGAGTGACGGCACGCCACTGGAGGACGGCTTCGGCACACGGCGGACGGTAGTCGCCGGCTGGCGCGCGCGGCAAGCCGTTCTGGCGCGGGCTGTCACTGCGGCCGGGCGCTCGGGACGGCACCCTTGGCGCATGAACGACACCGTCACCGCTCGCGCCTGCGTGCCCCGGCTGCACCTCTTCGAGTTCATCGACCAGGACTGGTTCCCCCGCGCCCTGAGGGACCTGGCGACCGACTACCTGCACACCGTCAGCTCGCGCCTGGGCCTCTTCGACGGCGCCACGGAGGTGCTCGCGCGAGGCTTGAAGGCCTCTGGGAGCGACGCGCTCTTGGATCTGGGCTCGGGGGGACGCGGACCGCTGCCCCGACTCAAGCGCCTGCTGGCGGAGAAGCACGGCGTGGAAGCGCGCGTGCTCCTGTCGGACAAGTATCCCAACGCGGAGGCCGCCGAGCGGGCGCGCGGCGAGGGTGTCACCTACCTGGAGCGCTCGGTGGACGCGCTCCAGGTGCCCTCGGACCTGCGCGGCATGCGGACGCTGTTCAACGCGCTCCACCACTTCCGTCCCGAAGAAGCCCGGCAGGTGCTGGCGGATGCACAGGCACGAGGTGTTGCCATCGCGGCGTTCGAGACGGTGCGCCGCACGCCGGTCGGGGTGCTGTCCATGCTGCTGGTGCCGGTGCTGGTGCTGCTCTTCACCCCGCTGGTGCGGCCCATGACGCCGCTGCGCCTGCTGCTCACGTACGGGGTGCCGGTGGCGCCGCTGCTCATCTTCTGGGACGGGCTGGTGTCCGCGCTGCGGGTGCACCATCCGCGTGAGCTCGCCGCGATGACCGAGTCCCTCGCGAAGGAGGGCTACACCTGGGAGGTCGGCGAGGTGAAGGCGCCGGGCAAGGTGGCCATCTCCTACGTGCTGGGGATGCCCACGAAGTGAGCTCAGCGGATCTGCAGCAGGATCGCCAGGACGATGATGCCATTGAGGCCCAGGCCCACGGAGAAGTAGCCACCGCTGGCCATGGAGACGCCCGCGGCCATGTTGATGTGGCCGATGTCCTCCCAGGCGACCTTGGCCCCGGCCTCGCCGCCGACGTTCAGTGCGCTGCCCCCGGCCACCGAGCGGGCCCCCATCATCAACCGCGCGTAGGGGATGAGCCAGGGCGACACGTAGTGCTGGTAACCACCGAAGCCGTTGAGCTCGAACAGGTCGGGAGGGCCCAGCACGGTGTTGAACCCGAAGCCCAGGCGCCGGTGGTGGAAGGCCATGGGCTGCAGGTTGAAGGACAGCTCCGTCGCGGCGCCCGCCTCGGTCGTCACGCGCAGGGCGAAGACCACCTCCGTGGCCGGCTTGTTCAGCGCGAGGGCCTCGTGTCGGAAGTCCGACGCGAGCTGGAGGTCCCTGGGGCCGCCACGGGCCTCGTGCACCTCCGCCAGCGCGATGGCGGCGGACTCCTGGCCCGTGTCGTAGACCTTGCGCAGCGGACGCTCGGCGCCGTTGTAGTCACCGGCCTCCTTGCGCAGCTCGCCCTCCGTCATGCACGCGGACAGGTCGCCTTCCTCACACGCCTTGGCGAAGGCCTCCGTGGCGCGATAGCGGTCGCCCTCGCGCAGGAGCTTCCGCCCCCACTCCGCGCAGGGCAGCAACGCCCCCGGCTCGCACGAGGGAGGCGCCGCAGGGGTCGTCGGTGTCGTCGCGCACGCCGTCACCCCGAAGAGACACATCACCAGCAGTCGCCACCGCGTCATTGTCTGGAACATAACGAATATTCCGATGGCGCGGTATGGCCTCCGAGCGCATGGGGCGCTGTCGATTTCCTGCAACGGTGTCGCGCGGCCTGTCTCCTCCCTTCAGGCGGGGGCGCTCGTGCCCCCTGTGACTCCTCGGGAGGACGACATGAAGGCGATGGCGAAGTACCTGGTGCTTCTCTCCATGCTGGTGGTGGGCTGTGGGAGTGACTCGAAGGGGGACGATGGGAAGGAGGACGGCGGCAACACGTCCTTCCCGGAGACCGTCGAGTGTGGGGACACGCGCTGCAAGCGCGCCACGGAGTACTGCGGCACCATCGTCACCGCGACGACGAGCCACGTGTGTCTGAAGAAGGAGGCAAGCTGCCACAGCTGCGAGTGCGTGAACCTGGACGCGGACCTTATCTCGCAGACGGGGCGCCGGGACTGCGCCGACAGGCCCGACGTCAACGTGTACTTCACCTGCGCGTATTACGACGACGTGGACTTCATCAAGACCTCGTGCACGGTGCGCTCGCGCTGAGCACCTTCGACGGCCCTGGCCCCGGACGGTAGGCTTCGCGGCCATGAGCGCTGGGAGCCGCGAGCACGCCGACGAACAGGATGAGTGGTCCCACGGCCTCCGACCCTATGTGCCGCTGTGCACGCTCAAGCCGGTGGCGGAGGGGCTCTGGTGCGTGGACGGGCCCGTCATCGAGATGAAGGTGGGGCCCATCACCCTGCCCTTCCCCACGCGCATGGTCATCATCCGCCTGCGCTCGGGGGGACTGTGGCTGTGGTCCCCCATCGCGCCCACGCCCGAGCTGTTCGCGGAGGTCGACGCGCTCGGCCCCGTCGAGCACCTGGTCTCACCCAACCGGCTGCACTACGTCTCCATCGCCGCGTGGAAGGCGCGCTACCCCGCCGCGACGGCCTGGGCGTCTCCGGGAGTGCGTGAGCGCGCGCGCTCGCAGAAGCTCGAGGCGCCGTTCGACGCGGACCTCGCCGACGGCGCGCCGGGGGTCTGGGCGGGGGACCTGGACCAGCTCATCTTCCGAGGCAGCCGCTTCATCGAAGAGGTCGTATTCTTCCATCGGGACTCGTCGACCTTGCTCGTCGCGGACATGGTCATCGCGCTGGAGCACGAGCGCGTCCAGCCGCGCTTCCGCTGGATGCTCACGCTCGGCGGGGCGATGTGGCCGGGACAGACGCCCAGGGAGGTCCAGCTCACGGCCTGGGGACGCAAGGCCGCCGCGCGCGCCTGCTACCAGCGGATGCTCGCGTGGAGGCCCCAGCGCGTCGTCGTGGGACATGGGCGCAGCTATCTAGACGATGCCCTGCCCCGGTTGGAGCGCGCCTTCGCCTGGGTGCGTTGAGCCGTCGCCCGGACGCCGCACACCTGCCCCGCGGTACGAGGCGACCGAAGATATCGGACAAGCGCCGTCTCCTCAGGGGTCGACCCGCCGTCGCCGTGGGACAACGACGGTCCGGGTCGAGCCCAGGCCGTGGGGGGACACATGAGAACGATGCTCGTGGCGCTGTTCGTCGGAGTCTGCTGTGGGGCCGGAGCCGCCGTGGCGGCCGAGGACGCGCCTCCGCGGGTCGAGGTGGAGCAGATGGAGCGGCTCGCGGCCGCGTGCTGCGATGACTGCGACGGGACCTTCGGCACCTGCTGGGACGCCTGCGAGGGCGAGGCCGATTGCCAGGCGGTGTGCACGTCGCGCCTGCGCTCGTGTCGCCGCACCTGCTGCTGAGGACCTGTCCCCGGTCCCCTGCCCCGAGTCCCGAGAAGGAAGGTGGTGCCCTCCTGCCCGCCTGCTCTCCGTCCCGGCGAGGAAGACAACCCCGCGTTTCGGGGGGGCTTGCCCCTGGCCAGTCGGAGGATCCGCACCGAACTTGAGGGGCACTCAGGAGGATTGGTGGATACCGTCGCTCGCCAGCTCGACTCGCTGCCCCGCGCCCCGCGCGCATCCCGGGAGGCCGTATGAAGGTGCCCGAGGTCCTGGAGCACCTGCCCGGCGTGGGCCCCCTGCTCGGCCGGATGGCCACCCCGATTGATGAGCCGCATCCGCGGAGGGACTCGACGCTCGTCCTGCCGACGCTCGATGCCCTCAAGCTGCCCGCCACGGAGCGCCAGCTCGGCGACGGGCGCGCCATCATCGTCCGTCACCCCGAGCCCCGCCCCGCCACGGGCCCGGGGCTCACGGTGATGACGTACAACATCCTGCTCGGGGGCCAGCGCCGCGCCGCGCTGCTGGCGTACTTCGACGAGTTGGAGGCCGAGGGCCGCATGCCCGACGTCATCGGCCTGCAGGAGGCCAACGTCCCCATCTCCGTGCTGCTGGCGGCGCGCTACGGCTTCCACCTGGCGTACCACGGCAGCGACGGGCTCCACGGCACTCGGCTGGTCAACGGCAAGGCCTTCCTCACCCGGCATCCGCTCGCGGACGCGGCCCACTTCACCTACGTCATCTCCGACGCCGAGCGCGCCGCCGCCATCCAGCGACGAGGCGGGGACCCGTGCGAGATTCCCGAGGACCGGGGCGCGCTCATGGTCCGGCTGGAGGTCGCGGGGCTGCCCGTCGTCCTCTACAACGTGCACCACACGCTGGGGGACTCCGGCATCAACGCGCACAACATGCGCCAGCTGAACCTGCTGGTGCGTCACCGGGAGGCCCCCCACGCGGTGGCGCTGGGTGACTTCAACGCCAACACCGCCATCAAGACGGGCGGCTCCTGGCTGATGGCGCACCTGAGGACGTACGACGACACGGACACGGTGGAGGAGTACGCCGTGCGCTACGGCGAGCCGAACACGAGCGTGGGCGACAAGGGCGTGGGCAACATCTCGGACCCGCGCCTGCGGCACGAGCTGCACGTGTTGGAGCAGGGGCTGCCGGAGACGATTGCCCACGCGGCCGTGACGCGGGTGCGCCTGCCCGGCGGAGCGATGATGACGCCGAAGCAGGCCTGCGCGGAGCTGCGCTCGGGCAAGGTGCAGCGCGGCAGCGAGCACTGGCTGCGATTGCAGGACATCGCGGACAGCGCGACGCTCACGTCCCTGCCGGACGAGTCCGGCGTGGTGCCGGCCACGGGCAAGCGCTTCGACAACTTCTACGCGAGCCCGGAGCTGGAGCCTGTCCTCTTCGAGGTGGACCGGAGCACGGAGTCCTCGGACCACCAGCCCGTCGTGGCGCACTACACGCCGCGCCCGGCGAAGGGCCAGAATGGGAAGCCGGCACCCACGAAGGCGACGTGAGGGTTTCGGGACGGCGGATTCGAACCTCGGGGTTCGAGTCCGCCCTCACCGTCACTCATCATCAAGGACACCGCGGCCCGAAAATTCAGGAAGTCCCCAACGAAAATAACAACCCAGGCCCCCATCCCGTCTCCTGCTCGCGGAATTCACGCTGGGAGAGGTCAAAGCAATGGGTCGGATTGGCAGGAAGCTGCTGGGGTGCCTCACAACACTCGCGATGGGCTGTCAGGGTGAAGTCCTGGAAGAAGGGGCGGAGCTCAGCCTCGCCTCCCTCCAGCGGGAGCTCGCCTCCCCCAGGGAGGAGTCATGTCTGGACATCCAGCAGGCCCGGCCCTCGGCTCCGGATGGGGAGTACACGCTGTATGTGCTGGGGGACCCGGCCTGGCCGTGGCGCGTCTACTGCCACGGGATGACAGGAGTACCCAAGGAGTACCTGCCCCTCCAGGAGCGCACCCTCTTCTCCAACTTCTCCCAATACACCGCGGGCGTCGCCTCACCGGGCACCACCGTGCGCAGCCGGTACTCCAGGCTCCGCATCAATCCCTACACCCTGGAGGTGGACACCTCCGACACGACCTTCGCGACCAGCACCGGTGAGCTTGCTCACGCCGGCCTGCCCGTCACCTCCATGCCCTTCGCCACGGCGATGTCCTGCGATTGGGCTGACTCCGGCCGGGCCAACATCGACCTGCGAGGCACGCCGTTCCGGGTCGCCCCGGAGGCGTTCGTCGTCACCGGCTGGGGACAGGTCGGCTCCCAGGTCTACAGCTTCGCCGACCAGGTCGTCTCGCTGAAGGGCGGCGGTTACTGCGGCTCGAACGCCCCGCTCAACGCCGACGGGCTCACCGGCGGGAAGCTGCCCCTGTTCTACACCCTGGCCGACAGCCCCTGGACGCCCGTCGCCCGCGTCTATCCCGTGGACGGCTCGGAGGCCACCGCGAAGCCGCTGCAGCCCGGCTACTACCTCACCCAGGACCTGAACCTGGGCCCCCAGGGCCTCGGCGCCGTCCATGTCCCACGAGGCTGGAGCGTCGTGCTCCATGCCGGCCCGGGCTTCACCGGCACCAGGCACTTCCTCGGCGGCGACGCCGAAATCGTCGGCAACCCATGGTACCGCCAGGCCCGCGGCATCGAGGTGAAGGCCGAGGTCACGCTCCACGCCGGCCACGGCTATCAAGGCGCCCGTCAGACGCTTCGCGCCGGCCGCTACGATCTGTCGCAGCTCACCATCGGCAACGACGCCCTGCGCTCAATCGAGGTGCCGGAGGGATTCCAGGTCACGCTCTACTGGCATGGCGGCTTCCAGGGCGGGCGGCTCATCCTCACCGAGAACACCGACCTCTCGGGCCACGAGTTCGACGCGCAGACCTCCAGCATCATCGTCGAGTCCACCACCGCCCGGCACAACAACATCGTCCACGGCCGCTGGCTCTCCTCGGGAGGACAGGACAAGGGCAGCACTCGCAACCGCGCCTTCACCGTCGACTACACGGGCCGCCCCGATGTCGTGAGCTTCGAGCTGGAGGCCGGCGTCGACCCCTACCTCTACCTCCTGGATGCCAACGGGCAGGTGCTCCTGGAGGGCGGGGAGACGCTGGGAGACGGCCGCGCGCGCCTCGCGTACTTCCTGAGCCCGGGCACGTACAAGCTGGTGGCCGCCACCGCCCAGGCGGGGCGGACGGCGGACTTCACGGTCCGCTCCGACAAGGCGCGCCTGAGCTATCCCCAGAAGCTCTGGGTGAGGACGGTGAACACCTTCACGTGGGCCTACGACGACAGCGGCACGGGCTCCCATGACGATGTCTCCGTCTGGCGTCCCGACCTCGGCCAGCACCCCGGCTACTACTCGCTGGGCGACATCGCCATGCCCGGCCATGGACAGGCACCGCGGATGACGTTCGCGGTCTCCGGCGAGGGAGACCTGCTCGCCAAGCCGCTCTATTACAACCGGATCTGGGAGGACGGCGGCACGGGAGGCAACCACGATGCCGCCTTCTGGCAACCCGTGCCTCCCCCTGGCTACACCTGTCTGGGTTCCGTCGTGGAGCTGGGCTACAACGCGCCTCCCACGGACCGCATCCGCTGCGTCAAGGATGAGTACGTGCTGCCCGCGGGCGCCAGCTGGGTCTGGAACGACAAGGGCTCCG
Organism: Myxococcus sp. AS-1-15; assembly: GCF_020037055.1. Lineage (NCBI taxonomy): Bacteria > Pseudomonadati > Myxococcota > Myxococcia > Myxococcales > Myxococcaceae > Myxococcus > Myxococcus sp. AS-1-15. Next base: position 70,846 of record NZ_JAIQDF010000011.1, on the reverse strand, counting down.
GCAAGGCGAGTGGAGACATCGCGCTGTGGCAGGCGGACCCCAGGGACCACCGCACGCTGGCGACGTCCACCTTCGTCGGCCAGGGGAACTACGACGGTCCGGATGGCTCGCGGTTCTGGGCCCTCAACAACAGCGCGCTCGCCAACCCGGAGCTGCAGGGCGGCTTCGTCGACGACCTCACGGTGCTCCGCTACGCCCCGCGCATCCGGCTCCACCCGAACGAGACGTACTTTCCCGCCGGGATGAATGACTTCGTGCCGAACATGGTGGACGACGGCACGCGGCTGAGGACCCGTGACGCGCTCGCCTGCCCCGAGTGCACGAACCTGCCGTTCCTCCAGGGCAAGCGCCCGGACCAGCACAGCGTCCCCGTCTACGCGCAGATCATCCCGCGCACCCAGGCGGGCCTGCCTACCAACACCACGGACGTCGTCTATTGGCTGTTCTATCCCTACAACCGTGGCAAGCCCATCTGCACACAGTGGCATCACCTCCTTCGCACCTGCATGCAATACACGACCTTCGACAACCACGTGGGGGATTGGGAGCACCTCACCCTGCGGTTCGTCGACGGCCGACCGACCCAGCTGGCCATGAGCCAGCGCGCGGGACGTCCGCCCACCCACTTCGCCAGCAAGGACCTGGCGCTGGTGGACCTCCACCCCGAGGTCTACGCGGCCCAGGGCTCCCATGGCCTGTATCCGGCCCCTGGCCGATACACCTACGCCCAGGCCAACTTCAGCGAGTACTACCACGATGACACGGGGCCAGGCCTCGCCTGGGACGGATGGAGCAACGCCGTCATCTTCCCCTGGCAGCCGGCGGGGACGTACACCACGCCCGGGCTGGAGCGGTTCAACCTCACCGTGGACTGGGGCAATGACAAGGCCGGCTGCGGCAACCCGAACCTGATCTACGTGAGCGACTGCATCCTCAACCCGGGCCCCAAGGCCCCCATGGCCCGACCGTTCACCCAGCCGGGCAACCTGTCGATGCAATAGTCGCCGGAAATAACACGCGCTCCACCCCGCCGTCCTTTCGTCGAAGGAGACATCACTCCTTGGATGAAAGGACGGTCTTGCAAGAATGCCTCGGCGTCTTGGATGGAAGCGGTGGAGCGCCCTCGTCGTGCTCTGTATCGGTTGTCAGCCGGTGTCACCCGACGAGGTGACCCCGGAGGAGCCAGGGCCCGGGGAGCTGGACGCGCTGCAGGTGGTGGAGCAGCCGCTGGGGCCCGTGAGGGAAAAGTCCTGTCAGGAGATTCGCGCGGCCCGTCCCACCGCGGGAGATGGCGAGTACGCCCTGCACTTCATGGGAGACCCCGCGCGGCCGTGGATGGCCTGGTGCCATGACATGGCGGGGACGCCGCGTGAGTACCTCACGCCGCGTGAGAAGGGACAGCTCGCCAACTTCGCCCAGTACACCGCGGGAGGCGCGACCCCTGGCACCACGGTTCGCACCGTCTACTCGAGGCTGCGCATCAATCCGCACACCCTGCACGTGGACACGACGGACACGACCTTCGCGACCTCCACCGGACAGGTCTTCCATGGTGGCCAGCCCGTCACCTCCATGCCGTTCGCCAACGCGATGTCCTGCGATTGGGCGGACTCGGGCCGGGCCAACATCGACCTCCGGGGCACCGCGTTCAAGGTGGCCACCGAGGCCTTCGCGGTGAAGGGCTACGCCCAGCACGGCGCGAGCGTCTACTCCTGGGGAGACCAGGTCGTCGCGCTGCGGGGCGGTGGCTACTGCGGCTGGATCGGCCCCGCGGACTCCAACGGGTTCGACGGCGGAAGCCTCCCCCTGTTCTACGCTGGCGCCGCGACGGCGTGGACGCCCACGGTCGGCGTCTACCCCGCGAGCACGTCCACCGCCCTGCCCCAGACGCTCCAGCCCGGGTTCTACGACGCCGCCGAGCTGTCGGTGGGCGAGGACGCCATCCACTCGGTGCGCGTGCCGCGAGGCTGGCTGCTCACGCTCTATCCGGACCGGGCCTTCAAGGGCACACCGGCCACCCTCACGTCGGACACGGACCTGACGGGCCAGGCGATCGACTTGAAGGCGTCGAGCCTCAAGGTGGAGGCGCCGGTCATCCTCTACACGGGCAATGGCTTCCAGGGAGCGCAGCAGACGCTGCTCGCGGGCCGCTACGACCTGAGCCAGTTGACCCTCGGCAACGACACGCTGCGCTCCATCCGCGTGCCCGAGGGCTACCGCGTCACCCTGTTCTGGCACGGCGGCTTCCAGGGCGAACGGCTCGTGCTCACCCAGGACACGGACCTCGCCGGACAGCCGTTCCAGGCGCAGACGTCCAGCATCATCGTCGAGTCCACCACCGAGCGGAATGACCACAACACCCTGCACGGACGCTGGACGCCGTCCGGCGGCCAGTTCCCGAGCAGCCTCGACAACCGCCAGTTCATCGTCGACTACACCGGAGCGCCGGACGTCGTGACGTTCGAGCTGGAGGCCAACGTCGGCCCCTATCTCTACCTGCTGGACACCAGCAACCGGGTGCTCGCGGAGGTCAACAACCGGGACGGGGGCCCTGTCGCGCGCATCTCGTATTACCTCAACCCCGGCACGTACAAGCTGGTCGCCGCGACGACGCTGGTGGGACGCGCGGGGGAGTTCACGCTCCGCTCCGACAAGGCGCGCCTGCGAGCCCCGCTCCGGCTCTGGGTCCAGGCGACCAGTGGGTTCGATTGGATCTACGACGACTTCGGGACCCACGCGGACAACGACGTCTCCGTCTGGCGTCCCAACCTCAGCCAGCTGCCCGGCTACTACTCCCTGGGCGATGTCGCCATGCCGGACCACAACCCGGCGCCGAGGATGACCTTCGTGGTCAAGGGCGAGGGGGACGTGCTGGCGCGTCCGGTCGACTACACGTTCGTCTGGAATGACCGTGGCACGGGCGGCAGCCACGACGTCGGCTTCTGGCACCCCGTGGCGCCCCCGGGCTACACGTGTCTGGGTTCAGTGGCCCAGCTGGGTTACGACAAGCCTTCCACCGACCTCATCCGCTGCGTCCGCTCGGAGTATGTCCTTCCGGGCACCTCGAGCTGGATCTGGAACGACCAGGGCTCGGGGGGACACAATGACGGCTCCGTCTTCCAGACGGGCGGCGTGGACCATCGCGCGCTGACGGTCCCCGTCATGGTGGGCCAGGGAGGCTACGGCGGCGCGGACGCCTCGCGCTTCTGGGCGCTCAACAAGAGCATGCTCGCCAATCCGGAGCTGCAAGGCGGGCTGGTCGACGAGCTGGCCGCGTTCCAGTACGCGCCGCGCATCTACCTCCACCCGGGGGAGTACTACATGCCCTCCTCGGTGGAGTTCTTCCTCGCGAACGTGCACGACACCGGGACCCACCTGAAGACGAACCAGTCGCTCGGGTGCCCGTCGTGTACGGACCCCGCGTTCCTCGACGGTCAGCGGCCGGACCAGACGCACGTGCCCGTCTACATCCAGAAGGTCCGCCGCACGTCGCTGGGGATGCCCACGAACGTCACCGACCTCATCTACTGGACGTTCTACCCGTACAACGCGGGCAAGGAGGTCTGCATCGGCTACGACACCGGAGGCGGCTGTCTGGGCGTGGGCAAGTCCACCTTCGGCAACCACGTGGGGGACTGGGAGCACCTCACCGTGCGGTTCATCGACGGGCGGCCCGCGTATGTCTACATGAGCCAGCACTCGCACGGCGGGCTCTTCGAGTTCGGGCACAAGGACATGGCGCTGTCGGGCTTCCGTCCCACGGCCTACGCGGCGCAGGGCTCCCACGCGCTCTACGCAACCCCGGGCAAGCACACGTACGAGTACCTCCCCAACAACGGCACGCTGGATGACATGACGGGCCATGGCGTGAGCTGGAACGCGTGGGACCGGCCGGTCATCTTCCACTGGCAGCCGATGGGGACTTTCACCGGCTCGCTGGCGTGGCTCAACATCACGTCGGACTGGGGCAATGACAAGGCGGGCTGCGACAACATCGTCTCGGAGCGCTCCGGCGAGTGCATCCTCAACGGAGGCCCCACCGCTCCGCTGAAGAAGGGCTTCGCGCACCCGAGCGCCATGACAATGGAGTAGCCAGCGCGCCGGCTCACCCGAAGAGCTTCGACCAGAAGGACTTCTTCTCCTTCGGCCGAGGCTCTTCGGCCGTGGGCCGGCGCCCCGCGTCGAAGTCGATGCGAGCCACCTGGAGGAGCCCCACCAGGCCGAGGCCGCCGTCCTCGTGCGCGAGGTTGAAGTCCCGCTGGCCGAACGCCACGGCATAACCGTGGGGCTCGTGCTCCCAGAGGGTCATCTCTCCCAGGCGCACGGCGGCGTTGCCGTGCAGACCGGAGCCCGGATACCGCGAGGGCACGCGGGTCTCGAACTGCTGCCCCGTGAGCGTCTGGAAGACGGCGGGGACCCACACGGCATCCATGGAGCTGCGCGGCCGCTCGAACTGGATGGAGGCGAGCTCGTTGTAGGGGATGTCCAGCACGGTGCCGGCCTGGAAGCATGGCAGGTGCGGTCCCGTCAGGTCATCTGAGTCGATCATATCGGTGAAGCGGACGCGGGCGCCGTTGGTGCGTGTCAGCGTTCCAGGGACCTTGGGTGCGGCGCCCGCGATGTCCTTCAGGACGCGGGCCGCGTCGGAGAAGTCGCCCTTCGCGTGGGAGACGGCGGCCTGGAGGTAGGCGCGGGAGAACGGCTGCGGCGCCTGCAGCGCGCCTCGCTCGTTGGCCAGGGTGGGGTCCTTCCTGCGCAGGGAGTGCAGGCGCTCCAGGTTGGCGCAGTGGCCCAGGAAGGTCACGCCATCGGAGACATCGGGGTCCAGCTTCACCAGGGCGTCGAGGGCGCGCAGGGCTCCGTCGAAGTCCTCCAGGCGCACTCGCACGTTGAACGCCATCAGCCACCGGTCCGCGGATGGCGCGGAGGACAGCTCCGCGTCGATCAACTGGAGTGCCGCCTGGAAGTCACCCTTCGCGAGGTGCTGCTCGATCTGCGCCATGGCTCATGTCCCCCGTTCGCCGCGCGGCGACCATAGCGTGCGCGTCGAGGGCGTGGGAATGCGGGAGCCGGACTCAGACGCTCATCGAGCGCATGCCCTCCGAGGGCTTCATCATGGGAAGGTCCGAGGCGGGCATGGACTGCATGCCGCTCGCGGGCTGCGTGCGGCCCATCATCTTCTCCATCTCCTGGTTCGGCGGAGCGTCCTCGAAGGTGGACATCTCGTGGGTCATCGCCTGCTGCTTGCCGTACGGCGGCGTCTGCCCGGCGCGCTCGGCCGCGTCGTTCGCCTTCTTCTTGGCCTCCTCGGCGCGGCGCGTGGCCTCGGTCGTCTTGGCGGAGGCGGCCTGGAGCTGCTTCTTCGCGTCGGTCAGCGTCGCCTCGGCGGCCTTCTCCGCGGCCTGGGCTTCCTTCAGGGCCTGCCTCGACAGCTCCTGCTGCTCGGGCGTCTGTCCCGGCGCCTTCGCCTTCTTCTCCGCCTCCTCACGCGCGCGGGAGGCCTCCGCTTCGGCCTTCTGGGCGGCCTCCGCCTGGCGACGGGCCTGCTTCTCCGCCTCCTTCGCCGCGTTCGCCGCGCGAACCTCCGCCTCGGCCCGCTTGCGTGCTTCGTCCGCGCGCTGCGCGTCATCCGTCTTCGGGCCCTGCTGCTGCCGCACCGACGAGCGATTCTCCACCTTGCTCAGCATGTTCACGGGTCACTTCCTTCCGAGCGCAATGAGGGACAGACACCCCTTCTTCGCCAGAAGCGCCCACATGGTTACAGCGGGGATTTCCCGCGGATTTTCGGGCCACGTCCGGCCCCTCGCCCACCCGGCTCCCTGGGACGAGCGGCTCCCGCCTCGGGCTCGCGCGGTATAGGGTGCCCGGGTGCTGCTCAACGATGGCTATGTGTACCGCGAGAAGCTCGGGCGTCAGCCCGGCCGCAGCGCGCTCGCCCACCTCACGAACAAGTACCGGCACTCGACGGAGGAGGAGTGGCGCCGGCGCTTCGAGCGCGGCGAGGTGCGCCTCGATGACCGCGTCGCGGATGGCTCGGAGCCGCTGAAGGCGGGGCAGTGGCTGTGCTGGCACCGCCCGCCCTGGGAGGAGCCGGACGCGCCACAGTCGTTCGACGTGGTGCACGAGGACGCGGAGCTGGTCATCGTGGTGAAGCCGAGCGGACTGCCGACGCTGCCCTCAGGCGGGTTCCTCAAGAACACCCTGCTCTCCCGCGTCCAGGAGCGCTGGCCCGAGGCGGTCCCCATGCACCGGCTGGGACGCACGACGTCGGGCCTGGTGCTCTTCACCCGGACGCGCGACGCCGCGGTGCGCCTGTCGAGCGACTGGCGCGAGGGCCGCGTGAACAAGCGCTATCGCGCGCTCGCGCAAGGCCTCGCCGTCGAGGAGACCTACGACATCCGCGCGCCCATCGGGCTGGTGCCGCACCCCAGACTGGGAGAGGTGCACGGCGCCTGTGCGACGGGGAAGCCCTCACACAGCACGGCGAGGGTGCTGGAGCGACGCGAGGAGGACACGCTCTTCGAGGTCGACATCCACACGGGGCGCTCGGAGCAGATCCGTATCCACCTGGCCTTCATCGGCCACCCGCTCGTGGGAGACCCGCTCTTCGTCGCGGGGGGACTTCCGCACGCGGAGCACCCGGGCCTGCCCGGAGACGGAGGATACCTGCTGCACGCCGAGTCCCTCGCCTTCACGCATCCGGGCTCGGGCGAGCGACTCCAGTTCCAGGCGCCGTTGCCGCCCGCGCTGCGGCTCGGCGGGTGATGCGCGGCTGTCCCGGGACGAGACTCCACCAGGACAGCCGTCGTGACTGCGGACCGCTAGTCGATGGACTTGACCTTGTCGTCCTGGTCGAACGTCACGCGCACCTTGGCGAGCGACGACTTCCAGTAGGTCCAGGTGGTGGAGTTGAAGGACGCCGTCTCGTGCGGAGGCGGCGGGCCCCAGGCCATGCGCACGGCGGCGCGCGACATCCCAATCACCACCTCCGACGCGGAGACCTTCTTGCGGTCCTCCGGCGACAGCTCGGCGAGCTTGCCGGCCTGGTCCTCGGCGGCGAACGAGGCCTGGAACAGCGCCCACGTGTCCGCGCCGGAGCGCGAGTCGTTCTCGAACACGAACTCCTTGCCCGTCTCCACGACCTTGAACTTCACCTTCGAGTTGCCCTTGTCCAGCACCTCCACCTTCGTGTTGAACGGGAGGATGGGGCCCTTGAGGTAGTTCACCCACGACACCGTGTCGTCCTGGAAGTGGAAGTTCGCCGTCGCGTGGAAGAACTTCGGCGCCGGCGCGGGAGCCGGCTCGGCGGCCGGCGCGGGCTCGGGCTCACCGCCGTACGAGACGACCTTGCCGTCCGCGTCGAAGATGACCTCGAAGGTGGAGAACTTCGAGCTCCAGTAGGTCCACTTCGTGCTCTCGAGCGACAGCGTCCGGTGCGGCGGCGGCGGGCCCACCGTCAGCAGCACCGCGTCCCGCGACATGCCCTTGGCGAGCGTGCCCGCCTTGACCTGCTTCTGCTCCTCGGGCGTGAGCGCCGCGATGCGCGCCGCGGGGTCCTTGGCGGAGAAGAAGCCGGGGAACAGCGCCAGCGCCGTCTTGCCCAGGCTCTTGTGCGAGACGAACCGGAACTCGGCGCCGGAGTCGACCACGCGGCAGCGGACCTCGTCGTCATCCCGCTCGAGGACCTGCACCTTCGTGCCCACCGGAAGCGACAGCCCCTTGCCCCGGTAGTTCACCGCGGAGAGCTGGTTCTTGTTGAGCAGGAGGTTGGCCTGGGCGAACACCACCTCGGCGTGAGCGGTCAGGGTGGTCAGCAGTCCCAGCGCGAGCAGGGTGCCGAGCGCGTTCTTTCGATTCATACGGTGGGTGTGCCTCGTCGTGAATGAGGGGCGTGCTTCTAGGCGCCCTTCAGGGGGTTTTCCAGTACCCCCGGGCCGCTTCCGACGAGGCCCGGCCCACCGCATTCACAGACGTGGGCTCAACTCTCCTTCTTGGAATCTGAATCGAGCTTCGGGAGCCCGACGCTGCGGGAGAGGTGCTTGAAGGCGGTGAGCCACATCTCCACCTCGCGCCGGGACAGCGCCGCGCGGGTGAGCGAGTGCATCATCTCCGCGAGCAGCGCGTCCGGGGCCTGCATGTTGAGGAAGCCCACCTTCAGGAGGACCTGTCGCATCCAGGCCTGGAGGGCCTGCACCAGCCGCAGCGGGGCACCTTCCACGGCGCCGGGCGTGGTCTGCTCCACCTGCTCCCGCGCGCAGAGGTAGAGCAGGACGGCGGCCGCCTGGGCCAGGTTCATGGAGGGCTGCTCGGGCCGGGTGGGGATGACCAGGGCCTGCTGGCAGTGGCTCAGGTCCTCGTCGGACATGCCGCGCTTCTCGCCGCCGAGCACCAGGGCCACCTTGCCCCGCTGCGCGTGCAGCGACAGCAGCGCCACGGCGTCCTCGGGGGAGAGGGTCGACATGCCGCGCAGGTTCTGGCGCGAGGTGGTGCCCATGGCGAAGACCACGTCCTCGAGGGCCTCGGGGAGCGTGGGGTAGATGCGCGCGGACTCGAGGATGTGGCCGGCGTGCACGGCCATGCGGCGCGCGCCGTCCATCTCCTGGAGCTGGGGGTCGGAGAGTACCAGCTCCGCCACACCGAAGTTCGCGGCCAGGCGCGCCACGGCGCCGAGGTTGTCCGGGCCCTGGGTCTGGTGCAGCACGACGCGCAGGTGGGAGGTGAGAGCCATGCGGCCACCTTACCCGCCACGTGTGGACCCGTCGCGGACATCCGCACGGGCGCGTTCCCAGGTCTATTTCTTCCAGCCTGGTCCCACGGACATCTCGTAGTCGAGACGAACGGCTTGCCCGGACTCGACGCTGAAGTCCGTGCAGCGCTCGAAGCTCGTGCAGATGACGTAGTCCCCCGAGGCCAGCTCGGCCTCGTAGAACCCGTCGCCGTCCGACTTCACCGAGGTCACCAGCTCACGGTCCGGCTGCGTGCGAATGCTCAACTCCATCGACCGCGGCTCGGGGTCGCAGGAAGAGGAGCACACGTCGTCGACATACTCGGTGAGCCCGTAGACACCCTGGGAGATGGTCCGGGCCGATTCGGGGTCGAACTCGCCACAGGCCACACCGCAGGCGACGACCGCGGTGAGTGCAGCCTTCTGGAGAAGAGAGGACGATGTCATGAGCGAGACCCTAGCGCAGGTGCCTTTACGCTGTCCGAGGAAGACCGGGCCAGCCACAGCGCGCTCGCGACGAACGCGGAGATGGCTGTCCAGTAATAGAAGCGGTACTCGGCGCTCACGCTGACGGGGAGATACGCCAACGCATAGCAGGCGCCCGAGGCGGCCACGCAGAACATCAACCCACCATCCAACGCGCGACGACGCCAGCCCACGACCGCCAGCGCCAGCGTCAACGCCAGCCACGGTGCGCCACTGGCCGCGCCCCACGGGAACTCCTCGCGCATCGCCGACAGGGCCCGATGGACCGCGGTGTGGGTTCGCAGCGTCAAGCCCAGGTCGTTGGGATCGATGACGCGGTGGAAGCTCCCGATGTCCCGATAGTAGCTGTCGGAGGAGTCTCCCAGGCCGAGGCTCGCGGAGTACGTCGACAAGCGATGCCGCAGATACGCGCCTGGATGCGTGCGCACGACCCGGAGCCACTCGCGTGTCAGGGCATCCCTTGCTTCGAGCACCTGCGTCGTGGAGATGGAGCCACGCGCCGGTTCTCCCCATAGAAGCGGAGTGATGGACCGGGGGTCATACAGTCCGCCCAGCTGCTCCGGAGTCCATTGCCACCGCTCCACGAGCGGCGAGCCATCCATCGCCGAGGGCTCGCGCACGTAGACGCCCACCACGTCGAACACCAGCAGCGCGCCGGCGATCCACGACTTCTGCGCGCCCATGGCTCGCTCGACGAAGCCCGGGGCGCACGCCAGGATTCCGAGCAGGATGCCACCGGCGATGAACGGGCGAGCCCGCTCCTTCATCAGCGCGGGGACGCGCGCCACCACCATGGGCACCAGCAACACACTGGCGACGATGGCGTTGTGCCGCGTCAGGGTCGCGAAGACCAGGCAGGCGAAGGCCCAACCCGGACGCCCTCGGGTGAGCAGCACCACCGTCCCCAGCAGCATTACCGCGTTGAACACGTCCTTCCAGAGCGTCACCCCGACGGCCCAGGTGCTCGGCAGCAGGCAGTACACGACGAGCAGCGCGAGCGCCCCCAGCCCGCGTCTTCCGGAGACACGCCCGAGCAGGAGGACAGGGCCCAGCGACAGCACCAGGAGCTGGAGGGCCAGCACCGGCCAGGTCGACCCCGTCAGCGCGAAGGACTTCCCCAACACGAACGAGAAGAAGGGAGAGTGCCAATCCGAGTAGCGACCCGCACGCCCCTGCGCCAGCATGTCGAGCGAGTCGCTGGAGAGCAGCCCGGGCTGGAAGGCCACGAAGAGCAATACGCCCCAGACGCTCATCAGCGCCAGCCGCGCGCGCCAGCTCCCGAGCACCGCGAGCAGGGGGCTGCCGGCCGACATCGAGGCGGAGGGCGTCTGCTCGACCTCGGGCGTCGAGCCCTTCGGAGCGGGCGTCGACGGGTCCACCTCCGGCAGGGGCCGGACTTGCATCCCCATGGGGCATGTCCTCCGCGTGGTTGAATCCATCCGGAGCCTGTCAGGCAGGCCCCCTGGAGCCAAAGGGGTCATCGCCTCGGGAGCGTCGCCCAAGCGACATTCGTCGGGTCGATACCCATACGCCAGGCCCGCGCCCGAGCGACCGTACGCCTCCCACGAACTCCAAAGACTATACTGTCCGGCTCCTTTCCCAGGAGGCTTTATGAGCAAGCATTGGAGTGGAGTGACGGCCACTGTCGTGGCCGCCCTGGTCCTGCTGGCGTGCGGTGGAGTGGCACCGGAGTCAGACGCGTCGACGGCCGACGGACCTGGCTCTACGAAGGCGGACTTCTACTACCAGTGCGGCGACGGGAGCTGTGATGGGAACGAACCCACCACCTGTCCCGCGGACTGCGCAGGACTGTGCGGAGACGGCTACTGCGCACCCTACGAGAATACGTCGACATGTCCGAGCGACTGCTGGTCTGGTCCTATCTGTGGCAACGGCGTCTGCGAGTCGGGAGAGCACCCCGGCAACTGCTCGTTCGATTGCTGGCTGTCACCGACCTCTTGCGGAGATGGCATCTGCGACGCGGGCGAGAACAGCAACATGTGTCCCCAAGATTGTGGCTCGTGTCGCATGTCCTCATCGCCGACGCGCGAGGTCCCTCCGGATGGGGCGTTCTACTACCAGTGCGGCGACGGGAGCTGCGACGGGAATGAACGCGTCACCTGCCCCGCGGACTGCTGTGCGTAGCAGGGACGGATGAACTCCTGAGCGTTCCAGTCGAAACGGAGGAGCACGAAGCTCGCGAACAGCGCTCGGAGCCCTTCGTGGGCCTGAATCGGCACCTTGCGTGGAGATGCCTCCTCGCCGAGCATCCGTTCGTGTCTTCGCGCTCCTCCAGGTCATCGCACCGCGCGCAGTTCGTGGACAGGTCCACGGTGAGCGCCAACGTCCCGACTCGTCACGTCCTGACGGACATGTTCGTCCGGACACGAACCCACGAGGTCGCGGTCATCCTCGGCGCGGCGCTCTGCACGGCGTTGTTCGCGCAGGTCGCCATCTCGGTGCCGGGTTCACCGGTGCCCGTCACGGGGCAGACGCTCGCCGTCGTCGTCACCGCCGCCGCGCTCGGGCCTCGACGCGGGATGCTGGGACAGCTCGCCTATCTCCTGCTGGGGGCGGTGGGACTGCCCTTCTTCGCCAAGGCCGCGAGCGGATGGGGCGCCCTGCTCGGGCCAACGGGCGGCTATCTGGTGGGCTTCATCCCCACGGCCTTCCTCGTGGGACTCGCGGCCCGGCGTGGTTACGACCGGCGACTGTGGACGGCGGTGCCCCTGTTCCTCGCGGGACAGCTGCTCGTCCTGGTCATCGGGATGTGCTGGCTGAGCGTGGCGAAGTCGCTCGACCTCGCGACGGCCTTCCAGAAGGGCTTCGTGCCCTTCCTCCCCGGCGGGCTGCTCAAGGCGCTCATCGCCGGGGTGCTCACGCACTTCGCCTGGCGGTTCGCCCGCGCTCGCGAAGTCTGACATCCGTCACACCACGACGAAGTCCACGTTCTTGAAGCCCCGGGTACGCGCGCAGACCTCGTAGCCCTCGTGCGCGCCTTCGTCGTTGGTGTTCGCCTCGATGGTCTGGAAGGTCTCCTCATCCACCTCGGTGACGATGCCCGAGTGGGACCAGTCTCCCGGCGTGCGCCTTCGCAGGAACAGACTCCCCGGGCGGATTCGCGCGCGGTCCGGCGGAGCGCTCAGGCTCGACACGAAGCGCTCGCGCGCCCTGCCCTGCGCCGCCAGCAGGTCACTGGAGAACGTGCGCTCCAGCGGCATCGGCGTCCCCAGCGTCCTCGCGGCCTGGTTCAGACAGAAGGTCGCGAACCCCGCGGACCAGCAGAAGGACGCACCCTCGTTCCCATCCAGGTACAGCCGCACCCACGGCCCCCGGTTGCGTCCGCCCACCTCGCGCGGCAGTTGCCGCAGGTGCTGCGCCGCGTACGCCACCGTCAGCGCCCCCAACGTGCGCCCCGCCGGCGGAATCGTGGCCAGCGCCGCGCGCAGCGGCCCCGTCAGCCGCTCGAACGTCGCCGCATCCGCGACGCCCGAGACGGGCAGCCCCACCTTCGCCTGGAAGCGCTTGAGCGCGGCCTCCGTCGCCGGACCGAAGTCCCCGTCGATGGCGACCGCGAACCCGCTCAACGTCAGCCATTCCTGGATGCGCCGCACACCGGAGGACTCCTCACCCCGGCGCAACACCTTGCCCAACTCGACTTCGCTCATGGGACACCCGCGCGCCAGCTCGTGGCCGCGGGGCACATCCTGTCACCCCGCGAAGCCATGACGCCACCGAGCCTCCCGCAACGTCAGCGAGCAGGCGTTTCGGCGGGCAGCTCGTGGTCTTCCAGCGAACGTTCCCGCGCGTCCGGAGTCTCTTCCACCTCACCCGCCTCGCCGGCGCCGCCCATGCCTTCCTTGAAGCCCTGCGAGGCCTCCTCGGCGGCCGTCTTCATGTCCTTCGCCGCCTCGCGCGTGCCCTCGCGCACGTCCTTCGCGGCCTTGCCCACCTCACGCCCCACCTGCCGCGAGTTCTCGCGCACCTCCCCGTCCTCGCACCCCGCGAAGGCCACCAGGGACGTCCCCAAGCCCAGCAGCGTGAGCCACTTCCATCGTGTCCGTGCCATCTCGCCTCCCGTGCTCGTCGCGTTCGTTTCTTCCGCCGACCAAGCTAGGCACCCCCACCCCTGACAGCGGGCACTCAGCCGAGCCCCCTCCCCCTCGTCCCAGGGGCAATCCATCACCATGACGCAGTGCGCCCGCGCGCAAGCACATCCATCCCCGACACGGCTTCTTCCTGGAACTCGACAGAACAGCGGCCCTAGGCTCCCGCCATGGACCTCATCGTCGAGAACGGACTCGTGTTCGATGGTCTGGGCAACCCACCCCGCAAGCTCCACGTGGGCATCCAGGCAGGCAAGGTGGCGCGCCTCTCCGAGGGCCCCATCGAGCGCGGCCCGGGCACCCGGGTCATCGACGCCGCGGGGCACTGGGTGACGCCGGGCTTCATCGACTTCCACACCCACTACGACGCCGAAGTCGAGCTGGCCCCGTCGCTCTCCGAGTCCGTGCGCCACGGCGTCACCACCGTCGTCGTGGGCAGCTGCTCGCTGAGCCTCGCGGTGGGCAAGCCCGAGGACCTGGCGGACATGTTCTGCCGCGTCGAGGCCATCCCCTACGACACCGTCCGCTCGCTGCTCGAGGAGCGCAAGTCCTGGGACACGCTGGGCGGCTACATGGAGCACCTGGACCAGCTCCCGCTGGGTCCCCATGTCGCGTCCTTCCTGGGACACTCCGCGCTGCGCGCCCACGCCATGGGACTGCACCGCAGCCTGGACTCCACGGTGCGCCCCAGCGAGGACGAGCTGCGCCGCATGGAGTCGCTCGTGCGCGACGGCTTGGACCTGGGCTACCTGGGCCTGTCCATCATGACGCTCAAGTGGGACAAGATGGGCGGCTCGCGAGACATCCGCAGCCGCCCCCTGCCCTCCACCTACGCGCGTTGGAGCGAGTACCGTCGGCTCACGAAGCTCTTGCGCGAGCGCGGCCGCGTCTTCCAGGGCGTGCCCAACATCAGCACCAAGGTGAACGTGGTGCTGTTCCTGCTGGAGAGCATGGGCCTGTGGCGCAAGACGCTGAAGACCACGGTCATCTCGATGATGGACCCGCGCGCCAGCCGAGGCATCCACCGCCTCATCGGCGTGCTCTCGCGCGCGGCCAACACGCTGCTGGGCGCCAACTTCCGCTGGCAGGCCCTGCCCGAGATCTTCGACCTGTGGGCGGACGGCATCGACCTGGTCGTCTTCGAGGAGTTCGGCGCGGGCGCCGCGGCGCTGCACCTGCAGGACGCCACTTCCCGCGCGGGCCTGCTCAAGGACCCCGTCTACCGCGCGCAATTCCGAAGCCAGTGGACCAACCGCTTCCTGCCGCGCGCCTTCCACCGCGACTTCAATCAATCGCAGATCCTCAAGTGCCCGGACAAAAGCGTGGTGGGCAAGTCCTTCGCGCAGGTGGCGAAGGAGCAGGACCGCGACGCGGTGGACGTGTTCCTGGACCTCATCGCCACGCACGGGGACGCGCTGCGCTGGTACACGGTGATGGCGAACGACCGGTTGCAGGAGCTGGAGTACATCTGCAAGCACCCGGACATCCTCATCGGCTTCTCGGACGCGGGCGCGCACCTGCGCAACATGGCGCACTACAACTTCCCGCTGCGCCTGCTCCGACTGGTGCGCGAGGCCGACAAGCGCGGCGAGCCGTTCATGACGGTGGAGCGCGCGGTGCACCGGCTCACGGGTGAGATTGGCGAGTGGCTGGGCATGGACGCGGGTGTGCTCGCCGAGGGCAAGCGCGCGGACCTAGTCATCGTCAATCCCGAGGGCCTGGACGCGAAGCTCGACGCCATCGCGGAGGCGCCCATGGAGAACTTCGGCGGCTTCGTGCGCCTGGTGCGCCGCAACGACGCCGCCGTGAAGAGCGTGCTCATCTCCGGCCGCGAGGCGGTGAGTGACGGCGCGGTGTCCCCGGCGCTCGGCCGCGAGCGGGGCTTCGGCGGCGTGCTGCGCGCCAACGCCTGACGGCGGAAAATGCCGCGGGAATATCCGCGCGAAGGTCCGTTCCAGCCAGCGACACCGGGATTGAACCCCCGGCGAAGCACTCGACTGGAAAGGCACTGAATCATGACGCGTGGAACGAACCTGCTGTGGACCCTGCCGCTCACCCTGCTCGCCGTGGCCTGCGGCGAGGGCATGGAGGTGGCGCAGACGCCGGAGAACACCCCGGCGATGGAGGAACTGGGCGAGGCGAAGCAGGGCCTCGTCGTCACCGGACGCTGGGGCTGGGGCACGCCGGGCAACAGCGGCCCGGACCTGGACCTGGGTCCCTCCAACACCCAGACGTGCTTCCTCACGGGCGTGCGCGGAAACCTCAAGGGCCAGTCCGCCCACCCCTACAACCCCATCTCCAGCGTCGGCGTGTACGAGGAGGGCGGCCGCTGGAAGCTCAAGACGCGCGACGGCATCGGCACGGGCGTGGTGGGCGAGGCGACCTGTATCGCCAACACCGCCAACCGCGTGTCCATGAGCTGGTCGGAGTGCACGTCCTTCAGCTGTGCCTTCCCCTACGTGCCGGTGAACACGAATCGCCGCTGCTTCATCACCAGCATCTGGTCGCGCGCCGGCATGACGTTCCACTACCAGGGTGACTCCAAGCCGGGTCTGCTCGTCAGCAAGCAGACCATCTTCCCGCCCAACGGCGGCGCGTCCTACGACGCGTGGGTGCTCAAGGGCTGGTCGTCCGACGACGCGAGCGAGCCGGCCAACATGGGCGGCACCGCGCACTGCGTGGACTTCCCCGGCGGCGGCGTGGCGGATGGCTCGTGGGAGGGCAACGCCACCGTGCAGATGTGCAACGGCGCCTCCACCGTGGGCCTGCTGCGCGGCGTCTTCGGTGACTTCACCGGCGGCTACGAGGACGGCGTGACGCTCACCAAGAACGACGCCACCGGCTGGACGGACCTCAAGGTCACCAACGGCAAGACGGGCTACGTCAGCTGCGTCTGGTGAGCGGCGACCAACGCCACCACCTCCTCCGCGCAACCCCACGAAAGCGTGACGCCCGCGCCTCCGTGTCCGTAGTCATGCACCACCCAGCGCCCCGCGATGACCTCCGCCTCCAGCCTCACGGTGGGTCGTCCGGGGCGCAGCCCCACCTTGTGCTCCACCACGTCGAACACCGCGCCCGGCGGCAACAGCGGCGCGTTGCGAGCCAGGATGCCGCGCGCCGCGGCCGGGTCCGGAGTGAGTGAGCCGTTCCCCTCCTCCACCGTGCCGCCGAGGATGCAGTCGGCCGAGCGAGGAATCACGTAGGCGATGCCGCCCTCGTGCTCGTCGTCGAAGAGGAAGCGGTCCGTGGGCGGCGGCGACACGCGCAGCACCTCGCCCCGCACCGGATAGAGCGTCGAGTCCCCCACCACCTCGCGCGCTCCCAGCCCCGTGCAGTTGACCACCAGCGACGCGCGCGCCCAGGCCTCGTCGAGCGAGCGCACCTCGCGCTGGACAATCCTTCCGCCCAGCGCGCGCAGCCGTGACATCAGGAACGGCAGGTAGCGCGGCATCTCGATGACGGGCGCGGTGAAGTGATAACCCTCCAACAATCCTGGCGGCAGCTCCTCCGGCCTCGCGCGGCGGAAGTCGGGCACGCTGTCGCGCCACCACGGGTCCTCCACGTGGCGACGGAACAGCTCGACGCCGGAGACTTGCAGGATGCCCGCCTCGGGGTGCTCGTGCGCGAGCGAGGCCAGCACGGTGTATGTCCTCCTGGCCCAGGCGTTGACGCGCTCCTGCGGCCAGGCGCGGTAGGGATACCAGACGGCCGCCGCGACATCCGACGTCGTGTGCGGTGACACCTCCCGCGCCCACACCTCGACGGTGTGCCCCGCCTCCAGCAAGCGGATGCCGCAGGTCAGACCTGACACACCACCACCCAGGACGACGATGAACATGGGACCGCAGCCTACCGCGCGCGGCACGTCAGGGTTGACCCGCAGCGTCATCCGCGAGGCGGTGTGCGATTCGCGCCTCTATTTTCCACGGTTTGTCGACATCCGCGTCTTTGGCTTAAGACACACGAACGCAGTGCTGGCTTCGCGCCCCGGGACGCGAAGTGACGGGGAGGGTCCAGCGGATGGCCGCCGAGCTGGATGCACCAGGGAAGTCCACTCGAGGGCGACGCGCCCCTCGCCTGCGTGCGTGGCACCTCATCCCGCTGCTCGTGTTCCCGGCCATCCTCATCGCCCGCTCGGGGCCGCTGGCCCACCGCCGCCAGGAATTGCTCTGGCTGACCGACGCACGCACCCGGCCGCTGGAAGCGCGCCTCTCCGTCCCCGCCGCGGATGTGCACCGTCCCTACTCGCGTCCCCGCGAGGAGCGCGCCTCGGTCGCCGTGCCACTGCGAGAGCTGGCGCGGCTGGAGGAGCAGGCAGACCGCGCCGGCATCGCCGCGTCCTATCTGGTGCATGGCGACCCGCAGCAGGGGCTCGCGCACCTGCAGCACGCACAGCCGTCCCTGAACCGGGACAATGACCAAGCCGTGGCGCTGCTCCTGCTCGGGCGGCATGACGACGCGCTGGAGCGACTCGACACGCTGCTGGAGGCATCCGGGCGCCATCCCCAGGCCCTGTGGAACCGGGCGCTCGTCCTGCGGGAGATGGGGCTGCACCTGGTGTCGGCCTCGGTCTTCGACGAGGTGGCCGCGCTGGGCGAGGCGGGCTGGAGCAAGGAGGCCCGCGAGCAGGCGGCCGCGCTGCGGCGCTCCGTGACGCAGCGGATGGAGTCCTGGAAGCGCACCCACGCGGCCATGACGCGGCTGAGCACGGACGCACGCGCGCCCGTGCCGCTGGAGGAGGCTCGCCAGCATCCCGGCATCGCGCGCGGGCTGTTCTATGACGCCGTCCGCACCGCCCCTTCCTCCGCGCGGGTGACGGCGCTGCTGCCCCTGGCCGAGCTGCTCGACGGCATCCACGGCGGCACGGCGCTGGCCGAGTACACGCGCGCCACCGCCGCGCGGGACTTCACCCGTCGCGCGCCGCTGGCCGCCGAGTACGCCAGGCTCCTCGAGACGCGTGCTGCCGCCTCCGCGGACCTCCTCACGCGGCTGCGCGCCTCGGGGGAGGCCGATCTGCTGCTCGGCGCGAAGCTGCGTTCCCCCGACGCGCCGAGCCCTCCCGACGAATGGGAGTCGCTGGCCCGGAAGTGGAATGACCCCTGGGTGGAGCTGCTCGTCCAGGACGCGCTCGCGATGCAGGAGGGACTCGCGGGTGAGGCGTGGCAGGCGGACCAGCGGCTCAAGGCCGCGCTCACGCTGTGCCGGGAGAAGCGGCTGCGCCCGCGCTGCGCGGACCTCTTGCGCAAGGTGAGCCACCGGGCCACGTCCGCCAATCGCCTGCTGGAGGCCGACGAGGCGGCGCGCGCGAGCTGGCGCGAGGCGCAGTCCATGGGCGAGTGGGAGCTGGAGTCCGCCGCGCTGCGCGCGCTCTCGCAGGCCGCGCGCTTCCAGTTCCGCGTGGCCGCCGCTCGCGCCTACCTCGCTGAGTACCTGGCCCGGGCGCCCGACACCTGTGACGTGAAGAACTACGTCCACCGCAACGTGGCGGCCCTGGAGCTGATGCGGCTGCGGCCCCAGGAGGCGCGCCGAGCCCTGGTGCGCGCGCAGGAGTGTGGACCCACCGTCGGGCTCGTCGGCGCGTGGACGCTCACGGACCTGATGCGGCTGGACCGCAAGCCCCAGGACGAACAGCAGATTCGCGCGGAGCTGGCCCGGGCCCTCGCGGCCCGCGAGACACCCGGGCGAAGGATGCTGGCCCGGCTCGTGGAGGCGCGCTTCGAGCTGCTCCTGAACCGGAGCGTCGGCAACCAGAAGCTCGCCGCCGTCATCCGCGACGCGGAGCCGTACCTCTCCACCGATGCGGACGCGCGCGACGCGGCGGCGGTGGCCTACCAGACGATGGCCGTCACCGCGGGCGAGGCCGGGGCCTTCAAGGAGGTGCCGGACGTAGTGGCCAGGCAGCTCGGCGTGACACGGCCCCAGCAGTGCGCGCTCATCGCCGCGATGGAGGCCGAGCGCACGGTGGCGGTGGCGCTGGGGCCCCGGGGTCAGGTGCTGGGACACCTGGATGCCTCGCGCAAGGAGCCGCTGGGCGAGGACCTGTCGGGGCTCGTGCCGGAGTCGCTCCTGGCCCTGCTGAGGCCCTGTCCCCAGGTGGACGTGCTCGCCGCGCCGCCGCTCGACAGCCGCGCCGGGTTGCTGCCGCCCGAGATGGCGTGGAGCTACCGCGTGGCGACGCGGACCGCCATCGCGCCCGACAGGAAGCCCGCGGCTCCGCTGCACGTGGTGGTGGCCAACGTGGAGACCCCCGCGGGGCTGGGACTCGCGCGCCTGTCCTCGTGGGAGTCGACGCCCGCGCCCGTCGGTCAGTCGATGGAGCTGTCGGGCGCGCAGGCCACGCCCTCGCGCGTGCTGGAGGCCATGGCGCGCGCCACCGACATCGAGTTCCACGCTCACGGCGTGGTGGACCGCAGCCTGTCCGAGGCACCGGTCATCGCGCTGGCCCCCGAGTACGACGGGCGCTACGCGCTCACCTCGGAGGCGCTGCGGCAGGTGAAGCTGGAGGGCTCGCCGGTGGTGCTGCTGGGCGCGTGCAGCGCGGCGCGACTGCCACCCTTGCTGCATCAGACGTCGTCGCTGCCCCAGGCCTTCGTGGGCGCCGGAGCGCGCGCGGTGTTCGCGGCGACGGTGGACATCCCGGACTCCGCGGGGCGCTTCTTCCAGGGCGTGCGAGAGCGCATCCACGGCGGCGCCACGCCGGCAGTGGCCTTGCGCGCGGAGCGGCTGCGCTGGCTGCGCGAGGTCAAGGGCGCGCCCTGGGTGAGCCAGGTCTTGCTGTACGAGTAGCGCCACCCACGGCCTTCGGGGAGGCCGCGGGTGCTGGTGAAGCAGAGCCGTGCCCGGGAGCACGCGCGAGGGGGAGGTGGACATGCACCACGCGGAACCGCTGGCCATCTACAGCCTGCACTTCGACCGAGGTGACGCGGACAGTGGCACGATTCCACTCTGGAATCCCGTCACGGACACCCGATTGGGCGAGCTGCCGGAGTGGATTCGAAACCATCGCGCCGAGCCCGTCGCGTACGTGCGAGGCGCGCGCCCCTCCGTCCGGGTGTCCCTGCTCGCCAACCACTTCGTCCCCTCCTCCTTCGAGCTGAGCGCCTTCGGCCCCGCCCTCTCCACGCCGGGCAGTCCGGGCACGCGCATCCGCTGGCTCGGTCCCCATCCGGTGAGCCTGGAGCGCACGGCGGGCTGGAGCACGCTCGCGGAGCCGGTGCCCTTCAACCGGCCGCTGCCCAACCACATCGGGACCCACGCGCTGGAGCTCCAATGGGTGGCGGAGTGGACGGACGCGGACGGCAGCCCGCGCACCCTCTTCCTCGGGGACAGCCAGCACGAGCTCTTCACCACGGGCGCGCCGATGCGCCACGGAGAGACAGGGGCGCCCGTCTCGGGGGCCTACGTGCCGCTGGTGCGCTGGTCCTCGCGCTGGTGCGCGGGGCTGGAGTCGCGCAAGGACATCTGCGACGCCGTGCTCCGGGGGCTCCCGGAGACGGGGCTGCGCTACGGCGTGCCGGCGTGGACGGTGCGGCACATGCTGGCGGTCGGCGGCGGCATGTGCGGCGGCTGGTATCAGCTGCTCCAGCAACTGGCCAACATCCAGGGCGTCAGGCTGGAGGGGCGCACGCTGCACCTGAGGCCTCGCGAGGACGCGCGCACGGACGAGGTGCGCTGGGAGGCGATGGTGGCGGTGGCGCCGGGCATCAACCAACCCGAGCCCAGCCGGCTGACGCGGTTGCACGGCCGCTTCCAGGACTGCGCGCACTACCCCTTCGCGCCGGACGAGCCGGTGGAGCTGCTGGGCCGCGTGGAGTCCCGCTATGCCTTCATGGCGGGCTGGGATGACGGCCACTGCCTGAACTTCCTGGAGGACTCCGGCCGGCTCTACCTCTACGACGCCTGCTTCCGCAGCGAGCCGGTGGAGCTGGACATGCCGCTGCCTCCCGCGGACGGCAGGCCCGTCCGACTGGGGAAGGACTCCTCGCTGCGTCGTCGCTACCTGCACCCCACCCTGCCGTTCCTCATGGGAACGCTGCGAGCCCAGGGGCGACTCTGGGAGGTGGACCTGGAGCGCAACGCGTTCGGCATCACCGTCGGGACGGAGCAGGTCCCAGAGATAGACATCATGTGGACACGCTAGGAGTTGTCATGCCGACGATACGCGAGCAGCTCAGGCGGATGGTGACGGAGCGCGACGTCCCGCCGCGAGGCTTCGCCTGGGCAGAGCTGATGGAGGCCTTGGAGGAGCTGGAGGACGCCGCGAAGCCCCTCGCGGCGGCGCCCCTGGAGGGCGAGGACGTGAGCGCGCTGGTGGAGCTGCTGAACCAGAAGGGCCGACTGCCCATGCGGGGACAGACACCGGCGACGCACTCGATGCCACCGGAGGAGCTGCTCCAGCTCAAGGCGCTGAAGATCCTCGAGCAGGCGGGACGCATCGACCGTGCCCAGGACGTGCTGGAGCGGCTCGACCGCGAGCCCGGCTCCCCCGCCCTGAAGGCGATGGCGCGACGGCTGCTCAACCGGGGCGGCGGAGAGGAACCGGCGTAGGCTCCCGGGACTCCGGCCGGGGAGTCCACGACACGTCGGGCCCGGGCACGGCGAAGGACTCGTGGACCGTGGCGGCACCGCCTTCCGGGGAGTGATGGGTGAACCACCAGCCCACGGGAAGGAGCAGCAGCTCACCGGGCAGGAGATCCACCTCCAGACGCGGCACCCCTTCCGGCACCGACCTGGCGCCCCACACGCGGTGCAACGCATACGCGGGGAGCAACTCCAGACATGCGCGACCCTGGACCTGACACAGCAAGGTGTTGCGGCGCACGGGCGTCAACGCGCGCGCGGCGCCCGGCGCGTCCCGCCACTCGACCGAGGGGGACTCCGGGGCAACCAGTCCCACGGATGAGCGCGTCACCACGGGGAGGTTCTGGAAGTAGTAGCGCTCGAAGAAGTCCCCGGGCGACAAGTGCTCGTGTCGGTCGATGCGCGCGTGTCCCTCCGACTGCCGATGGAGGTCTCCATAGAGGTCGAGCAGTCCCTCCAGCTTGCGCTGCATCGCCACGGCCCGCGCGGCGCCCTGGAAGCACGGGTCCTCCGCCTCCGCGTGCACCGCGGCGCGCGCGAGCTCCGGGTCGACTCCGGCGCGCGAGAGCACGGCCACCAGGTCCTCGACCTCGGAGCCTCGCAGCAGGTTCTCCACCACCCAGCGCCGCCACTCCGGCGCGAGCACGTCCGGCTTGCCTGCCTCCGTCATCGGGGAGCCCTCTCCGGCCTGGGGCCAATCCAGTAGTCGCGCCACTCCACGTTGCGCTGGGGTCTGTCGAAGCTGACGAACGTCACCGACATGCTCACGTCCAGCGCCTCCACCGCGTGCCACCAGCCCACCGGAATCAGCAGCGTGTCTCCCGGCCCCACCACACACGAATGCAGTGTGGCGCGCGCGAAGCCGGGGTAGCGCATCAGGTCCGGGGCGCGGATGTCCACCGCGCTGTAGAGCCCCCGGTCGTTGTAGAGGCGGGGCGTCTCGCAGGGCGGCAGGAGCCAGAAGCGCTTGCGCCCCAGCACCTGGCAGAACAGGACGTTGAGGTGGTCGTGGTGGAGGTTGGACACCGTGCCCGCGGGACCGAACCACAGGTGCACGCTGTCCGGCGCGCTCAGGTCCGGATGGATGTAGCCCGCGGGAGGACGAAGGTCCTGGAGCAACGGTCGGAACGCGGGGCGCAGGAGCAGGCTGTTGCGCGCCACCAGGTAGACGTCGTCGGAGCCTCGCGTCCCGCGCACGTGCGTCACCAGCTCTCGCAGGAGCCACGTGCGGCGCAGGCGCTCGGCGTGGAAGTCCGGGTCCGCCTCCGCGTCCCGGCCCGCCATCACCTCGACCGGCTCGTCACCGAAGCGCTCCTCCAACCACTCCGGCGTCCACCGCGTCCGTGCGGGCCATTCGTCCAGGAGCCCCTCGATGACGACGGGCTGGTTGCGCGCGTAGTAGCGCTCGAAGAAGTCCTCGGCCGGAAGCCCGTGACACCGCTCCACCGCCGCGGGCGTGGGCCCCGGGTGGCGCTGGGCGTGCAGCGCGGCGCGCGCCGTCAACAAGGCCTCCAGCTCGTCGCGCAGGGGCGCGGAGCGCTGCCCGTGACGCACCGCGGGGTGCTCGGCGATGGTGCGCACGGCCTCGTGGGCCCGGGGCTCGGACAGCCCCAGCGTGAGCAGCACCTCGACGAGCCGGGCGGACCCCACCCCCGCGGTCAAGTTTTCCGCGAGCCAGGAACGCAGGGACGCCGGCAGGGTCTCGCTGTCGTCACGAGTCATGTTTCGCGCGGTGCGATATACCACCCACGAAGGCAACCACGTTGCACTGGGGATGGCATGACGACGTCCAAGGAACCTGCTCCAAGAATCGTTCCGAATCCTCCGCCCAACCCGGCCACGCGGCAGGCGCCGCGCATCGTCCCCAACCCGGGAGGGCATTCCGCTCCCTCCGTGGAGAGGACGACGCCCACCGAGCCGCCGACCACGCCGCCGCTGAAGAAGTGACGACGCCCGCGGGCCTCATCCGAGCCTCCACCACGTGTTGCCTCCCGGGACGTCGAACTCCTGGAAGGTGACGGACACGCTGACGTCGAGCGCGTGCACCCAGTGCCACCAGCCCGCGGGAATCAGCAGCATGTCACCGGGCTCCACCACGACTTCGAGCACGTCGGCCTCGCGATACAGGGGGAAGCGCGTGAGGTCGGGGTGCTCGGCGTCGACCTGGCTCCACACCTCCAGGTGGCTGTAGACGTGGTGGGTGTGGAACGAGGGGATGAGGCGGAAGCGCTTGCGTCCATGCACCTGTCCGAACAGGACGGTGCCCAGGTCGTGATGCAGCTGCGTCAGCGTGCCGGCGGGGCCCACCCAGAGCTTCACCGCGCCCGGCCGGTCGGAGGCGCGCAGGAGGCCTGACGGGTAGCGCACGTCGTCGAGCAGGCCGCGCAGCTCCTCGCGCTCCAGCGCGAAGTTGCGCGCCGTGAGGTAGAGGTCGTTCGACGGCCCGCCCTCCTCCAGGCGACGGAGGAACTCCTCGAAGCGCATCACCGCGCGGCACGCGTCCGGGTCCAGGTCGTGGTCCACGCGCGCCTCCCGGCCGGCCATGACCTCCACGTCCACGTGGCCGTAGCGCCGGGCCAGGGACGCTGGGCGCCAGTGCTCCATCAGGGGCCAGTCGCGCATGAAGCCCTGGAGGTGCACGGGCTCGTGGGCCAGGTAGTGGCGCTCCATCAGCGCCGGGATGGAGAGGTCCGTGTGACGCGCCAGGTGGCGGTGTCGACCGGATTGACGATGGAGCGCGACGCGGGTGTCGAGGAGCGAGAGGACGTCTTCGTGTCGGGTGAGGTGGCCACGTCCCATCGACACGGCGGGATGCTGCTGGACGGCCTCGACGTGAGCGTGCGCCTCGGACAGCGGCACTCCCGCGGACACCAGGGTGTCCACCAGTCGCGTCGGGGCCACGCCTCGCGCGACGTTCTCGGCGAGCCACGCTCGCCACTCCGGATCCAGGCTGGATGAAGCGACGTCCACCATGCCCCCATCGCTGTCGCGTGCGCGGGCCACTCTACCGAATCCGCGTCTGCGTGCGTGGCGCGTGGCGCCCCGTCGCTCGCACCGTCCTGGAGCGGCCGGGAGGCACGGTGGGACAGCACGACGCGCGCACTCCCTAGATTGAGGGCCGAGAGGACACGCGATGACACCAGCCCACTGCCGGTTCCGTTTCGTCCGCACGCTCGCTGGCCTGGGTGGCCTGACAGCGTGGCTGCTCACCCTCGCGCCCACGAGCGGGCTGGCACAGGACGATGATGACGAGGAGGCGGTGGCGCCCCAGGTCGCCTGCTACACGGCCGCGAGCCAGGGCGGGCTGACGGACGACTCCGCGGCCACCCAGCTGTGTCGCGGCGCGCGCTCCTCCGCGCCGGCGAAGTGCTTCCTGCGCGTGCAGGAACAGGGCTCGCTGACGCAGGCGCAGGCGCTCCAGCTCTGCCAGTTCGCCACCGATGAGGACGACCCGGCCGCATGCTATCTCCAGGCGCGAGGCAAGAGCTTCGGCGACGACGCGCGCCTGCTCCAGCTCTGCCAGCCTCCGGTGACGGAGTTCCTGCGCTACTGCCCCGTGCCCGTGCAGTAGGCTGACGCACCTGTCGCCCCGATACGGGCTAGGGTGGCGTCATGACGGTGCAGCCACCCTCCGAGGATGAGCTTCCCACGGCCCGTGAGCTGGAGCACGACGAGGCCAGCGCCACGCCCACGTCGCGCCTGCTGCTTCCCCCCGGCAACGAGCCGCTCGCCATGCTCGCGCGCCGAGGCTTCCAGGCCACCGTCGCGCCGCTCGACCTGCCCTTCCCCGCCGACCTGGACCCGAGCCGCGCGGAGCGGATGGTGGAGCGCCTGGGCCACTACGCGTTCCGACTCTTCCTGCGCGGCGCCATCCTCCGGCGCGGCAGCTTCACGCCCCAGGAGGCCACCCGCTACCTCGAGGAGGACCGCGCCACCGCCTTCGCCGAGGACCTGGTGTCCATGGACCTCGCCACGCGCGAGGAGGCCGGCCGCTACCGCCTCACCCACCCCGCCCTGAGCTTC
Organism: Myxococcus sp. AS-1-15; assembly: GCF_020037055.1. Taxonomy (NCBI): domain Bacteria; kingdom Pseudomonadati; phylum Myxococcota; class Myxococcia; order Myxococcales; family Myxococcaceae; genus Myxococcus; species Myxococcus sp. AS-1-15. The sequence continues at coordinate 44,926 of NZ_JAIQDF010000011.1, read as the reverse complement.
GGCGGCACGCTGGAGTGGTACGTCGCGCACGAGCTGCGCGAGCGACTGCGCTTCGATGTGGCCGCGGGCGTGAAGTTCCACGCGCCCGACGTCGGCGGAGACCTGGACGTGGTGGCGAGCGCGGAGGGCCGCCTCGTCTACCTGGAGATGAAGTCCTCGCCGCCCAAGCACCTGGCGCCGGACGAGGTGGGCGCGTTCTTCCGCCGCGTCCGCGCCCTGCGCCCCCACGTCAGCGTCTTCGTCATGGACACCGCGCTGCGGCTCTCCGACAAGGTGCTGCCGCTGCTGCAAGCGGAGCTGAGCGTCCAGCCGCCTCCCCCACCCCGGCGCATCGTCCGCGAGGTGTGGGCGCTCACGCCGCACCTGTACGTCGTCAACGCGCGACAGGACTTGATGGGGAACATCGGGCTGGCGCTGGCGGAGGGCTTCCGCGCGCTCGCGCCGCCCGCTCCGTGAGCCCGCCGGTCCGGGGCGAGCTCACGAAGCCGACTTCAGACGGACTCAGTGCCGGGGGGCACGGGCCTCGCGGCCCCGGGCACGCGCGGCCTTGGAGAGCGCATCCGCGCCCTGCTCGTCCCCGCGCATCCACTCCTTCATCGCCGGGACGACCTGCTTGCTCCACGTCTTGCCGACGCGGACCTTGAGGAAGTCGTTCACCAGCGCGTCCACCATCGCGGAGAGCTGCTCGGTGAGGAACAGCCGCTCGCTGAGCTGGTCATCCTCCTCCTCGCTCATCAGCGCGGGCAGCTTCGCGGCGCGGATGTCGAGGAACTCCGAGTCGATGGTGGCCTCGTACTCCTTCTCGCCATGGGTGAAGCGGATGCGCGCCTGGGCCACCAGCAGGCCCTTGTCCAGCGCGTGCTTCACCTGCTCCGAGTACGGCGCCAGCGTGCCCTTCGCGCTCAGCTCCGTGACGTCGCCCGCCACGCCGCGCAGGATGATGCGACCCATGAAGAGCACGTTGACGCCCGTGCCCTCCAGCTCCACCAGCGCGTCACCCGACTCCGAGCGCCAGAGCATCCACGTCAAGAGCTCGCGGCCCAGGTACGCGCGGCCGCGCAGGAGCTGCTCGCGCGCCTGACCCTTCTCCACCTCGGCGACGTCCTTCGTCTCCTCCGTGGAGGCGCCGTCGACCCCGATGTCTCCTCGCGCGAAGGCGGCATCCGCCCGCGCCTGCTCACGCCTCGCCATGCACCACCTCCGCCCCGGCACCCGCCGGCAGGTCCATCCCGATGAGCTCCGCGGTGGGCCCCAGGGCCCCCTCGTCGATGCCCGACGCCTGCGCGATGGCCGCCGGCGTCAGCGCGACGAGCTTCAGCCCGAGCGCGTTCTCCAGCGCGATGAGGATCTCCTCCACCACCTTGCGCGACGCGGCCCAGATCTGCAGCTGCTGGGTGTTCTGGTTCCAGCTCACGTCCAGCACGTTGGTGCGGGGCGTGGTGCGCGTGCGCAGCATCTGCTTGATCTGCGCCTTGGCCTGCGTCTTCTCCGCGCGCGACGCGGGGCGGTCGTTCTCCGCCTCGAACTGGGTGGTCCACTTCGCCAGCTCCGCCTTCATCGCGGCGGCGGGGACCTTCAGCGAGTCGATGCGGAACGAGAACAGCGCGTACTCGCCATAGAAGACGCGCCCGACGGAGAAGTCGACGGCGTCCGCGTTCTCCAGCTCCACGAAGCCCGCGGCCCGGTCATCCTCGGAGCGGCGGTCGATGGGCTCGAACGCGTTCGCCTTGAGGCCCCGCGGGAGCGAACGCTTGATGTCGGAAGGCGCTTCCTTCGACGGTTCGACCCGGAAGCGCGAGAAGGTGACGGCACCACGTAGGACTGGCATGGGGCGCGGCAGGATGGGGGGCGCGGGCGACCTCGTCAAGGCACTCCTGGTGCTCTCCTCGGACGGACCCTCTCCGGGATTCTCATGCTTTCTAGAATTTTCTGATGAAGCCCGCGTCTGCGGGCTGTCACCCCTGTCCGGGCGTGACAGCCCCAACGCGTGGACGGCGCCTGGCGGTCCACGCCACCCCACAGGACGCACATGCCACAGCAATCCCGCCCCGCCCCAAGGTGGATGGCCCTGGGCTGTCTATTGTCTCTCGCCGCCACGAGCGCACACGCGGACCCCGCCTCGCTCGCGCTGCTGCCACCGCGAGTCGAGAGCACCACCCAGTCCGCCGAGCAGGTCCCGTCGCGAGGCACGTCGGTGCTCGGCGTGACGGCGAGCGACCCACAGGGCTCGCCGCTCACCTTCACGTGGACCTCCACGGAGGGAGCCCTGGCGCCGCCCGTCCACGGCGCCACCACGAGCGAGGTCACCTGGACCGCGCCGGACTGCCTTCCTCCCAGCAGCGCGCCGGTGAAGGTGGCCATCACCAACGGCCACGGCCTCACGTCCGAGGTGGCCTTCACCTTCAACGTCGGCGGTGACCTGTACCTCGACTACCAGAAGCCCTTCGCCGCCTCGCAGTTCAGTCACCTGGACGGCGTCACCCTCTCCGAGAGCGGCTCGCTGCGGCTCGCGCTGTCGCACAGGCCGATGAGCGCGGAGCGCATCATCTTCGAGGAGCCGGTGTTCCTGTCGCTCCAGATGGTGCGCAAGAGCGCCGTCGCCAGCCACACGCTCGGGTGGATGTACCACGACGAGCTCGTGGCGCGCGGGTACGTCGGAGCCAACGACGAGCTACTCGACACCAATGCCAATGGCATCGCCGACCTGCACGAGGACCTCTACAACGTCGCGCCGCACAGCGGTCCCCAGGCGCGGCCCTACATCGGCGTGAATCCCCGGTGCCCGCGGAGTTTCGTCTCGGGGGGCTTCGCGTACAGCGAGCCGGACCTCGCGATGAGGTCCACCTGTCTTTCGACCTTCCGGCGTCAGCCGCTGGCGGATCCCCGTCCGGGACAGGGGAACACCGCGTACACCACGGACATCGTGGGGCAGTGGACCGTCGACGCCCACCCGAACGGCTACTCGGACCGAGGCCGCTTCGCGCGCATCCCCAACCTGCTCGAGCCCGCGCTGCCGGACAACGACTTCAAGGGGCTGGGCCGGCTCGCCGTCCTCCTCACGGACGACGACGAGGACGCGACCACCTACAATCAGATGGGGCCCGTCCAGGACGGCCGGCTGGCCTTGCCGGATGGCATCCCCGACTATGACGTCTCCGCGTACACGGCCCAGGGCCTGCCGAATCCCCAGAACCCCGACCCCGGCATCACGCCGCGCGACCGGAAGATGACCCTGGGCACCATCGACCGTCACCGGGAGATCGTCTTCTTCCTCGTCACCTACTACGAGAGCAAGCACGCGCCCGCCGACACGGGCATCACGTTCCCCTGCTTGAAGAAGTCGCCGGATGGCAGGTGCGCCCTGTTCCTCCAGTCCCCCGTCTCCGTGTTCTTCTCCAAGGCCGCCTGGAACCTGGACATGGACACGCGAGGCACCAGCCCCGCGGCCGAGTTCAACCAGGGCTGCACCTATCGCGACACCTGCGACCGCGTGCACCCCACGACGCCCACCGCGTGCGCCCTGCCGGGCAACGGGCGGCCGATGTGTGGCTGGCTGGATGACCTGGGCATGCACACGCTGCGCAGGCCCGAGTACGGCGCCATGATGCTCCCCTCGGAGCGGCTGGTCGTCCCCGCCGCGTCGAACGGCGCCATGCCGCACCTGGCCCTGGCCTCGACACCCGCGTACCCGCGGCGCTGGTTGATGGGCTGGGAGGACCTCAATGGCGGCGGCGACCGGGACTTCGCCAACGTCGTGTTCCAGTTGCAGGCGGAGCCCACGGGCCTCGCGCGCGCCGCCTCGCTCGGCGCCCTGCCCCAGGACCTGGACCCGCGCTGCTTCGTCTCGCGCGTGAGGGTGGCGAAGTCGGACGCGTTCGGCCCCTACTGCGCCTCCACGAGCGAGGTCTACGCCTCCTACGCCATCTCCCCCGACTGCAGGGTGTGCTCGGCGGGCACCTGCGTGCCCAACCCGACGCCCACCTGGCTGCATGCGCCCCTGGCGACGGGCGTGACGGAGACGGTGATGGATGTCTCGACCTTCCAGGGCCAGAGCCTGTGCTGGCAGGCGTCGCTCGGCACGCGGGACTTCATGTGCCAGCCGGAGGTCTTCAACGTCGACATCGGCTACGAGTTGACGCGCACGCCATGACGGGAGCGTGAAGGAGGGGGCGGGAGTCGTGACGCCTCGCGGGTCCGGCTCCCACCCCCTCTCCCAGGCACCGCCTCGCGTCCGCGATGAACGCAGACGCGTACCATTGCGACGCGCGATGGCGCATCGACGGGGTTGTCCTCCCGAGCCCCCGCGTGCACCGGGACAACCGGGCACGGTGGCTGCAATCGCCGTCGGGATGGACAACCCCACACGCCCCAACATCCTGCTGCTGACGGTGGACCAGCTCATGTTCCCGCGCTTCGCCTATGGCGCGGGGGGAGGATTCCTTCCCGGCATCAAGGACCTCCTGGGGTTCATCGACGAGGGGGGCGAGGACAATCCCTATCGGAAGTTCTTCCCGGGCTTCGCGGCGCTGCGGCGCAACGCGTCCATCTTCCGCAACCACACCATCGCCGCCTCGGCCTGCATCCCCAGTCGCGCCGCCATCTACACGGGCCAGTACGGCACGCGCACGGGCGTCACCCAGACGGACGGCCTCTTCAAGAGCGGCGACGCGGCGGCCTTTCCGTGGCTCGTGCCGGAGGGGATTCCCACCATCGGCCACTGGTTCCAGAAGGCCGGCTATCACACGCACTACTTCGGCAAGTGTCACTTCGCCAATCCGCCCGAGCACTCGCTGAAGCGGCTCGGCTTCGACGACTGGGAGCTGTCCTATCCGGAGCCCCACGGGTCCTCGGTCAACAACCTGGGCACCTTCCGGGACGTGGGCTTCGCGGACCTCGCGTGCACCTTCCTGCGCAGGATGGGCCTGGGGCAGCCCTACAACCGCGCGCTGGCCGAGCAGGCCTATGCGGCGCCCCGCGCCGACGGACCGTCGACGACGCCGCAGCCGTGGTTCGCCGTCGCGTCGTTCACCAACCCGCACGACATCGCGACGTATCCCATCCTCCCCAGGCAGATGGACCCGGACGCGCGTCCCGTGGGCCCCCTGCTCGTGCCCGGTCAGCACAGCCAGTCGGCGACGCCCGTCGCGGGCAGCTGGACGCTCCCGCTCAACCCGATGGGCTTCCCGCAGGAGAACTCGCACCTGCCGCCCAACGTGCATGACTCGCTGGCCAACAAGCCCACCTGTCAGCGCGACTACGCGTACAAGATGGGGCTCGCGCTCGCGGCGAAGACGGGGCTCGCGATGCACCAGGCGAAGGAGTCCATCGACCCCGTCGCCGTCACGCTCAACTCGGGCATCCCCTTCCAGCTCACCGCCGCCCCGGACGAGTCCACGCTGCGCTTCAACCAGTACTACACCTGGCTCATCCACCTGGTGGACGGACACATCGAGCGCGTGCTGCGCACGCTCGATGAATGTGGCCTCGCGAAGAACACAATCGTCGTCTTCCTCTCGGACCACGGTGAGTACGCCGGCTCCCACGGCTACATGATGGAGAAGTGGCACACCGCCTATCAGGAGGCGCTGCACGTGCCGCTCGTGGTGCGGATGCCGCTGGAGAAGGAGCGTCCCCAGACGCGTCAGCACGAGGCGCTCACCAGCCACGTGGACGTGCTGCCCACGCTGCTGGGGCTCGCGGGCCTGTCATCGGGAGAGGTCGACGCCATCCGCACGGACCTGCGCCTGCATCACCCCGTGCCGCCGTTCGTCGGCGCGGACCTGAGCCCGCTGGTGCAGGGCACCGCGGACACGGTGACGGAGCAGGACGGGACGGCCCGTCAGGGCGTGCTCTTCATCACGGACGACGAAATCACCGAGCCCCTGCCGCGCACCGGCGACCCGCACCAGATTCACGACGAGGCCATCTACTCGGTGTTCGTGCGCTCGGTGGAGGCGCTTCGCGAAGGCACCACGCGCGCGGGGCATCTGCCGTGGCTCGCGCCGGGGCCGGTGTGCCAGCCCAACCACGTGCGCTGCGTGCGCACGCCGCGCTGGAAGCTGTCGCGGACGTTCGACCCGTCGGGCGAGCACGCGGACCAGTGGGAGCTGTATGACTTGCAGAATGACGCGCTGGAGCTGGAGAACCTGCTCGTCTTCGACGGCCCGTTCCCTACCCTCGTCCCCAAGCTGCCCCCCGGGCTCTCACCCGGGGAGGTCGAGTCCGCCGCGCGCGAGACGCACGCGCTGCTCCTGAAGTACGAGGCGGAGAAGCTGTCGCCCTGGCCCGCCTCGTAGTCACTCGGACGCGGCGGCGGCGCCCACCGGCTCGAGCTCGGAGTAGACGCCGTCCTCGAGCCGGTGGCGGGTGACCCCCTTCGTCGACTGCTCGGCGCCGGACGCGTCCGCCCGACAGGTCACCGGGCCGGGTCGGATACCGGACGGCCGGGGTGCCGCAGCGACCCGCGGGGCCCGTCGCGCCACATGACACTCCAGGTCGTGGGCGTTAGCGTGGCGCCCGTGATGAGCCGCGCCCTCTCCTTCTGTCTCGTCCTGGCCGCCGCCGCCCTGCCCGTCGGCTGCCGTCACACCCGACATCCCGCGACACCCACCGTGAGCTCGGTGGCGAGCTCGCTCTTCGCCACGCTGGAGGACGAGGGTGCGCTGGCGAGCGCCTTCGTGCTGGACGCGACGACGGGCGAGCCGTTGTATGCCCACCGCGAGCACGTGCGGCTGCTCCCCGCGTCGACGATGAAGGTCGTCTCCACCGCGTCCGTCCTCTCCGCCCTGGGCGCGGACTATCGCTTCCAGACGCCGGTGACGCTGGAGGGCACGCTGACCGACGGGCTGTTCCTCGGCGACCTCGTGGTGGACTCGTCGGGAGACCCGTCCCTGGGCTCGTGGCGCTTCCCCGAGACAGCGCTCGCCTGTGAGCAGGTGGCCGACGCGCTCCAGGCGAAGGGCGTGCGGCAGTGGAAGGGACAGGTGCGCGTGCGCGGCATCGACGACGACGTTCCCTTCGGCCCCGGCTGGGCCTGGGATGATGTCGCGTACGCCTACAGCGCGGCGCCCACGCCCTTCGTCTTCCGCGAGAACGTGGTGGACCTCGCGCTCTCCCGTCCCGAGGGCGCGGACTGCGCGCAGCCGCCCCACGTCCAGCTCACGCCCGCCTTCGCCACGCTCTCCACCGTCGTGCGCGTGGACCCGAACGCGGAGCGCGCCAACCTCTCCTGCACCCGTCAGCGCGGCGCTCCGGGCGTTCGCTGTGTGTGGCGCTCGCCCGTCAACCAGTGTCCGCGCACGGCCAACGTGCGGCTCTCCGTGGACGAGCCCCAGGTGCTCTTCGCCGCGTGTGTCGAGGAGGCCCTGCTCAAGCGAGGCGTGCCGCGCCTGCCCTTCACGCTGGAGGCCCCCGCCCCCTTGCGTCCGCCCGTCCCCGAGCCGCTCGTCACGCTGGCCAGCCCGCCCCTGTCCGAGCTGGTGAAGGTCACCAACAAGGAGTCGCTCAACCTCTACGCGGAGCGGCTGGGCCTGCGCTTCGCCCGTGAGCGCGGCGGCGCGGAGGGTTACGCGAACCTGCGCACCGCGCTGGCCGAGGAGCTCACCCGCCGAGGCATCCCCGCCCGTGATTTGCGCCCCGTCGATGGCAGCGGCCTGTCGCGCTACAACCTCGCCACCGCGCGGGGCCTGGCGCGCGTGCTCTTCACCAGCCTGCGCGAGCCGTATGGCGCGGCGCTGGTCGACAGCCTGCCCGTGGCGGGCGTGGACGGCACGCTCGCCAACCGCCCGGTGACGCCCGTCACCGCAGGCCGCATCCGCGCCAAGACGGGCACCCTGTCCGGGCAGAAGTGCTTCGCGGGCGTGGTGGAGCGCCCCGGGGACGCCGAGCACCCGCGCGTCGTCTTCGCGCTGATGCTGGGCAACATGGACGAGGCCACCGCGCTGCCCGCCAACGAGGCGTTCGACCGCTTCGCCGCGGCCCTCGTGGAGCTGCCGCTGCGCGCGCCATAGAAGGCGGGAACGGCCGGTATTCCCGGCGCGCTTGACGCGCCGCGCGCCTGGAGGCAATCCGAGGCAACACCCGGCCCCTCGCGGCATTCCCCTGGCGGGAACCCACCCCAGGAGGTGGGAGGACATGGCAGGCTGCGGCCCGCCAAATCCCCCTTCCGAGGTGTGAACATGAAGCTGAGAACCGCGATGGCCGCGGCGGCGCTGATGCTGCCCCTGGCGTCCCTGGCCGCGGCCAAGGGCCCCTCCAAGCCGCCCGCCACGGAGAAGAAGGACGTCGTCGACACCTACCACGGCACGGAGGTCAAGGACCCGTACCAGTGGCTGGAGGCCACCGACGACGCGAAGGTGAAGCAGTGGAACGACGCGCAGAACGCCCACACGCGCGCCATCCTCGACAAGCTGCCCGGCCGTGAGCCGCTGCGCCAGCGCATCTCCGAGCTGCTCGGGTGGAAGTCCCCGGGCTACGGCGCGCTGACCGAGGCGGGCGGCACGCTCTTCGTCATCAAGTTCCAGCCGCCGCGCCAGCAGCCGTACCTGGCGGTGCTCGGCTCGGTGGAGGACCCGTCCAAGGAGCGCGTGCTCCTGGACCCGATGGTGCTGGACCCCAAGGGGCACACCACCATCGACTTCTTCGAGCCCACGCTGGACGGCAAGAAGCTGGCGGTGTCGCTGTCGAAGAACGGCACGGAGAGCGGCGACGTCTCCGTCTATGACGTGGCCACCGGCAAGCCGCTGCCCAACGAGGTGGTGCCGCGCGTGAACGGCGGCACGGCCGGCGGCGGGCTCGCGTGGAACGCGGACGGGACGGGCTTCTTCTACACGCGCTATCCGCGCGGCGAGGAGCGTCCGGCCGCGGACCGCGACTTCTTCCAGCAGATCTACTTCCACAAGCTGGGCACGCCCACCGAGCAGGACACGTACGCGCTGGGCAAGGACTTCCCGCGCATCGCCATGACGGAGCTGGAGACGTCTCCGGACGGCAAGCACATCGCGGCCATGGTCGCCAACGGCGACGGCGGCGAGTACATGCTCTACCTGCACGGCCCCGACGGGAAGTGGGCGCAGGTGACGAAGTTCGCGGACAAGGTCATCCGCAGCCGCTTCGGCCACGACGGTGCCCTCTACCTGCTCAGCCGCCAGGACGCGCCGCGCGGCAAGGTGCTGCGCCTGCCCCTGGCCACGCCGACGCTGGACAAGGCCACGGTGCTGGTGCCCGAGGGCGAGGCCAGCATCCAGGGCTTCTTCCCCGCGAAGACGCGCCTGTACATCAACGAGCAACTGGGTGGCCCGTCGCAGGTCCGCATGGTGGACCTGAAGGGCAAGGACCTGGGCCTGGTGCCCACGCCGCCCGTGTCCTCCACCGGCGGCCTGGTGAGCGCCGGTGGTGACGACGTGTACTTCAGCAACGTCAGCTTCGTGCAGCCGCAGGCCTGGTACCGCTTCTCCGCCAAGGACGGCCAGGTGACGAAGACGGCGCTGGCGCGCACGGCGCCGCTGGACATGAGCGACGTGGAGGTGGTGCGCACCGAGGCCACGTCCAAGGACGGCACCAAGGTTCCGCTCTCCATCCTGAAGAAGAAGGGCACCAAGCTGGACGGGAAGAACCCGACGCTGCTCACCGGCTACGGCGGCTTCAACATCTCCATCTCCCCGGGCTTCAACGCGCTGGCGGGCCTGTGGCTGGAGCAGGGCGGCGTCTACGCGGTGGCCAACCTGCGCGGCGGCTCGGAGTTCGGCGAGAAGTGGCACGCCGAGGGCTCGCTGACGAAGAAGCAGAACGTGTTCGACGACTTCCACGCGTGCGCGAAGCTGCTGGTGGACCAGAAGTACACGCAGCCCAGGAAGCTGGCCATCCAGGGAGGCAGCAACGGCGGGCTGCTCATGGGCGCCGTCGTCACGCAGCACCCGGAGGCGTACGGCGCCGTGGTGGCCCGCGTGGGCCTCTACGACATGCTCCGCTCGGAGCGCACGTCCAACGGCCAGTTCAACGTCACCGAGTACGGCTCGGTGAAGGACCCCGAGCAGTTCAAGGCGCTCTTGGCCTACTCGCCCGTGCACAACGTGAAGGACGGCGCGAAGTACCCGTCCGTGCTCTTCACCTCCGGCGCCAATGACCCGCGCGTGGACCCGTTCCACTCGCGCAAGATGGTGGCGCGGATGCAGGCGGCCACGTCGACGAAGAACCCCATCCTCCTGCGCGCCGACGCGGAGACGGGCCACGGCGCCGGCACGCCGCTCAACGCGCGCATCGAGGAGGAGGTGGACGCGTACTCGTTCATCTTCAGCCAGCTGGGCGTGAAGTACCTGCCGCCCGCGAAGAAGGTGGCCGCGCCGAAGCCGCAGTAGTCACAGCGTCGTCGTGCACAGGGCCCGCCGCGGGTCCGGGACTGTTCTTCCGGACACGTGCGCGGGCCTCGTCATGTCCGGGGTGCACTGTCGCCTGGAGTGGCCACGGGCACGCGTGCCACCATGCGCGGCATGTCCCCCACCCCGCTCGACGCCCTCACCACGCCCGCCGCCCTCGTGGACCTGGACCGCGTGGAAGCCAACCTGCGCCGCGTGGCGGACTACACGCGCCAGCACAAGCTCCACTGGCGGCCGCACACGAAGACCCACAAGACGGCGGAGCTCACGCGGCTGCAGCTCGCCTCGGGGGCCGTGGGCGCCACGGTGGCCACCGTGCGCGAGGCCGAGGTCATGGCCACCGTCGCGGACGACGTGCTGCTCGCCTACCCACCCGTGGGCCCGGCGCGACTGTCGCGGCTGATGGCCCTGCCCTCGCGCACGCGCCTCACCGTGGCGCTCGACTCCGCCGAGGCGCTCGATGGGCTCGGCCGCGCGGCGCGAGAGGCCGGGCGCTCCGTGGGCGTGCTGGTGGAGCTGGACTTGGGAATGCGGCGGGTGGGCGTACAGACGCCGGCGGACGCGGTGGCGCTGGCGCGCGCGGTGGCGGAGACGAAGTCCGTGGCGTATCGCGGCGTCATCTTCTATCCGGGCCAGGTGCGCGCACCGGTGGAGCAGCAGGACGCGGCGCTCGCGGACCAGCGCGCGCGACTGGGCGCCTTCCTGGACGCGCTCTGGGCCGAGGGGCTCGAGCCCGAGGTGGTGAGCGGCGGCTCGACGCCCATGCTGTGGCGCTCGCACGAGGTGCCGGGCCTGACGGAGATACGCCCCGGAATCAACGTGCTCAATGACCGCAACACGGCCTCGCTGGGCGCGTGCGCCTGGAGCGACTGCGCCTTCTCGGTGCTCGCCACCGTGGTGAGCACCGCCGTGCCCGGCCAGGTGGTGCTCGACGCGGGCTCCAAGGCCCTGGCCAAGGAGGAGGGCCTCGCGCCCTCGGGCGGCTACGGTGCGCTGCTGGACAGGCCGGAGCTGGTGGTGCGCAGCGTCTCCGAGGAGCACGGCCTGCTCGACGTCTCGTCCACGTCGTGGCGGCCGCGCGTGGGCGAGCGCGTGCGCGTGGTGCCCAACCACGTCTGCGCCGCCGTCAACCTGCACGAGCGGCTGCACGTCCTCAGCAAGGACACCGTGATGGAGACCTGGGAGGTCGCGGCGCGCGGCTGGTGAATCAGCCCGGCACGCGCACGACGTCCAGCCGCTCCAGCTCCCGCGTCAGCAGCGTCTCCAGCTCGCGGATGTTCCGGTAGACGATGCAGCGGTACGACGCGACGTCGAAGCGCAGCTCGCGCACGTCGCGCACCAGCAGCAGCGTGGGCCGCCCCTTGCCCCACGCGTAGCCGACCTCCAGGTACACGTTGGGGTTGGCCAGCGACAGGTCCGCGATGACGACCTTCGCCGTGTCGATGCGCTCCTTGATGCGCTGGATGATGGGCCCGTCGAACACGTCCTGGTCCACGCGCTCGCACAGCATGCCCGCGGCCTTCACCGGCCCCTGGATGCCGTAGTGGAACGTGTCCTCCAGCTCCGGCGTGAAGGGCATCGCCACGAAGGCGTGGGGCTTCGCGCTGGACACCGTGCCCGCGCTCGCCATGGAAGGCGCCTGCACGAAGCCGCGCTCGCGGCGCACGCGGAAACCACCGCCGGGCAGGGGCTCCACGCCGGGCGTGCCCCCCAGCCCGCGCTCCAGCGCCCTGCGCAGCCGCAGCGCGCGCCGCTCGTCCACCTCCACCACCGTGAAGCGCTCCAGCTCCTTGGGCCCCGAGCCCCGCTGGAACGCCTCGATGAGCCCGCCCACGAAGGCGAGCACCGCCTCGTCCTCGTCCAGCCCGTAGTTGGGCCCGTGCACCGTGCTCGCCACGTGCTTGAGCCCGGGCCTGGACTCCATCGCCTTGAGCGCGCGCAGCGCGAACTGGCGGATCTCGTGGTAGCCGAACTCGCCCAGCCGCACCGTGCCCACGAAGAGCGCCAACGGTGAGCCCAGCGCGCCGTGCGTCTCCACGAAGCGGTGCTCCCCGGGCAGCACCGACACCTGCGTCGGTGGCACCCCCACCACCTCCAGCAGACGCACCGCCTTCCCGGCCGCGCCGTACAGCTTCTGTGCAAACTTGAACAAGACGACGTCGGCGGTCGCCTCGGTGACGTCCCCCACTTCCAGCACCACGTCGAGAGCCGCGCTCATCCCTCGGACTGTAGGGCTCCGGACGGGTTGGCCCAAGGTCCGACCCAACGGTCCATTCGCGAACGGGGCCCCCCAGACCCCCTTGGCTCTAAGACTCTGGGTATGTCCAATCTGAAGAACTCCATTCGCATTGTGATATGGAGCCCTGCACACCCCGGAACACCCGGGGAACCCCACATCCCCTGGGGGGGCCTTCCCGACCTCGAAGCTTCCGGCTCGGGAAAAGTGAAGGAGAGACAGATGGCGAGCATCGGTATCGTCGGCGCCGGCACTGCCGGTCTGCACCTGGGTCTGAAGCTTCTCTCGCAGGGCATCCCGGTCAGCATCTACGCGGAGCAGGAGCCGGACGCGCTGCGCTCGGGTCGCCTGATGAACACGGTGACGCACCACGCGCCCACGCGGACGCGCGAGCGGGAGCTGTGGGTGGACTTCTGGGGCGCGCCGGAGCTGGCGATGAACCGCTGCGCCATCCACGTCCACGGGCCGGAGCTCATCAGCCTGAGGGGACGGGTGGGCGAGCCCAGCCTGTGCGTGGACTACCGGCTGTACCAGCCGCGCCTGGCCGAGGCCTTCGTGGAGCGCGGGGGCCACCTGGAGGTCCGCCCGGTGGACGCCAGGGAGCTGGAGGCGCTGTCGCGCCGTCACACGCTGATGGTGGTGGCCACCGGCCGCAACGGCCTCAACGCGCTGTTCCCGCGCGTGCCGGAGCTGTCCCCGCACACCAAGCCTCCGCGGGTGTTGTTCGCGGCCATCCTCAAGGGCCTGCGCATGCCGGAGCCGCTCGGCATGCACGTCAACCTGGTGCCCGGCCAGGGCGAGGTCTTCGAGTCGCAGATGATCACCCGCCAGGGCCGCGTGCCCAGCACGCTCATCGAGGCGCTCCCCGGCACGGAGCTGGCGGCGCTGATCTCCCGCAAGCGGGACGACGACCCGGCCGCGTTCGACGCGGGCCTGCTGGACATCTTCCGCCGCTTCGCGCCCGCGACGTACGAGCGCATCGACCCGACGGAGTTCGGCGTGCGCGGTCCGCTGGACTTCCTGCAGGGCGGCTTCGCGCCGACGGTGCGCCGCGCGTGGGCCGAGCTGGGCGAGGGGCGCTATGCGATGGCGGTGGGCGACACGCACGTGACGAACGACCCCATCGCGGGCCAGGGCGCCAACGCGGCGTCCGCGTCCGCCTTCACGCTGGCGGTGGCCATCCACGACACGCTGTTGTCGGAGCGCCCCTTCGACGAGACGTTCTGCCGCGACACCGAGGCCCGGATGTGGGCCGCCGTGGCGCCGGCCACCACGTGGACCAACGCGCTGCTCGAGCCGCCTCCCGCGCACGTCATCGACCTGCTGGTGGCGGGCAGCCGCGACAGCCGGGTGGCGGACGCCATCGTCAGCGCGTTCATGATTCCCGAGCGCATCCTGGGCGCGTGCGCCTCTCCCGAGGCCACCGCGGAGTTCGTGATGAACGCGAGCCGCCCGAGCGCGGAGGTGCTGGCGGCCACGGGCGTGCTGGGCTGGGACACCGGCACGCGCATCCGGCCGCTCGCGGGCTGACCGGCGCCCAGAAAGCGTCGTGGCGCGGGCGCGAGCCTTCGCTATCCTCCCGGACCATGCGATTCGCCATCGTCGGTTCGGGAGGAGTGGGCGGCTACTACGGCGCGCGGTTGGTTCGCGCGGGTCATGAGGTGGGCTTCCTCGCCAGGGGTGCGCACCTGGCCGCCCTGCGGAAGAAGGGCCTCACCATCCTCAGCCCGGAGGGCGACTTCACCGTCCCCGTGCGCGCCGAGGAGGACGCCGCCCTGCTGGGCCCCGTGGACGTCGTCATCCTGGGCGTGAAGAACTACGACGTCGCCAGCGTGCTTCCCCAGGTGAAGACGCTGCTGGCCGCGTCCAGGGAGCCCGCGCTGGGCGGCGCCACCGCGGGGGTCGTCACGCTGCAGAACGGCGTGGACAGTCCGTCCGAGGTCGCCGCGGCCGTGGGCGAGGCGGCGGTCATCGGCGGCACCACGTACATCTCCACCGCCATCAGCGAGCCGGGCGTCATCAAGCAGACGGGCACGCAGCACCGCATCGTGCTGGGCGAGGCCTTCGGTGACACCTCGCGCGTCTCGCGGCGGGTGCAGGTCGTGCGGGACGTGCTCGCGCAGGCGGGGCTCAACGCGGAGGCGGTGGCGGACGTCCGCGCTCCGCTGTGGGAGAAGCTCGCCTTCCTGGCCCCCATGGCGGGCTTCTGCACCGCCGCGAGGACCCCGGTGGGGCCGCTGCGGGAAGGCCCCTTCTTCCGGGAGACGTTCCGGGAGGCCGCGGCCGAGGTGCTCCGGGTCGCCGCCGCCGAGGGTGTCACCACCACCACGCGGGCGGACGACGTGATGAACTACATGGACGGCGTCCCCGCGGAGGTGCGCCCCTCGATGATGGTGGACTTCGACGCGGGCAAGCCGCTGGAGGTCGAGTACCTCCAGGGCACGGTGGCGCGGCGCGGCCACGCGCTCGGCGTCCCCACGCCCGTGATGAGCACGCTGTACTCCGTGCTGCTGCCGCACGCGAAGGGCGCGCGCCAGAAGTGACGTCCCGGCAGCCCCCCGGGCGAGCAGGCGCGCGGTCCGGTCCGGATGCAATGATTCGCCCTTTCGCGCATAGAGGAGAGCGATGAGCGAGCCGAACCCCCGTCTACCGCCCGGTGCCCCGTCGTCCGCCCCCCTGGGGCGCGTGGCGCTCCACGCCGTCGCCGCGGGGCTCACGCCCCTCATCCCGGTGCCGTTCCTGGATGACTACGCGCTCTACCAGGTGCGCGAGCAGCTGGTGCGCTCGCTCCTGGAGGAGCGCGGCCTGCGCGCCTCGACCCAGGCGGTGGAGGCGCTGGCGGGCTCCAGCCTGGGGAGGACCTTGGGCGGACGGCTGGCCAGCTACCTCAAGGGGTTGATGCTGCTGCCGGTGAAGAAGGTGTTCCGCAAGGTCTTCTTCGTGTTGTGGGTGAAGGACTGCGTGGACGTGGCCTCGGTGTCCCTGCACCACGGCTACCTGCTGCACCACGCGCTGGAGCGAGGCGACCTGGACGCGCTGAGCCTGCAGGGCGACAAGCCCGCGGCGGTGCACGCGGCCATCGTCGCGGCCTGCGCGGAGGTGGACGCCCGGCCCATCAACCAGGCCCTGCGCCGGCTCTTCGCGAGCAGCCGCGTGCTGATGGCCGAGGCCACGCGCGTGTTCCGGAACCCGGGCAACGTCGGTCCCCGCACGCCGGAGCCCGGCGAGGGCACCGAGGTGAAGTCGCTGTCGGAGCGCCTGCTCGCCCTCCTCTGGGAGGAGCGCGGCTACTTCACGACGCTGGAGGCGCACTACGCGCGCCACCTGACGACGCCGGCCCCACCCCCGGAGATGAAGGCCGCCTCAGGGGCTTGAGGTCGTCGCGCGGGCCGCGCCCTCGCGGATGCGCTGCGAGAAGTCGGCCTGCCCCGCGGCCTCCAGGGCGCGCGCGTTGATGAGGTGCCGGGCGCGCACGTCGGCCAGGGGCGCGTCGCGGTCGATGAGGTCCAGCTCGTACGCGAGCTCGTCGGAGAAGGCCGGCAGGAGCGTGCGGTGGTCGTACGGCACCTTCAGCGCGCTCACCTTCTCGAAGTGACGCACCAGGTTGGTGGTGCAGTTGTTGTAGACGGAGTTGTAGAACTCCGGGTGCTCGTGCAGCGCGTTCATCCGCGCCACCATGTCCAGGAAGAAGTCGGAGATGCGCTCCTTCGACGCGTTCACCGGGTAGAGGTACACGTCGTCGCGGCGGTGGTTTGCGCGCAGCTGGACCAAGTCCCGCTCGTCACCCACCACGTAGACCAGCTCGAACTGGCGGAACAGCCCGCCCACGGCGGAGAACGTCTCGCCCTTCTCGCGGCGCACCTCCACGGAGAAGACGACGTAGCGCCCGTCCGAGAAGCCGAAGCTCACCATGGTGTGCGCGGCGCCGTAGAAGCCGGAGAACGGCTCGACGATGAACCAGGCCCCCGTCAGCTCCTTCGCGTCGTAGGTGGCCGTGTACCAGGAGGCATCCCAGTCCGTCGTGCTGCGGTAGCGGAAGTCGCGCACGTCGTGAATCGTCACGCGCGAGCCTTCCACATCGGCCCGGGCCATCCGCGCCAGGTCCGGCGCCCATTCCCGCTGGTTGGACGGCGCGTGGGAGAAGGCCCAGAAGTGCAGGCCCGCGCCCGCCACCACCACCACGCCCACCGCGCCCAGCTTCGAGCCCTTCTTCCAGACGAAGACGGCCAGCCCCGCCACCAGCAGCGCGCCCAGGGCCCGCACCCAGTGCGGCCCCTCCGGCCCCGCTCCCGTCAGCGCGAGCGCGAGCGCGGCCCAGCCGGTGCCGCCCAGGACGACGAGCCCGGTGATGACATTGGAAGCCCCCGAGGAGAATCGCATGTCCCCAGTATTCCTTGCCCCGCCGTCCACCGCCACCCCGCCCGTCGGGCCCGCCCGGTTCTCCGGAGAAGCCGCCTGCCCCCGGGTATCACTTCGCGCGGCGATGACATATGAGAGCCGGGAGGGCTCGGTTATCAGAGCCCTCCGGGTCTCCTGGAGCCGTCGTGTCATTGCTCGCCCTGCTCTTCAAGAAGTCGAAGCTGCCCATCATCCTCGCCGCGTTGCTGGGCATCCTCACGGGAGCCTGTAGCGCGGCGCTCGTCGCGGCGATGAACCAGGCCCTGACGTCCCGGACGGTGGCGGACGCGATGCCGCTGATGCCCGTCTTCGTGGGGCTGGCGGTGGCCGTGCTGGTGCTGCGAATCATCTCCCAGCTCCAGCTGGCCTCGATGCAGCAGGAGGCGCTGCTGGACCTGCGGCTGTCGCTGTGTCGACGCATCCTCGAGGCGCCCCTGCGCAAGCTGGAGGAAGCCGGGCCGCACAAGCTGCTCGCCGCGCTGACCGAGGACATCAGCGTCATCAACAGCACCATCGCCGTCATCCCCGGGGTCATCATCTGTCTGGCGACGCTGGTCGGCTGTCTCGTGTATCTGGCGTGGCTGTCCGGTCCCCTCCTGGGGCTCATCCTGGGCGTCATCGCGGTGGTGATGGCGAGCGTGGCGCTGCCCAACCGCTATGCCTACGCGCAGTTCTTCAAGCGGCGTGAAACCCATGACGCGATGTACAGCGGCTTTCGCACGCTCATCGACGGCTCGAAGGAGCTGCAGCTCCACCACGCGCGCAGCGAGGACTTCTTCAACCGGGACTTGAAGCCGACGGCGGAGGAGGTCTCGCGCATCTCCCTGACGACGAGCAAGCTCTTCATCATCACCGGCAGCTGGGGCGGCTTCATGGTGATGGCCGTCATCGGCTTCATCCTCTTCGGCGTGCCGCGCTTCCAGGACGTGGAGATGTCCACGCTGGCGGCGTACGCGCTGGTGGTGCTGTACCTGCAGCAGCCGCTCGACGGGCTGATGAACCAGTGGCCCAACCTGTCGCGCAGCCACGTGGCGATGAAGAAGCTGGAGAAGCTGGGCCTGTCGCTGGAGGACCCGGAGCCCTCCGCGTCCGACGACGGCATGCCGCGCGACTTCCAGCGCATCGAGCTGGTCGGCCTCGGCCACACCTACCGGCGGGAGCTGGACGGCGCCAGCTTCACGCTGGGCCCCATCGACGCGACGCTGCGGCGCGGGGAGCTGGTGTTCCTGGTGGGTGGCAACGGCAGCGGCAAGACGACGCTGGCCAAGCTTTTCACGGGCCTCTACGCCCCCGAGCAGGGCGAGCTGCGCGTGGACGGCGTCCCCGTCACCGCCGCCACCCGGCGCGCCTACCGTCAGCTGTTCTCCGCCGTCTTCTTCGACTTCCACCTCTTCGAGCGGATGCTCGGCCTGGACCACCCTGGCATGGAGGACAAGGCCCGCCAGTACCTCACCCGCCTGCAGCTCGAGAAGAAGGTCCGGGTGGAGGACGGCAAGCTGTCCACCGTGGCGCTGTCCCAGGGGCAGCGCAAGCGCCTGGCCCTGCTCACGTCGTTCCTGGAGGACCGCCCCATCTACGTCTTCGACGAGTGGGCCGCGGACCAGGACCCGGTGTTCCGCGAGCTCTTCTACCGCGAGATGCTCCCGGCGCTCAGGGACCAGGGCAAGCTCGTCTTCGTCATCAGCCATGACGACCGCTACTTCCACCTGGCGGACCGGGTGCTCAAGCTCGAGGCCGGGCAGCTCGTGCCCTCCTCCACGCCCCTGGTGGCGGCCGTGCCCGCATGAAGACAGGGTGATACAGACTCCGACACATCACTCGGATACCTGAGTGTCACGCTTTCAGTGGCAATCCGTGATAATGGTTTTTGTAACGGAGTGACCGCCTGACACGTGCACCGGACTGAGCTCGGTTCGCTCAGGTCCCCTGAATCGAGGTTCTGCGAGTGGTGCTCACGAACGTGGAGCATGCGGAGCTGTATGTGGGCGACGCGGTCCTCTCCGCCTACTACTTCTGCCATGCGCTGGGCTTCCGGATGGTGGCGAGCGGCGGGCCGGAGTCGGGGCTCGCGGGACAGCGCTCCTTCGTGTTGGAGCAAGGCGCAGCCCGGCTCGTCGTCACCTCGGCGCTGGGTGCCGAAGGTGAGGTCGCGGAGTATGTCCGTGCACACGGTGACAGCGTGCGGGACATCGCGCTGGGCACGCCCGACGTCGTCGCCACGTTCGACCAGGCGGTGCGCCGGGGCGCGCGTCCGGTGGCACGGCCCGCGGTCTTCGAGGCGGCAGGCCAGCGCGTGGTGAAGGCCACGCTCGCCGGGCCCGGAGGCTGGGTGCACTCGCTCATCCAGCGGGACACGCCCGGGGGCGCGTTCCTTCCGGGCGTCTACCTGCCCGTGGACGCAGGGCCGTCCGGAGGCGCGTCACTGTTTCGCGACGTGGACCACCTCGCCTTCGCGCTGCGGGCGGGCACGCTGCTGGACACGGTGGCCTTCTACGTGGACGTGCTCGGCTTCGAAGAGACCCACCAGGAGGACGTGCGCACCGAGTACAGCGGCATGAGCTCGCGCGTGGTGCAGGCGGCGGGCGGACGCATCTGCTTCCCGCTGCAGGAGCCCGTCTCCGGCACGCGTCGGGGACAGCTGGAGGACTTCGTGGACGCCCACGGTGGCGCGGGCGTGCAGCACCTGGCCTTCCTGGCGGACGACATCGTCCGCGCGGTGGACTCGCTGGGGCAGCGCGGCGTGGGCCTGCTCGACGCGCCTCGGGGCTACTACGAGGCGCTGGAGGCGCGGCTCGGCTCGCTGGGGCCATTCCCCCGCGAGCAACTCCAGTCGCGCAACATCCTGATGGACCGCGATGCGTGGGGGGTGCTGCTCCAGGTCTTCACCCGCTCACAGCACGCGCGGCGCACGCTGTTCTTCGAGGTCATCCAGCGCCACCAGGCGCGCGGCTTCGGCGGCGCCAACATCCAGGCGCTCTACGCCGCCAAGGAGCAGGACGCCACGCGCGCCGTGGGTTGAGCCGCGCGCGGCGTTGCTTCGAGGCGCTTCAGCCGCGCCGCTCCGGACGCATGGGCATGCCGCCCTTGGGCAACAGGGCGATGCCCGGGTAGATGTCCACGCGCCGGCCAGGGATGGCGTGGAAGCGGTAGCGCTGGGAGACCATGGCCAGCACCAGCGCGCCGAACATCAGCGCCAGGTTGTTGCCGATGCAGATGTGCTGGCCCGCGCCGAACGGCAGGTAGGCGAACTTGTGCCGCGCGGCCTTCTGCTCCGGCGTGAAGCGCTCCGGGTCGAACACGTCCGGACGCGGCCAGAACTCCGGATGCCGGTGGAAGACGTAGGGCACGGCGAGCACGGACGCGCCCGGCTCCACGGTGTACCCCCCCAGCGTGTCCGCGTCCTTCGCCGTGCGAAGCAACCGCCACGCGGGGGGATACAGGCGGAGGGTCTCCTCGAACACCTGCGTCGCGTAGCGCAGCCGGGGCAGGTCCTCGAGCGTCGGGGCGCGGCCACCGAGCACCGCGGCGCACTCCGACGCGAGGCGTGCCTCGATGTCCGGGTGCCGCGACAGGAGGTGCCAGGCCCAGGAGAGCGCCACACCCGGCCCCTCGTGGCCGGAGAACAGGTTCATGAACTCGTCACGCAGCTCCTTGTCCGTCATCGACTCGCCGGTGTCGCGGTCCTTCGCCGCCACCAGCATCGCCATGATGTCGTCCTGGGGACCGCCGGCCTTGCGCTGGGCGATGACCTCCTTCGCCTTGACGTTGAGCATCCGGAGGGTGCCGAAGAAGTCCGCCCACTTCTTCTTGTAGATGGGCAGCCGCTCCAGCCGCAGCAGCCGCGACATGAACGTCCCCCGGTCGTTCATGATCCACATCATCCGCCCGACGGCCGCCGCCGCCGCCGCGTCCGGCTCCTCCGAGTACAGCGCGCGCGTGGTCATCCGCAGCGACAGGCTCCCCATCTGCGCGGCCATGTCGAACGGCCGCGCGGTGGCATCCGCCTCCCACGCGGTGAGCGTCCGCTGGACCAGGTCCACCATGCCCGCCAGCAGGCCCGCCAGGCGGTCCCGGTGGAACGAGGGCTGGACGAGCCGGCGCTGGCGCCGCCAGTAGTTCCCCTCGCTCACGAACAGCCCGTTGCCCAGGAAGGGGTCCTCGGACAGCTCCTGCTTCGAGTAGTTGGGCGCGTTCTCGGTGAGGAAGTACCGGATCTGATCCGGATGACTCACCATGTAGGTCGCCGAGGCGCCCGTGTCGAAGCGGACCACGTCCCCATACTTGCGGAAACCCTGGGTGAAGTAACCCAGCGGGTCGTGCTCCTGACGCAGGACATTGAGCCAGACGGGAAGACCCCGGGGGCCGGGGGCGGACGAAGGTGCTTGAGGCGATGCCATGAGGTCTCGCGAGCGAAGTTCTCCAGTTTATCAGAAGAGCCTGACCCCCTGACAAACCAAGGAGTTAGAGCGGTTCGTGGCTGACTAGACATTCCAGATAAAACAAGGGATGAAGGCAGAGGGCATGCTTCACCTTCGACCTAATTTTCCTCACTCACGGCTCCGGACGACGGTGCCGTGCCGGCGTGCGGTAGCGGGCCACTCGCGGCAGAGCCAGGGGCGGATCGGGACAGCGTCCCCCCTGAGGCGCCGCGGCGTTTCGTGTCGTCGCTGTTAGACGCCAGACCCCCACCAGCCACCAGGACGTGAAGCGGTACCGGGACGGCCACGCCCGGGCCCGCGGTACCACCATCGCGAGTCGTCCGCCGGGGAGCACGCATGAAACAGCACCATGAGACGTCCGCGGGGGACTTCCACCATCTCGTGGACCTGCTGTGCCATCGGGCGGGCACCCAGGGCGACGCGCTGCTGTATCGCTTTCTCGAAACGGGAGACGTGGACGGCCCGGTGGAGGAGTGGAGCTACGCCCGGCTGGACGCGCGAGCGCGGGCGCTGGGCGCGCTGCTGCGGGCCTCGGGCTCACCGGGAGACCGTGCGCTGCTGCTGTATCCGCCGGGGATGGAGTTCGTGGCGGGCTTCATGGGCTGCCTGTACGCGGGCGTCGTCGCGGTGCCGTGCTATCCGCCGGACCCGACGCGGCTGGAGCGCACCCTGCCCCGCCTGCGGGCCATCGCGCAGGACTGTGGCGCGCGCTACGTGCTCACCACGAGCTTCATCCTGGAGATGTCGGAGCTGTTCAAGCCGCAGGCGCCGGAGCTCGCCGCGCTGCAGTGGCTGGCCAGCGACGCGGTGCCGGAGTCGATGGCGGCGGACTGGCGGCGGCCGGAGCTGACGGGCGGCACGACGGCGTTCCTCCAGTACACCTCCGGCTCGACGGGCAACCCCAAGGGGGTGATGGTCAGCCACGCCAACATCCTGCACAACGAGGCGCTCATCACCCGGGGCTTCGGGCTGGAGGCGTCGCGCTCGTCGGGGATGGGGTGGCTGCCCATGTTCCACGACATGGGGCTCATCGGGAAGGTGCTCCAGCCGCTGTATCTGGGCTTCCCGTGCACGCTGATGTCGCCCATCTCGTTCCTCCAGCGTCCGCTGCGCTGGCTGGAGGCCATCTCCCACTTCCAGGCGACGTGCAGCGGCGGGCCCAACTTCGCGTACGACCTGTGCGTCCGGAAGGCCACCGACGAGGACCGCGCGAAGCTGAAGCTGGGCAGCTGGGAGCTGGCGTTCAACGGCGCGGAGCCGGTGCGGCGAGAGACATTGGAGCGCTTCGCGGAAGCCTTCGCGCCTTGTGGTTTCAAGCGCACGGCATTCTACCCCTGTTACGGTCTGGCGGAGGCCACGCTCATCGTCACCGGCGGCACGCAGGGCGAGGCGTTCGTCCACGGCGACTTCTCCGCGGACGCGCTGGAGCAGGGTCGCGCGGCGGCGCCAGAGAGCGGAGACACGCGGGCGCGGACGCTGGTGGGCTCGGGCGTGAGCGCGGTGGACCAGGAGGTGCTCATCGTCCAGCCGGAGACGCGCGAGCGGCTCGGCGCGAACCAGGTGGGCGAGGTCTGGGTGCGCGGGCCCAGCGTGGCGACGGGCTACTGGGAGCGTCCCGAGGAGACCGCGCACGCGTTCGACGCGCGGCTCGCGTCGGGCGAGGGGCCGTTCCTGCGCACCGGTGACCTGGCCTTCCTGTCGGAGGCGGGGCAGCTGTTCGTCACCGGCCGGCTGAAGGACCTGCTCATCATCCGCGGCCGCAACCTGTATCCCCAGGACCTGGAGCTGGAGACCGAGCGCGCGCATCGCGCCATCCGCGCGGGCTGCTGCGCCGCCTTCAGCGTGGAGGTGGAGGGCGAGGAGCGGCTGGTGGTCGCGGCCGAGGTCGACGTGCGCGACGGCTTCGACGCGAGCATCGTCGTGGCCGCCGTGCGCAAGGCGCTGGCGGAGCAGCATGCCGTCCACGCGCACGCCGTCGTCCTGCTCCAGGCGCGCAGCATCCCGAAGACGTCGAGCGGGAAGATTCAGCGCCGCGCCACGAAGGCGGCCTGGCTCGCGGGTGAGCTCGAAATCGTCGAGGCCTCGGTCGCCGCCGCGGAGCCCTCGCCGAGCGTCCCCGAGTCCACCATCCCGCTCAAGGAGCAGCTGGCCACGGCGGAGGACGGCCAGCGGCTCGCGCTGGTGGAGGACTTCCTGCGCCGGGCCGTGGCGCGCGCGCTGCGGCTGGATGCCTCGGCGCTCCCGGGCGACACGGAGCTCGCGGGCCTGGGGCTCGACTCGTTGATGGTGCTGGAGGTGCACGGCCAGCTGGAGTCGGAGCTGGGCGTGGCGCTGCCCGCTGCATTCCTCTGGGTGAGCCCCACGCTGGAGGCCGCGGCCCTGCGGCTCCTGGAGGCGTGGCGTGGCGTCCGGCCCGAGCACTCGCTGGTGGCGCCGCCGCTGAGCGCGGGACCTCGCGAGGGCGAGCATCCCCTCTCCTCCGGTCAGCTCCGCCTGTGGTTCCTGGACCGCCTGGTCCCCGACAGCGCGCTGTACAACCTCCACTTCCAGCTCCGGCTCACCGGTGCGCTGGACACCGGGGCCCTGGCGCGGAGCCTGGATGCGCTCGTCGAGCGTCACCCCGTGCTGGGCGCGGCGTTCCCGGAGGTCGACGGACAGCCCCGGCTGCTGGTGCGCGCCAGCGTGAAGCTGTCGTTCCCCGTCGTGGACCTGCGCCCCATCGCGTCCGAGGCGCGTGACGCGGAGCTGCGCCGTCTGTCGCTGGAGCAGGCGCGTGAGCCCTTCCGGCTGGCCGAGGGCCCCGCGGTGCGCGCGTCCCTGGTGACGCTGGGCGAACACGAGCATGTGCTGCTGATGACGCAGCACCACATCGCCACCGACGGCTGGTCCATCGGCGTGCTCGCGCATGAGCTGGCGGCGCTGTACCGCGCGCAGGTGACGGGCGCGGCCACCGAGCTGCCCGCCGTGAAGCTCCAGTACACGGACTTCGCCCGGTGGCAGCAGGGCCTGGGGCCGCTGCTCGACGCGCAGCGCGCATACTGGGGCAAGCAGCTTGCGGGGCTGCCAAGGCTGGAGCTGCCCACCGACTTCCCGCGTCCGCGCGAGCCCGGGTTCCAGGGCGCGCTGCATCACCTCGCGCTGGAGCGCTCGCTCGTCGAATCCCTGCGCGCGCTGGGGCGTCGCGAGGGCTGCACGCTCTTCGTCACGCTGACGGCCGCGTGGACGGCGCTGCTGCACCGCTACAGCGGACAGGCCGACTTCGCCGTGGGCACCGTGGTGGCGAACCGCGAGCGTCCGGAGCTGCGCGGCGTGGTGGGCTTCTTCGCGCACACGCTGGTGCTGCGCGCGAACCTCTCCGGCACGCCGAGCTTCCGCGAGCTGCTCTCCCGCACGCGGCAGACGTTCCACGAGGCGCTGGCGCACGCGGACCTCCCCTTCGAGGAAGTCGTGGGCGCGGCCCGTGCGCCGAGGGGCGGCGCGGACAATCCGCTGTTCCAGACGGCCCTGCTGCTGGAGGCGCTGCCCCCGACGAACCTGTCGGTGCCCGGCATGCAGTGGCGTCCGGTGCTGCCGGTGCCGGATGGCGCGGTGGAGGGCACGTCGAAGTTCGACCTCCAGCTCTCGCTCGCGGAGGGCGCGGACGGCCTCACCGGCGCGCTCGAGTACCGCACCGACTTGTTCACCCCCGCCACCGTGGCGCGGCTGGCCCGACAGCTGGAGACGCTGCTGCGCGCGGTCGTCGACACCGTGGAGACGCGGGTGGACGACCTGCCGCTGCTCGGCGCGGACGAGTCGCGACAGCTGCTGGTGGACTGGAACGACCTCACGCCCGCGAGCACCGAGCACACCTCCATCCACGCGCAGTTCCGGGCGCAGGTGGCCAGGACTCCCGACGCGGTGGCGGTGGCAGGTGACGACGCGACGCTGACGTACGCGGAGCTGGACGCGCGCTCCAACGCGCTGGCGTGGCACCTGCGCGCCCAGGGCGTCGGCACCGAGACGCGCGTGGGGCTGTGCGTGGAGCGCTCGGCCGCCATGGTGGTGGCGATGCTGGGGGTGCTCAAGGCCGGCGGCGCATACGTGCCGTTGGACCCCGAGTATCCCCGCGAGCGACTGGCGTACATGCTGGAGGACTCGGGCGCGCCGGTGTTGCTCACGCAGACGCACCTGCGCGGCGCCATCCCCACGGGCAGCGCGCGCGTCGTCGCGTTGGAGGACCTGTCCCTGACGGAGGGCACGCAGCGGGACACGCCTCCGCCGTCGACCACGGGCGCGGGGCACCTGGCGTATGTCATCTACACGTCCGGCTCCACGGGCCGCCCCAAGGGCGTCATGGTGCCGCACGGAGGGGTGGCCAACTTCTTCTCGGCCATGGACACGCGCATCGGCCATCCGCCCTCGGGCACGTGGCTGGCCGTGACGAGCATCTCCTTCGACATCTCCGTGTTGGAGCTGCTGTGGACGCTCACGCGCGGCTTCAAGGTGGTGGTCCAGGGCGAGGGCGCGTCCATCAAGGCGCCGGCCCGGGCCTCGGCCGCGCGTGCCACGCCGATGCAGATGAGCCTCTTCTACTTCGCGGACGACGCGGAGGCCTCGGCCGGCGACCGTTACAAGCTGCTGCTGGAGGGCGCGAAGTTCGCGGACCGTCACGGCTTCGCGGCGGTGTGGACGCCGGAGCGTCACTTCCATGCCTTCGGTGGGCTGTATCCCAGCCCGTCCGTGGCGGGCGCGGCAATCGCCGCGGTGACGGAGCGCGTGGCCATCCGCGCGGGCAGCGTGGTGCTGCCGCTGCACCACCCGGTGCGCGTCGCGGAGGAGTGGGCGCTGGTGGACAACCTGTCGCGAGGCCGCGTGGGCATCTCCGTCGCCTCCGGCTGGCACGCGAACGACTTCGTCTTCGCGCCCGAGCGCTACGAGCAGCGCCGCGAGCTGATGCTGGAGGGGCTGGACACGGTGCGCCGCCTGTGGCGCGGCGACACGCTGCGCTTCCCGGGCGGCGCGGGTGCCCAGGTGGACGTCACCCTGCGGCCGCGGCCGGTGCAGCAGGAGCTGCCGGTGTGGCTCACGGCGGCGGGCAACCCCGACACGTTCGTCACCGCGGGGCGCCTGGGCTGCAACGTCCTCACCCACCTGCTGGGGCAGACGTGGGAGGACCTGGAGAAGAAGCTGGCCCTCTACCGTGAGGCCTGGCGCGCGGCGGGACACGCGGGCGACGGACACGTCACGTTGATGCTGCACACGTTCATCGGTGAGGACGCCGCGACGGTGCGCTCGGTGGTGGAGAAGCCCTTCCGGAACTACCTGCGCAGCTCCGCGGACCTGATGCGCGGACTCGGCCGCACGCTGGGCGTGGACCTGGACACCGCCACCGAGGCGGACCTGGACCGGCTGGCCGCGCAGGCCTTCGAGCGCTACTTCGAGACGAGCGGACTGTTCGGCACGCCGCGCTCCGTGCGCGAGCGGATGGAGCAGCTGCGCGCCCTGGGCGTGGACGAGGTGGGCTGCCTCATCGACTTCGGCATCCCCGCGGACACCGTGCTGGCCAGCCTGCCGCTGCTGCACGAGGTGAAGTGCCAGGCGGACCGTGACGGCGCGCGCCAGCGCACCGCGCGCTCCATCCCGCTCAACCTGCGTGAGCACGCCGTGACGCATCTGCAGTGCACGCCCTCGCTGGCGCGCGCCCTCCTCGCGGACTCCGAGTCCACCGAGGCCCTGCGTGGCCTGAAGCGGTGGATGGTGGGCGGCGAGGCCCTCCCCTCCTCCCTGGCGACGTCGCTGCGACAGGTGCTCCCCGAGGACGCGCGGCTGCTCAACATGTACGGCCCCACGGAGACGACCATCTGGTCCTCCACGCACGACGTGCGCGGCGAGTCGGGGCCGGTGGTGTCCATCGGCACGCCGTTCCTCCGGACCCGCTTCTATCTGCTCGACGCGCGGCTGCGGCCCGTGCCCGTGGGCGTGCCGGGCGAGCTCTACATCGGCGGCGCGGGCGTGGTGCGCGGCTACCTGTCGCGTCCGGAGCTGACGGCCGAGCGCTTCGTGCCGGACCTGTTCTCCTCCGAGCCGGGCGCCCGGCTGTACCGCACCGGAGACCGGGCCCGCTGGCGCGACGACGGCACGGTGGAGTTCCTGGGCCGCGTGGACCACCAGCTCAAGGTGCGCGGCTTCCGCATCGAGGCGGGTGAAATCGAGGCGGTGCTCAGCGCACGCCCCGAGGTGCGCGAGGCGGTCGTCGTGGCCCGCGAGGACTCACCGGGCGACGTGCGGCTGGTGGCCTACGTGGTGGCGCGCGACGGGCAGACGGTGGACGCGACGGCGCTGCGCGACGCGGTGGCGCAGAAGCTGCCCGAGCACATGGTGCCCTCCGTGGTGGTGGACCTGCCGGCGCTGCCGCTCACGCCCAACGGCAAGGTGGACCGCAAGGCCCTGCCCGCCCCCAGCGCGACGCGGAGCTCACGCGCGGCCTTCGTGGCGCCGCAGGGTCAGCTCGAGCAGCAGATCGCCGACATCTGGAAGCAGGTGCTCAAGGTCGAGCAGGTCGGCGTGAACGACAACTTCTTCGACCTGGGTGGGCACTCACTGCTCATGGTCCAGGTCCACGCGCGGCTCAGGGCGGTGCTCGGTGGGGAGCTGCCGCTGCTGAAGCTGCTGGAATACCCCACCGTCAGCGCGCTCGCGCGTCACCTGCGCCAGGGCGCCACCACGCCGCAGGCCAATCCGGTGGAGACGGCGCAGGACCGCGCGAAACGCCAGCTCGAGAGCCTGAAGCGACAGCAGCAACGGGCAAGGAAACAGGGATAGGTCCGTCATGGGTCGTCGTCACAAGGTGTACGAGGGTGACTCGGGGCTGGCGGTGGCCATCGTCGGCATGGCCGTGCGTGTGCCCGGCGCCGCGGACGTGGACGCGTTCTGGCGGATGCTGCGCGACGGAGTGGAGGGCATCACCCTCTTCTCCGACGACGCGCTGAAGTCCCTCGGGGTCGACCCGTCGTTCCTGGCCAACCCGAACTTCGTGCGCGCCGGGGCCGTGCTGGAGCGCCCGGGCCGCTTCGATGCGGGCCTCTTCGGCTACGCCCCTCGGGAAGCGGAGCTGCTGGACCCGCAGCACCGCGTCTTCCTCGAGTGCGTGTGGACGGCGATGGAGCACGCCGGCTACTCCACGGGACGGCTCCCGGGCACCTCCACGGGCGTCTTCGCGGGCTCGAGCCTCAGCAGCTACCTGCTCTTCAACCTGCTGTCGCGCGAGGAGTTCCAACGGGCCGAAGACACCTTCCCGGCCATGGTGGCCAACGACAAGGACTTCCTCGCCACGCGCGTCGCCTACCACCTGGACCTGCGCGGCCCGGCGCTGACGGTGCAGACGGGCTGCTCCACGTCGCTGGTGGCCACGCACCTGGCCTGCCAGTCGCTGCTCGGCTACCAGTGCGACATGGCCGTGGCCGGCGGCGTCTCCGTGCACATGCCGCAGCGCACGGGCTACCACTATCAGGAAGGCGGCATCACCTCTCCGGACGGGCACTGCCGCGCGTTCGACGAGCGGGGCCAGGGCACCCTGTTCGGCAGCGGCGCGGGCGTGGTGGTCCTCAAGCGCCTGGCGGACGCGCTGGCGGACGGCGACACCATCCACGCCGTCATCCGTGGCTCGGCCATCAACAACGACGGAGCCCTCAAGGTCGGCTTCACCGCGCCGGGCTTGAGCGGACAGGCGGAGGTCATCGCCCGGGCGCAGAGCCTCGCGGAGACGCCGGCGGACTCCATCACCTACGTGGAGGCGCACGGCACGGCCACGCCGCTGGGCGACCCCATCGAGGTGCAGGCGCTCGACATGGTGTTCCGCCGGAGCACCGACAAGCGCGGCTTCTGCGGGCTCGGCTCGGTGAAGACGAACGTCGGACACCTGGACGCGGCGGCCGGCGTGACGGGCCTGGTGAAGACGGTGCTCGCGCTGGAGCACGCGGAGCTGCCCGCGAGCCTCCACTACGAGAAGCCCAATCCGCGCATCGACTTCGCGAACAGCCCCTTCTACGTCAACACGAAGCTCACGCCCTGGCCCGAGGGGCCGACGCCGCGCCGCGCAGGCGTGAGCTCGTTCGGCATCGGCGGCACCAACGCGCACCTCATCGTGGAGGAGCCGCCGTTCACCCAGCCGGGCGACGCTTCTCGCGCCTGGCAGTCGCTCGTGCTCTCCGCGCGGACGCAGACGGCGCTGGAGGCCCAGACCTCGGCGCTGCTCACGCACCTGAAGGCGCATCCCGAGCAGCAGCTCGCGGACGTGGCGTGGACGCTGCAGACCGGCCGCAAGGCCCTGGAACTGCGCCGGGTCATCGTGTGCAAGGACCGGGAGGACGCGGTGCGGGTCCTGGAGACGCGGGATCCACAGCGGTTCTTCACGCACTCGCCCGGCACGACGTCGGTGTCGCTGGTCTTCATGTTCCCCGGGGGCGGCGCGCAATACCCGGACATGGGCCGTGGCCTCTACGACGCCGAGCCCGCGTTCCGCGAGGCGGTGGACCACTGCTGCAAGCTCTTGCGGCCCAAGCTGGGCTTCGACCTGAAGCCCGTGATGTACCCGGACGCGGCCTCGGCGGAGAGCGCGGGCCAGCGCCTCAAGCGCACCTCCCTGGCGCTGCCGGCGCTGTTCACCATCGAGTACGCGACGGTGAAGCTGTGGGAGTCCTGGGGTGTGAAGCCGGAAGCGGTCATCGGCCACAGCCTGGGTGAGTACATGGCGGCGCACCTGGCGGGAATCTTCTCGCTCGAGGACGCGCTCGCGCTGGTGGTGATGCGCGGCAAGCTCTTCGAGGAGCTGCCCGGTGGCGGCATGCTCAGCGTGCCGCTGCCCGAGTCGGAGGTCCGTCCTCTGCTCGGGGAGACGCTGTCCCTGGCGGCGGTGAATGGCCCCGCGCAGTGCGTGGTCGCGGGCACGGTGGAGGCCGTGGAAGCCCTGGCCACGGAGCTGACCCGCCGCGAGGTGGAGTTCCGTCACATCCCCATCGACGTCGCCGCGCACTCGTACGTGGTGAACCCGATCCTCGACCGCTTCAGCGACTTCATCCGCACCATCAAGCTCAACCCGCCGACGAACGTGCTGTTCCTGTCGAACCTCACCGGCACGTGGATCGACCTGGATGACGCGCTGGACCCGTCGTACTGGGTGAAGCATCTGCGGCAGACGGTGCGCTTCGGCGACGGAATCCGCGAGCTGGCCAAGGACCCCGCGCGCGTCTACCTGGAGGTCGGTCCGGGCCGGACGCTCAGCACGCTCGCGCGGCTCCAGGTCAACGGCCCCTCCGCGCCGGCGGTGCTCTCGTCCCTGCGCCATCCGCAGGACCCGGTGGCGGACGAGGAGCACCTCACCGCGACGCTCGGGCGACTCTGGGCCGCGGGCGTCGAGGTGAACTGGTCGGCCGTGCGCGGCAAGGCGCGGCGGCTGCGCGTCCCGCTGCCGACGTACCCCTTCGAGGGACAGGACTACTGGCTCGCGCCCCAGGCCCCTTCCGCGCGTCGGCGGTCCGCGGCGAACAAGAGCGCGGATGTCTCCAACTGGTTCTATCTGCCGTCCTGGAAGCGCGCCCCGCTGGCGCCGCCGCGCGCCGGGGCCGTCACGCCGAAGGACTGGGTCGTGTTCCTGGACTCCACCGGCGTGGGCTCGGCCCTGGCGATGGCGATGGAGGAGCAGGGACATCGCGTCGCGCGGGTGACTCCGGGCGCGAGGCTCGAGGAGCTGGGCGAGAACCACTTCAGCCTGGACCCGGCGGATGCAGACGAGCCGGGCTTCCTGCTGCTCGCGCTGAAGTCGAAGGACTTCAAGGTGGAGAACATCGTCCACCTGTGGAGCCTGGATTCTCGCGAGGGCGAGCAGGACGCCTTCGGCAACGAGCGCTTCGAGCAGGCCCAGGCGCGAGGGTTCCATCCGCTCCTCCGCCTGACGCGGGCGCTCACGGAGGCGGAGCTCCCCGGCCCCGTGGAGCTGACGGTCGTCGGTCGTCAGGCGCTCGACGTGGAGAGCTCGGATGAAGTCGCCCCCGAGCGCGCCACGCTTCCGGCCCTGTGCAAGGTCATCCCGCAGGAGCACGACTTCCTCTCCTGCCGCTACGTGGACCTGGGCCGTGGCCCGGTGGCGCTCGACACACGGGCGCTGCTGCAGGAGGTGACGAGCACGGCCACCGAGGCTCGCGAGCCCGTCGTCGCCTGGCGCGGGACGACTCGGCTGGTGCAGACGCATGAGCCGGTGCGGCTGGAGGCGGACACCCAGCCCGCGCGGCCCTTCCGTCACCGGGGCGTCTACGTCATCACCGGCGGCCTGGGCGGCGTGGGCCTGATGATCGCCCGCTACCTGGCGCGCCAGCATCAGGCGCGGCTCGTGCTCGTGAGCCGGTGGGGTCTGGAGATGGACCGCGGCGGCCACAAGCGCCGCGCGGTGAGGGAGCTGGAGGCGGCGGGCGCCGAGGTGCTGCTGGCTCGCGCGGACGTGGCGGATGACATGCTGCTCAGCGTCGCCATCACCCAAGGGGCGATGCAGTTCGGCGAGGTGCACGGCGTCATCCACGCCGCGGGCCTCGCGGGTGAAGGCGCCGTGGCGCTGCTCTCCGGATTGGATGCCGCCGCGTGCGAGCCCCACTTCCGCGCGAAGGTGCAGGGCACGTACGCGCTGGAGCTGGCGCTGGCGGGCCGTGAGCTCGACTTCGTGATGCTGGTGTCGTCCAACGCCTCGGTGCTCGGGGGCCTGGGGCTCGCGGCGTACGGCGCGGCGAATGCCTTCCTCGACGCGTTCGCGACCTCGCGCTCGAAGCAGGGGCTGACGCGCTGGGTGAGCACGAACTGGGATGGGTGGCCCTCGGTGGACGAGGAGTCCCGTGAGACGAAGACGAGCCTGGACGCATTCGCCATGACGGAGGACGAGGCCGTGGAGGCCTTCCGCCGCGTCGCGGAGTCCTCTCTGGGCGGGCAGGTGGTGGTCTCCACCGGAGACCTGGAGGCGCGCGTGGCGCGCTGGTTGAAGCGTGAGGGTGGGCAGAAGAACCAGGACACCTCGGGCGGCGCGACGCACGAGCGGCCGCAGCTGGGCACCGAGTACGTGGCGCCCACCGGCGACCTGGAGCTGGCCCTGACGAAGGTGTGGCAGGAGCAGCTCGGGCTGTCGCGGCTGGGCATCCATGACAACTTCTTCGACCTGGGCGGCAACTCGCTCCTGTGGCTCAAGATCGTCGGACGGCTGAAGCGGGAGCTGGGGCGCGAGGTTCCCCTCACCTCCGTCTTCGAGGCGCCCACGGTGGCCGCGCTGGCGAAGAAGCTGGGAGCGCTCGGCGCCCCTTCGGACCCGCCCGGGTTCGAGTCGAGTCAGAACCGTGGAGCCGCGCGACGCGAGCGGCGCAGCCGCCGTGAGTGAAGGAGCGGACGCCGTGGACGTGAAGCAGCCGTCAGACATCGACGACGCGGACCTCGCCATCATCGGCATGTCCGGGCGCTTCCCTGGCGCGCGGAGCACGACCGAGCTGTGGGCGAACCTGCGCGGCGGCGTGGAGTCCATCCGCTTCTTCACGCCCGAGGAGAGCCTCGCCGCGGGCGTCGCTCCGGAGCAGGTGGAGGACCCGGACTTCGTGCGCGCCGCCGCGGTGATGCCCGAGCCCGAGTCCTTCGACGCCGCGTTCTTCGACATGCCGCCCCGTGAGGCGGAGCTGACGGACCCGCAGCACCGCGTCTTCCTGGAGGTCTGCTGGGAGGCGCTGGAGCACGCGGGCTACTCGCCGCGCGACTTCCCGGGCGCCATCTCCGTGTACGGCGGCGCCACGCTCAACACGTACCTGCTGATGAACCTGGCGCGCAACCCGCGCCTGCTGGAGTCGGTGGAGCCGGTGCAGGTGAACATCGGCAACGGCACGGACTTCCTGGCCACCCGCGTCTCGTACAAGCTGAACCTCCGGGGCGCGAGCCACGCGGTGCAGAGCGCGTGCTCGACGTCGCTGGTGGCGGTGCACCTGGCCTGCCAGAGCCTGCTCAACGGCGAGTGCGACATGGCGCTCGCGGGCGGCGCCTCCGTCAACGTGAGCTTCCTCCATGGCTATCGGCACGTGGAGGGCGGCATGGCGTCTCCGGATGGACGCTGCCGGCCCTTCGACGCGAAGGCGCGAGGCACGCTGTTCGGCAGCGGCGCGGGCGTGGTGGTGCTCAAGAAGCTGAAGGCCGCGGTGCGCGATGGCGACACCGTGCACGCGGTCATCAAGGGCTCGGCCATCAACAACGACGGCTCGCTCAAGGCGGGCTACACCGCGCCGGGCGTCGAGGGTCAGGCCCAGGTGGTGGCCGAGGCGCTGGCGGCCTCGGGGCTGGAGGCCGACGACATCGGCTACGTGGAGGCACACGGCACCGCGACGCCGCTGGGTGACCCCATCGAGGTGGAGGCGCTCACCCGCGCCTTCCGCGCGTCCACGCAGCGACGGCGCTACTGCGCGCTCGGCTCGGTGAAGGGCAACCTGGGCCACCTGGACGCGGCGGCCGGCGTGACGGGCCTCATCAAGGCGGCGATGGCGGTGAAGCACGGCGAGCTGCCGCCCAGCCTCCACTATGAGCGGCCCAACCCGGCCATCGACTTCGACAACAGCCCATTCTACGTCAACGCGACGCTCAAGCCATGGCCCGCCACCGCCATGCCTCGCCGCGCCGGGGTGAGCTCGTTCGGCGTGGGCGGCACCAACGCGCACGTCGTCCTGGAGCAGCCGCCGCGTCCGCTCGACAGCGCGACTCCGCGCCGTGCGTGGCAGTTGCTCCCGGTGTCGGCCCGCACGCCCTCCGCGCTGGAGACCAGCACGCAGCGGTTGGCGGAGGCGCTGAAGAATCTCCCCGACGCGAAGCTCGCGGACGTGGCGTGGACGCTCCAGGCGGGTCGTCAGCGCTTCTCGCACCGCCGCTTCATCCTCGCGCGCGATGCGGGCGACGCGGTGGAGGCGTTGACCCGGACTCCCACCGAGCCGTCAGCCCCCGAAGCCCAGGACAGCGTGGACCGGCCGGTGGCGTTCCTGTTCCCCGGCCAGGGCTCGCAGCACGTGGGCATGGGCCGCGCGCTGTACGACGCGGAGCCCGTGTTCCGGGCCGAGGTGGACCGGTGCGCGGCGCTGCTGGTTCCGCACCTGGGCGGCAAGGACCTGCGCGACGTGCTGTATCCGAAGGCCGGCACACCGGAGGAGAACGAGCGCACGCTGGCGAGGACGGAGCTCACCCAGCCCGCGCTCTTCGTCCTCGAGTACGCCACCGCGCGGCTGTGGATGACCTGGGGCGTGAAGCCCGCCGCGATGCTCGGCCACAGCATCGGTGAGTACGTGGCCGCGTGCCTCGCGGGTGTCTTCTCGTTGGAGCACGCGCTCCAACTGGTGGCGGCGCGTGGACGGCTGATGCAGTCGCTCCCGTCCGGGGCGATGCTGGCCGTGCCGCTGAGCGAGGACGAGGTGCGACCCTACCTCGGCACCGAGCTGAGCCTCGCCGCGGTGAACTCGCCCATGCAGTGTGTCGTCTCCGGGCCGCATGAGGCGGTGGAGCGCGTGCGCCGCCTGCTCGAGGAGGCCGGCGTGCGCAGCCACGTGCTCGCCACGTCGCATGCGTTCCACTCGACGATGATGGACCCCATCCTCGACGCCTTCACCGCTCGCGCGGCGGCCATGCCGCTGCGGCCGCCCACCCTGCCCTTCGTCTCCAACGTCACCGGGACGTGGATCACCACCGAGCAGGCGACGAGCCCGCGTTACTGGGCACAGCACCTGCGCGGCGCGGTGCGCTTCGCCGATGGGCTCCACGCCCTGCTGTCGGACCCGAAGCGCGTGTTGCTCGAATGCGGCCCGGGACAGGTGCTCAGCAGGCTCGCGCGGAGACATCCGGACACAGTCGCGTCGCGCCCGGTGCTCGCGTCCATGCCGACGTCGCAGGACACCGTCGCACCGGGCGCACCACCGATCGCGTATTCGACGCTGGGCGACCTCTGGCTCGCGGGCGTCACCGTCGACTGGAAGGGCTTCCACGGCGAGGAGCGACGCCAGCGGCTCCCCCTCCCCACCTACCCGTTCGAGCGTCAGCGCTTCTGGGTGGAGCCGGAGACGCGGAACACGCCGTCCTCCGAAGCGAAGAGCGCGCCCGCCGCCACGGAGACCGCGCTCGTCCAGGAGCCGATGGAGCGCTGGTTCCATGTGCCGTCCTGGAAGCGCGCCCCGCTGTCGTCCTCGCTCGTCGCGCGAGGGGTCACGCCTCGCGTCTGGCTGGTGTTCGAGGACGAGACCTCTCCCACCGACGCGCTCCTGGCTGCCGCCCCTGGTGACGAGCGACGAGTCCTCCGCGTGCGCCCGGGTACGGCCTTCAGTCGCACGGGGGACTCCGAGTTCACCATCGCGCCCGGCTCGCTGTCGGACTTCCGCGCGCTGCTCGGCGCGCTGCGTGACGTGGGCCTGCTGCCCGACGCCGTGCTGCACCTGTGGAGCCTCACGCCCGGGCTGCCCACGTCCTTCGCGCAGGCGCAGGCGAGCGGGTACCACTCGCTCGTCGCCCTCGCGCGTGCCCTCGTCGAGCACGCCCCCGAGAAGCCCTGCTCCATCTGGGTGGTGACCAACCAAGTCCACGAGGTGACGGGCGACGAAGCCCTCTCGCCGGACAAGGCCACGGTGCTGGGCCCCTGCCAGGTCGTCTCGCAGGAGCAGCCGTTCCTGCGCTTGCGCCACATCGACGTGGTGACGGACGCGGACTTCAAGCTGCCCCCCGCGAGCCTCCAGTCCCTGCGCGCGGAGCTGCGCTCGACGGCCCTGGACACGGTGGTCGCGTTGCGAGGTCCGCACCGCTGGGTCCGCACGCTGGAGCCGCTGCCGCTGCCCGACGCGACGGGCGCGAAGGTCCTCTCGCGCCCGGGTGGCATGTACCTGCTGGTGCATGGCCTCAGCGGCGTGGGCGCGATGAACGCCCGCGCCCTCGCGGGCATCTCGCCCGGCGCGAAGCTGGTCTGCCTGGAGCCCGCGGACCTGCCGTCACGCGAGCACTGGGACACGCACCTGTCCCAGCACGGCGAGGCGCATCCCTCTTCGCAGCGCATCCGTCGGGCTCGTCAGCTGGAGAGCCTGGGCGCCGAGGTCACCGTCATCTCCGTCGACGTGACGAGGCAGGAATCCCTGCGCGAAGCGGTGGAGACCGTGCTGGCGCGCTTCGGTGCCGCGCACGGCGTGGTGTACGGGGCCTGGCTGCCGCGCGAGCAGGTGGCGCGGCTCGTCTCCGAGACGGGGCCCGAGGAGAGCGCGTGGCACTTCGATGCGCGCGTGCGGGGACTGGCGCTGCTCGACCAGGTGCTCGGCGAGCGTCCCCTGGACTTCCGCGTGGTGGCGTCCTCCATCTCCTCCGTGCTGGGCGGCATGGCCACCGTCGCGCACACCGCGGCGAGCGCGTGGCAGGACACGTTCGCCCAGGCGACGACTCGCGCGGGGCGGCGTTGGGTGAGCCTGGATTGGGACGTGGTGCGCGTGGAGGACTACGGCGCGCATCCGGGTGCACGCGGAGAGGCCCTGGACCGGCTGGCCATCGCTCCCGAGCAGGGCGCCGAGGCCCTCGCGCGCG
Source organism: Myxococcus sp. AS-1-15 (assembly GCF_020037055.1). Lineage (NCBI taxonomy): Bacteria > Pseudomonadati > Myxococcota > Myxococcia > Myxococcales > Myxococcaceae > Myxococcus > Myxococcus sp. AS-1-15. The sequence continues at coordinate 7,901 of NZ_JAIQDF010000011.1, read as the reverse complement.
TGCTCTCGCAGTCCGAGGGCAGCTGGTGGGTGGTGTCCACGCACGACCCGGTGGCGCGACAGGCCCGCCCCCGCGCCGTCGAGGCGGTGGACTCCGCCACCCCGGCCGCGCGGCCTCAGCATCCCCGGCCATCGAACCTGCGCAGCGCCTATGTCGCGCCCACGACGGAGATGGAGCGCACGCTCACGGAGCTCTGGCAGCAGACGCTCGGTGTCGCGCCCATCGGCATCCAGGACAACTTCTTCGAGCTGGGCGGTGACTCCCTCATCGCCGTGCAGCTCAGTGATCGGCTCAAGCGGCGCCTGGACATCAGCGTGCCCGCCTCCAGCCTCTACGAAGGCGTCACGGTGAAGGCCCTGGCCGCCCTGCTCCAGCCTCCCGAGGCGGGCACGGTGCAGTCGGAGACGGACGAGCGCGAGTCCACGGTGCAGCGCCGCAAGCAGAACCTCCAGCGGCAGCGCTCCCGGCGGCGCTCCGACGACGAGGAAGTGGAGGACGAGGGCTGAGTCGGCCCGCAGTCGACCCTGCCCGCGCACCATGCGAGTCATCCTCACCAACTTCGGGTCTCTCGGTGACGTCCAGCCCTTCGTGGCCCTGGCCGTCGAGCTCAAGCGCCACGCCCATCAGCCGGTGCTCGCCGCAGCGCCCTCGTACGAGGCGCTGGCGCGGCACCACGGCCTGGAGTTCGCCCCGGTGGGTCCCGACCTGAGGGACGCACAGAGCGGCATCACCCAGGCGATGATGGGCAACCCCGCGGTCGCCCACTCCGCCGGAGGCATGCTCCAGCTCTTCCAGCCGCTCGCCGAGGCCGTGCCCCTCATGCTGGAGGACCTGCGCGCGGCATGCCGCAACGCGGATGTCCTCGTCAGCGGACGCGTGCAGCCCGCCGCCCGCATGGTGCACGACCTCACGCACCTGCCCTTCGTGACGGTGCTCGTGGAGCACAGCGGCAGCGGTGGCGGGAGCCCGGCGTTCCAGGCCGCGGTGCGCGGACTGGTGAACCCGCTGCGCGAGTCACTGCGACTGCCTCCGCTCGACAATCCGCTGGTGGATGGACTGTCACCGCAGCTGGTCCTCACCGCGCTGAGCCGGCACGTGCGTCCGCCCCCCTCGGACGCGCCGGCGCACCACCACACCGTCGGCTACTGCCTGCTCGACGAGCCGGACTTCACGCCGGACCCGAAGCTGGCCGCGTTCCTGGCGGAGGGCGAGCCGCCGGTGTGCATCACCTTCGGCAGCATGACGCACGCGGACCCGGCGGCGCTGACGGACACGCTGGTGGCCGCCGCCAAGCGCGCGGGACGACGGGCCCTCATCCAGCACGGCTGGAGCGGCCTGGGCCAGCGCGCCCTGCCTCCGACGGCGCACGCGCTGGGACAGGTGCCGCACTCGTGGCTGTTCTCGCGGGTGTCGTGCGTGGTGCACCACGGCGGCGCGGGGACCACGGGCGCGGCGTTCCGCGCGGGCGTCCCCCAGGTCGTCGTGCCGCACACGTATGACCAGTTCACCTGGGGCGAGGTCGTCCAGGAGCGCGGCTGCGGTGGACCGGCGATTCCCATCGGCGAGCTGAGCGTGGAGCGACTCGCGGCGGCGCTGCGCGCGGCGCACGAGGACACGGGCCCGCGCGCCTCGGCGGCGCGGCTGGGCGAGCAGCTCCGCGAAGAGCACGGAACGACGAAGGCGCGTCACCACATCGAGGACCTGGTCCGTCGGGTGGGGCTCGCCTCGGACCCGGTGAGCGGGGACGAGGGCGATGAGGACGCGGAAGACGAGGGGCGGCGTCAGCGGCGCAGGAGCGCGCTGAAGCAGCAGCGGGCGAGGAAGGTCGACACTTGAGCGGGACTCGGGAGAGAGACATGGCCACGGATTCGTCCAACGCGGACACCACCGGACTGGAGATCGCCGTCATCGGCATGGCGGGGCGGTTCCCGGGGGCGCGCGACCTGGAGGCCTTCTGGAAGAACCTGCGCGACGGCGTGGAGTCCATCCGGTTCCTGGAGGACGCGGACCTGGAGCCCAGCGCGCTCGACACCGCCGCCGTTCGCTCGGACCCGAACTACGTGAAGGCCGCAGCCGTCCTCGAGGACGCGGACCTGTTCGACGCGGGCTACTTCGGCGTCACCCCCAAGGAAGCGGAGGTGATGGACCCGCAGCAGCGCGTGTTCCTGGAGTGCGCCGTGGAGGCCCTGGAGCACGCGGGCTACGACACCGAGCGCTTCAAGGGCCGCATCGGCGTGTACGCCGGCGCGCGCACGGACACGTACGTCTTCAACCTCTTCTCGAACCCCGCCGCGCTGGGCGGGTTGGACCCGTTCGAGATCGGCCTGGGCAACGACCTGGCCTTCCTCACCACGCGCGTGGCGCACCGGCTCAACCTGCGCGGCCCCGCGTACTCGGTGCACACCGCGTGCTCCACCGCGCTCGTCGCCCTGCACCTGGCCGGACAGGCGCTGCTCGCCGACGAGTGCCGGATGGCCGTCGCGGGCGGCGTGGCCATCAACGTCCCGCAGAACGTGGGCTACCTGTACCAGTACGGCGGCATCGTCTCGCCGGACGGCCACTGCCGCGCGTTCGACGCGAAGGCGGCGGGCACCATCTTCGGCAGCGGCATCGGCCTCGTCGTCCTCAAGCGGCTGGAGGACGCGCTCGCCGACGGTGACACCATCCACGCCGTCATCAAGGGCTCCGCCATCAACAACGACGGCGCCGTGAAGGCCAGCTTCACCGCGCCCAGCGTGCAGGGCCAGGCCACCGTCATCAAGGACGCGCTCGCCGCCGCCGAGGTGTCCGCCGACAGCATCCACTACGTGGAGGCGCACGGCACCGGCACCGCGCTGGGCGACCCCATCGAGATCCGCGCGCTGACGAAGGCCTTCGGCAACAAGACGAAGGGGCGCCGCACCATCCCCATCGGCTCGGTGAAGACGAACGTGGGACACCTGGACGCGGCGGCCGGCAGCGCGAGCCTGCTCAAGGCCATCCTGGCGATGAAGCACCAGCAGCTCCCGCCCAGCCTCCACTTCGAGTCACCCAACCCGCAGATCGACTTCGACAGCGGCCCCTTCTACGTGAACACCACGCTCCAGCCGTGGCCCCGTGGGCGCACGCCCCGGCGCGCGGGCGTGAGCTCGTTCGGCATCGGCGGCACCAACGCACACGTCATCCTCGAGGAGGCACCCGCCACGCCCGCGTCGTCCGCGAGCCGTCCGTGGGAATTGCTCGTGCTGTCGGCGCGCAGCCACACGGCGCTCGACACGGCGACCGCGCGGCTCGCGCAGCACCTGGAGTCCCATCCCGAGCTGTCACTGGCGGACGTGGCCCACACGCTCCAGGTGGGTCGCAAGGCGCACTCGCATCGCCGGGTCCTCGTCGCCCGTGACGTCCAGGACGCCGTGCGCGTGCTGCGCATGGCCGAGCCCCAGCGCGTCCTCACGGCGACGCACGAGACGAGCCAGCGGCCCGTGTCGTTCCTCTTCTCCGATGCCGGCGCGGGCACGCCGCTGGAGTCGCTCTACCGCTCGGAGCCGGTGTTCCGCGCGGAGGTGGACGCGTGCGCGAAGCTGCTGCGCTCGCCGTTGGACCTGGACCTGAGCGCCGCGATGTATCCCGAGGACGGCAGCCGTCCCTCGCTCCCCGCCCCGCTGGGCACGATGGCGCGCTTCGTCGAGCAGTACGCGCTGGCGCGGCTGTGGATGGCCTGGGGCCTGGTGCCCGAGTCCGTGCTCGGAGAGGGCACCGGCGCGTGGGTCGCGGCGGCGCTCTCGGGAGCACTCCCGCTGGAGAAGGCCCTGACGATGGCGCTGCTCGGGGACCCGAGCAGTCAGCGTGCGGGCCTGACGGGCTCGGGGCTGAAGGCTCCCGAGACGCCGCTGCTCTCCTCCGCGACAGGCGCCTTCGTCACGGACGCCGAGGCCGTGCGCCCGGAGACCTGGCTGGACGCGGCGAGCAACACGTCCCGCCTGGACGATGCGCTGCGCGAGCTGGTGAAGGAGCCCACCCGCGTCGTCCTCACGATGGGGACCCCGGGGGCGCTGGTCGAGCGCGCCCGTGCGTTGGCCGGCACCACGGGCACGCGCGCGATCAGGACCAGCCTCGCGGACTCGCTGCCCGCGCTGGCCTCGGTGCTGAACACCCTGGGCCAGCTCTGGTTGGACGGCGTGGAGGTGGACTGGGACGACGTGAACGAGGACCGTGGCCTTCGCCGCGTGCCGCTGCCCACCTACCCCTTCGAGCGACAGCGCTACTGGGTGGCCCCGGCCGCGCGCGCCGAGTCCACGCAGGCCGTGTCGTCCCAGACGCCGCAAGGAAAGCTCGCGGACGTCGCGGACTGGTTCCATGTCCCCGCGTGGCACCGCACGGCGCCCATCGCCCTGGACCGCAAGGCGCTGCAGGAGCGCCGGTGCTGGGTGCTCTTCGTGGACGGCCTGGGCGTCGGCGAGGCGCTGGCCCGTCGACTGGAGGAGGCCGGGCAGGACGTGGTGCGCGTGCGCCAGGGCGGCGCCTTCATGCGCGACGCGGCGAAGCGCTACGCGCTGGATGCCCGGCTGCGTGGTGACTACGCGACGCTGTGGAAGGACCTGGCCGACCAGGACCTGAGCCCCTCGGTGGTGGTGCACCTGTGGAGCCTGGGCTCCTCGGGCGACGAGCCGTCCAGCCCCGAGCTGTTCCGCAAGGTCCAGGACACGGGCTACTACAGCCTGTTGCACCTGGGGCAGGCGCTCGCGAAGGGCGACACGTCGCGCCCGGTGCGCGTTGAAGTCGTGACGGACCGCGTGCAGGACGTCGCGGGCGAGGGCACGGCGCTCCCCGAGAAGGCCACGCTGCTGGGGCCCTGCAAGGTGATTCCGCAGGAGCAGGAGCACGTCTCCACGCGCTGCCTCGACGTCGTCGCCCCCGCGCCCGGAAGCCCGGCGGTGGAGAAGCTCGCGGAGCGACTGCTCGCCGAGCTGAGCCAGCGCTCGCGTGACGCCGTGGTCGCATGGCGCGGCAGCCTCCGCTACGCGCAGACGCACTCGCCGCTGCGCCTGGAGCCCGCCGGCGAGGCTCCCACGCCGCTGCGTGAGCAGGGCGTGTACCTCATCACGGGCGGCCTCGGCGGGGTCGGCCTGATGCTGGCCGAGCATCTGGCGCGCACGCTCCACGCGCGCATCGCACTCTTGGGTCGCACGGCGCTGCCCGCGCCCTCCGAGTGGGATTCCTACCTGGCCACGCATCCCGAGGACGATGCCGTGGCGCGCCGCATCCTCCGCGTGCGAGAGCTGGAGCAGGCGGGCGCCCAGGTGATGGTGGTGCACGCGGACGTCGCGGACGCGGCGCGGTTGGAGGCGGCCGTCGCCAAGGTGGAGGCCCGCTTCGGCGCGTTGAACGGCGTGCTCCACTGCGCGGGCGTCACGCAGGGCCCGTCGCTCTACAACCCGCTGACGGACATCGGCCGGAGCGAGTCCGAGACGCAGTTCGGCCCCAAGGTCCATGGCACCTATGCCCTGGAGCAGGTGCTGAGCCGGCGCTCGGCGGACTTCGTGCTGCTCTTCTCGTCCAACGCCGCGGTGCTCGGCGGCCTGGGCTACCTGACGTACGCGTCCTCGAACCTGTTCATGGATGCCTTCGCGCAGGCGCGCGCGGGCCGCACGGGGACGCGCTGGGTGAGCGCGTCGTGGGACCCGTGGCCCGAGGAGACGAAGCACACGAACGTGCGCACCAGCATGGACCAGTACGCCATGACGCCCGCGGAGGGCGCGGAGGCCGTGCGCCGGCTGGTGACGCTCGGCGTGGATGGTCAGGTGGTGGTCGCCACCGGTGACCTGGCGCAGCGCTGGCGCCTGTGGATTCAGCGGGAGACGTCGCAGCCCACCGCGGGAGCCCGCGCGGCCGGCAAGCCGCGTCGCTCGAAGACGCCCTTCGTCGCGCCCGGCTCCGAGCTGGAGAAGCAGCTCGCGGCGCTCTGGCAGGAGGTCCTCGGCGTCGACTCCGTGGGCCTCAACGACAACTTCTTCGACCTGGGTGGCCACTCGCTCCTGGCCACGCGCGTGGCGGGACGGCTGCGCACCCAGTTCGACCTGGACATTCCCCTGGCGAAGCTCTTCGAGGCCGCCACGGTGGCCTCGCTGGCGAAGCTGGTGGCGGACCATCAGGCGGCGCTGGAAGAGGCCGCCAGTCAGGCCGCGCTCGATGAGCTGGCCAACCTCAGTGACGAAGAAATCGAAGCCGAGCTCGCGCGTCGCTCGCGATAGCCGGCCCTGAACCTTTCATGGACCGGAGAGCCCTGCTCGTCCGGTCCCCTCGAACTTCCCTCCGCCCTGGGCATCCCCAGCCACCGGAGGACCCGGAGTCCAGCAATGAGCGGTAGTTCCAAGAACCTCGACAAGCTCACTCCCAAGCAGCGCGCGCTGTACGAGTTGCTCCTCAAGGAGAAGAAGGGCCAGCTGCAGGCCTCGTCGGCCCAGGCACTCGAGCGGACCATTCCGCGTCGCGCCAGCACCGAGCCGGCGCCCGCGTCCTTCCCGCAGCAGCGGCTGTGGGTGGTGGACCAACTCGAGGGCGGCCAGGCGTTCGCCTACAACGTCCACATCACCGTGCAGTTCACCGGCACATTGGACATCCCGCTGCTGGAGCGGTGCGTGAACCAGGTGGTGCGCCGGCACGAGTCGCTGCGCACGGTGTTCGCCGCGCGCGACGACGGGCTCCCCGTGCAGGTCGTCCTGCCGGAGCTGACGCTGAGCATCCCCGTGGAGGACATCTCCGCGCTGGCCAAGGAGGAGCAGGACGCGGAGGTGGAGCGCCGTACCAGCGAGGAGTCCCAGCGCCTGTTCGACCTGGCGAAGGGTCCGCTGCTGCGCGGCAAGGTACTGCGCCTGGGGCCCGACAACCACGTGGCGCTCGTCACCATGCACCACCTGGTGACGGACCGCTGGTCGCTGGGCGTCTTCGTGCGCGAGCTGATGGCGTTCTACGCCGCGGAGGTCACGGGACAATCGCCCGCGATTCCCGAGCTCGCCATCCAGTACTCGGACTTCGCGGAGTGGCAGCGCGAGCGGATGCAGGGCGAGCGGCTGCGCGTCGAGCTCGACTTCTGGAAGCAGCACCTGAAGACGCTGCCCGCGCCGCTGGAGCTGCCCACCGACAGGCCGCGTCCCGTGCGCCAGACGTACCGGGGCTCGCGTCAGTTCGTCACGCTCCCGGTGGCGCTCACGCGCGCGCTGAAGGAAGTGAGCCAGCAGGAGGGCGCCACCCTCTTCATGACGTTGCTGGCGACGTTCCAGACGCTGATGCACCGTCACTCGCGGCAGACGGACATCACCGTCGGCTCTCCCATCGCCGGCCGCAACGTGCCGGAGCTGGAGTCGTTGATCGGCTTCTTCGTCAACACGCTGGTGCTGCGCAACAACCTGGGCGGCAACCCCACCTTCCGCGAGCTGCTGCGCCGCGCGAAGGACGTGTGCATGGCGGCGTACGCGCACCAGGAGCTGCCGTTCGAGAAGCTCGTCGAGGAGCTGCAGCCTCCGCGCGACCTGAGCCGTCACCCGCTGTTCCAGGTGATGTTCAGCTTCCAGAACACCCCGCGCCAGGACCTGTCCATGCCGGGGCTCCAGTCCACGTATCTGCTCGTGGACCCCGGCTCGGCCAAGTTCGACCTGCTGCTGGAGCTGCGCGAGGACCGGCCGGACGAGATCTTCGGTTGGCTCGAGTACAACACCGACCTCTTCGACGTGACGACGGTCCAGCGGCTGCGTGGGCACTTCTACACGCTGCTCGGCGCGGTGGCCGCCAACCCGGACACCCGTCTGTCCGAGCTGCCGTTGCTCACCCAGGATGAGCACGTCCAGTTGCTCTCCGACTTCCAGGGCGAGCACGTCCGCTACCCCGAGGACGCCACCCTCCACTCCCTCTTCGAGGCCCAGGCC